>JAGRIH010000055.1 GCA_020443345.1 Halioglobus sp.
GTCAATTTTCAGTGCAAATCAACAGAGTGGGACAGCAACTGGTACCAGGCGGTCGTGCGCGCCTCCGTGCGCCACAAGGTGGACGGCGTGGTGAAGGCCTCCCGCAAGCACTCCAGCGCACAGCGGCGCCTCAAGAGAACCTCCGACTGGACCCTGATTCGCGAATGTACCTGTCCGGTGCTGCTGGTAAAGGGCGACGGCAGCAATCGGGCGCAGACCATCCTGGCGGCACTGGATACGCGCAGCAAGCACGAGACCTATCGCGCACTCAACCAGAAAATCCTCGATCTGTGCCGGGAGCTATTCGAGCAGATCGACACCGATATACACTTTGTCAGCGCCTACCAGGAGCTGGCCAACCGGCCCGACCGGGGCGCACTGGTGCGCGCCTGCGGCGTGCCGGGTGAGCGGGTGCACATCGTGATGGGCGAGGCGGACGACGCCATTGTCGGGACCGCCCGGGAAATAGGGGCCGGCCTGGTGGTCATGGGCACTTCGGCGCGCTCCGGCCTGTCCGCCATGCTGAACAACAACACCGCGGAAAAAGTACTGGATCAACTGGAGTGCGATCTGGTGGTAATGCCCTGAGTTGTGCAACGAAGACCTGCGCAGCCCATAGCGCTGTCCGTTCCCCGGCGCGCAGGCCAGTGGCCTGACCAAAAAATTAAAAATTTTCTCCGGATCGAGGGAATAATGTCCCGAGCTGCCCCGTCATCTACTTGAAAGTGGAGTGAAACCGCTGGAGGAGACGGCGAACAGCCGTTGGGTACCTCGCACCGGCCGGGACAGGTCGGGTGAGCGTGGCGTCGCCGTCCGCCTCCGTACATTCGCTGAAATCGCCTGCCGCTGCACGCCTAGTGCAGTCTGGTGGGTGTTTCGGCAGCCATCTCACAGAGCAGGGACTGCTAGCCCCCCGCACTGAACTTCAGGGCTTGTCGTCTACATGGGGCGGCAGGCCCTGTTTGCTTTCTGGCCGGTCGGTTTTCCTTTGCGGTCAGGGGATTGATGCGTCTATTGTGATGGCGACCCAGGTTCAAATCCCCGGATTCAGCCGAGTGCACCAGGCTGCGGAGTGTTGCGAGCTGTTGTAGTGTGGAACAGTGGCAAGCCGTGCGCGGGACGCGGGGACCGGCTATTGCCACTGTCGGGCGATAAGCCGGGCTTCCTCCTGCAGACTCAGGGCGATATCGGCAGCGTGCTCGTTGATGTAGCTGGCCACTGCATCGGCACTGTCGCTGCCGGCGGGCCGGTAGTTCTCGCTGTCGTTGGCCGGCAGTGGCTGTGCTGCATCCAGCACGGCGGTATGCCACTGGCCGCCCCTGCGGCAGGCTACACCGTGCCGGGTGTCGCGCAACTCGCTCACCAGGTACTCCCGGCACCAGTTACCGGATTTGCCGGGGAAGCTGAGCAGGACCCGTACCTGCCGGCCATCGGCCAGCACATCCCACCCTTGTGCGCGTGACGCAGCGCGTTCCAGCACACCGGCGAGCATGGCGTCCGCACCGGGCGCGGCCGGCTGACGCCAGTCCGCTGTCAGCAGCAGCCCGGCCGCGACGACCAGCGCAGCGGCGAGCGCCAGGCGGCGGCTGCTGTAGTGACGCCGGCCGGGTCCTGCCGTGTCGGGACGCGTCGTCGCGCCTTTGAGCAGTTGCACCACCGGTGCCGGAACTCTGTCCGCACCGGGTACATCGAACGCCTTCTTGACCTGCTCATTGACCGCCTGCAGGCGATCGAAGCGGGCGCGCAGTTGCGGTTCCGCCAGCAGTCGCTTGCGCAGCGCCAGGCGCGCCGGCCCGGTCAGCTCGCCGTCCAGGTATTGAGATAGCAGTTCATCGTCTTGCATGGTCATTTCACTGTCTTCCACATCAACTCTTGTCGCGTGCCGGGTCGTAGCGTTCCACCAGATTGCGCCTGGCTCGCGCGACACGACTCATGATGGTGCCCACGGGCACGTCGAGTATTTCTGCCGCCTCGGCGTACGTCTTGCCGTCCACCGCCACCAGGGTCAGCGCCAGGCGCTGCTCTTCGGGTAGCTGTTCCAGGGCCGCAGTCACCGCGGCCATCCGCCTCTCCCCGCTGGCGACGTGTTCCGCCGAGGGGGACAGGTTCCACTGTTCATCCGCCACTTGCGGGTACCGCTGTCGCACGTCACGCGAGCGCAATTCATCGATCCAGGCGTTCTTGCAGATGCGGTAGGCCCATCTGGCCGTATGCGCATCCTCTGGCATGCCTTTTTCCAGGACCCGTTCCACGGTGGTCTGCAGCAAATCGTCTGCATCGGCAGCGCTGCCGGTCAGCGAGAAGCAAAATTTGCGCAATCCACCCAACTCAGCGAGCAGAATATCTCGCTGTGAGTTGCTAAGCGATCGCATAGAAATCCTGTTAAACTAAGTGACGTCTCAATGGTAGATTCTATTCCATCGGGTGGAATTATTCTCCGTACGATTCGTCAATACAGAGCAGGCGGCGCTGTCATCGGCCTGCGAGCAGGTCTCTCGAGGGACGCTATGTCTTTGATAAACAGGGAAAAACAAACCGGTAGCAGGTTGTATGCCCGGATGTGGCCCGGCGGGTTGTCGCTGGTCGTTGCGCTGGCGGTGACCTTGCTGAGCGCGCCATCGCCGCGGGCCGGGGAGTTGAGCCTGGGCGGTCCGCCGGAGGACATCGTCGAGGCGGCCATCGAGGACGATATCGAGGACAGGGTGGCCGAGGCCGCCGAGGAGGCGGCACAGGAGGCCGCCGAGGAGGCCGTGGAAGAGCGTATCCTCAGTTTGGGAGGGGCGCCGATAGAGCAGAAAGTCGAGGACAGGATCGAGGAAACCATCGAAGGCAGCGTGCTCGATCAGGTGGAGCAGGATGTCGAACAGGACATCACCGAGAGCATTGCTGCCGATGTCGAGGACCGCGTTGAGGAGGCGGTCGAGGACACCATCGAACAGGGCATGGAGGACAACCTGCAGCAGGTGGTGGAAAGTTCTGTCGAGCAGGCGGTGGAACAGTCAGTGGAGGCCTCGGTACAGGACAGTGTCGAGGACGCGGTGGCGACCGGCGTAGAGCAGGCGGTGGTGCAGAACCTCGAACAGGGCGTGGAGGACAGCCTCGAACAGGGCGTCGAGAACAGCCTTGAGCAGACCGTAGAAAACAGCCTGGAGCAGACTGTAGAAAACAGCTTGGAGCAGGGCGTGGAACACAGCCTTGAACAGACGGTAGAAAACAGTGTTGAACAGGGCGTGCAAGACAGCGTGGAGCAGGGCGTCGAGACGCAGGTTGCGCTGGCAGTGGAAGAGCAACTGGAAAACGAGGTCGATGAAATTATCGAGGGCATTGAGAGCAGCTTCGAAGTCGACGAGGACAGGATTCACAAGGATCAGTGGCTGGTGATGGCCGAGCCCGAGGTATTCGACAAACTGGCGCAAGAGGGCTACCTGTTCGCCACCGTCACCGAATTGCCGGGCATGGGAATGCGCCTGGCGGAGGTCGCCGCCCCCTCGAGCTTTGATATCTCCCGGGTGCGTCAGGGCGTAATCGATATCGTGGGCAAGGAGCGCGCCGAGGTCGACCTGAATCACATCTACACCGCGGGGGACTCGGTGGATGCGCCTTACAGCGAAGGTATCTCCCCGCGCGCCGCCATCAGTTTCCCCGCCGACATCGATGCAATGTCGCTGCGCATCGGCATGATCGACAGTAGCGTGGACACCTCGCACCCGTCCCTGCGCACCGCCAGTATCCACGCGCGGTCGTTTACCCGGGAGGATGCGTCAACCCCGAACTTTCACGGCACCGCTATCGCCTCGATTATCGCTGCCAATACGTCGGATTATCTGGGTCTGGCGCCCAAGGCGCAGGTGTATGCGGCCTCGGTGTTCGAGCGCGACGCGCAGCGCGGCGAGATCGCCAGTACCGTCAGCCTGGTCAGGGCACTGGATTGGCTGCTGTCCTGTGGTGTGGACGTGGTCAATATCAGTCTCGCCGGGCCGCCCAACCGGCTGCTCGAGGCGGCGCTGGCGCGCGCGCAGAAACAGGGGGTGATGATACTGGCGGCCGCCGGAAATGGCGGTCCCATGGCCACGCCGATGTACCCGGCAGCCTATGAATCGGTGGTCGCGGTCACCGCCGTGGACGCGCTGGGCAAGGTGTTTCGCCTGGCCAACCGCGGCAAGTACCTGGATCTGGCCGCGCCGGGAGTCAGCCTGCTCCACGCGAGGGCAGGGGGCGGCTTTGCGGCGTCCTCGGGTACCTCCTTCGCGGTGCCCTTTGCGGCCGCCGCGGCGGCGCGACTGCGGCAGCTACAGCCCGGCGGCAATGCCCTGCAGATACTGTACGAGTCCGCCCGCGACCTCGGCCCTCCGGGGCGCGACGAGATATACGGCTACGGCCTGCTGAGCCCCAGCAGTACCTGAGCGCCCTGGTTCGGTCACCAAAGATAGACCAAGCGTGTACCCAGCAGGTGCTGGCTGTAGTCGGCCGGGGTGTAGTTGGAGTCGTAGTCGCCGTAGCTGTAGTAGAACTGGACCGCTGCCTTGACCGTTAGAGGCACCTCCAGGTCCGCGCGCCAGCGATGGCGCTCGTCGCGTCGCTTGTCTTGGATCACGGGTGTGACAGACCGGTAATCCCTGTCTTCATAGCGCCATGCCAGTTCGAGTTTGGCCAGCCGGGAAAACACGTCGAATCGGTGAATGTAGCGCAGCTTCAGGCTGTTGGCCCGGTAGTCCAGCCGGTCGGTGCGGGCATTTTCATTTCTGAAGCGATAGCCGACGTTGAAGTAACTGCGCAGTCCGCGCCGAAAGTAGTACAGGTCCGCTTCTGCGGCATGCGTCGTCGCGTCGCGCTCCGGTCTGTCAGCGATGGCCTTTTCAGAATAGACATAGGCGCCGCGGGCAAACCAGCGCCTGGACAGAAAACCGGAAAGGTAGGGCGACAGCCGGTACAATTCGAGAAACCGGCTGCCGTCCAGCCTTGAATTGATATAAAACAGCGAAACACCGGAGTCCACGGCCCCCGCATCCAGGGACACATCGGCGCCCAGTATGTGGGTCTGGCGATCGACTTCGTCGAACTCGCGGTACAGGGTCTGGCTCAGGTCGTAAGTGGCTGCAATGTCTACCTGGTCGGAAAGCGCCCGGGACACCTCCACCCCCAGGTCCAGGTTCAAGGCATAGTCCCCCTCGTTGCTGGTCCGGTCGACCTCCTCCACGGACACATTGCTGTCGTACTCGGTGCCGATACCCACCTCGGCGGCGTATTCGACAGAGCGCGGCGTCGCGGGTGCGGCCTGCGCCGCACTGACGCCCAGCAGCGCGCCCAGCGCCGCGGCCAGTGGCAGTGAAGCTGTCTGTGGAGGCCGTCGCATCGTCGGTGTAGTCCTGTACTGCCTGTTGGGTCAGGGCTGCAGACTAACCAAGAGTCACCACTGCCACAAGTCGTGAGTGTCGCCTTCAGCACCGGTGGATGTGTAGTGCGGCGCCGGATGCTGCGCTAGACTGTAAGCGGCCCCCGCGAGCGGGCGGCTCGCGGGCATCGCGCCCCCGACTATTCACCACCCACACGGAGTCCGATCATGCCACAACCGTCAACCGTCAATGACTGTATGCGCCGCAACCCGCTGACCATCCATCGCGATGCCAATCTGGTGAAAGCCATCGAGATCATTGTCGAGTACAAACTCACCGGGCTCACGGTCACCGACGAGGAGGGGCGTGCGGTGGGGATTCTGTCCGAGCTGGACTGTATCGCGGCCATTTTGACCGCCATCTATAACGACGGCGACCCCGAGCATGCACTGGTCAGCGAGGCCATGTGCAGTGAGATCAATTCCTGTCGCCCCGGCGACAACATCGTCGAGGTGGCCCGCTCGATGGTCGACACCCGACAGCGGCGCCGCCCGGTGATCGAAGACGGCAAACTGGTGGGTCAGGTCAGCTCCAGCAATATCCTGTGGGCCTTGATGGAGCACTCGCGCCGGCGCCTGTTCCAGCAGTCCCGCTCGTAAGGCATTTGGCCGGTGCGTATGCATCAGGGTCAATCGTCGGTTTTGATCGCGGCTGCGCCCGCACCGGACCTCAGGTGGTAATAATCAGGCGCAGGGCCTGTAGCTGTACATTGGCGTGGCGGATGTGGGTGGCGCATTCATCGATGCGCATCTGCAGGTGCGCCACTTCCTCGGCCCGGATGCTGGGATTGACCTGGCGCAGTGCCTGCAGCCGGCTGAGCTCGGCGCCGAGGCTGGCGCGCATGTCCGACTCGGCGCCTGCCAGCACCTCCTGCAGTTGTGCCTGAGCCCGGGTCGTCGCCAGCGCCACCTTGGCTTCGACGTCCGCGTGGACCTGCTTGATGATGGCCAGGGCGGTATTTTTTTTAATCTTCTGCGCCAGTTCGTTCAAACGTGCGTGGGGCACCAGGGCGGCCAGATCCTTGCCCCTGGCATCCACCAGCAGGCGCAGCGGCGACAGCGGCAGGAAACGCTCCAGTTGCAGGCTGCGCGGCGCCACGCAGTTGATCGTGTAAAACGCCTCCAGCAGCATGGTGCCCGGCGCCACACCCTTGAGCCGCAGGGTGCCGATGGCGGCGTTGCCCAACTCCGTGGCGAGCACCATATCCATCGCCTCCAGGATCGCGGGGTGCTCCCAGGTGACAAACTCCATGTCCTCGCGCGCCAGGGCCTTGTCGCGGCTGAAGGTCAGTGTGGTGCCCTCGTCGCGCAGGCCCGGGAAATGGCCGGTGAGCATGTGCTCCGTGGGCCGCAGGATGACGGCCTGCTCGGAGTGGAACTCCTGCTCCACACCAAAGACATCGCACAGCTCTGCCAGGTAGGTCTCCAGCGCATCGCCGGTCTCGCTGGCGACGATATTGCGGATCAGCCGCGCGGCGACCGCGGGCCGGCAGGAGTTGCGCTCCAAAAGCCGGTCGCGGCCCTCGCGCAGCTCGGCGCGGGTGCGCTCGGTAAAGGCCGCGGTGTCCGCCAGCAGCGCTTCGAATCCGGCGCTGCGCTGCTCTAGCTGCGGCAGCAGGCGCTCCCTGAAGGTCTCCAGGATCAGGTGCCCGGCGGAGCAGCTGTCGCGAAACAGGTTCAGTCCGCGGTCATACCAGTCCAGCAGGGTCTCCTGCGCGGTCCCGGCCAGGTAGGGCACGTGGATGGCGACATCGCTGCGCTGGCCGATGCGGTCGAGGCGACCGATACGCTGCTCCAGCAGATCGGGGTTGAGCGGCAGATCGAACAGTATCAGGTGGTGGGCGAACTGGAAGTTGCGTCCCTCACTGCCGATCTCGGAACACACCAGGGTTTGCGCGCCGCCCATCTCGTCCGCGAAGTATGCAGCCGCACGGTCGCGCTCGATGATGGAGAGCCCCTCGTAGAAGGCGGCCGAGCGGATACCGGCGCGCAGGTGCAGGTAGTGTTCCAGTGCCACGGCGGTACTGGCACGGGCGCAGATCACCAGCGCCTTGGCCGGGCGCAATTGCTGCAGATGCTGTTCCAGCCAGGTGACGCGCGGGTCGAAGGCCAGCCAGGTATCGTCTGCACAGCGTAACTCGGGGTGCAGGCGTTCCTCGAGTGAGGCCCCTCGGGGCGTGTACTGTTCGGGGGCCGGCAGCGCATAGCGGTACAGCAGGCGCCGGGGAAAACCGTCGATGGACGCGCGGGTGTTGCGAAACAGTACGCGGCCGGTGCCGTGACGATCCAGCAGTTGCTCGATGAGCGAGTCAACCGGCGCCCGGGGGTCCAGGTCCGCCGGCAGGTGTGCGGGTACCTCGCCGGCATCCAGCGCCTCGACCAGTTCGCCCAGCGCGCGGTATTGCTGTGCCTCGCGGGTAAAGCTGGTCAGATCGTAAAAGCGCGCCGGGTCCAGCAGCCGCAGGCGCGCGAAATGGCTGGCCTGCCCGATTTGTTCCGGCGTCGCGGTCAGCAGCAGCAGGCCCGCGCTGCGGCGGGCGAGCGCTGCGGCGAACAGGTAGTCCTCGCCGGCCCCCTGCTCGGACCAGTGCAGGTGGTGGGCCTCGTCGATCGTCACCAGGTCCCAGTCGGCGGCCAGGGCCAGTGCGCGCAGATCCTCCCTCGCGGTGAACAGGTCGAGCGAACACAGTACCAGCTGCTCGGCCTCGAAGGGGTTGCCCTCGGGTATGTCTGCCAGGCGCTCGGCATCGAACAGCGAGAAGCGCAGATTGAAGCGCCGCAGCATTTCCACCAGCCACTGGTGCAGCAGGCTCGGCGGTACCAGCACCAGGATGCGCGCGGCGCGACCGGTCAGCAGTTGCTGTTGCATGATCATGCCGGCCTCGATGGTCTTGCCCAGCCCCACCTCGTCCGCCAGCAGCACGCGCGGCGCATGCCGCCGGCCGACTTCGGCGGCGATGTACACCTGGTGCGGCAGTAAACTGGTGCGCGAGCCGAGCAGGCCGCGGGCGGGACTGCGCTGCAAACTGTCGGTGTGCCACAGGGTGGCGACTCGCAGGGCGAAGGCGGCAGTGCTGTCGAAATGGCCGTTGAGCAGACGCTGCTGGGGGGTGGTGAGCTGTACAAAGGCATCCAGCTCCAGTTCCGAGACAGTGACCTCCCGGTCGTGGTGGTCGACACCGGTGTAGCGCAGCAGTCCCTCGTTCTCAGTGACAGCAGTGACCAGCAGTTCCACCTGCGCCACGGTGCAGATGTGGTCGCCGGCCTTGAAGCGCAGGCGGCTCAGCGGGGCATTGTCGGTGGCGTAGGTGCGCTCCTCCCCCACGGCGGGAAAGGCCAGGGTGACGCGCCGCCCCTCCAGGCCCACCACGATGCCCAGGCCCAGTTGGGCGTCGGCGTGGCTGACCCAGCGCTGTCCGATGATGTAATCCATTGCCTGATCCCGCGAGCGTGGCCTAACGTGTCGCCTGCGCGGCGCGTAGTCTAACATCGCCGCCAAAAAACAGCCCGACACTGTTGCGATAGACCTGCTGCAGCAGCTCCTCCACATCCAGGCTCTTCACCTGCGCGATGCGCTCGGCGATAAAGGGCAGGAAGTGCGGCGCGTTGGGCCTGCCGCGGTAGGGCGCCGGCGTGAGGTAGGGAGCATCGGTTTCCAGCAGGATGCGCTGCGCCGGGGTCGCCGCCACCACCGCGCGCACCTCGTCCGCGCGGTTGAAGGTGGTGATGCCGTTGAAGCCGAGCATGAAGCCTTCGGCCAGGCAGAATTCCGCCAGTTCCGGGCTCGACGTAAAGCTGTGAATCACACCCCCGCGCGCCAACGTACCGCTGAATTCGCGCAGGATGGCGCGGGTGTCGTCATCCGCGTCCCGGGTATGGATAACCACCGGCATCGCGGTGTCGGCGGCGATTTGCAGTTGCCGGGCGAACACCGCGCGCTGCAGCGCGCGCTCGGCGTGGTCGTAGTAGTAGTCCAGGCCGATTTCGCCCACCGCCACGATGCGCGGCTGCGCGCAGCGCGCGCGGATCAGTACGTCCGTTGCGTCACTGTATTGTGCCGCCTCATGTGGGTGCACGCCCTGGGTGCCCCAGATATTGGGGGCAAAGCGCGTGAGTTCCAGTACCCGCTCGAGGTTGTCGGGCGCTACCGCAACGGTGACCACATGCTCGATGCCCACTTCTGCACATTGTTGCATAGTGTGGGATAGCTGCTCTGCATCCAGGTAATCCAGGTGGCAGTGGGTCTCGATAATCGGTGTGGCAAAGCGCGGTATGGCGCGCCGGTGTTTCTTGCCCATGGTCTGTTCCTGTCTGTGCCGTTGTCGGAGGCTGCCGGCACAGTCGCCTTCGCGCGGAGCCGGCAGTGCACCGATACTTGCGCCGATACTGCGGGTCGCGTCCTCGGGCTGCAGTATATAGACTGGCCCGGGCATGCAATAGTGCGTGCCGCGCAGCGCTTGCAGCGCGCTCAGTTCCAGCAGCCCGGGAGCCGGCCGCACGGTGGTCTTTTTGGGTCCGGTTTGTAACCTGCGGTCAATTTTTTTAAGAGCTGGCATCATTGATCCGCCGGCCTGTGCCGCGCACTATGGCGTCACATTGCAATGGTCTCAGTCGCGCTTCGAGCCCCTGCCCTGGTGCGGCGAGGGCGAGGCGTGATCGACGCCGATCGGTACAGCCGCAGTCACCAGCAGAGGTAGTCTCATGTCGAACCACGCGTTTATCTACGATGCCTTACGAACCCCGCGCAGCAAGGGCAAAGCGGGAGGCAGCCTGCACGGCGTCAAACCCATCGACCTGGGCGCGGGGCTGTTGCGCGAACTGCAGGCGCGTCACGATCTGGATACGTCTTATGTCGACGATGTGGTGATGGGCTGTGTCGCGCCGGTGGGCGAGCAGGGTTCGGACATCGCCAAGATGATCGTGCAGAACGCCGACTGGGATGAATCGGTGGCCGGTGTGCAGCTCGACCGCTTTTGCGCCTCGGGCCTGGAAGCGGTCAATATCGCGGCGCAGAAAATCGCCTCGGGTTGGGAGGACCTGGTGGTGGCGGGGGGAGTCGAGTCCATGTCCCGCGTGCCGATGGGGTCCAGCGGCGGCGCCATGGGGGGTGACCCCGCATTCAGCCTGAAAACGGGATTTGTGCCCCAGGGTATCGGCGCCGATACCATCGCCACGCTGGAGGGCTGGACCCGCCAGGATGTCGATGCCTATGCACTGGAATCCCAGAAGCGCGCCGCTCACGCCCGCGACAGCGGCTACTTCGATCGATCCGTGGTGCCGGTGCTCGATTGCAATGGACTGACCATCCTCGCGCGGGACGACTTTATCAAACCCGACACCACCATGGAGGGGCTGGCCAGCCTGCGCGTGTCCTTCGAGGTCATGGGGCAACTGGGTTTTGACGATATCGTCATGGCCAAATACAACACCCTGGACAGGATCGATCACGTACACACTCCGGGCAACTCCTCCGGCATTGTCGACGGCGCCGCGGCCGTACTGATCGGCAGCGAAAAAGCCGGGCGCGACCTCGGCTTGACGCCGCGCGGGCGCATCGTGGCGACCGCCGTGCTCTCCACGGACCCGATTATCATGCTGACCGGCCCCGGTCCGGCGGCGCACAAGTGCCTGGCCAAAGCGGGGTTGACCAAAGCGGATATCGACCTGTGGGAAATCAACGAGGCCTTTGCCTCGGTGCCGCTGCGCTACATGAAGGATCTGGGGATCGAGCACGAGATCACCAATGTCAATGGCGGCGCCATCGCCATGGNNGGCATCGTCGACGGCGCCGCCGCGGTGCTGATCGGCAACGCGGAGTTCGGCGAGAAATGGGGGCTGAAGCCGCGCGCCCGCATTCGCGCCACCGCCAAGATCGGCACCGACCCCACCATCATGCTGACCGGCCCGGTGCCCGTGACCGAGAAGATCCTGGCCGAGAGCGGCATGGAGATCGGCGATATCGACCTTTTCGAGGTCAACGAGGCCTTCGCCGCCGTGGTGCTGCGCTTCTGCCAGGCCTTCGATGTCGATTTCGACCGCGTCAACGTCAACGGCGGCTCGATCGCCATGGGCCACCCGCTGGGCGCCACCGGCGCCATGCTGGTCAGTACCATGCTGGACGAACTGGAGCGGCGCTCTCTCAGGCGCGCCATGCTGTCGCTGTGTGTCGGCGGCGGCATGGGTATTGCCACGATCATCGAGCGCGTGTAAGCGGCGTTTGCGGCGAACGAAGCAGAGGATAGAAGAGCATGAGTGTATTCAAGTACGAGCAGGACGCAGACGGCATCGTGACCGTCACCATGGATATGAACGGTCCGGTGAACGCGATGAACGAGGAGTACCGCGTGGCGATGCTGGAGACGGTAGAGCGGCTGGAGCGGGAGCAGGGCCTGACCGGCGTGGTGCTGGCATCCGCCAAAAAGGTGTTTTTTGCCGGCGGTGACCTGCACGATCTGCTGCGTGTACAAAAGGGCGAGGAAGCGTATTTCCTGGATATGCTCAACGGCACCAAGAATGTCCTGCGCCGTCTGGAAAAACTCCCGGTGCCGGTGGCGGCGGCGATCAATGGCGCCGCTCTGGGCGGCGGATTCGAGCTGTGTCTGTGCTGTAACTACCGCGTCGCCTGGGATAACCCGACGGTGCAGATCGGCCTGCCGGAGGTCGGTCTGGGCCTGCTGCCCGGCGGCGGCGGCGTGGTGCGCATGGTCAACCTGCTGGGTCTGGAGCAGGCGCTGCCGTACCTGCTCGAAGGCAGGAGAGTGGCCCCCCCCGCGGCACTGGCGCAGGGCATGATTCACGCCGTGGTGGACGAGCTGGCGCAGTTGGTGCCGCAGGCCAAAGCCTGGATTCTCGACCACCGGGACGACGCATCGAGCGCGGTGCAGCCCTGGGACCGCAAGGGGCACCGCATCCCGGGCGGCGATGCCAACTCGCCCAAGGTGGCGCAAATGATCATGGCCGCGCCGGCCATGCTGCGCCAGAAAACGCGCGGCCTGCTGCCCGCCCCGGAAAAAATCCTGGACTGCGCCGTGCAGGCGGCGCGGGTGGACTTCGATACGGCGCTGGATATTGAATCGCGGGGACTGACCGCGCTGGTGGTGACGCCCCAGGCCAAGAACATGATTGCCACTTTCTTCTTTGGCATGAACCGGGTCAACGGCGGGGCCAGCCGGCCGCAGGGTATCGACAAAATCACTACCCGCAAGCTGGGTGTGCTCGGCGCGGGCATGATGGGGCAGGGTATCGCCTATGTCGCGGCCATGGCCGGTATCGAGGTGGTGCTCAAAGACGTGACCCTGGAGGCGGCGGAGCAAGGCCGGGCCTATACGCAGCAGTTGCTGGACAAACGGGTGGCGCGGGGCAGGATGACGCAGGAGCAAAAAGCACAGGTGCTGGAGCGGATACTGCCCACTGCCGATGACGCGGACCTGGCCGGCAGCGACCTGATTGTCGAGGCGGTGTTTGAGAACATCGAGTTGAAACACCAGGTCACCCGCGCTACCGAAGCGCAGTTGTGCGAGGGCGGCGTGTGGGGGTCCAACACCTCCACCCTGCCGATCACGCAGTTGGCCGAGGCGAGCCGCCAACCGGAGAACTTTATCGGCATCCATTTCTTTTCGCCGGTGGACAAAATGCCGCTGGTGGAAATTATCTGCGGCGAGCAGACCTCGCCCCGCACACTGGCCAAAGCCTTTGACTTCGCACGGCAGATCAAAAAGACCCCGATCGTGGTCAATGACTCCATGGGTTTTTATACTTCCCGCACTTTCGGCACGTTCCTCGATGAGGGCGTGCGCCTGCTCTGCGAGGGGGTGCACCCGGTGCGTATCGACAACCTGGGCAGGGCGGTCGGCATGCCGGTGGGCCCCTTGGCGATCTACGATGAAGTGAGCCTGGAGCTCACGTACAAGGCCCAGGAAACCTGGCGTGAGATGGGGGTGCTGGACAAGTGGGGTGACGGCAGTATCGCGCGCGCTGTCATCCATACCATGGTGGTGGAAAACGGGCGCGGCGGCCGGCACCACGGCGGCGGCTTCTACGACTACGCGCCGGACGGCGGCAAGTCGATCTGGCCGGGCCTGTTCGATCTGTACTACCGGGCCGATTACAGCATTGACGACGGGGATATCAAGGACCGCCTGCTGTTCCGCCAGGTGATCGAGGCGCTCAAGTGCCTGGAGAGCGGCGTATTGCGCTCGGCGGACGACGGCAATGTCGGTTCCATCCTGGGTATCGGCGCACCGGCCTGGACCGGCGGCCTGATCCAGTTCGTCAACACCTACGGCCTGCAGCGCTTTGTGAAGCGCTGCGGCATGCTGGCAGAAGCCTACGGTGAACGCTTTGGCGCGCCGCAGATCGCGCTGGATCATGCCGCTTCGGGTGAGTGGATCACCTGAGTGCTTGGAGTCCGTCGCCAAACCGAGTACCGCTTGTCGGGATACGCCGCAAGTACGTCCATGTAGGCTCGACTGCAGCCATCCATGGCTGCAGACGGTCCCGACAAGCGGTACTCGGTTCGACGCCTACATGCGGCCTCCCAGTCCATGGGAGGATCATTGACACTCGCTAATTGATCAACTGCACCGCCATGGCGGCCAGCGGCACGACCATTTTGCCGCGCGACCTCGCCTCGGCGCTGGAGGCGGTACCGATCTGGGCGCGCTTTTCAATGCCCTGCACGATGGCGGCCAGACGGAACAGCGAGAACACCAGGTAAAAGGTCCAGTTCTCGATACCGTCGCGGCCGGTGCGCGCACAGTAGCTGGCGATGTACTGTTCGTCCGTCGGAATGCCCAGCGCCCTGCGATCGACACCCGCCAGGCCGCGGATACCGCCGTCGCGCGGCAGCATCCAGGCCATGCACTGGTTGGCCAGGTCCGCCAGAGGGTGGCCCAGGGTCGACAGTTCCCAGTCCAGCAGCGCCAGCAGGCGCGGCTCGGTGGGGTGAAACATCATGTTGTCCAGGCGGTAGTCGCCGTGTACCAGGCTCACGCTGCCGTCGTCCGGCGGCATATTGGCCGGCAGCCAGCGCAGCAGGGTTTCCATGTCCTCGATGTGCTGCGTTGCGGAAGCGCGGTACTGCTTGGTCCAGCGTCCCACCTGGCGCTCGAAGTAGTTGCCGGGGCGCCCGTAATCGGACAGCCCCACGGCGTCGACGTCGACGTTGTGCAGTGCCGCCATGGCGGCGTTCATGGCATCGTAGATCGCCGCGCGCTCGGCGTTGTCGGACTCGGGCAGTGCCGGGTCCCACAGGATGCGGCCCTCCAGGAACGCCATGACATAAAACATGGAGCCGATGACCGACTCGTCCTCGCACAGCAGGTAGGTTCTGGGGACCGGCACCGGGGTAGCGCGCAGGGCGCTGATGACGCGGTACTCCCGGTCCACCGCGTGGGCCGACTTGAGCAGCTCGCCCGGCGGTTTGCGCCGCAACACGTAGGATTTGCCGCCGGCGCTGAGCTTGAAAGTGGGATTGGACTGGCCGCCGGCGAATTTCTCGGCCCGCAGTGCGCCGCTGAAACCGGGCAGGTGCCGTGTCAGATAGGCGCCCAGGGCCGTCGTGTCGAGTTGCTGTGTGTTCATGCTGTCTACCCGTGTTCGGCCCTGGAGTCTGCCCGCGCGGCGCCGGCCTGACAATGACCGCCGGCAACAAATTAATGTGCCTGAACTGACAGTGCGCAGGCGGATTGAACCGCCGCCCCGGCGGCGCTATCCTGCGGGGCCGGCCAGATGCCGCCGCCTGCCCGGCGGCGCGGCGGCGCACTGCGCCCGATGGGCCGCGCAGACCTTCACCCGAAAAGGATACAGAACCAGTGGTAGCACCGCTATCGCGTGCGCAGCAACAGCAGGTACTGGCGCGCACGGAACACTTCATGTGCCGGGCCGAAGCCATCCATGGCCGCCGCTTTGCGCGGATTCCAGTGCTGTTCGACCTGCGCGGCCGCGCCGCCGGCATGTTCAAGGCGGCCGGCGGCCAATGCTGGATACGTTTCAACCCCTGGATTTTCAGCAAGTACTTTGCGGAGAACCTGCGCGACACGGTGCCTCACGAAGTGGCGCACTATATCGTGCACGCGATCAGTAGAGGCCGCCGGGTGCGCCCGCACGGACCGCAGTGGCAGGCGCTGATGGCGCGCTTTGGCGCCGCTGCAGAGGTTACCTTCGATCGGGATCTCAGCGGGGTGCCGCAGCGCCGGCAGCGCCGGCACCCCTACCGCTGCGCCTGCCGTGTGCACCAGGTGTCCACGACGCGCCACAACCGGATGCTCGCGGGAACCGGTCGCTATCACTGCCGCTACTGCGACAGCCTGTTGGTGTACACCGCACCCTGATCGGCGCAATGGCCCCGGGCGCCTGCGGGCTCACGCACCCACGTCCAGTTCCACCCCGCTGAAGCGATGCGCCCGATCATCCAGGGATGACTGCTCGATGACCGCCCGGTCTGCCTCCAGTTGCCGCTCGTTCACCAGATAGCTCTTGACCGCGACGCTCCTGGCCTCGGCCAGTCTCAGCAGGTCCGCTTCCGGCACCACCACGGCCGCGACCAGTTGCCGGTGCTGCTCAAGTACGCTGACGTCCTGCCCGCTGGCGGGCGCCTGCTCCTGGTAGCGCTGCGCAATGAACTGCTCCCACTGCGGTCCTTTGTTGTCCAGCTCCTGCTGCGGCAGTCCCGCCGCCAGCAACTGCGCGTTAAATACGGTTTTCTGCAGCTGTTCGCGGTCGGCGTCGAGGTTCAGGCGGCCGGTGATGACCAGTACCAGCTCGGGACGCTGGCTGAGTGCCTCCGACAGGTCATCGAGCTTGGCGCGCGCCGCCTCTCCGAGTTCTCCTGAACCGGAGGCGAAGCTGACCCGCTGCAGGTCCTGGTCGGTGCCCACCAGGTTGGCCAGCAGGCTGAACGGCGCGGTGACGGCCTTGGTGAGCAGGTTCATGAACGCTTTGAAGATGACGCTGCCCAGGCCGAAACTGGGGTCGTCGACGTCGCCCTTTACCGGTACTTCCATATCGATGACGCCATTCATGTCGGTCAGCAGCGCCAGCGCCAGTTTCAGCGGTATATCCACCGCCTTGTCGCTGTCGATTTTTTCACCCAGCTTCAACTGGTCGATCAGTACCTTGTTGTTTCCTTCCAGGCGCGAGTCCTGCAGGGAGTATTTCAGGTCCAGGCGCAGTAGTCCCCGGTCGATGGCGTAGCCGGCATAGGTGCTGGAGTAGGGGGACAGCAGGGCCAGGTCGACGCCGTCGAAGCGCAGCTCCAGGTCCAAGTCCGGGGGCGACTTGAAGGGTTCGGCGGTGCCACTCAGCACCACCGGCGCGTAGCCGTCCACCGCGCCCTCGATGTTCACCCGTGCCTCGGTGCCGGTGGCCGTCCCCAGATCGAGTATTTCGCCATTCAGGTCGCCGATAACGGTGCGAAAGTGCAGGGGCAGCGACTCATCCATAAAGTCGATCTCACTGTCGGTGACCACGATAGAGGGCAGGCTGATGGTCCACGGCTGCTGCGCCGCCCCGCCCGCGTCGGCGCTCGATTCCTGGGGTGATGGGGACTGCGAGGCATCAGGCACAGCAGCCTGTGCGGAAGGCTCTGCCAGTTCCTGCTCCCACACGTTTTGCATATTGATCGAGCCGTCCTTGCGGATGTGGATGCGCCCGGCGTAGTTGTTGAGCGCCAGTTTCGCCAGGCTGAGCGCGCGCCGCTCCAGGTCCACATCCAGTCGCTCCCAGCGCACGCTGTCCCAACTGGTCAGGGCGGTCTCGGTGTCTTCAATGCGACCGGCAAATCCGGTGACCGCGCCATCCATCCCGATCCGCAGCGGCACGAACGCGTCCAGGGACACCTGCCCCTCCACACCCAGCAGGCCGGCCGTGATCTCCGCCTTGAGTGCGGCGGGCAGGTTGGGATTGGCCCAGGCCAGCGGCAGCCCCTGCAAACGGTATGTCAGTTCCCCGGCGCCCGTGGCGAGGTTCATCAGACCGTCGATGGCGAGCCGCGCCTGCTCGTTGACCGTCAGTTGCAGCTCCACCGGGGAGTCCCCGGCCAGCGGCCACTTGATATCGCGCACCGCGATATCGATCGGGTTGAGCTCCAGCACTGGCGGATCGGTAAAGGGGGAGCGCCAGCGCACACTGCCGGCGAGTACCTCAACCACACCGAGTTCGGCAGTCCAGGGCGCGGCGGAGTCGCTGTCCTGGCCGGCGCTCGGGTTTGCAGTGGTATCCGTCTGCGGCAGATGCGTGGCGAACAGCTCTGCCAGGCTGACCCGCGCAGCGTCATTCCAGCCGCTGATTGACACCCCCTCCAGCGTGACGCCGGCCACACTGGCGTGCCGCGACGGGCCATCGACGTCAATGTCCTCGATGGCCAGGGTCTGCAGCGCAAGGCCTGTGTCGGGCAGGGCCCGCGGTGACTGCGCCTGTATCGCCAGGTCGTCCAGGCGGATTACCGCCCCGGAAATGCTGTAGTCGAAGGTGTCGCGCCAGTCCAGGCTATAGCCGGCAGTCGCGCTCAGGCTGCCGTCGGTCAACTCAAAGTTAATCCAGGGTTCCGCAAATGCCCACGCCGGGTACAGCTGCAGATCCGTGATTTGCAGCCGGCCGGAGCTGTGTGCGGCCGGTATGGAGATATGCCCCTCCCAGTGCAACTGGCCGCCGCCTTCGCCGATGGCATCGACGATGTAGGGTTTGCCGTCCTCAAATACCGTGGACAGGTCGCTGACAGTGATGTTCAGGTCGTCGACGTGGCTGCTGAAGTGCTTGTCGCGCGACTCGTCGCTGAACAGGATGCGCTGCGCGTCGAAGTGCAGGCGATGGACGGTGAGCCCCGGCACCGGCGCGGCCGGTGCTGCCGGCGGTTCCCCGGCCGGCGCCGGCGGTATCATATCGGAAAAGTTGAACTGGCCGTCGCCCAGTTGCCTGACGTGAACGTAGAGTCTCTGCAGCCCCACCTTGTCGAATACCCAACCCGGTTGCCAGATGCTTTCGAGGGACAGGTTGACAGTGGCCTGTTGCAGGCTCACGAAGCGCTGGCCATCGTGCTCTGGCAGTGCGACATCACGCGCCTCGAGGCTCAGGTTAAAAGGATTGAACAGGATGATCTCGGAGTGCAGCGTCCGGTTGAGCGTTTTCTGCACGTACCAGTGTGGCAGAAAGTTCAGTGCCGGTATAATGACCAGTACGGTAATGGCCAGATAGGCGAGATAGATAATCGCCAGCGTGCGCAGGATGGTTCGCACTACAGAAGCTCCCTGATGGTGTGCGGCTGTTCTTGTTCAATTAGTGTAGATGGGCCTCGAAACAAGTCTAGCATTACAGGCCCTTGCGATAGGTGTAGGGGGTCACTCCGGTCCAGCTCTTGAAGGCCCGGATAAAGGCACTGGACTCGGAGAATCCCGCCCGACAGGCGATGTCCTCGATACTCAGGCCCTGTTTGCCGAGAAAGTGCAGGGCCGTGTCGCGCCTGACCTGGTTCTTGATTTCCTTGAAGGTCGTGCCTTCGCTCGCCAGACGCCGGCGCAGGGTCTGCGGGTGCACAGCCAGCCGCTGCGCCACTTCCCGCAACTCGGGTATGTCCCCGCCCAGGCGCAGCCGTACGATCTCCCTCACCTGCGCGGTCCAGCTGTTGCCAGCGTAGCGCTGGGTGAGCATGATGAGCGCCGGATGGCGCAGGAAATGGCGCAGCGACTGCTCGCTCTGCGTGACGCGCTTGTCGAGCAGGGCGGATGACAGTATCAACTCCGTACGGTCCTGTTCGAAGCGCACCGGGTGGGCGAGAAACACGTGGCGGTAGTCCGCCGCCGGCGCGGTGGGGGGGCCGGCCAGCCTGGCGATCCGGATGGGCAGGTGCTCCTGTGCCAGCCAGCTCCCGAAGCGGTGGACGTTGAACAGTCCCCATTCACTGAAGTAAGGCTCACACTGCCAGTCGGGGTCCGCATTGATTAGCCGGATAGTGGCCTGCTCTCCCTCTACCAGCAGGTGTGGGTGCACACCGAAATCAAACAACTGGTAAAACCGGCAGTAGCGGCTCAGTGCCTGGCCCAGGGACTGGCAGCCGATCACCGCGTAGCACATCATCGACCAGCTGCCGATGGGCATGCGGCGGGACGCATAGCCCAGTGCCTCATCTCCCATCGCCAGCATGGTGTCGACCTGCAGATCGGCAAAGCGCTCGATGGATATCCGCGCGCTGTCTTCCAGCAGCAGGCGCGGGGAGATGCGATTTTTTCGCAGCAGGCTGGCCGGGTCCAGTCCGCTGGACACCGCGTGGCTGAGCACCGCCCGGACGAAGTGGACCGAGATGGAGCGATCGCGCACGAGTGTCTCAGCCGCGCGCGGCGGCCGACGACAGATGCACCGGTTTGCTCTCTACCGACGCCACCCGGTTGCGCCCCCCGCGTTTGGCCAGATACAGGGCGCGGTCGGCCTCCTGCGCCAGCGCATCCAGATCGACCGCACCGGTGGTGCAGGCCACGCCCACACTCACCGTCACCGGGATGCGCTGATGGTCCGCCAGCAGGGGGTGCTCGCTGATCGCCGCGCGAATGCGTTCGGCCAGGGTGCGGGCCGCATCCAGCCCGGTGTCGGGCAGCACCAGCAGGTACTCCTCGCCACCGGTGCGGGCCACCACGTCGCTGGCGCGACTCATGCGCCGCAGAAAGTCGGCCACCTGGCGGATAACCTGGTCGCCGATTTCGTGCCCGAAACTGTCGTTGACCTTCTTGAAGTGGTCGATATCCACCATGATGGCAGAGGTCGGCAGCTCATGCCTGGCAGCGTGCGCCAGGCTCAGGTAGAGCGCATCTTCCAGTCCGCGGCGATTGAGCAGACGGGTGAGCGGGTCCTGGGTGGCCATGTGCGAAAGATGCTGCTGGTATTCGATCAGGACACTGGCGAGAAAGCCGATCACGACCAGTGCAAAGCTGGCGCTGTGCGCGCCAAATGCCATGGCCTGGGCCAACTCACCGTCGCCCGACCGCAAGTGCTGGTACAGTGACAGCGGCATACCGATGACCATCAGCACTGCCGCGCCGGCAATGATGGCATCGCCGGTATTGCGCTGCTGCCAGCTGCGCCAGGCACAGAGTATCCCCACACCGGCGAAAAACAGTGTGGTTACCGTCGCCTGTACGATGAACATGCGGCGCGGGGGCAGAAAAAACACACTGAGGCAGGCCAGCAGGCAGATGCCGCCGAGTATGGCCCGGCCCCGGACAATCAGCGCGCGCTGTCCCGCCGCCATGAACAGGATGTAGCTGTTCAGGATGGATGCCACCGCCGGCAAATCGACGCCCACCTGCATACTGGCGCGCTGCTGCAGTGTGAGCGCGATCCAGCCCAGCAATGCGGTCATGAAGTACACGGTATAGAGCCCCAGGCCGGCCGGTGGCTTGCTGGAGTCGCTCAACACATACACCACCAGCATCTGGGCGCAGGTGACGAACAGAATGAGTGCGAAGTGTATGACCGCCCAGTGCTCTGCGAAAATCTGCCCCATGGTGCTCCTGCTGGTCGACTGTAATCTCAGGTCAATTTATTTGTTCGGGCGGGTCATTGTTGTACCGCGACCCGCTCACCATACTGTCAGCCCGCGAACGAAAAAAGGCTCCGGAGGGCGACCGATGCTGCAGCGAGAATTCACCGAAGAACAGCATATGTTCAGGGAGGCCTACCGCAGATTTCTCGCCACCGAGATTGTGCCACATATGGAAGCCTGGCGTGAGGCCGGCATCGTCGATCGACAGGCCTTTCGCAAAGCCGGGGAGCAGGGCTTTTTAATGGTGTGGCCGGATGAGAAATATGGCGGTATGGGCGATTCGGACTTTCGTTTCGAGCAGATCATCATGGAGGAGACCGGTTACGCCCGTGCCGGAGACTGGTTCAACACCCTGCACAGCCGCCTGGTCGGCCCCTACCTCACCCGCTTTGGCAGCCAGGAGCAGTGCGCCCGGCTGCTGCCGGCCTGCGTGCGCGGCGAACGCATCCTGGCCATTGCCATGACCGAACCCGATGCCGGCAGCGATCTGGCCGGTATGCGTTCCACCGCGGTGGAACGGGGCGATCACTGGGTGCTCAACGGCTCCAAGACCTTTATCTCCAACGGTATCAACGCCGATATTGTGCTTGTCGCGGCCAAGACCGATCCGGAGCGCGACCCCCATCACATGACCCTGTTCCTGGTGGAGCGGGGCATGGACGGGTTCGAGCGGGGCCGCAACCTCAGGAAGATGGGGTTGAAGGCGCAGGATACAGCCGAACTGTTTTTCAACGATGTGCAGGTCCCAGCCGCCAACGTCCTGGGTGAGCCGGGTCGGGGCTTTGCCTACCTGATGCAGGGCCTGGCGGAAGAGCGCCTGCTCGGCGCCGTGGCCTACCTGTCCTCAGCCCAGTTGTCCTGGGACCTCACGGCGGACTATGTCAAGCAGCGCAAGGCCTTCGGCAAAGCTCTGTCGGCGTTTCAGAACACCCAGTTCGAGCTGGCCCAGATGCGCATGCAGCTGGATATGGCGCAGGTTTACGTCGACCAGTGCGTGCGCGCTTTCAACGCCGGAGCACTGACCGCGGTAGACGCTGCCAAGGCCAAGCTGGCGACCAGTGAACTGCAGGTCGCCGCCGCCGACCTCGGTGTGCAACTGCACGGGGGCAACGGCTACATGGATGAATACCCCATCAGCCGGCAGTACACCGACGCCAGGATTTCCCCCATTTACGCCGGCACCTCCGAGGTGATGAAGGTGATTATCAGCCGGGATTGTCTGGCGGAGGATTACGTGCCCTTCAATACGCGGAATTTTTAGTCGGTGCGCTCGATGGCGATGACGGTGCGTGAGCTGGCCGCATTGCCGCATTTTTTTTTACCGGAGAACTGTCATGGAATTAAACGGAAAAGTCGCCATTGTCACCGGCGGGGCGTCGGGACTGGGGCGCGCCACGGTGGAGGCCTATGTCGCCCAGGGCGTGCGCGTCGCCATTTTTGACCTCAACGAGGCCAGCGCCAATGAACTGATCGCGCAACTGGGGGCGGACAAGGTGGCGTTCTGGAGCGTCGATGTGGCCGACCAGGACTCGGTCAGAAACGCTGTCGCCGCTGTGGTGGAAACGTTCGGCGCCGTGCACATCTGCAACAACTATGCGGGTATCGGCAGCGCCTGCAAAACCTACGGCAAAAACGGTGTGTTTCCGCTGGATGAATACATGAAAGTGATCAATATCAATCTGGTGGGCACATTCAACGTGTCGCGCTACGTTGCCGAACAGATGGCCAACAACGACCCCGTGAACGACGATGGCGGCCGCGGCGTGATCATCAACACCTCCTCCGTCGCGGCGTACGAGGGCCAGATCGGACAGCTCGCCTACAGCGCCAGCAAGGGCGGTGTGGTCGGCATGACCCTGCCCATGGCGCGCGACCTGGCCAGCTACGGTATCCGCGTCAATACCATCGTGCCCGGGCTGATTCACACGCCCCTGTTCGAGTCGCTGCCGGAAAAAGCCTATCGCTCGCTGGAAGCCAGTGTGTGCTACCCGCCGCGCCTGGGTCGGCCCGCTGAAATCGCCCACCTGTCGGTGTGCATTGCGCAGAACGACTACCTGAACGGCGAGTGCATCCGCCTGGACGGCGCCATTCGCATGCAGCCGCGCTGAGGAGGTGGCAATGGGTCCTCTCAACGGTTATACAGTGATTGAGCTGGCCGGCATCGGTCCGGCGCCCATGGGCGGCATGCTGCTGGCCGACATGGGGGCCGAGGTGGTGCGCGTCGAGCGCGCCGGCGGCACGGACCCGCGGTTGCTGGAGAAGGTGAGCGGCCGCGGCAAGAAGTCAGTGGTGCTGAATCTGAAAGACCCGCAGGGTGTGGAGACCCTGCTGCGCATGGTGGAAAACGCCGACGTCATGATCGATCCCTATCGTCCCGGGGTCTGCGAAAAGCTCGGCATCGGCCCCGACGTCTGCCTGCAGCGCAATCCGCGGCTGGTCTTTGCCCGCATGACCGGCTGGGGTCAGGAGGGTCCGCTGGCCCAGGCGGCCGGACACGACATCAACTACATCGCCATCACCGGTGCGCTGTATGCCGTCGGCCGCAGGGACGACAAGCCGCTACCTCCGCTGAACCTGGTCGGAGACATGGGCGGCGGCGGCATGCTGCTGGTCAACGGGGTGCTGGCGGCACTGCTGGAGACCGCCAGTTCCGGCAAGGGGCAAGTGATCGATGCGGCCATGGTGGACGGCGCCGCGCAGTTGATGTGGATGTTTCACAGTCTCGAGGCCACGGGCATGTGGGATGCGCGGCGGCGCGAAGCCAATATGCTCGACGGCGGTGCGCATTTCTACAACACCTACGAGTGCGCGGACGGCGCATACATCGCCATCGGGTCCATAGAGCCGCAGTTCTACGCGCTGCTCAAGCAACTGGCCGATCTGCCCGAGGAAGACTTCGGCGAACAGAACGACCCGGCCCAGTGGCCGGCGATGAAAGAAAAACTGGCGGCCGTTTTCCGGCAGAAAACCCAGGCCCAGTGGCGGGAGCTGATGGAGGGGACCGATGTCTGTTTTGCCCCCGTGCTGCCTTTCACCGAGGCGCCGGCGCACCCGGCCAATGTGGCGCGCAGCACCTACATCGAGCTGGACGGAGTGACCCAGCCGGCACCCGCGCCGCGCTTCAGTCGCACTCCCTCGGCGGTGGCGCACGGTGTGCACGCCAGCGGGCAGGATACGCAGTCCGTACTGGCCGCGATGGGGTTCGGCGCCCGGGAGATTGCGCACCTTGCGGCGGCGGGTATCATCGGCTGACACCCCGGCGATTCAGGCGATGGGCGCGCGGCTGATGTCCTCGGGTGGATCGGACGCGGAAGCAGCCTGGTGCTCCTCGTGAAAGCGTTCCACCTGTTTTTCCACGGTGCTCACTTTCCTGCCGTAGCGGGCGATGTGGAAGGTGGCGTCGCCCTCGTATACCAGGGGCAGATTGGTGCGGCCGATGACGACGCCGTGGTGGGGGGCGATCACCGCCGTTTCACTGCTGCCCAGAGGGTCGGCGACCAGTGCGATCACCTGCCCTGAGGTGACCTTCGCTCCCAGCGCCACCAGGGTCCGTAAAACGCCGCTTTCCGGCGCCCTGACCCAGACTGTCTGGTCGCAGATCACCGGCAGCGCCGGCGCCCTGGCGCGGCGGCTTTTGCGCAGCATGCCGATGCTGCGCATCACGTTGAGGATGCCCTTGACCCCGGCGCGAACGTAGATCTCGTCGAAGCGCAGCGCTTCGCCGGCCTCGTACAACAGCACCGGAATACCGGCGTCACCGGCACATTCGCGCAGCGAGCCATCGCGAATCTTGGCATCGATGGCCAGGGGGACACCGAACGCCTCGGTCATGGAGCGGGTGGCCGGGTCATCCAGGTCGGCGCGAATCTGGGGAAAATTGGTGCGGTGTCGCGAGCCGGTGTGCAGGTCGATGCCGTGGGTGGATTTGAGCACGATTTCCTGCAGGAACGTGTGTGCGACGCGCCCGGTGAGAGAACCCTTCGCGGAGCCGGGAAAGGAGCGGTTGAGATCCCTGCCGTCGGGCAGATAGCGCGAGTGGTTGAGAAAGCCGTACACGTTGACGATGGGAATCGCCAGCAGCGTACCGGCGAGTTTGTTCAGGGATTTGTGCTGCAGCAGGCGCCGGATGATTTCCACGCCGTTGATTTCGTCGCCGTGCAGCGCCGCGCTGATAAACAGGGTGGGGCCGGGCCGCTTGCCGCGTACGACCTGCACGGTGATCGACAGGTCATCGTGGGTATACATGGGAGCCACGCGGATGTCGATGTTGCGGCGCTGCCCCGCGGCAATCTCGACCCCGCCCAGGGTCAGCGGCTGTACATGTGTCGCCATCGGTGCCCTCTCAGGGTGACTTGGCGCGCGCGGCTTTGCCCGTGCGCGATTTGCGGCAGACAAAGGACCGGCCCGGATCGACCACGTAGTAGCCCCGCAGGGCGGTGCGCCCGAGCAATACGCGGAATTTCATCGAGTCGCGGTCGGTGAGAGTCACTTCAGCGTGGATCCGGGATTCGCCGATTTGCAGCGCGGTACGGATGACATAGCGCAGTTCCTCGTGCCCGCCCGAGTCGCGCACCATGCGCCGGTCGCTCACCGGGGCCTCGCAATAGATGGCGTTCTCGGCGTCGCCCTGGTCGGGGTGGATACCGAAACGCACCCAGGGGCGTTCGTCCCGTTCAAAGGGCGATACCACGAATGCGTGCAGCGCACTGGTGCGCGCACCGGTATCCACCTTGGCCTTGATTTTGGGAATTCCCAGGTCCGGAAAGGCGATCCACTCGCGCCACCCCAATACTGCTCGATTGTCCATAACCTGCCGTGCCCTCCCGAATCCGGGGCCCCATTATCGGACAATTTTTTGCGTGTGGGGAATACTTTATTCGGTGCAAGGCGCAGTGCCTGTGTCGGCCTGAGCGGATTTCGTGTATGATTGGCGGTTTACTCAAGGGATAAGGTTTCAGTCATGGCACGTAAACCCACTCGCGCGGCCGCCAGGAAAAAGGCGCCGGCGGCAGTCGAAACATCGGCGTCCATCGCAGAGCAAACCAGGCAGTTTCTCAAGTCGGGTAACAAAATCAAGGTGATCCAGTCGGGCGTCAGCGGTCAGCCGAGTCTCGCGGCAAACAAGCACATCAAACTGGGCAACAGCAGGACCGGCGCCAAGTCCGGCTAGTACGCCCGCAAGCAGACAAATCCCTGCGCGACACCGCCGGCAGTTGTCTAGCGACTGTGCTTGCGCTTATCCTGCACGCTGCGTAAAGGGAGTGCCGGAATCGTCCGATGATTGACCAGTTGCTGATCGCGGGATTGTTCGCTGCGCTGCTCGGCAGCCTGATATTTACCCGCTGGCCGGCGGTGTGGGTGTTTGTCTGCACCATGCTGCTGGCCTACTTTTGCGGCCTGGTGGATACCGAGGAAGTCCTGGCCAAGGCATCCAACGGCGGCGTGGTCACCCTGGTGTTGCTGCTGCTGGTATCGATCGGGCTGGAAAAACTGTCGTGGTTGCCGCGGCTTTCCGATCGTCTGATCACGCCGAGCTATGCGTCGAGCCTGCTGCGCCTGGGGTCGGCCACCGCATTTTTCTCCGCATTTGTGAACAATACCGCGGTGGTGGCAACACTGGCCCACACGGTGCGCAGCAATCGCCACCACCCGGCATCGCGGCTGCTCATACCGCTGTCGTACGCGGCCATCCTGGGCGGCACCACCACGCTGATCGGGACCTCGACCAATCTCATCGTCAGCAGCTTTCTGGAAGATGCAACGGGGCAGGGGCTGGCATTTTTCGATTTTCTGGCGGTGGGTCTGGCCGTCACCGCGCTGGGTCTTGCGGTGGTGCTGGCAAGTGCGCGACTGCTGCCGCGCGGCAGCGCCGAGCAGCTCGATATCAACGAATACCTGATCGAGGTCGAGGTGAGCGCTGATTCCGGCCTGATCGGTAAAAACATCAGCGAAAACCGGTTGCGCGATCTGGAAGACCTGTTCCTGGTGGAGATCGTGCGCGACAATCACCTCATTTCCCCGGTGGCGCCCCAGGAGTATATCGAGGCGGGCGACAAGCTGATTTTTTCCGGCGATATCAAGCAGGTCAATACCCTGGAGTCATTCGAGGGCCTGCATCTGTTTGCCGTGGATGAGGGCCTGTTGCGCGAGAACATGATGGAAGTGATCGTCATGCCCAACGCCACCATCGAGGGCAAGACGATCAAGGAGAGCGGCTTTCGCTCGCTGTTCGACGCGGCTGTGGTCGGCATGCGCCGCGGTGGCAAGCGTCTCTCGGGCAAGCTCGGGAACATCACCATACAGGCCGGGGACAACCTCATGCTGGCGGTCGGTCCGGACTTCAACGAGCGCAAGAACCTCGACAAGAACTTTGTTGTCATCGATGACTCTGTCGGGGCGCTCAAGACCACGCCCTTCCAGAATTACTTCATCACCGCCACGCTGCTGGTGGTCATCGCCCTGGCGTCAATGGAGCTGGTGCCGCTGATCAAGGGCGCGGCCTTTCTGCTGGCCTGCATGCTGGTGCTGGGCGTGGTGCGCGGCGCGGAATTGCGCCGCCGCTTTCCCTTCGAGTTGTGGCTGATCATCGCCTCGGCGCTGATCTTGTCCCAGGCGCTGAACAACTCCGGGCTGGTGGCGCTGCTGGCCGATACCCTGCGCGACCAACTGGCGGGTCTGGGGCCCTACGCCGCGCTGGCGGGGATCTTCCTGGGCACGCTGGTATTGACGGAGATGATGACCAACAACGCGGCGGCCGCCCTGAGTTTTCCGATTGCCTTCGGGCTGGCCGAGAGCTACGGGCTCAATCCCATGCCCTTTGTCATGGCGGTCGCCTATGGCGCCAGTGCCAGTTTCCTCACGCCCTACGGCTACACCACCAACCTCATGGTGCAGAACCTGGGCGGCTACGAGTTGCGCGATTATTTTCGTGTGGGCCTGCCGCTGTCTGTGGTGTATGCGCTCACCGTGATCTTGCTGCTGCCCAGGCTGTTTCCCTTTTGAGACGGACGCCGCGCGGGGCCTGCAGGCGATACGCCGCGCCGCGGTCCCGGGGATGTACCTAATACTTCACAAAAAAATCTCCGGCGGCACCGCCGGGGGGGCCTTGTCGAAAGGCTGATTACTGCTATTATGGTTCTGACTAACAATAATGGAAGACCTCGCGTGCCGCTCATACCACAGGAGTCACAGCGCGGCAGCCGTGCAGCGGCAGTCCTGCAGCAGTCGGGACAGACTCCCGGCGATCGGTAGTTGCGCGCGTCCCCGGGCGCTGTTTCTTGCGGCCAGGAGAGCGCTTTTTGCACGACACCCTGCGGCACCGGGCCGTGGTCTGCCCGCCGCGCGTTATCGCGACGACGTGGTCCGGTCGCGTCCAATCAAAACCCCAATGGTACCCAAGCGCGCAAACTAAACTAGACTAAACACGAATGCTCAGAGGGATACACTCATGAAGAAAAAGCTGCTCGCATTATCCGTGCTCTCAGCAATCACCACACAGGCCGGGGCGTTCCAGTTTGACACCTCGGAGGACTGGAATATCCGCTGGGACAACACCGTCAAGGCCAACCTCATGGCCCGGGTGGCCAAACAGGACAAGGACGTGTACAGCGCGGCGCATAATCCCGCCAGCTATTTCCTGGCCGACGATTCGGATCGGTCGGTGGACCGCAGCAACCTCGGTATCGTAAGCAGTCGCCTCGACGTGCTGTCGGAGCTGGACGTGATCTGGAAAAACAACTTCGGCTTCCGCATCAGCGGCTCGGCCTGGTACGACGCGGCCTACGACGACAGCGACCACCCGGACACGCGCGCCACCTGGGCATCGCCCAGCGTCAAACCGGGCGAGTACCCGGACGACGCCGAGGATCTGCACTACGCGGGCGGCGAATTGCTCGACGCCTTCGTGTTTGCCAACTTCACGGTGGGCGACGTCGCCGCCGTCGTCCGCGCCGGCCGGCACACGATTTACTGGGGGCAGAGCCTGCTGTCGTCCGGCGCCGTTCACGGCGTGGCCGGCGCGATGGCCCCGCTGGACTTCTCCAAGGCTTTCTCGGTGCCGGGTACCGAGGCCAAAGAGCTGTTCATGCCCACCGCCAAGATATCCACCGTCGTTCAGCTCACCTACAACCTCACACTCAATGCCTACTACAGTTTCGAACACCGCCCTTACCGCCTGCCCGCGACGAGCACCTACTTCAGTCCGGTAGAGGGTCTGACCGAAGATACGGAATTCATTACGCTGGTGCCGGGTGAGGCGCTGCGCGTCGGCCTCGATATGCAAAACGACAAGACGGAAAACGGCGACTTCGGTTTCAACCTGCAGTACTACATCGAACCCTGGGGCCTGGAGACCAGCTTCATCTATATCAACTATACCGATATGATTCAGAACGGCCTGATGGGCGGCATCGATTTTGGTCAGTTTGCCGCGGTACAGGCCCAGGGCGGGAGCCAGTCCGCGGCGCAGTTGCTGCAGTTGTGGGGCGGCAGTTGTGTGGCGGGGGGCTTCCCCTGTCCGACGCCCCCGGTGGTCGATCCACGGGCGGGCACCGTTACCGTGGGTAACGCGCGCTGGCTTTATAAGGACGATATCGACGTGTTCGGCATTTCCCTGTCCAAGGAGATGTTCGGTATCAGCTTCGGCATGGACCTGGTCTATCGTCAGGACATGGCGCTGGCCCCGCAGCTGGGCACCTCGCTGCAGCGCGTGAACGGTGTGCCCGCGCCGTTTGCGGGCTTCGTGCCCAACAAGGACTGGGACTATGCCGGCGCGAGCTCCGGCAACTACCTGAACGCCACCGGCGATACCTGGGCCGTGGTAATCAATGGTCTGGGCCTGCTCAACGGCGACTGGGGCCTGTGGGATGGCGGCAGCTATATCGTCGAGGCGGTATTTTCCGGGCTGGACAAGTGCAACAGCTACTGTGACGACGACCCCAATCCCCAGGACCGCCTGATGGATGCGCGCATTGAAGAGGGCCGCGTGATCAGCCAGATCGCCGCGGTCTTCAAGCCGACCTGGTACCAGGTCTTCCCCGGCTGGGACCTGAGCGTTCCCATGAGCGTGAGCTATACTATCGATGGCGAGAAGGCCGCCTACAGTTACGGCGGTGACGAGGAGGGCGGTAACGGCAGCATTGGTGTCGAGTTCGACATCGAACAAAAATGGCTGGTTTCGGCCAAGTACAACGCCTTCTTCGGTCCGGCCCAGGCGGGCATCGGAGGGCTGTTGAAGGACCGCGACAACATATCGCTGACCGTCAAGATGACGTTTTAGGCAGCGACGTGGCAGGTGCGAGCCCGGCGGCTGGCGTGGACGACGATACCCAATACGATAACCGAGGTTAGAGACATGATGCAGATGAAAACACTGGCAGCCCTGTTCCTTGGCGCCTGCGTGACGGGTGCTGCGACAGCAGCGGTTTCCCCCGAGGAGGCGGCGCGCCTGGACAAGGATCTGACTCCCATGGGCGCCGAGCGCGCGGGCAACGCCGATGGCAGCATTCCACCCTGGAACGCGGCGGGTACGCCGATACCGGCGGATTTCGTGGCCGGCTCGGACAATTACGTCAACCCCTATCCCGGCGAAAAACCGCTGTACAGCATCGACGGCAGCAACTGGCAGCAGTACGCCGACGTGCTGACCGAGGGCGCCAAGGGCATCTTTGAAAAGTACGGTGCGGACGGTTTTCGCATGGATGTCTACCCCACCAAGCGCGACTTTGTGGTGCCGGACTGGCTGTACCGCAACAACGCGCGCAACGCGACCGCGGCGACCCTCGAAGCCGACGGGCAGAAAGTCGTCGGGCACTACCCGGGGGTGCCGTTTCCCATTCCCCAGACCGCGCTCGAGGTGCTGTGGAACCACCTGACGCGTTACATCACGGATTTTTCGCTGGACTACGACGTGTACTATGTCAGCGCCAACGGCAAACCCATCCTGTCCACTACGGCGTATATCACCGACGTCTCGCCGATGTACGCGCAGCCGGATAAACCGGCCGGCGACGAGCCCTGGATCAAGCTGCGCATCAACTACTCGGCGCCCGCCCGCCGCGCCGGCGAGATCCTCCTGGTCCATGAACCGGGGGCCGATTATACCGCGGGGAAAGGCCGCAAGGCCTGGCAGTACCTGACCGGGCAGCGCCGCGTGCGCCTGGCGCCGGCAGTGTCCTTCGATACGCCCAACCCCGGTGTGGCGGGCACTTCCACCTACGACGATTCCTACATCTTCAACGGGTCGCCGGAGCGCTACGACTGGACCCTGCTGGGCAAGAAGGAAATCGTCATTCCCGCATCCAACTACGACTTTCTGTTCAAGCATGAAATAAAGGATGTGCTGGGCGAGAAGTTCCTCAATCCCGACACCGTGCGCTGGGAAAAGCACCGTGTCTGGGTGATCGAAGCCAACCTCAAGGAGGGGATGCGCCATCTATACGCCAAGCGTCGTTTTTACATAGACGAGGACCGCTGGGCGGCCCTGGCGTCTGAAAACTACGATGGCCGCGGCAACCTGTGGCGCGTGCAGTTTGCCTACGGCGCCAACCTGTACGATATCAAATCCAACTTCCACTTCGCCTACGGCGCGTACGACCTGCTGCAGAACATCTACAACCTGAACACCAAACCGATTCCCGGCAAGTACAAGAACGGGGTGACAGAGGACGACAAGTACTTTACGCCCAAGGGTCTGGCCCGCGGCGGTATCCGCTAGCGGACCGGCTGCAAACCGGCCAGACCGTAAGGCCAGGGCCCTTTTCGCTGCAGGACGCTGGGTGCGTTCCGCGCAGCGGGGCGGGCCTGCCGCGAGAGCCGGGTGTGGCGGTAGCGCCGCCGTACAGCGCCCGTTGCATGCCCGCCAGGTTGGGGCGCCGTGCGCGCCGGGAGGCTCCGCCGCGGCAGGTTTACCAATACCAGTAAACGGAAGCAGTGCCATGGTCATAAGAAAAGCAACATTCGGTTTCCTGCTGGCTGCGCTGCTGTTGTCCGGTTCGCTGGCCGGCGCCAAAACCTACGATGTGCTGGAATTGCCCGCCGTGCCCAGTGACATGGCCTCCAGGGCACCGCTGTTTTCCATAGCCAAGTTTTTCGGCCGCTACTACGCTACCGGAATCATGGGGCATATCATTTATTCCGACGACGGCGGCAAGAGCTGGCAGCAGGCGCAGGTGCCGGTCCGCTCCACCCTGCTGGATATTTATTTCGTCACGTCGCAGCAGGGCTGGGCCGTGGGCCACGAGGGGGTCATCCTGCACTCGCAGGACCGGGGTGAGACCTGGGTAAAGCAGTACGACGGTTTGCGCTATGGCCTGGAGGGGCTGGCGCACTACCAGAAACTGGCCCGGGAGCACCCGGATGAGGAGATCTACCAGGTACTGATTGACGAAATGCAATTCGCTATCGCGCAGGGCGCCGACAAGCCGCTGTTCAAGGTGCGCTTTCACAATGAAAACTACGGTCACGCCCTCGGGGCCTACGGCATGGCGCTGGTGACCTACGACGGCGGCGAGCACTGGATACCCAACCTGGAAACCTACGAAAACGACGGCTTCTACCACATGTTCGACTATGCGCCCCTGCCGCAGCCCGACCATTTTTTTGTCATCGGCGAGGCGGCGTTGTTCATGGTCGGGGACATTGACAAGGAACACGCCGCCAGGGTGCACTCCGTGCCCTGGGAAGGCAGTTTCTTTACCAGCACCGCAGCGAGTGATGGCGCCATCGTGCTGGGGGGGTTGCGCGGCCGCATGTTCCGCACGGAAGATGCCGGCCAGACCTGGACGGTAGTGGAGAAGCCGCCCACCAGTGCGCTGGTGGCGTCGACGCGGCTGGATGACGGCCGGCTGGTCTTCGGCGGCGTCGCCGGCGAGATTTTAATCAGCGAGGACAACGGCAACAGCTTCAAACTCAACACGGCCGGTGAGCGCTTCAAGGGCATCTTTGATCTGGTCGAGGGAGAGAACGGCACCCTGCTGATCGCTGGCCCGAAGGGCATCGAGACGATAAAGCTGGATCAGAAAAAATAACCGGTTCGGGGAGAACACGTCATGGCTCACGCGCAAGAATCCGATCTGCCGGTAATAGCCGATCTCGAGCAGTTTGATTACCAGTCCGGGACCTTCCTGGAAAAGCTCGTGTTCAACAACCGGGTCATCGTGGTCGCCCTGTGCATGGTCGTGACGCTGATTCTGGGCTTCCAGGCCAGCAAAATCCAGCTACAGGCGGGTTTTGAAAAGACGCTGCCCAAGGCACACCAGTACGTCATCAACTACCAGTTGCACCGCAATGAATTAAAGGGGCTGGGCAACAACCTGCGCGTGATAGTGGGTGTCAAGGAAGGTACGATTTTCACCGCCGAGAACCTCAAGTTTCTGGAGGAGGTCAACGACGAGATCTTCTACATCCCGGGTGTCGACCGCAACGGCATGAAGTCGATCTGGACGCCGAACACGCGCTGGCGCGTGGTCACCGAAGAAGGCTTTGAAGGCGGGCCCATTATCCCGGGCGACTACGACGGGTCGCCGCAATCCATCGCCGAAATCAAGCGCAATGTTCTGCGGGCGGGGGTGATGGGCGATCTGGTATCCAACGATGAAAAGTCCGCCGCACTGATCGTCCCGCTGCTGGATATCAATCCCGAGACCGGCGAGCGGCTGGACTACGCGCAGCTCAGCGCCAAGCTGGAGGAGATCCGTGAACGCTTCGCCGGCGATAACGACGACCGGTCGATTTACATCATCGGCTTCGCCAAGCTGGTGGGGGATTTGATCGACGGTCTGTTCGCCGTGATGGGTTTCTTTGCGATTGCAGTGGTAATCGCCACCATCCTGCTGTACCTCTACACCCGCTGCATGCGCTCCACGCTGATGGTGATTTTCTGTACGCTGGTGGCCGTGGTGTGGCAGTTGGGCATACTCGCCACGCTGGGATACGAACTGGACCCCTTCTCGATTCTGGTGCCGTTTCTGGTATTCGCCATCGGCGTCAGCCACGGGGCGCAGAAACTCAATGGCGTGCTGCAGGATATCGGGCGCGGCACGCACCGTTATATCGCGGCGCGCTATACCTTCAGGCGGCTGTTTCTGGCCGGTGTCACCGCCCTGCTGTCGGACGGCGTGGGCTTTGCCGTGCTGATGATCATCCAGATACAGGTCATTCAGGATCTGGCGATCACTGCGAGTATCGGCGTACTGGTGCTGATTTTTACCAACCTGATCCTGATCCCCATCGTGTTGTCCTACACCGGTGTGGGCAAGGCCTGCGCGGAGCGCGCCTCGCGGCCCCCCAAGAGCATGCAGGAGATGCACTGGCTGTGGCGCTTTCTGTTGCTGTTTACCCACAAAAAGCCGGCGGCCGTGGCGATCGTCGTCGCTCTGGTGATGGCCGGCTACGGTCTGTATGTGGCAAAGGATCTGCAGATTGGCGATCTGGACCCCGGTGCACCGGAATTGCGCGCGGATTCCCGCTACAACCGGGATGTGGCCTATATGATTGCCAACTATTCGGTGAGCACCGATGTGTTTGCCGTGATCGTGAAGACGCCGCCCGATGGCTGCGTGAATTACGAGAGCCTGAGCCTGGCCAACGAGCTGGAGTGGCGCCTGCGCCAGACGCCCGGGGTGGAGGACGTGCGCGGGCTCAATGTCCGCACCCGGGAAATCATGTCGGGCATTAACGAGGGCTTCCCCAAGTGGCAGGCACTGTTTCGCAACCAGGACACCATCAACTACGCAGTCAACGAGCTGGTGACACTGGATTATGTGGACGTGGGCTGCTCGATCTGGCCCATGCTGGTGTACCTGACGGACCACAAGGCCTTGACGCTCAACCGTGTGGTGGCCACCCTGGAACAGTTCAACCGGGAATGGGGCGATAATGCCACCGCGCAGTTCATGGGCGCCGCCGGCAGCGCCGGCTTCGAGGCGGCGACCAACATCGTGGTCAAGAAAGCCAACACCGAGATGCTCTTTTATGTGTACGGGGCGGTGATTCTGCTGTGTCTGCTGACGTTCCGCTCGGTGACCGGGGTGGTCTGTGCGGTGCTGCCGCTGATGCTGACCTCCATCCTGTGCGAGGCGCTGATGGTGTGGCTGGGCATCGGCGTAAAAGTGGCCACGCTGCCGGTGATCGCTCTGGGTGTGGGTATCGGTGTGGACTACGCGCTGTACGTGCTGACGGTGATTCTGGCCAAGGAGAGGCAGGGCATGGATCTCACCACGGCCTACTACGAAACACTCAACTTCACCGGCCGGGTGGTGGCGCTGATCGGGGTGACGCTGGCGGCGGGCGTGATTACCTGGGCCGCATCGCCGATCAAGTTCCAGGCCGACATGGGCATCCTGCTGACTTTCATGTTTATCTGGAACATGTTCGGCGCACTGATTCTGATGCCGGCGCTGGCGGCTTTCCTGGTAAAACCCAAGCCTGAGACAGCCTGACGCGCCGCTCTTCCCACCTGCCGGCGGGATTCAGTCGGGGTAGTACCAGATCGGCGAGCTGTAACCGCGTTCCTGCCCAATGGTCACCGCGCCTTCCGGAAGCTGCCGGGCGTAGCGCACGGCATCGTAGAGGGGCCAGCGGGGCGTGGGAATTTCCAGCGCGCGCAGATAGTAAAACGCACTCTCCTGCGGCCTGAAATCCGGGTCGCGCCACACCGTGGCCAGGCTGGCCTGTCCAATGCTGTTGCGCCAGCTGGCACTGGCCGGGTCGACGGTATTGCCCACTGCGGGCAGCTTGCCCGAGTCGTCGGGTTGGCGCGCGCCGCTCCAGGCCGCATCGTAGACGCGCTCGTGTGCGATGCCCTCGGCATCGACCCAGCCCTTGACCACCTGCAGGCGGTCCAGGTTGGCCCCCAGCGGGTCGCGCTGTGCGGCCAGCAGAAACGTCGGCGCGCTGGCCCCGCCCGGATGCGCTGCCAGGATGCCCCCCATGGGGACACCGCCGCCATAGCCCCGGGCCGCGATATCGGGCGCCTCGGCGTCCGCGGATGTGTAGTGCCAGCCGCCAAAGAAGCGCAGGATCATGCGGCTGCCGGTGGTGCCGTACACTTCGCGGCGGTACAGCGCGTCCCACAGGGCGGCGCGGGTGTTGTCGGTGGCCCACACGGCGGCGTAGCCGGAGGCGACCTGCTGCCAGGTTTTTACGGTGCCGCTGGAAGTCGCCTTGTAATCGCCGTCGACCCGCCTGGGGCCGGGTTCAAATGCGGTATGTTTGCCGAAAAAATTGTTTTCCTGCGCCGTGCTCAGCGAGGTGTGGGAGTCCGTGCTGCCGATCACGCCAAACTCGAAGGGATTGGTGCCGTTTGCGGCGCGGTAACCCAGGCCCCGCTTGAGCGCCTCGCGCGCATATTCGTAGCGCAGCATGTCGCGGGTTTTGGCGCCGCTCATATCCAGGTTGCCGGCATCCCAGGTCTCGTAGTCCGCGAATTCGTCGTCGGGGGACAGCAGCGGATGCGTCTCGCCGTCGCCCTTGATCTGGGTGATTTCGTACAGCGGCTCCCAGCGCTGGCGTCGTTTGAGGTAGTCCGGGCTGAACGGTCTGCCGGCCAGTGTGACATCGGCGAACATCATGCCGTTGGACAGGTTGCCGTTGTGGGGAATGGCCAGCACCCGGCCGCCGCTGGCGCGCTCGTAGCGCTGCAGGTCGGCCCACAGGTCCTCCGGGTCGATGCTGTCGGTGGCGGTGTACGGCAGGCGCTCGCGCAGCCGGTCGGCGCCGTCGCGGTAGATCACCACCCGGTGCAGGTTGTTGCCCAGTTGCATCGCGGTCCACTCGTAGCCGATGAAGGCGGTGAACTGGCCGGGCGTATTGTAGCGCTCCGCCGCGTCCACCACCTGCCGCCACACGGGGGCCATCAAGTCCGGCGAGTTGGGCTTCCAGGGCAGGCGGTCATTGGCGAAATGGGTGATGATGTCCTGCGCGACGCTCTTGTTGCGGCCCTCGCGCAGCATGCGGTGCCAGCGCTCGCCCAAAGTGGATTCCAGCAGTGCGGGATCGCCCTCTTCGAGCAGCTTGAACAGGCCCAGTCCGTCGGAGTGGTCGGCGACCACCAGAAAATCCAGCGGCCGGCTCAGTCGCACCGGCTGCCCGGAGCTGGCCATCACCTGTTCGCCGCGCGCCAGGCGGTAGGCCGCGTCCGGCCCCAGGCGGTTGCCGAAGGCCGCCGCGTCGAGCGACAGGCGCGTATGCAGGTGGGTGTCGCCCCAGTAGACCCGCGTCGGGTAGATATCACCCACATAGGGCGAGTAGTCAGCGGCCTGCGCGCCCGGGCCGACGATGCAGCCGGTCAGGAGCAGCCCGCGCAGCCAGTTCACGGGCGATACCACAGCGGCGAGGTGTAGGCGCGTTCCACGGTGATCATGGGTACCTCCTGCGGCATGTTCACGCGATAGCGCGCGGCATCATAGGCGGTCCAGCGCGGCGTGGGAATTTCCAGTACGCGCGCGTAGTAGAACGCCGGCTGCTGCGGGTCGAACTGCGGATCGCGCCACACCGTCGCGAGCTCCGCCGCTCCGATACTGTTGTCCCAGGTGGCGGCGGCCACATCCACGGTGTTGCCCACCGCGGGCACCTTGCCGCGCGCATCCCGCGGCCGGCTGTCGCCCTGGCTCCACACCACATCGTAGACCATTTCATGGGCCCTGCCCTGTGTATCTACCCAGCCCTTGACCATCTGGATGCGATCGAGGTTGGCCCCCAGCGGATCGCGCGCCGCGGCGACCAGGAAGCTCGGCGCGGCCGCATCGCCACGCGGCGGCAGCACGGCGCCCATGGGCACGCCCACCTCATAGCCGTGGGCCGCCAGATCGGCGCGCGCAGCATCACGCGCTGCGAAAGACCAGCCGCCAAACAGACGCACACTGATACGCGAGCCCGTGGTGGCGTATACCTCGCGCCGCTGCAGGGCGTCCCAGATTGCCTCGCGGGTGTTGGCTGTGGCCCACACCGCGGCATAGCCCGAAGCGGTCTGCTCCCAGCCGAGCACCTGCCAGTCTTTTGCCTTCCCCACGGGAGTTTTCCAGCGCTCCGGCGCGGGTTCCACGCCGCTGTGCTTGCCGAAAAAGTTGTCTTCGGCGGGGGTGGACAGGCCGGTGTGGGAGTCGGTGGAGCCGATGAGGCCGAACTGGTAGGGGTTGGCGCCGACTTGCCGCTGCAGTTGCAGACCCAGCTTGAGTGCGGCACGGGCGTATTCGTGGGGCAGCATGGCCGGGGTTTTCGGTGTGCCGAAGAAATTGGCGGCATCCCAGGTCTCGTAGTCGGCAAATTCGTCGTCGGGGGACAGCAGCGGGTGGGTTTCGCCGTCGCCTTTCATCTGGGTCACCTCGTACACCGGCTCCCAGCGGCTGCGCAGCCGCGCGTAGTCTGCATCGAGAGCGGCGCCTGAGTCAGTGGTTTCTGCCGGGAACATCAGGCCGTTACTCAAATTGCCATTGTGGGGAATGGCCAGCACCCGGCCCCCTGTCGATTTTTCATACGCGGCCATGTGGGCCCACAGATCTTCCGGACGATCGCTGTCGAACGCGGTGAGCGGCGCCATCTGGCCTGCCCGCTCTTCACCGTCCCGAAACAGCACCACCCGATGCAGGTTGTTGCCCTGCGGCGCCGCCGTCCACTCGTAGCCGTGCAGGGCGGTAAACTGTCCGGGCCGATTGTGGCGCTCACTAATAGACAGCAGTTCCCGCCAGATGTCGAGCTGCAGGTCGGGGCTGGCCAGTTCGGTCAGTTTGCGAAAGATGGCGCGGCGCTGTTGTCCGTCGTGAAAGTAGGCGCTGAACTCGGCCTGCTGTGCCGGCGTGCCGTGCAGCATCCGGTTCCAGTTGGCTGCCGCGTCGTCGCGCAGCAGCGCGCCGTCGCCGTCCTGCACGCGCTGCATGATGCCCAGGGACTCCGCGTGATCGGCAATCACCATGAAGTCCAGCGGCCGCGCCAGTCGGACTCGCTGGCCCCAACTGCTGGTGACCACCTCGCCCATGGCAAAACGATAGGCGGTGTCGGGGTCCAGGCGCACACCGAAACCAAAGGCGTCGGTGGAGAAACTGGTGTGCAGGTGCGTGTCGCCCCACAGCAGGCGCGAGGGGCTTGCACTAGCGGCGGCATGGGGTGAATAGCTCGGCTCGGGGGCCGCCACCGGTGTGTGTGTTGCGCCCAGCAGTGTGCTCAACAGTAGCATGGATGGGAGTATTCTGCTCATTGTCTCTCTCCTTGGTTTCAGCCTGGCACGTATCTGCGGCATGCGAACAAAACAGACGCGGTTGCGGTTATGCCGGCGGGCGCTCAATAGTGAAGCGGTGAAAAGGCTGCAGGGTATCTATCGCCGCCAGGGGCTGCGGCGGCCGCCAGGCGAACATCCGCACATCGATACGCGCTGGCGTTACATCCAGCAGGCTGAAGCCGTTTTTCTCCAGTGGCGCAAAATGCTGCTCCAGAACCAGCTGCGAGGACACCTGCGGCGGCGTATTGCGGATAAACGAGGGGAAGGCCGGCGCGCCGCTCCCCAGGGGGCCTACGCAGAGGCAGTGCACCGGGTTGTCCGCCAGATCCAGGCTGCCGCTTTTGCGGATCTGTCCCGCCGCAAAGGCGTGCAGGTCGCCGGAGACGATCAGCGGCGCGCGCTCGCGCTGCGCGTGCAGCATCTGCAGCAGTCGCTGGTGCTGCGACCACCAGCCGCGGGGCCAGTAGGGCTTGGCTGTGGCGATGCCCAGTCGGCCGTCGGCCTGTAATACGTCCGGATACCATTCGCCCCACTTGCCGGCGGACCAGCCCAGCGGTGTGGACGGTATGTGCAGCAGTTGCGCGGTGTGCAGCGCGGCGGTGCGCGTGGCCAGCCAGCTTTCGGCCGCCGGCGGGATCATTGTGGCTGTCGCTCCTTTCAGCGTGGCATAGCGCTTGGTGTCGTACAGCAGTGCTTCTAGCAGGCGGCCGTAACGCAGGGTGCCGAAGACCTCGGAGCAGCCCGGGCGCCGGTCGGGGGCGGCGCTACCGGGCAGCCAGTCGGGGCGCGTCGCGTCGGCCAGGAACTCGGGATAGTAAAGGTGCTGGGTGGTGCGCGCCAGATCCAGCATGTGCCGATCCGGGGGGAGGGTGACCAACTGGTCCGAGGCCTCGTCGTTTTCAAACAGGTCGTGGTCATCCGTGAGAAAAAAAACCGGGGTGGAGCGCAGCCGCACGCCGTACAGGGCGGCGATCTGCGCGTCGACGATGCGGGTCAGGCGCTGCTCGTTGGCTGTGCCCAGCGCCGGCCGGGTCGGGTCGAGTTGGCCGTAGCTCGCATGCATTGCCCGCGCCGCCTCGGCAAAGGCCCGCGGCTTGTTTTGACTGGTGATCTGGTCCCAGTACACGTGGTCGCCGTTGGCGATCACCACGTCCGGCGCAAAGGCCAGGCCCCGCTGCAGCAGCCGCTGGCGCGCCGCCAGCGACAGGAAAAAAGTCGTGCCGTCGGCAGTGGCCATGGCTTCATCGCCGCCGGCGCAGGTGTAGGCCAGGATGCGCAGGGTTGCCGCCGGTGCATCCGGCGGGGGGAACGTGCGCAGCGGCCAGGGGTCGGTGAGGGGTGTGCCCGCGCTGTCTTGAAGCTGTAACTCGTGACTCGTCTGCGGCGTCAGGTGGCGGCAGTGAAACTGCCAGAAACGCCCCTGGGTATCGCTGGGCGAGCCCCTCACCAGCCACTTGCCCACTCGCAGCGCGGGTGCATCCCGGCGCGGTTTGGTAAACGAGACCTTGAGCAGGATTTCAGTGTGGTTGACGGTGGGCAGCAGGTGCTGCACCGCGTTGCGCCCCCAGCCGCGCTCCGCTGCGGCGGCCAGTCCGGAGCCCAGCAGCGCCGTTCCACCGAGCAGTCGGATCAGTTCGCGGCGCGTGAGTTGCCAGGGGCGGTAGCGCATTGGCACACCTCGCAGAAACGGTCGGAGACCGCCGGTTGCTGTCCGCGCGCAGTGCCGGCGCCCGGCGCGCGGACGCGCATCAGAAAAAGTAATTCAGCTTCACATTCCAGGTTTTGGGCGCGCCCAGGACACAGCGCTGCACCATGGTGTTCTGCGCCGCATCCAGGGCGCCGAGCTGGGCGCCGAATGGCTGGTCGTAGATGGTCAGGCAGTAGTCCTCGTCGGTGAGGTTGTTGCCGAACAGGGTCACCGACCAGTCGCCGGAGGCGGCGCGGATACCCACCCGGGCATTCACCAGCGAGTAGGCGTCCTGCACTGACTGCGGGTTGTTGTTGGACACGCCGCCGAGGTTCTGCTCGTCGATCCAGCTCCAGCTCGCACCGACAAACCACTGCGTACCGCCGGTGAGGTCGGCGCTCCAGTCGGCTGACAGAGAGCTCTGCCACTCGGGCGAGTAGGGTTTGGATTCACCCTCCAGGTCCTGGGGCGGGCCGCCGGGCAGGCCGGGGGCATTATCGAATTCCAGGTACTCAGAATCCAGGTAACTGATGCCGGCGCGCAGCGACAACTGTTCCAGCGGCGCCCAGGCCAGGTCCGCCTCCACGCCCTGCTGGCGCACTTCACCGGCATTGACCACCACGAAACTCAGGCCGTCGAACAGGCGATCCTGGAAATCCTCCAGGTCGGTGCGGTAAGCGGTGACGTTGGCCGTCATGGTACCGTCCAGCAGCGTGCTCTTGATGCCCAGCTCGAAGTTGCTGGCTTCCTCGGGCCCGAATATCCGCTTCTCCTCACCCAGTGCCACGTTGCCGCCCTCGGAGTTGAAGCCGCCCGATTTGTAACCGGTGGACGCGGTGGCGAACAGCATGATGTCCTGGGTCACGAACCAGTTGACGTTCCCGAACCAGGTGGACTTTTCATCCGAACGCTCCATGCCCAGGACCGTTTCATTGGTGCGCACCAGCGCCCCGAACGGGTTATTGACGACCTGATCGAAGTCGCCGTCTTTTTCATCCTTGGTATAGCGGGCGCCCAGGGTCAGTGTAAACGCCTCGCTCAGATTCCACGTGGCCTGACCGAACACAGCGATGCTGTCCAGGTCCTGAGTAAACAGGCTTTCCACCATGCGGTCCTGTTGCAGGGTGTCGCACAGCGCGCCCTGGGGCCCGCCGACCAGCGCGGCAACCGTCGGCGTACAGTAATCCTCGCCCGCGTCAAAGGCCTGGTCGATGGTGTACTCCTCCTCGTAGTAAAACAGGCCGGCTACCCAGTCGATGGTCTCGCCGCCCGGGGAGATCAACTGAAATTCCTGGGAGCGGGTTTCCGTTTCATACAAGGTATCGCGCAGTACCATGTTTGCCGGTATGCGCAGCGCGCTCTCGTACACATCGGCCTCCCACTCGCGGTAGGCCGTGATGGAGCGCAGGCGGATGCCGTTGCTGAAATCGTAGTTGATATCAACCGCCAGGCCGGACTGCTCGTCGTGCAGGTCATCCAGGTGTTCCTGGCTGACATCGTGGTCGTAACTGTCCCTGGTGGTTACCCCATTGCCGAACAGCGCCTTGAGGGTACCGTCCAGGCGCGGGTTGGCAGTGGAGTTCAGTACCTCGATGGCGCCGCCCCCGGCATCGATTTCGGAATAATCGGCGGTCACCAGGACCGACAGCCTGTCGGAGAGATCGAAGCTGACCTTGCCGCGGATATTGGTGTCCTCCCGCGCCCCGAACTCATCGCCGGTGAGGATGTTCTCGCCGTAGCCGTCCCGGTCGGCGTATTTGACCGCGAGGCGCCCGGCGATTTTATCGGTGAAGGGTGTATTGAATACACCACCGACTTCGAGGGCGTCGTAGTCACCGTAGCCGATTTCCACCATGCCCTCGGTCTCGTAGGAGGGGTTGTTGGTGGTCACGTTGAGGGCGCCCATCGGGGTGTTGCGTCCGAACAGGGTGCCCTGGGGGCCGCGCAGGACTTCGAACGAAGCGATATCCAGCAACTGGCCGATGACTGCGCCGGGACGGGGGTAGTACACACCATCGATGAACACGCCCACGCTGGGCTCGATGCCGCTGTTGCCCACCGAACCGATGCCGCGGATGGCGATGCGGTTGTTGGTTTGCTGGGACGAGTTGGAGATGGTGAAGTTGGGCGTGAGGCGCGCCACGTCCTCCACGGTTTTAACGCCGTTTTCCTCGAGGTAGGCACCGGAAAACGCCGTGATTGAAATGGGGACGTCCTGTATATCCTGGGCGCGTTTCTGCGCCGTGACCAGCACCTCTTCCAGCTTTGGCTGGGCCAGAGCTACCTGCGCGGCCGTCAGGGCCACGGCGAGCGTTGACAGTCTGAACAGCGTTGTATTCACCATATTGATCTCCATTGGTATAAGTTATTTTTGCGGCAATTGATGCGCCTTACACTGGGGGCGCCACCGGGCGGAGGGACCGGGTACACGTAAACGGCACGACAATACTACGATATTTGTCCCGGGGTATTTGTCATTAATGCGACAATTGGAAGAAACTGTCACCCCCGCTATTTCTTGTTCTGCGTCGAGTGCATCCGTGCTTTGCCCGAGCCGGCGGGGCCCGCACGGCCTCAACAGTACAACACAATCGTTGCGCGGAGTAATCTCAGAAATCGTGTTTTTTCACGCCTGTGGGTTGACGCGTCGGCTAAGGAGGGGATGCAGCATAACTGGAGTGTGCGCCGGGGCGCGGTGGTGCCGCGCCCCGGCAGGCGGTCAATTGGCAGGGCGGTTACAGCACGTGCCCGCCATGCCCTGCTTATCGGCGTCTGTGCCCGGGTCTGGGTGGGCCTGCGCACCGTGGCGCTCCTGCCAGATGGCCAGGGCCAGTATTGCAGCATAAAGTGACAGTATTAAGCCCATGATGATTACCTCCGTTGCAGTGTGCTGTGCAGCGATTTGCTCAGCACATGAACCAATGTAGGGGCGGCGACAGTATTCTTCAAATGGCATATATTCAGCTCTTGTATGAACAGTATTCATATCGTGTATAGGTCCTGACATTGTGGATATCAGAGAATTGAGTCGGCTCGACCTGAATCTGCTGGTGGCGCTGGAAGCCCTGCTGGAAGAGCGCAATGTCTCCCTGGCTGCCGAGCGGCTGTTTATCACCCAGTCCGCCATGAGCAAGACCCTGGGGCGGCTGCGCGAGTTGTTCGGGGATCCCTTGTTTGTGCGCAAGGCATCGCGCATGATCCCGACGCCGCGGGCTGAACAACTGGCCCGGGAGTTGCCGCAGGTATTGCTGGCGGTGCAGCGTATGCTGCGGCCGACGGAGTTCGATCCGCAGACCTGGGAAGGGGAATTGAGTGTGTTGGTGCAGGGCCACATGGGTGTCTGGTTCCTGCCGCAACTGCTCAAACGCCTGCGCGGCAGCGCCCCCCATGTGCGGATTCACGCCATCTCCACGGCCCCGGATACCCTGGAAATGCTGGCCGATGGGCGCCTGGATTTTGCCGTGCAGGTGGAACACCACAGCTATCCGCCGGGCTATGACCTGACCACACTGGGCTTCGCGCCGCCGATGCTGCTGGCCCGCGCCGGTCATCCCCTGCAGGGGCGCGACCTGTCCTGGGAGCAGGTGCTGGAGTATCCCCAGGTTATGTTGATTATCCGGGAACTGGATGAAATCCAGTTTCTGGCACAGCAGGATTCACCCTTCCTGCGGCATGAACGGGCCGTGGTGCCGCACCTGCACACCGACAACCTCTATACCGCGATACAGGTGGTGCGCAACTCGGACTACCTGTTCCCCGCGCCGCCCATGTTCCTGGAGCAGGACGAGTTGTCCCGGGACCTGATTGCACTGCCGCTGCCCGGCGGCGAGGAAGTGTCGATGCGCTATGTGGTGATCACGCACGAACGGCTCAGGCATTCGGCGATCCACGATTTCCTGTACGGGGAAATCCTGGCAACCACCGAGTGTTTCCGCCGGCGCTACGGCCTGCCCACACTGCAGGAAATGCGCGCCCAGCGGAATCTGGCATACTGATGGTGTCAGGCGCTGCGCGCCGATCGACTGGCGCTGGACCTGGGCATTTTTCGATGTCGGTAGCCCAGTGACGCGAGCGTAATCAGGCTGAGGCAAACGAGAAGGAACAAGTCCAGCCGGATGCTCCCCAGATGTTCCGGCACAATGCCTGTTACCGAGCCGAGAAATGCCGCAAGGGCCACGGCTGTCGCGGCGACAATTTCCACCCCGGGTGGATGGCGGGTAAGAATTGCTGCCAGCACCAGCGGCGCCATCATTGCGGTACCGGCAAAACTCACTCTGGCCAGCATGACCAGCTGGTCGCCGCTCAGGATCGCGACGACAAATCCCGCCACCGCAAAACATACAATGGCAAGCTTGGTGATTCTCATGACTGTTTGTTCATCGCCGCCCAGTAGAGAGCGCAGTTCCGTTCCCAGCGCAAATATCTGCGAGTCGGCAGTGGACATGGCGGCGGCGATCAAGCCAATGGCCACCGCGGCGGCAACAACGGGCGCCTGGTCAAAAATGATGGTGTTGGAAAGAAAGTCGATAATTGATGAGTCCGCGTAGTAAACGGCGCCATACATGCCGATTGGAACAATCAGAAGTATCAGTAGCAGGGCAAAAAGGCCGACCGCCACGGCCATCTGATGCGTGGTGCGCATATCGCGAATGATCACCAGGCGGGTGGTCAATTGTGGCTGTGTGACGGGGACCATCAAGATGACCAGGAACGACGCCAGCAAAAATTGCGTCGAAAACAGTCCCTCGGGCCCCGGCACCGATAACAGAGCAGCGTTTTCGACTTTGACCCTTGCAAACATCTCGGCGACGCCTCCGAAATTTTCCACACACCCGTAGGCGATGACGGCGGTAACCGTAAAAAGCACTGTCCCCTGCAAAGCATCGCTATAGATAATGGCCTTCAGTCCTCCCAGTTCGCTGTAGACCAACATTGCGATTACGATGCTCAGTATCCAACCCCAGACCGGCAATGTTTCGGGGAACACCGCGTTGAGAAATATCCCTATGCCCCTGACCTGCACGGCGATATAGGGAACCAGGAAAACGAAAACACCGGCCAGGTAGAGATAGCCCGCCCAGCGGCTTCCGTAGCAGTCACGCATGAGTCCCGCTACACCCTTAAAGCCTTTCTCCGTGGCGCGGCGCCGCAGATGAAACGCGAACCAGACGATGACAAAGGCCATCCCCGCGTCTGCCACCGCCAGAAATATCCAGGAGCCGATACCGTGAGTGCGGAAAAAGTCCGGCATCCCCAGTAACGTGAAGGTACTGAACAGGGTTGCCGCAAACGTCAGAAATCCGAAAAACAGACCGATATTCGATCCGGCCATGACATAGTCATCGGCCGTACTGATGCGCCTTCTGGCGTCGATGGTCGCATAGACCAGCAAAGCCACATAGGCGCCGCCCAGAATGATCAGCCAGGTGATCATGGCAATTCCCCTGGTTTGGCTGCAACTGCGCGGTGGACCCTGGTTCCGATGAAAGTCAGGAGCAATAGGGAGAAGCCGAGCACGACGGTGGTCCAAAGGGTGTATGGCACACCGCCCAGCGAGGGTTCCGTGCGCCCGGGGGACAGGATCAGAGGACTAAACGTGAGGCCCGACAGGATATAAAAGACAGTGCAACAGAGTTTCCAATACACCTCGTTCTTATTCGTCATAATACGCTACCCTCTGTCGAGCCTGCTGTAGGATTTATAGTGAGAGGCATGTGCACGCCTGATAGGGCGGCGTGAAAGCGCGCCGGGCCTAAATCCTGTCTATAATAGTTTTGGAAATTTCCTCCATGCGAGCCTGCCTGCCGCCGGCACCTGCCCGGAACGCCAGGGTAACCCCGTCCAGGCCTAGTTGCCCCAGCTTGTTGATCTGTTCGAGGCAGGCCTCTGCATTCCCGGTCAGGGCCACGAAGTCGATGAATTCATCCGACACCACCCGTTTGTGCGCAGCGTTTGACGAAAGGTGATGGCTTCGGTCGTAGGCCGCGCCGGCGCGCTTAAAGTCGTCTTCGAAGCGTTGCAGGAAGTCCGGTAGCGTCTTCCATTTGGAGAAGGTTTCAGCCTGGGAGGCTGCCCAGTGGCTCACGTCATCGCGGCTCTGTCCGATATCATCGTGGATCCCGATGGTCGCCCACAAGTGCAGTTCGATCTCACTGAAGTCGCGGCCCACCTCTTGCGCGCCCTGTCTCACCAGTTCAATCTGCCAGCGGGTGAATTCCTCGTTGGCGCCGCCCATCAAAATTACTCCGTCGGCGACACGACCGCACATCTTTAATATACGCGGCTGGTTGGCTGCCACGAATATAGGGAACCGCCCGTTGGCAATCGGCATGCTGTAGGGTTGGCCATCTTCGCCGCCGGTTACTTCCCCACCGTCACAAAGCGCCTTGATGTTGACAATCGAGTCTTCGAGATACTTGATGGTGGCGGGCTTGAGACCAATCGGGTAAACACCGGTCCAGCCGGTTCCGATTCCCAGTATGCCACGACCGTTGGACAGTTCCTTCAGCCCGCTGAACTGGCAGGCCAGGGTCGTCGGGTGTCGTGTGATCGGGTTGGTGACACCGGTTCCGAGCTTGATTTTTGACGTATTGACAGCACACAGTGTCAGTGCCGCAAAGCAGTCCTTCATCGAGAGTTGCACGTCGGTGATATAGGCCGCGTCAAAGCCAAGGTCTTCGGCATTTTTAACCACTTCGACCGCGTGCGTGATGGATTCGCGGGGGCTGATGCCCAGTGACATTCCAATTTTCATGCAGTGTTTCTCCGTGCTGTTTTTTTTCCAGACGACTGACTTTACTGGGAGCCTGTCGGACTTAGGGGTTCGTCACCAGGCGAGTGGGAAGACTATTTCACATTGCGGGGCCAAAGTCAACGATGATGTCATATTTATACAAAAACGACATCAGAATCAATAAAAAGTGACATCACCTTGACATTGGGCTTGTATCTGTGCGATTGTGGTGCCGGTCCACGGTGCCATGCATGCGCCGGGTTCGGCGCCGAACACGGCGATGGCGACAGTGGTTAGTGAAGGAGGCTATATGCGACAGACTGGCTCCACCAATTCGGTTGCAGCGCAGCGGTATCCGGATGATGCGGCGCAAAGGCAGGCAATGTATCGGGCCAGGGGCTGGTGGCAGGGCGAGCGGCTCGAAAAACGCTACGAGAGCTTTGTTGGCGGTCACCCGGCTGACCTGGCGCTCGTGGACAACAGAGGGCGCCGATTCACCCACGAGGAACTCTGGCGCGCCTCTGGCGATCTGGTCGACAGTCTGCGGGAGCGCGGTATCGGCCACGGAGATCTGGCGATTATCTATATGCCCAACTGGGCACAATGGCAGGTGGTATTCCTCGCACTGTTACGTGTTCAGGCAGTCCCCGCGCCCATCCCGGTTACCACGGATGCCGACGGTCTTGCCTATGCGGCAGAGCTTACGGGTAGCCGGCTGCTGATTGCGGCGGATAGGCACGGCGGCCACGATCTTGGGGGCGCTGCCGCAGCAGTTGTGGAGCAAGCGGGCGGGCGGCTCGACCTGATGGTTGTTTCCGGGGGCGGAGAATATCGCTGGGAGGCAACGGCGAATCGTGAGCTGGCACGGCAGGTGCCACCTGGCGTGGACATGGTCATGTTTACCTCCAGTACCACCGGCCGCCCCAAGGCTGTGATGCATACGACGGACACGCTGGCCGCATTGAACCAGGCGTTCACCGAGCGTTTTTCGCTGGGGCCGGATCAACCGATTTTCATGGCATCACCGCTGGGACACAGTGTCGGGGCCTATCACGGCGCGCGGCTGGCTCTGTATACCGGTGCGCCCCTGATACTGCAGGATCGCTGGGACCCGGCAGCCGCGCTACAGATGATCGATGCGTACCAATGTGCTTTCACCGCCGCGGCAACGCCTTTTTTGAGGGACTTGCTGGAGTTTCCGGACCGGCGGGGACGACAACCTGGCCTGTCTTCACTTCGTTCATTTCTCTGCGGTGGAGCGCCCGTTCCGCCGGTATTGCTGGAGCGCGCTGCACGACAGTTCCCGCGCACGTTCGTCACCAATTTGTGGGGCATGACAGAAGGTGGTGTGGTGACCTGTGTGCCGGAAAGCCCTGTGGAAAAGATTTTTGCCACAGCCGGTATCGGTTTGCCGGGGCTGGAACTGCGCGTATTGGATGCACAGGGCGCGGTCTTGGCGGCGGGGGAAGAGGGTGAACTGGTCATGCGCGGGCCGGGCGTTTTCGTGGGCTATCTGGGCCAGGAGGAATTGTACCGGTCCCTGATAACAGCCGATGGGTTTTTTCGCACCGAGGATCTGGCATGCATCGACGAGCAGGGCTACCTGCAGGTCACCGGACGTCTAAAAGACCTGATTATCAGGGGTGGGGTCAATATTTCCCCCATACCAATAGAAGATGTGCTGGCCCGCCACCCGCTGGTGCAAAGCGTGGCTGTCATCGGCCTGCCCGACGAGCGCCTGGGAGAGCGTATTTGTGCGGTTATTCTGCCCGGGCGGGAGCGCCCCGGGCAGGATGATCTCCTGGCGTTCGCGCAACAACAGGGATTATCGAAAAGGTTGTGTCCGGAAATCGTGCACTACGTGCAGGAGATGCCCAAGACCGCGGGCGGCAAAATTCGCAAGGCGGACCTCAAGCACATGATCCTGAACAGGGGTGTCGACAATATCCCGAACCCCGCTTCTCCCGCCTTGGCGCGCCGGCTGCGCATCGCGGATATCGAGGTGGCATATGCGGAAAGTGGGCGGGGTGAAGCCGTGGTTCTGGTGCATGGACTGGCCGAAGACCGGCTCAGTTTTGCCTATGTTCAGCAGCAGCTGCAGGAGTTTCACACCTTCGCCTATGATCTGCGTGGTCACGGCCAGACCAGCCTGGGCGACGCGCAGGGTACTTTGGATCAGCTGAGCGAAGACCTCGTCGCGTTCCTGGAAGCCGTCGCGGGTCCGTCTCGCTGCGTGGGTTATTCCCTGGGCGGGACGGTCGTACTGGGCGCCGCACTAATGCGCCCGGATCTGGTGAAGCACGCGGTGGTGGTCGGTACATCGACCGTTGTCGGGCGCGCTGCTGCCGAATTTTTCAGCGAGCGTATTGAGTTGCTCCAACGCGACCTGGAGGCGTTTGGCGACGCACTATACAACGACACCCGGGCGCAGATTGTGAGCGCGGACGCCGATGTCGCCGCCATAACCCGTCGTCGGCTGGCAGCAGTAGGCAATGGGCAGGGCTATATCAATGCGGCCAGGGCCATGATTGGTGTCAACAGAAATCCGCTCACCCCCCGGCTTGCTGAAATAGACTGCCCTGTGGATGTTATCGGCGCGGACAGTGACGTGTTCTGTCCGCGCAAGGCCGCCGACATCATGCTGGACAGTCTCGGCCGGGCCAGCTACCGGGAGGTAGAGAGCGCGGGTCATCTGGTGAGTGTCGACCAGCCGGACCGTTATGTCGGTGCGTTGCGCGAAGCCCTTGTCTCGTGTGAAATCTGAGTGAATTTATTTTTCCAGCCGCCGTGGCAGTGATTTTTTTTTTGCAGGAGAGAACTATGAATGAAAGAAAAGTGGCACTCGTTACAGCAGCAGCGGGTGTGGGCATCGGAGCCGCGATAGCCAGTCAGCTTGCCGCAGATGGTTTTGATGTGGTGGTCACGGATGCGCATGAGCGGCGAGCCGGCGAGTTTGCAGAAAAACTGTCACAGGAATTCGGTCGCGAGTTTCTGTCCCTGGCGCTGGATGTTACCGATTTTGAGCGAGTTGCAGACGTCGTAAAAACCGTCGTGGAAAAACGCGGCAGTGTGGATGTGTTAGTCAACAATGCAGGTTGGAGCAAGATTGAACCCCTGGCGCAGATGTCCCGGGAAACCTGGCTGCGTTGCATAGATGTCGATCTCAACGGCACATTTAACTGCATGCGGCATGCGCTTCCCTATATGATCGAGCGCGGCACCGGTTCTATCGTCAACATCTCCTCGATTGCCGCATGGGAAACGAACACGGAACACGGCGCGGCCTATTCTGCGGCAAAGTCCGGTGTGCATGCGCTGACCCGCGTGGCCGCTGCAGAAAACGGTAAACACGGTATTCGGGTCAATGCTGTGGCGCCGGGACTCATCTATAACGAGTTTCTGCGCAAGATATATCCGGATGAGTTCTTTGACGGCTACATTGAAAACAAGTCCCTGGTCGGGCGCGTGGGGCAGCCGCAGGATATCGCCAATATCGTTTCTTTTCTCGTCAGCGACAAGGCGGGCTATATCACCGGTGAGGTGTATGGCGTAAGTGGCGGGGTTTGTCCCAATGGCTAGTGGGCACGGCGTCATCGACTCGCCACTGTATTGGCCCGTCGTCAGATTGCGCGATGCCTACCGGCGCGGTGAATTGTCTCCGGTGGAGGTACTGGAGGAGGCGCTTGCCCGTATCGATCGATTCAATCCCGAATTGCACGCGTTTCTGGGGCGTCTGGATGATCTCGCCCGGGAGCAGGCGCTGGCGGCGGAGCGCGCCTGGCGCGACGGCAGTGCCGGGCCGCTGTGCGGTATTCCCGTCTCCATTAAAGACACTTTCCACATCGAGGGTCACGTGGCGACTTACGGATCACGGGCTTATGAAAACAACCGCGTCGCGACAGACTCAGGAGTGGTGCGGCGGCTGCGCGCTGCCGGCGCCGTTTTCACTGGGCGAACCAATACGTCGGAGTTCGCCCAATCAGCCACGACAGAAAACCGATTTTTCGACGACTGCCATAATCCCTGGGATGTGACCAGGACCACCGGGGGTTCCAGCGGTGGCGCCGCGGCTTCTGTGGCAGCGGGTCTCTCTACCCTGGCAGTGGGAGCAGATGGTGGCGGGTCGATTCGTATTCCCGCCTCGTTCACCGGAGTGTTTGGGATCAAGCCCAGCTATGGTCTGTGCCGCGATGAAAACGGCTTGAGCGCGATGAGCGACTTTATCGCTCCCGGCCCTTTTGCCTGGCGTGTAGCCGACGCCCGTGCCATGCTCGCCGTCCTCGCCGATACGCCATACCGCTACCGCACACCCGAAGCGGGCCTGCGAATTGGCTGGTGTGCGCGGCCTTCCAACTGCCCACATGAGTCACAAGTTGTCGATGTTACGGGGGCCGCCGTACGCAAGATCGCAGCCATGGGGCACGACGTCACTGAAGTCGACCTCGATCTCGAGGGGTGGCAGGAGGCATTCGGTCCCCTGGTACTGCAAAATGAATTCCGTGAGCGCGGCCACCTGCTGCGCAGCTCGGCAGAATTGCTGACAGGCTATGAGCGAAAAACGCTGGAATTGGCTCAAAATCTGACCCCGGACCAAGTGGATGCGGCGCGCCGCGCGCATGGGCTGTACGCAGAGCGGATCCAGCAATTGTTCCGGCAGTTTGATTTTGTCGTGCTGCCCACCACAGCGGTGACGGCATTTCCTGTCAAGCAGCGCCCGCAGGTGATCGATGGACAGCCGGTACACTGGCTATGGGGGGCTTTTCCGGGCACTTCTGCATTCAACGTCGCAGGCAATCCGGCCGCTTCGCTGCCCTGTGGTTTCGCCGATTCCCTGCCGGTGGGATTGCAAGTCGTTGGGCCCCGCATGGGCGAGGAAAATCTACTCAGTTTCTGTGAGGACCTGGAGGGCGCACTTGCTATTGATTGCACTGCCGTGCAGCAAAAGTGGGCGTTACCGGCTGACCACAGGCAGGTGTTGTCGTGAGCCGTCACCTGCGGGCAGAGCACTGCGGGAAGATCCTCTCCATTATTCTGGATCGCCCCGCCCAGAAAAATTCGCTGTCCATCGAGTTGTTGAGTCAGTTGAGCGGGGCGCTCTGTGAGCAGGTGACGGACGCGACCGCGGCCGTGATTGTTTCCGGCGCCAACGGTTGTTTCAGCGCCGGTGCCGATTTTGCAGACTTGACGGGCACGGTCGAAGACCTGGCGGTAGACGACGCCATTGCCGGGGCGGTCCGCGCCATACAGCAGGTGCCGGTTCCGGTTGTGGCCGCAGTGGATGGACCGTGTATTGGCGCCGCAGTTGACCTGTGTCTGGCCTGTGATTTAAGGGCGGCTTCCAGGAGTGCGTATTTTCAGATTCCGGCGACCCGGCTGGGTCTGCTGTATAACCCCGCGGCGGTTGCGCGGCTGGCGCGGGTCACCTTGCCGGATACCCTGTTCCGACTGCTCGTGCTGGGAGAGAGATTGAGCGCCGAGGAAGCCCTGCGCGCGGGGCTACTCTCCTACGAATTGTCTGACGGGGCGAGTCTGGAGGCTGTTATGGTCAGAATACAGGCAAGCAGTGAGAATATACCGCGTGCCGTAGCGGCATCCAAGTCCCTGCTTTACAGCTTGAACGCCGGGGAGTACGACCCCGATCACTGGCACGAGGTGCGCAAACAAATACTGTCATCGCCGGAACGTCGGGCGGCAGTTGAGAGGATGAAGAAGAAGCAGGCAGGCACCAACCGAGAAGGAGGCACCCGTTAATGTCGCAGGATTCCAGGAAAACACCTGACAACAGCATCCAGTTGCCCGATCTGGCAGGCTACGATCTCGGCGAGCAAGTGCTGGACTACGTCGAGCGCGATGTGATTCTTTACGCACTTGCCGTCGGCGCCACTACGCAGCAACTCGATCTTGTTTACGAGCAGGATCTGCGGGCGTTGCCCACGTATGCCTGCGCACTGGGGTTGTGGGCTGTCGAGCGCGCCGGCAAGCTGGGTGCGTACGATCCCAAGCGTTCTTTACATGCATCGCAGAGCCTGGTTATGCACCGCGCCATGCCGGTGACCGGACCGATCGTCTCGCGTGGACGCATCGTCAACGTGTGGGACAAAGGCAAGGCGGCCCTGGTGGAGATTGAGGTCTCCTCCCCGGTGTTCACCGCGTTGTACACCATCTTTCTCCCCGGCATGGGCGGCTGGGGTGGGGAGCGCGGGTCCTCTGCAGTAAAGTCGGGCACCCCTGAGCACACAGGCCCCGACTGGACATCGACGATGGTCACAGGCAGGGATCAGGCCACGCTTTATCGACTGACCGGTGATCGCCATCCGATTCATATCGAGGAAGCAGTGGCCGCCGAGAACGGCTTTGAACGCCCCATCCTGCACGGCCTGTGCACACTGGGCATCGCCGCCCGGGAATTGGCGGCGGCTGCCGGCGCACATCCCGCCGGGCTCAGGGAGTTGCATGCCAGTCTCGCTGCGCCGGTGCTGCCCGGGGATGCCATAGATGTGCTGGCCAGCGGCATCGATAGGGGGCAAATGCACTTCACCGCGAAGGTGGGGGAAACGGTTGTGCTGAAGGGGGGGCGGGCCTGCTTTATCCTGTAGGGGCAGGCCGCAGTCCTGAATTACTTCCGCGATGGGTAAAATACACCTTGCCGGCTTGTTATAATAATGACGCCACTGTTTTTAAAACACGTGATCACTATTAACTTAAGCTCTGCAATCCGGGCGTCATGGCAATGCCCCTGCGCAGCGATGGCAAGGAAGGAACGATAAGTATGGGAGCCGAACCCGTTACACCCAAGGGCGTACAAACCCGGGACAGGATTCTGGAAGTGGCGCGCACAGTATTTGCCCGGGATGGCTATGTGGCCATGCGAATGGGGGACGTTGCCGCCGAGGCCGGTCTGTCCATGGGATCCCTATACCGCTATTTTGAAAACAAGGAAGACCTGTTTGCCAGGTTGATCGCCAATATCCACGAAGTCCTTTTTCAGTCCAGCCGAGCGACCGACACAGACTTCGCCTCTCAGCCATACGAAGCACTGCTGGAAGCGAACAGGGGCTACCTGGAATGCTATTACAACAACCGCGACATTATGCGCGCCCTGTTTGAAGCCGTTGCAGTGGACAAGCGCGATCGAGATATCTGGTGGCGTATGCGTGAGCGACATATAGACCGGTTTACCCGTGCGTTGCGAATAACGCATGGCATCACCGAAATCGACGGGATCGACGCCAGAATCGTCGTCGACTCCATGGCGTCGCTGGTGGAACAGTCGGCCTATTGCTGGTATGCGCAAGAAGAACTCAACGCACGCCCAATGCCGCTTGATGTCGCCGCCAGGACGGTGACAATTATCTGGTACCGGGCCATTTTTGCGGCGGACGCGCCAGTGGGAAACCAATGAGTGATCGATACGGTGGCTCGGGAACCTCCCGTCGGTGCCTTTGAGCAGGGGGTGGCCGGAGCAGGTTTGGATAATCCGGACGAGACGCAATCACTTTTTCCAGGGTATTCATACCGGGTTGGGTATCGATTCATCGGGCGCACCGCACCTGCAGCGTGACAGCGCTCCTAGGGAGCGTTGACGGATACGGGCAGCCGGAGTACATTAAAAAAATGAGACCGATATCAGTATTAGTTGACAATGACATCATAAATATATTATGTTTGAACTGTCGTTGTTTGTAGCAACCGGGTCTGGGCCCGGTGGCCCGCCGCCTCGCAGGTCTCCGGACTCGCGTGGTTGCCCTGAAGCACTGTAAGTTACACGAACCAATGGGGTGTAAAGATGAGTATAAATACGAAGATAAACACCGGAACCAGGCAGATCGCCACACTGGCTTACGCCGTCGGTACCGCCAGTATCTTTCCCGCGGCGGCCCTGCAGGGTGCAACGCTGGAGGAGGTCGTCGTCGTGGCGCAGAAGCGCACCCAATCACTGCAGGATGTCAGCCTGGCCGTTACCGCGATTGGCGGGAACAAGTTGTCTGATGGGCTGTACAACAACATCGAGTCGCTACAGTCCCTGGTGCCCAGCGTGTCGGTGGGAAGTGATTTTGCGCAGGCCAAACTTTTTGTCCGGGGCATCGGTTTGAGCAGTTCGTTTGCCGGCGTAGACCCCTCGGTTGCACTGCATGTCGACGGGGCGGTGGTGTCGCAGTCCTACGCGCAACTCGGTGCGTTTTTTGACCTTGAACGAATCGAGGTGCTGCGCGGTCCGCAGGGTACGCTGTACGGTCGCAACGCGACGGGTGGCTCTTTCAACCTGATAACCAGAAAACCCACGGAGGAAGTGACTGGTTACGGCAGGCTCTCCATCGGTAACTACGACCTGATTCTAACCGAAGGTGCGCTGGCGGGCCCCCTGGGTGACAACACACTGGGTCGCATTGCATTTCGCACGGAGAATCGCTCGGGATACGGTGAGAACATCGTCAGCGGTGACGAAATCGACGACGCAAAAAAGCAGTCGCTGCGGGGGCATCTGCAGTGGAACTTCAGCGATGATGTCGATCTGTTGTTAAGTGCCGAATGGGCCAACGAAGACGATTCCGCGCTGGCACTGAAGTACATCCGCGAGTCCTTTCCAGACAATCCGGCGCTGGCTCCGCCAGGGGCGGGGGGCTTTGCGCCAGATAAACGCGACGTGGCCTCTGAAGCCCACTACCGCAATGATCGGACAACGTGGTCAACCACGGCGACTCTGAACTGGCGACTGGACGATAATTACACACTGAAATCCATTACCAACTACCGCGACCTGGATTTGACGATCAAGCAGGATCTCGATATATCGTCCAATGTCAATGACGACGTGCAGAACAACCTGGTCGAAAGTGAACACTACAGCCAGGAGTTGCAGTTGAACTACGACAGTGACCGACTGCATGGCCTGTTCGCGCTTTTTTATTTTCACGAGGATCTGTATAACGCCAACAACATCGGCTTCGATAACGAGTTCATCAATACGGGCAGTTTCCCCCTGTTCGCCAACACCCAGGCTGTATTATTCACCGGAGACATCAAGATTGACGCCGCGGCAGCCTTTGCAAACGTCAGTTATGATCTCACGCAGCAGATAACCCTAAAGGCCGGTGGTCGCTACAGCTATGAAAATCGCGACGCGAGCACTTCGAACAAGCTGGATTTCAGCCACTTCGGCCCCGCGGCCACCAATCGCACACTGTATTTCGAGGATGAGGAGAGCTTCACCGATTTCTCCCCGACAGTTGGTGTCGAGTGGCGACCGATGGATAAGGTAATGCTGTATGCGAACTACTCCACTGCATTCAAGAGCGGCACCATACAGGGCGGTCAGTTGACGGATATACTGGAGCCGGAAGAGATCGAGAATTACGAAGTGGGGTTGAAGGGGACCTTTCTGGACGATCGTCTGAGAACCAATATCGCCGGCTTCTACTACGAAATAGACGATCTGCAGTTGGATCGCACCTTTACCGATGAGGTGGGCACCCTTGTTTCCGTGTTTGAAAATGCCGCCCAGACCGAAGGCAAGGGCCTGGAGCTCGAAGCAACGTGGCTGGTAAGTGACCAGCTTACCCTGAGCGGTTATATCGGGTATCTGGATGTCGAGTTTGTCGACTATGTGGCGGCCAACAATCTGGACCCCGATGCGCAGAACCAGGACCTGGCAGGCAATCGCCCCAGACAGACGCCTGAATGGAGTGGCCATATTCGCGCAGATTATGCTATGCACCTGGACAGCGGCGCCGCGCTAAGTTTTGGCGCGGAGGCATCCTACAAGGATGAGCAGTTCTATACCGAGTTCAATGATGAAGTAACCAGTCAGGATGCCTATACGCTGGTGGACGCCAATGTTCGCTACGACTCGTCTGATGGTAATTTTTTCATTAACGTCTGGGGAAAAAATCTCACCGATGAGGATGTGTATTCAGGCATTTTCATTATTGCAACCGGCCGCACCATCGGCGGATCGCTATTACCCCCGCGCACCTACGGGGTGACACTGGGGTACGATTTCTGATACGCCCTTTGCTGTCTGAGGGCGCAATACGACGAGGTATTGCGTGCTGTTCAGCGGTGGCTGGCATGAATGTCCGCCGCCGCAAGCAGCGCAGCGCGGTCTGTCCGCGGAGGATAAATCCATTGGGTGTTGATGGTCCGCTTGCGCGATTTTGCCTCACAGCCTGTCATCTGTACCTGGCGATCCCAGCCGCTGGTAAACACCGCACCACTGTCACCCAGGTCAATACAGGTCACATAATCAGGCTGAAAGTAAGGGGCTTGACTTAAACCGAGCAGCTGTCTCGCCGCATTGTAACCGGCAAATTTACCCATCTTCATCGCATGCTGACAGGACATAAGCGCCAGTTGAGCGCCGTCGGCAAAGGCGCGGGCGATGTCGCCGGCTGCAAAAATATCGGACAGACCTTGCACACGCAGCATTTCATCGACAGCCAGGCGTCCGTATCGATCCGTCTCCGCGCCCAGACTCGCGGCGAGGGAATTGGCGCGCAGGCCGGTGGTTGCAATAGTTGTACAGCATGCAATGCGCTGCCCGTTGCTGAATGTGACGCTGTCGGCCTCAATACTGCGCAGCGACTCTGCGAGCACTAGCTCCACATCCGCTTGCTGCAGCGCATCTGTGACGATGGGCACGACATTCTCGCCGAGGGCCCGTACCAGAGATGCAGATCGCTGCACCAGGATGATTCGCACTTTGTCTACCGTTTCTGCATTTGCGTATTGTCTCAACCTGCCGCGCATCTCCGTGGCCAACTCCACGCCGGTAATTCCGGCGCCGACAACCAGTATCGTCTGGTGCCCCGCTTTATGTGGTGACTGCATGATACTGCACAGGTGCCTGTCGAGGCTGACGGCGGCAGCATAGGTGTCAATGTTGAAACTGTATTTGTCGGCACCCGGGATGGCCGGCACTTGCAGCTCGCTTCCCGCCGCGAGAACAAGCGCTGCATAGCCGATGTCACGGGTGCCTTTTCCCTGGATATCTATACTTAGAGATTGCTTGGCGGGGTCCACGGTTTGCACCCGAGCGCTTATCAGTTCAACCTCGAGCGCATTCAATACGGGCTCGATCGGGACACGCAATTTCTCGGGATTGCTCTCGTAGAGGCGAGGCCGCATGGTCAGAAAACCATCGGGGGATATCATGGCAACATCAGGTTGGCGTCCCCCCAACAACAGTTCGCGAGCGCCAGCTAAGGCGGCCCACAAGCCGGCAAAGCCGCCACCGACGACAAGTATTTCCTTTTTCATGCACTCCTCACTGTGGGCTGACCACCAGAGCCGCTGTCCGAACCGGTACTCGGCGGGCGCTGCGCCACCAGTCTGGCCACTGCGCGCAATGCCCCCGAGGCATCCCGATACACATTTTCCTCGATGCTGTGAACATGCAGGTCGCTCACCGCGCGTGCGAGTGCGCCCGGCGCCACCCGGTAGGCCGGATTGCTCGGCCCGCTGACTGCTGCGGCGTTTCGCAGGTGCTGTTCGCTGAGCAGGAAGCCACCCGGTGCGAGGTGCCGCTGCAACCTGCCCAGCAAGGGCAGGTCGACGTAGTAGGTGACGACAATCACGGCGTAGTCGCGCGCCAGTGGCAGCGCGTGTTCGAGGTCGCACTGCACCCAGTTGACGCTCACGCCGCTCGCCGTCGCCGCGCGGCGGGCGCGCTGCAGTGCCTGCACGGAGATATCCACGGCGTCGACCTGGTATCCCTGCTCCGCGAGATACAGCGCGTTGCGGCCAGTGCCGCAGGCCAGGTCCAGGGCGCGCCCCGGGGGCAGTCGATCGAGCCAACTGACAAGCAGCTCGCTGGGCGGCCCGGGGTCCGCATCGGTGTTTTCGCGGTAGCGCTGCTCCCATTTGTCTTGGTCGGATTGGGCCATGCCGTTTTGCCGGTGCCGTATGCAGCACCTCATAATGGGGCATGTGATGCCCTGGTTCAAGCTGCGTGAGCTGGTGCCCCCGCATCGACCTGGTGCATAATGCGCGGTGCAAGGCTCGGGGGCATAACATGAAGAAAAAGATCATCGTAGGGCTCAGCGGCGCATCCGGTATTATCTACGGTATCCGCGCACTGGAACACCTGCAGCGGCACGACCAGGTCGAAACCCACCTGGTGATGTCCGGCGGGGCCAGGACCAACATCGCCATCGAGACGGACTACAAGCCCGATGACGTCAAGGCGCTGGCCGACGTGGTGCATCGCAATGACAATCTCGCGGCATCGATTGCGAGCGGCTCCTTTCGCACCGACGGCATGCTGGTGGCGCCATGCAGCATGAAGACCCTGTCGGGCATCGCCAATTCCTACGCCGACAACCTGCTGGTGCGCGCTGCCGATGTGGTGCTCAAGGAACAGCGCAAACTGGCCCTGATGGTGCGCGAGACGCCTCTGCACAAGGGGCACCTGGAACTGATGATGCGCGTGGTGGACTACGGCGCGCTGCTGTATCCGCCGATGCCGGCTTTTTATCACGATCCGCAGACCATCGATGACATCATCGACCAGAACCTGGGCAAGGTGTTCGACTACTTCGGGATCGAGCACAACCTGTTTCGCCGCTGGGGCGATGGCCGCAGCGCGGGTAATCAGGAGTGAAGATCTCCCGGATCGATCTCCCTGCGCGAGCCAAAGCCAGCGGCGTTGTCCGTCAGTAGTATGCGCGCGGGCCGGAAGCAGTAAAGCCGGTTGCCGCTGGTGCGGCTAAACTGCTCGAGCCCGCCCAGGCTGTCGGGAAACAGGCTGCGCACCGTGGGAAACTTGTCGAGATAGTGCTCCAGTACCACGGCGGTGCCAGCGTCGTGCGGTGCGGCGCAGATGCTGCCGCTCATCTGCAGGCCGCGGATGTGTCGCCAGTCGCCGTCTTCGCAAAATACCGACACGGCGCAGCCGGTGCTGGCGCATTCAATGTGGCGCGAGGTGGCGCTGGAAAAGAAATAAAAGCCCTGTCGATAAAACAGAAAGTATACCGGCGCGCACCAGGCACCCGCCTCGCCACCGGTGGCGATGGTCAGGGTGCGTGTCGCGTGCAGCAAGTCGTGAAACAGGTCCGAGGCCATACGGCGCGATAATAAGTCCAGTTGCTTGATCCCCCAGCGCAAACACAGCTCACCCGCCGGGGACTGCAAGAATATCCTGTTGCTCTGTGCTGCGCCAGTCCAGTGGGGGCGAGGGGCGCCGAGCCGGGGACTGGCTACACCGGAGCCAGTATCTCCAGTAACCCGATGGCGGGTCGTCCATTGCAGCGGATCAGTGCGGTGCGGCCGGACAGTGTCGCGCCGACAGATACCGGCAGCAGTGTCGCCAGGTTTGGCCCCGCCCGCAACCGCCACAGCTCACATCGGCGCACGTCGCGCACGATGTCGTGATTCATCAATACCCGACCCAGCGGTATCTGTTCACTTGCGATAGCGTCCCAGACTGCCGGCTCCAGAGCATCGATCTGCAGTAGGGTGATGGCATACAGCACAGCCTTGCCGGTGTGCCGTGTGTGCAGCGTGATTTCCCGCGAGTACCAGTCGTCATTGCGCCGTGTCCGGTGCACTTCGACGTCCACCGGTTCCCGGTAGTGGGTTTCCATCGCCGACGTCATATGACCGTGGTGATCCAGCAGCACATCGTCAGGTGACGGCAGCGAGGAAACTTTGCTGAACTCGGCAAGTTGTGCAGAACCCCCGGGCTCCCGGTAAAACTGCTGCAGCAAGTGCTGAAGTTCGACGGTTGTGTCGTCGAAGGGGGACGTGCCCTGCATAGTACACTGCGCTCGCGGAATCAACCGCAAAGGGCGCAATGTTGCATAAACCGGCTGTGCTTGTACAGGGCGCGCTGCACCATAGCCACCGCTGCCAACGGGCGGCTGTGTCAATCATGACAGACGGTATCCGGGAACGGCTCGATGAGAGGCGGGTCGAACCCGTTTGGGTGTACACTGCAGGTGCGGTCACGGGCAGCGAACACGGGTCGCGAGGAGGTTGACAATGAGCAATGTGATACCCATCAGACGCAGCAGGTTTGCGGTCGGTGACGTGATACACCACCGCCTGTTCGATTACCGCGGGGTCGTCGTGGATGTGGACTTGCAGTGCCAGGCCCCGGACGAGTGGTATGACAACGTGGCCAGGTCGCGGCCGCCGAAAGACCGGCCCTGGTACCATGTCCTGGTACACGACTCGGCGCGCACGACCTATGTGGCGGAGCGCAATCTGGAAGCCGACGGCTCGGGGGCGCCGGTGTCGCACCCGCTGCTGCCGCAGTTTTTTTCGAGCTTTGAGCACGGACGCTACGTCGGCAGCCGGCGTGCCAATTAGCGCGTGAGTGCAGCCCTTGACCTGGCTGTTGGCGGCGGACGCGATTCTCGTCCTGCATTTTGCGTTTGTGGCTTTCGTGGTGCTCGCTTTGGTGTGCATCTATCTCGGTGGCTGGCGGCGTTGGCGCTGGGTGGGTAATCGGCGTTTTCGGCTGCTGCATCTGACGGGCGTGGCCGTGGTGGTGGGGCAGTCCTGGCTGGGGGTGATCTGTCCCCTGACCTATCTGGAAAACGCGCTGCGCGAGCGGGCCGGGGAGCTTACCTACGCCGGCGCCTTCGTGGCTCACTGGCTGGAGCGGTTGCTGTATTACCGCGCACCGCAGTGGGTCTTCATCCTTCTGTATACCGCCTTTGGCATCCTGGTGCTGGTGAGCTGGCGTGTCGTGCCGCCGCGCCCGCGGTGTCCGGACTGATGCGCTACTTTGCCTACGGCTCGAATATGTCGCTGCCGCGACTGCTGGCCCGGCTGCCCAGTGCTCGCAAGCTGGATGTCTGTACCCTGGCGGGGCACGACATGCGCTTTCACAAGCGCAGTGTGGACGGTTCGGCAAAGTGTGATGCCTTTGAAACGGCGCGCGCGCAGGATCGGATGATCGGCATCCTGTTTGATGTCGATGCCGCGCAAAAGCCCGCGCTGGACCGCATCGAAGGGCTCGGCCACGGCTACGAGATAAAGCGCGTTCGACTGGTCACCCGCAGCGGCGAGTCGACCGTGGCCTACACCTACTTTGCCACCTGGATCGACCGCAGCCTGCTGCCGTATTCCTGGTACCTGTACCACGTGCTGCACGGGGCGCGGCAGGCGGCGCTGCCGTCGGACTATATTGCCCGCATCGAGGCGGTGCACAGTGTGCAGGATCCCGACAGCGAGCGCGATGCCAGGGAGCGCGCGGTGTACCGGTGAGTATCCCGGGTGCCGCCGGTGCCAGCGCCGGGTTTTAATGATGCCGGGCATTGGTCGCGCCAGGGCGGTTCGTTACAATGTCCATGCGCTCGTGTTCGGGTGCCATGTAAATACCGGAGGTTGCCGTGGAACTGGAAACACTGCTTGCGGAGCGCGAGATATACCGGCAACTGGTCGCTTTTGCCCGCGCTATGGACAGGCGCGACTGGGCGGCCATTCGTGCTATTGCAGCCGACGATATCCTGGCCGAACTGGGTACCGGAGAACTGCGCGGCCGCGATGCGCTGATCGCGCTGCTGCGTTCCTACCTGGACCGCTGCGGCACCACGCAGCACCTGCTGGGCAACGTGGTGATAGAGGTGAGCGGCGATACAGCGCGCAGCCGCGCCTACGTGTGCGATATGCACTTGAACGCGGATGACGCACCGCAGCAGTCGTTTCGCACCCTGGGCGAGTACAGCGACCAGTGGCGCAAGATCGGGGGCCGGTGGCGTCTGTGTCATCGGGTGAAGGACAATCGCGCGAGTGTGGGCTCGATGCAGGTGTTCGGAAACTAACCGCAGTGTCGCGACACGAAACGACCCACTGGCAGCGCCAGCTCCCATCGGCTGCCCTGGCGCGCGGCCAGGTCCTGGCAACGAGTTGCGGTGGCCACGATATTTTGTTGTACCGCAGCGCGGCGGGACAGTGCCGGGCCATCAGTGCCTACTGCCCGCATATGAACAACTACATTCCCAACGGCCTGGCGCCGGGCGAACCACTTGCGGCGCTGCTGGTGGAGGACGAACTGCACTGCCCGTTTCACGGCTGGCGCTTTAACGGCGCGGGGCAGTGCACCCATATCCCCTCCGGCCAGCGCGTGCCCGCCGCAGTGCGCAGCGGCCGTGCCATCGCCCGCACCTGGCGGGTGCGGGAGCGGGAGGGCTATATCGAACTCGCCGGGTGCGAGTCGCAGTGACCTCGCCGCCACTGTGTGCCGCATGGGCGGTGCCCCGATCAACACGGGGGCCGCGAAGAGCCGCACGGGCGCGCTCTGTCAGCTTTCTTTACAGGAAGCCCGCCACAGGGCCGTTCAAATGGTATATCCGCTAAAATAAAACCAGTTAAATCAACGTCATAGGGAGTTTGGCGTGAGTTTTGCTAATGATCGTGAGTGATAATAGCTGAATGGCATAACGCTACACATTGAAGTGATCAGAGGAAGTAAGCAGATGCGAAAATCGATTGGTGGAGTAGTCAGAATGGCGGCGGCTGTGGCGGCTGCTCTCGGCAGTGTCAGCGCCAGCGCGATACCGGTGCAGTGGACTGACTGGGAAAGCTCCAGTGCAAGCAATGGCTATACCGCCCAGGGTACGATTCAGTCCGGTACCGAAGTGGTTGGCGTCACCTACAACAACCCCCGGGGGGTGGCTTTTGACCAGTTGAACGGCGGCAGGGATTACTGGCAGAACGCCCGGTCCGGGAGGAACCCTGCCACTTCGCCCTACACCAGTCCCGAACTGGCCAACGGCGTCGACAATATCCCGGACGGCACCGACATCATCGCACTGCGCTTTGCGGGTATGCAAACCCTGAGTTTTTCCCAGACCATCGCCAACCCGTTTTTTGCCTATGTCAGCTTGAACGGCAACGGCTATGCCTTCGATCAGGATTTCGAGTTGCTCAGTGTCGGGGGCGTCGATGGCAACGACTGCGGCTACTGGGGCTGCGGCACGTCGCGCAAGGAAATCGTGGATCTGGGCAACGGTGTGTTCGAGTACCAGTTGCTGGGTACCGGTGAGCCCCACGGAACGCTGCGTTTTACCGGCGCCTTCGACTCGGTGAGTTGGAGAAGCCTGTCCAATGAGTACTGGAACGGTTTCACGGTGGGTATCGAGGGAACGCAGGCGCAGGTCTTTCCCTGTGAAGTCGACCCCACGCTGCCGCAGTGCAATCCGGGCACCGCGGTACCGGCGCCGGCGACACTGCTGCTGATGGGGCTGGGTCTGGCGGGCCTGGGCTTTACGCGGCAAAAACTCAAATAGCGCCGTTCACCGCTGTTATCGGCACGGCGCAACGGCGGCAGAAAACGTTCTGCCGCCGGCAGCGCGCCGGCTTTTTCCAACTGCTCAGTTGAGGTTGTCCACCGCACGCTTGTCGAAGTCGTAGCGGTAGTAGCGTCTGCCGACAAAGAAATAGCCCTTGTGATTGCCCGGGTGCACCAGCGCGGCATCGAAATAGCCGTGGAGTTTTTTCCACCCGGAATTGCCGATCACGTCAGTCTTGTCCACTTTTTCCTGCGAGAAGTCGTAGCGGTAGTAGTGGATGCCCTTGAAAAAGTAGGCCTTTTTGTTTTTTGGGTGAATGAGCGCGGCGTCCAGATCGCGCGGCACACCGTGCCATCCCACGCGGCCGATGGTATCGGTCTTTTCCAGTGTGTTGGCGCTCAGGTTATAGCGGTGGTAGGTGTCACCGCGGAAAAAATAGGCCCTGCCGTTGTGCGGATGCACCAGTGCGGCGTCGAACGGACCACGGAGATTTTTCCAGTGCCCATCGCCGATGGCGCCGGACCCGATTACGCCCAAGCCGCCTCGGTACACGGTATAGCGCCCGTGGTGAAAAAAATGCATGGTGTTGTCGGGCAGGGCGATGGCGGCGTCCATATCGCTCTTTATACCTTTCCAGCCGGGCCTGCCCAGGGTGGAAACCCGGTGCATCAGGTAGCGATAGAACTGTTCGTAGTTTTCGGCATTCTTGTTGGCTTTCTGCGGGTCCTCGACCGCCAGCAGGCGCGCCGCGACGCTGCCGTAAACCTTGTTGCCGCTGGCGTCCTTCTTGTCCTGGGTGTAGCCCTTCCAGCCCATCGCGTGCAGCAGTTCGTGGTTGATGATGGCCGCCCGTGCATCGGGGTCCTCTATGGTGAACCACTTGGTGCACAGATTGATGCGCCGCGCACCCAGTGAGCCGGACGCCTGGTAGGCACTGCGGCCGGGCTTGCAGTGGCCCGAGTGGGGACCGAACTGTGGGCGAACCCTGACCTTGATGACCTTGTCGAGTCGTTCCAGCGTTTTCGCCAACCGTCCCTCGACCCGGTTGATGTGGCGCTCTTCGTTGTCATCGAGCCCGAAGTAGATGCGAAAGGCCTTGGCGTTGAGGGCATTCCAGCGCCGTACGCGCATGGTCAGGTCGTCGGCAGCCATTACCTTGGCGATGGCGTGCTTGCCCTGAATCGCCATGATGCGGGCGCGGTCCACGGCGTCCTCGATCATTTGCACGGGGTCGCCGCTGAGATTGTCGGCTTGCATGGCGCGCCTGAGCAGGTCGTTCGCAGCGCCGAGAAAAATGATTTTTGTATCGCTCATGGCAGTTCCCTCTGTGCGTGTTCGGCCTCGTGTTGCGGCCCGCGGTCTTCTGGGCCTGTCGCTGCCCCGGTGAGCACGGCCCGACCGGCGGCGCGCTGTACTAACCATAGACCAATAAAAACCCTGCGCAAAACTGGTCACTTCGGAGGAGTTCGCTACAATGGCGGTGAGGTTGTCGCCGGCGGCTGTGACGACACAGGTATTTATCGTAACAGGGGATGTCCGGGTATTGCATGGGGTGTGATCCGGCGTGAAAGCTGACTGGAGCGAACCCGCCTCGCAGCGGGAAATCCGCGCCGCCGCGCTGTTGGTGCTCACCATGTTGTGTTACGCCGGCAACCACGTCATCGGCAGGGCGGTGCACGGTGAGTTGCCGCCGGTGGGTCTGTCGTTCTGGCGCTGGGTGGTGGGCGCGCTCATCCTGCTGCCGTTTGCGGCGCCGGGTCTGCGCGCGGCCCTGCCGCGCTATCGGCAGCGCTGGCGCTCGTTCGCGCTGCTGGGCTGTCTGGTCACCGGCAGTACCACACTGGTGCTGGTGGGGCTCAATTTCACCAGCGCCACCAACACCTCACTGATCAACGCGGTGCAGCCGACGCTGACCGCGCTGCTGTGCTGGCTGTTCCTGCGCGAGCGGCTCCATACCGTGCAGTGGCTGGGTATCGCGCTGGCCTTTGGCGGGGTGGCGCAAATGATCGTGCGCGGGCAGTGGCAGTTGCTGGCCAGCCTTACGTTCAGCAGCGGTGACCTTATCGTGTTGCTGGCCATGCTGGGTTTTGCCACCTATGCCATCAATATTCGCCGTATCCCGCGCGACCTGAAGGGGCCGCAGTCGCTGTTCGTCATTATCCTGTTCGGCCTGGTGCCGCTGTTGCCGTTTTACGCGCTGGAAGGCGCGGTGTATCGGCCCGTGCCATTCAGCGCGCAGACGGTGGTGGCGGTGATCGCCCTGGCCCTGCTGGTCTCCGTTCTGGGTATGTTGATGTGGACCCGCGGCAACCAGCTTATCGGGCCCAATCGCGCCGCGGTATATATGAACCTGCTGCCGCTGTTCGGCGCGATGCTGGCAGTGTTTTTCCTCGGCGAGAATATCGCCTTCTACCATGTGGTGGGCGGGGTGATGATTGTCGGCGGCATGTGGCTGGTGCTGCGTTTTGGCGGTGCGCTACCGCAGACATTGCCGCGCACATAGGCGCCCCTGGGCCGATTGCTACGCGCCGCCCGCAGGGCAGGTACGACCGCGCTGCCGGGCGTCTGTCCGGTACAGCGCCGCCGACGCGCGAGCTACGCGCCCAGCACCCGTTGTGGGTGGCTGAAAATGGTGGCGCGCGTGTCGCGCACGAAGCCGCACAGGGTGACGCCAAAGCGCTGCGCCACCTCGATGGCCAGCGAGGTGGGGGCGCTGACGGCCAGCATCATCTCCAGGCCGGTGCGCACCGCCTTGAGCACCATTTCCAGACTGAGGCGGCTGGATAGCGCCACGCCACAGCCGTGCAGGTCGCCGCGGCTGAGCAGCACCATGCCGATCGCCTTGTCCAGCGCGTTGTGCCGTCCCAGGTCTTCGGCCACCGCCAGTACCTGGCCGGATTGGTCGAAAATAGCGGCCGCGTGCGAGCCGCCGGTTTTCTGAAAAATCTGTTGGCCGGAGCGCATCTGCGCCATGAGGTGGGCAAACTGCCGGTGTTCCAGGCGCAGCGTGTCGCGTGCCATGGGCAGGTTCAGGGCGTTGTCCTGCAGGATTTCGCGCGGGCCGCAGATGCCGCAGGAGCTGTTGATCACCACATTTTTGCGCGTTACGCTGGCGCTGGCGGGGTCTTTTAGCTGCACGCGCACCACCCTGGGGTCGTCGGGACAGACCGCGAGGCTGCGCACGTCCGCCATGCTCGCGATCAGCCCCTCGGACAAGGCGAAGCCCATCGCCAGGCACAGTCCCTCGGGCCGTGCCTCGTCACCCAGTACCCCGTCCTCCAGAGTGAAACCCTGGGCCGCGCTGTGCTCGACCGTGGGCGTCCACATCAGCGTGTAGTGCCCCACGTCCTCCACGTCCAGAGTCAGCGCATCCTCTTCCACCACCTGGCACCGGAAAGCCTCGCCGGCGGCCCCGGTGTCGGGGATGTACAGTGCCTCCACCTCCACGATCCCGCGGCGCCCGGCGACGCCCTCCTGGTGCACCTCGACGGCCTAGGCGGCGCTGCGCGACTCGTGTGTCACGGTGGTGCGCCGGCCCTTGCCGTGCAGCAGGTCGTAGATCGCCGTGGGTGAGCCGAACGTATCGCCGACCACGACGTCCTCACCCGCCAAGGCATCCTGGATGGCGGCGGACAGGGTGTGCAGCGGCGCACCGCCTCCCTCGCCACAACCCTTGGCGCCGTTGTAGGAGAACGGTGAGGGGCTCTCCTGACTGGCGCACTTCAGATCGGGCATGTTCATCGCGGTAATGGGCGTGTAATCGGAGAACGAGCTGGTCAACAGGTTGCCGGACGCATCGTACAGGTACTGCTCCATGAGCGCCGCCCCCAGGCCGTGGGCCGTGGCGCCGTGCACCTGGCCCTCCACGATCTTCGGGTTGATCTGGGTGCCGCAATCATCGACCACCACGTAGTCGAGAATCTGCGGGACAAACGTGTACTTGTCGATCTCGACCACGGCAATGTGCAGTTGCGCGGCATAGGTCAACGTGAGGTTGCCGTACTTCCTCTTCAGGTCGGGCACTTCGAACTTGGGTCGGAACACATGGCGCACGTTGAGTGTGACTTCGTCCAGCTCGGGCGGCAGGCCGGCGTTGTTGGTGTTGATGATATTGGACAGGTACATGAAGGGGATCACCTTGTCGGTACCTGGTACGCTCAGTTGTGCGCCCATTTCGCCCTCGCCGAACTCCAGTTCGTCCTCCGAGGCCTGCAGGGCGTAAGCGCCGACGGCCAGCAGTTCCTTGCGCAGCTTCACCGCGGCGCCGTGCACCGCGCTCAGACCGGTGACTGCGAACTGACTGGCGTAGGTGCCCGAATGCCCCGAATAGGCATTGCGCGCGGTATCGGTGCCCGCGTGCACGTGAATGAGGTCCGGCCCCACGCCCTTGAGTACGTCCGCCACCACCTGAGCGGTAGCGGTTTCGTGCCCCTGACCCGACGGTACCGTCCCCAGGGCCGCGACGATGGAGCCGTCCAGGCCGACCTTGAGAGTGCACACCTCCGAGTTGCCGGAAAAGGGCGCATCGGGGTTGACGATCTGGGCCTGGGCGAAATTGTTGCTGCCCGAGTCCAGCGTGGTGCCGATACCGATACCCAGCCAGCGCCCCTCAGCGCGCGCCTGGCGCTGTTTTTCCTTCCACTCGTCCCAGCCCAGCAGGTCCTGGGCGGTCTTGAGCATCTTGAGGTAGTCCCCCGAGTCGTAGACACAGCCGTTGGGCGTGGTGTAGGGGAACTCGGTGATGTAGTTGCGCCGGCGTATCTCATCGGGCTCCATGCCCAGCTGGTGGCCGCAGATGTCCAGCACGCGTTCCATGAACCACAAATGCTGCAGCCGCGAATAGCCGCGATTGGGCACCGCCGGGCACTTGTTGGTGATGTACTGGTTGAAGTCGACACGGATGTTGCGCAGCTTCATGGTGGCGGGCAGTACCTGGGACCAGATGGCGCAACCCAGGGGTTCGTAGCGCGGGAAGGCGCCGCAGTCGTCCAGGTGCCGCGAACGTATCGCGGTGATCACGCCGTCGGCGTCCAGCGCCACTTCGGTGTCCAGAAACGTGCGTTCGCCGCCATGGCCTCCGGCCAGCAGGTTTTCGTTGCGTGTCTCGATCCATTTCACCTGGCGCCCGCCCAGCTTGCGCGAGGCCAGCGCCGCGATGGTCATACCCGGGTAGCTGGTGATCTTGTTGCCGAAGGAGCCCCCGATGTCGTGCGTGCGGCAGCGGATATTGTCCAGGCTCACCCCGAGAGCGGGTGCCATCATCTGCATGGCAATGGCGGGGAAGGTGTTGGTGGTGAAAAAATCGATGTCGCCGCGCTTGTCCCAGGTCGCCACGCAGGCGTTGGTCTCCAGCGGCGTACTGGAAAAGCGGTGGAAGTGCAGTCGATCGATTTTCACCACGTGCGCGGCCTCGGCAAAGGCCTGGTCGAGATCACCGTACTCGAAAATCCCGTGCCAGTTGTGGTTGGTGCCCATGTCCGGGTGGATGATCGATTTGTCGTGCTGGGCGTCCTCTGCGCTGGTCACCGGTTCCAGGGCCTCGTAGTCCACGTTGACCAGTTCGGCGGCGTCGGCGGCGATGCGCGCGGTTTCGGCCACTACCGCCACCACCGGCTCACCCTGGTAGATGGTCTTGGTGACAGCCATCGGGTAATCCTTGATGTTGGCGCCGGGCTCCGGACCGATCTGCATGTACGGCTGCATGACCGATGCGATCTCGGCGCCGGTCAGGGTGGTGATCACGCCGGGCAGCGCCTCCGCCTCGCTGACATCGATGCTGAGGATTTTGGCATGGGCATAGGGCGAGCGCACGACCGCCAGGTGCAGCATGTCGCTGGACTGGTAATCGTCGACGTACAGGCCGCGGCCGCGCACCAGGCGCGAGTCTTCCTTGCGCCGCAAATGGCTGCCTACCCAGGTGGGGTTGCCGTGGCGATCCATTTCGATGGATTCGCCGACCTCGGTCCGCGACAGGGCGGCCGGGGCCACGTCGGCCTTCAACACCTTGCGGGTCGGCGGCTTGGCCAGCAGGCGCACCGCTGCGGCCGGCTCCTCTTTGCTCGCCACCTCCCGGGCAGGTGCCGCGGGTAGCGGCGGCGACCACAGACCGAACAGCGCCAGCAGCTTCTGCCACAGGCCCTGCGGCTTGGCCGCTTGCCGCGCGGCGACAATAGCCGCTGCTTCGGCTTCGGGCGACAGCGCCAGTTGCAGGCTGCCGATCAGCCGGTTGATTTCGCTCTCGGCATAGCCGCGCATGCTGCCGCCGGCCAGCGACAGGATCTTGCCGTACATCTGGGTTTCGCCGCGCCACTTGATGAGTGTGTCGCTGCCCGCCTCTTCGAGATCGAAGCCGGCAATCATGTTGTAGGCGCCACCCATGACCTTGCCGCGCCCCACGTACTCGGCGCGCAGCGGCTCCTGCGCTTCCTCGAGGGTCAACTCGGTGGCGGCGACCCCGTGAATCTTGCCGATACCCACCTTCACCTTCACCGTGGCGGTCTTGTCGTCCTTCATGGACATGCTGTGGAATGTGGGCAGCAGCGGCGCGAACTTCTGCGGGTCGGACAGCAGATCGAAAGCCTCCTGCCGCGGTATGGCGACTTTGAATTCCCCGTTGAATTTCATTTCCATGACTTATGACTCCCGCATTTCGGCAGCGGCCGCGTGTACCGACTTGATGATGTTCTGGTAACCCGTGCAGCGACAGACGTTGCCGGCAATCTGCTTCTTTATCTCCTTGTCGCTGGGGTTGGGGTTGCGCTCCAGCAGTGCCTTGGCGGACATCAGCATACCCGGCGTGCAGTAGCCGCACTGCAGGCCGTGGTGCTCCGAGAAGGCCTTCTGCAGCGGGTGCAGGCCGGCGTCCGTGGCCAGACCCTCAACGGTGGTCAGGGTCTGCCCGTCGGCCTGCACGGCGAACAGCGTACAGGATTTAACCGGGGCGCCATTCATGTGTATGGTACAGGCGCCGCAGTAGCTGGTATCACAGCCGATGTGGGTGCCGGTGAGGCCCAGTTCCTCGCGCAAAAACTCCACCAGCAGCAGGCGCGGCTCGACCGAGCGCTGATAGGTCTTGCCGTTGACGGTAACCTCTATATCGACTGCTTCGACAAATTCAGACATAGCTGTGACTCCCCTCGATGGTTTCCCCGGTGGCGCGCTGCCGCGCCTTGGTGCCCGCTTGCAGGAACAGGCCGCGCAGTACGCTGCGCTTGTAGTCGGCCGAGCCGCGCACGTCCTCGGGCGGATCGGCGGCGGCGATAATCAGCTCGCCGGCGGCTTTGAGATCCTCCTCGGTGACCCCGGTGCCGACCAGCGCAGCGTCGGCCGCGTCGGAGGTCACCGGGGTGGATGCCACCGCGCTGAGCACACAGCGCGCGGCGCTGCACACGCCGGCTTCATCCAGGGTGAGCTGTATGCCCACCGCGCAGGTGGGGTAGGCGGGGGCGGCGCGTTTGTAGCCGATATAGGCGCCGCCACTGCGCGGCGGCGGCAGCGGAAAGCGGATCGCTGTGACCAGCTCGCCCGTTTTCAACACCGTGGTGTACGCGTCGCTGACAAAGTCGTCGATGGCCACTTCGCGCTGGCCGGCCGGACCCTGGATTTCCACCACCGCGCGCAGTGTGTGTAAAAAGGGCGCCCAGTCCGTACTGGGGTCGCCGGTGCTGATGGAACCTCCGATGGTGCCGCGCGAGCGTACCTGCAGGTCGGCGATACCGCCGGCGCAGTCGCGCACCGAGGGAATCCGCTCCGCCAGGGGAGAGGCGGCGATGGTGGCGTGGGTCGCCAGGGCGCCTATTCTCGCCTCGTTGTCGTTGATCTGGATCTCCGCCAACCCGGGCAGGCGCCCGATGTCGATCAGGTCGTTGACGTCCCCCATGCGCAGTTTCAGCATGGGTACCAGTGTCTGCCCGCCGGCGATGGGCTTGGCCATGTCGCCCAGGCGCTCGAGCAGCTTGATCGCGGCGTCGAGACTGTCCGGTCGATGGTAGCGAAACGGTGCTGGATACATAGATCCCCCTGTAACTCAGTAGTATGACTTTATCGTATTGAACTCGTACAAATCTTCCGCCGGACGTGGGGGCAGCCCCATACCGCTCGCCACGCCGTCGATCGCCGCGTGCAGCACGCTGTCCTGGCTGAAGCCCCGCTCGTTGTAGCACTCGCGAATCGTCGCCACGGCCTGATCCAGTTCGTGCGCTTGCACGGCGAAGGCATCGCTCAGGACGCTGCGCAGCACGGTGTCATCCCTATCATACACATACTGCATCGAGCGTTGGTAGATGCCGACCATCTGTGCCACCAGTTGCGGCTCGCGGGTGTACAGTTCCCCTGTTACGGCCAAGCCGGTGCTGGGCAGGCGCAGTGTCGCACCGAGCCACGCCAGTTGCCGCAGCCCGCGCTCGCGCACCACATGGGGCAGGTACAGGCTGCCGAGCAGCGCAGCGTCCACGCTGGCCGAACTCACCAGGGCCAGCCGCGCGACGTCGTCGCGGCAGGGCAGCAGTCCCGGTGCGACGCCGGCGTCCGTCAGGAAGCGCTGCAGCAGGCGCGACGGGGCCGCGGCGTCGGGAAATGTGGCGACGCGCGCCTGCTGCAGTTGCGCCAGGCTCTCTATCCCGGGGCGGGCGTACAGCCAGAACATCGGCCTGTCGCAGGCCGCGAACACGATCTTGTGCGGCTGCCCGCGCAGATAGCCGATGAGCGCGGCGCTGCAGGCGGTCTGGAAACTGTCGTCGGGCAGTGCATCGTCCGGTACGAAGGTGGAATCGAGCAGTGTGACGGACAGATTGGCGGCAGTGTACAGGCCGGTCGCCGCGGCAATGGCGTGGCACAGCAGTTCATGCGGATCGTAGGATTTGAATGCCAGGTGTATCCGTTTCATGCCGGTCCATCAACTCCCGTGATCTGCAGCGGCCCGGTATCTCACCGGCAGGCCGGGCGGCCGCGGCGGCCGGTGTGGGGTGGTGCCAGCATTAAAATTACGCGTCTGTCCGGTTGGTAGGTTATTGCAAAATGTGCATTGGTGGCCTCTGTACAGGCACTTTATACAAGTCACTACACTAGGCAGTTCCGCGTTACTTGTCTTGTCCCAGAAGGTAGCGTCTGTTGACTGAAAATGCCTTGAGGTCACCTCTACAAATGCGCTTTTTGCGTTCTGGCGGCGTCAGGTCCGTGCTCGGTCAGTCACCTATTGCCGTACAGGCTCCTTCCCTGTGCGAGGCCCTTCCTTGCCAGAACGCGAAAATCACTATGTGCAGAGGCGCCCATCAGTCTAGGCATTAGCCCCGGGTCGCGTGGATGGAGCGATAACACTAGCGCATTTCCAGGCTCCGCTGCCCGATGGACACGGGGGTACCGCGCTGCTCGATACCTTTCTGGCCGGTATCGGGCCGCGAGTCGAGATTCAGTGTCACCGGCAGGGGCAGCAGGGCACTGGCGCCCCAGTCGTGCTGCGGCAGGCGCTCGGTCATATCGTCCACGTCCACCAGCGACACCAGGCTGACGAACGGCTGTATAGCGCGTCCTCCGCCCCCGCGGCTGTCCCAGCGCGACAGGGCGCTGCCGGTGAGCCGGTGTTGCCGGTTGAAGGTCAGCAGCAGGAATTCTCCGCGGATGCGGGCGTCGCCCCAGTCCAGGGACAGAAAGTCGGCCCCCATCGCCCCCAGGCTCAAACCCAGGGTCCGCTCCCGGATGCGCCAGTGCTCCCAGGCCAGCACATAGCCCGTCTCGGTGGCGGACAGACGCAGCGGCGGCCCCAGTTCGGCCAGTACCCGCGCCAGGGCGAGGGGTTGTCGGGCATCGGGTATGGCGGACGCCGCCGGCAGTGCAGAGCCCAGTTGGTAGTGCCACTGGGTACAGGCCGACAGCAGTGCGCCGGACCCGGCCAGGCACAGCGCCAGCGCGAACCTAGGGAGTGGCCGGGGCATGGGTGCGGGTCGCGTAGTCGGTCAGCACGTCGTTGCCATCAAAGAAAAAGACGGCGCGGTCATAACGTGTTTCAATCTCCATGCGGTTGTACAGAAGCAGTATCAGCCCTTCGCCCTCGGAGTGTTCGAACAGGTAGTAAAGGACGGTTTCGTCCCCCAGCGAGATAAGCTGCGACGGCGGACCCAGCAGCGCCAGCACATCGCGCCGGGTACTGCTGCCTTTCACCAGTTGCCCGGTGACCGCGGGCAGCCAGGTGACCTCCACGCCGCGCCGGTTGTCGTATTGCGCGCAGGAGGCCAGCAGCAGTGCGCTCACCAAGGTTGCCAGCAACAGGGCCGGGTATTTCATGGCGGGTTTCTCCAGATAAAACGGATTTACAGGTCCACATCGCTGGCGGCGTGTCGCTCGGGTACGCGCTCGTCTTCGGGTCCCCAGACACGGTTGACCCGGCGGCCGCGCTGCACCGCCGGGCGATCGGCAATGTCATCGGCCCAGCGCCGCACGTTGCGATAGGAGGCGACATCGAGAAACTCCTGCGCCTCGTAGATATCGCCGGTCACCAGTACACCGTACCACGGATAGGTCGCCATATCGGCAATGGTGTAGTCTGCGCCGCCGAGAAAACGCCGCTTCGCGAGGTTGCGATCCAGCACATCCAGTTGACGTTTGACCTCCATGGTGTAGCGGTTGATCGGGTACTCGTATTTTTCCGGTGCGTAGGCATAAAAATGACCAAAGCCGCCGCCCAGGTAGGGCGCGCTGCCCACCTGCCAGAACAGCCAGGAGAGGCACTCGGCCCGCGCGGCGGCCTCCGTCGGCAAAAAGGCGGAGAACTTTTCCGCCAGGTAGACCAGGATGGCCCCCGACTCAAAGACACGGGTGGCGGGCCTCGTGCTGCAATCCAGCAGCGCCGGTATCTTGGAGTTGGGGTTTACCGCCACAAAACCGCTGCCGAACTGCTCGCCCTCGGAAATGTCGATGGGGAACGCGTCATACTCCGCGTCCTCCCGGCCCAGGGCCAGCAGTTCCTCCAGCATGATGGTGACTTTCACCCCGTTGGGGGTGGCCAGGGAGTAAAGCTGCAGCGGGTGTTTTCCCCGCGGCAGCGCGCACTCGTGGGTGGGGCCGGCGACCGGCCGGTTGGTGCTGGTAAAACGGCCGCCCTCCTGGCCTTCCCAGGTCCATACGCGGGGCGGGGTGTAGGCGGTGTCGTCAGGCATGGTTTATAACTCCTTGTAGCGGGAACGCAGCAGCGGGGTTTGTACACTGTGCCCGCCGCGTCGTAGGGCAGCTGCGCCACGCGGTGCCAGCTTTTGGGCGTCTTGTATCGAGCGAGCGCGGCGCGGCAGTGTGCGGTCAGTGTAGCATTGTCGACACTCGTGGCCAGTTGCACTACGGCCGTCACCACCTCTCCCCAGTGCGGGTCGGCCCGGCCGATCACCGCGCAGTGGAGCACTGCCGGGTGGGTGCGCAACACGTCTTCGACCTCGCTCGAGCCGCCCCCGTGCGCCACCACAGAGCTGTGCGATGGGGCTGCCATCGGGCCTGACGCGCGACCACGTCATGGAGCAGTCGCGGTTCGTCGTCTGGGCTTGCAGTGGCAGTGGGGCGGCGCATCGGGCTTGTGTGGTGCCCCATCGAAAGACAGACGCATCAGTGTACAGGCAGCAGCTTACCCGCTGTGCGCCGGCTGGGCTACACTGTGGTGGTAGGGGTACCGCCGCTGGCGGGAGCGCACGTCATTGCCGCTGCGAAGGAGGGTTGCGCCATGTTTGAAACGCTGGAGGTCTCGGTGGCGGGTCCGATAGGGCATCTCTGGCTGAATCGCCCGGAGCGGCTCAATGCACTGTCGCCCGCTATGCTGCGTGAGCTGGCGGCGGCGGCGCGCTGGTTTGACGGACAGGAGGCACTGCGCGTGGTCGTCGTCGGCGGCCGCGGGCGCGCCTTCTCCGCCGGTGCGGATCTGGATGGTTTTCCCGGGCTGGGCGACGCCGGGCTGCGCGAGGCGGCCGATGCCGGCCGTAGCATGGCCGATGCGCTGGAGGCCATGCGCGCCGTCACCATCGCGCGTCTGCAGGGCTGGTGCGTGGGCGGCGGCCTGGTGGTGGCCGCGGCCTGCGACCTGCGGATCGCATCGGCGGCCGCGCGTTTTTCCATTCCGGAGGTCGATCTGGGCATACCGCTGGCCTGGGGCGGCATACCGCGCCTGGTGCGCGAGATCGGTCCTGCACTGACCAAGGAGCTGGTGATGAGCTGTCGTGAGTTCGATACCGGCGAAGCGCTGGTCGCCGGTTTTCTCAATCGCGTGGTGCCCGAGACGGAGCTGGACCCGGCCGTGCAGCAGTTGGCGGAGTGCATTGCGGCCAAGCCCGCTGTTCCGGTCGTTGCCAGCAAGCGCCACGTCAACGCCATTACCGCGCAGATGGTGGGCACGGCACGCGCCTGGTCGGATGCCGACAGCCTGATCGGGGCGCTGCAGGACCCGGAGTGCGGCCGCTCGCGGGAGGCCTACCTGAAGGCCCGGCGCCGCTGAGACCCGGTTCGGATTGAGGCCAGCGGGTCGCGCTTCGGTTATACTGCCGGCCCGCGTCAGCGCATCATCAACAGGTTTTGCTCATGCCCGACAGCAAGCGTATTCCCGTGGTTCAAGTACCCAGCGGCGGCAAGTTCGTGAACGGGCGCGGCATTCCGGCCATCAAGGATGGCATCAAGGCCGGCAACGCGAGTGCCGCACCGCTGCGCAAGCCCGACTGGCTGCGCATCCGGGTGCGCGGAGGTGAGACGTACGCGAAAGTGCAGGGTATCGTGCACCGGCACAAACTGGCGACCGTCTGCGAAGAGGCCAAGTGTCCCAACATCAGTGAATGCTGGAGTTCGGGCACTGCGACCATCATGCTGATGGGGGATGTCTGCACCCGCGCCTGCCGCTTTTGCTCGGTGAACACCGGCAACCCCAGAGGCTGGCTGGACCCCGAGGAACCCGACAACACTGCGCGTTCGGTGCAGTTGATGCAGCTGCGCTACGTGGTGCTGACCTCGGTCGACCGGGACGATCTGCCCGACGGCGGCGCCGCACACTACGCGGCCTGTGTGCGACGGGTGAAAGAACTGAACCCGGACACAGCGGTGGAGGCGCTGACGCCGGATTTTCAGGGCGTGCCGGCCGATGTCGCCACCGTGGTCGATGCCGGTGTCGAGGTGTTTGCCCAGAACATCGAAACCGTGCGCCGGCTGACCCATCCGGTGCGCGACCCCCGCGCCGGCTACGAGCAGACCCTCGCGGTGCTGGCCCACGCCAAGGCGCACCGCCCGGAGGTGCTCACCAAGACCAGTCTGATGCTGGGGCTGGGCGAAACGGAGCCGGAAATACGCCAGTGCATGGACGACCTGCGCGCCGCCAATGTGGATATCCTGACTTTCGGGCAATACCTGCAGCCCACCGCCAACCACTACCCCATTCAGCGCTACGTCACCCCCGGCGAGTTCGAACAGTACCGCCATTGGGGGCTGGCACGGGGCTTTCTGGAGGTGGTATCCGGTGTGTTCGTGCGCTCCAGCTACCGCGCCGAGCAGGTGCTGCAGAAAAACAATGTGGGCCTGTCGCAGCCCGCGAAGTAAGCTCCTTCTTTTGCGCCATTAAGGCTATCCCTGGCCGGGGACGCCGAAACGGTAGCTGAGTTCCAGAAACGCGCCTCGCGGTTGTCCCACGAAGTAGCGATACTGGCCAAAACCAAAGTCCGCGCGTTCGGCGTAATCCTCATCGAGCAGATTGGTCAGCCGCAGGGTGGCGCGCCAGCGCGGCCCCAGGGCGGCGCCCAGGCGCAGGTTGAACAGCGAGTGACCGCCGTATTGGTGCCGGTTGTCCGGCTCCAGGAAGTACTCGTCCATGTACACCCATTCCAGCTCGGCCACTGCATCCCCGCCCGTACGCTGGCTCAGGTCCGCACCCAGGCGGGCGCTGCCGAACAGCTCCGGCGCGGTATCGATGTCGTTGCCCTTGATGTCACTGTTTGAGTCCAGCAGTTCAATGTGATTGTCGTAGCGGTGCCGCGCCAGGCTGGCATCGAGCTGCGCGTACCAGCGGCCGGCGAAGCGGTAGTCCAGGCTCAGCTCCAGGCCGTAGTGGCGCGTCTGCGCGCCGCTCACGTTATAGCGGTTGGCGTCCTGGAAAATCACGTCGTCCTTGAGCATATAGTACGCGGTCAGATCGTAGTCCAGGGCGTCGGCCCAGTTCCCGCGCAGTCCGAGTTCCACGCTATCGATTTTCTCGGAGTCCAGATCCGCTGACTGCTGGCCCGCTTGCAGGCGGTACAGCTCGGTGGTCTGGGGGGCGCGAAACCCGCGGGCCAGGCGCAGGTAGGCCAGCAGTTTGGGGCTGAAGCTGTAACTGGCCCCGGCGTTGAGCGACCAGTCGGTGAAGTCGTCGTGACGGTCGGCGGGGCGGTAGAAGCGGCAGGCGCTGGCGCCGGGCGCACAGGCCGGGCCAGTGGCGGTGCGGTTGTCGTAATCGTAGTAGGTGTGTTCAAGGCGCAGCCCGCCGCTGAACTCCCAGGGCGAGTCCAGTTGGCTGCGCGCCTGGCTGTACAGTGCGGCAACCGAGGCGCGCACGTCGTAGTCGTAGTGTACGCCCGCGGGCTGGTTGGGGCTGAAGGGGCGCGCCTGGGTCTCCTTGAGCCAGCCGTCGGTGTACTCCAGGTCGATGCCGTTTACCCAGGACACCGCCGCGGTGTCGGTATGCACCATGCCGCGCAGGCCCAGGCTGCTATGGCCGTTTTCCTCCACCGACTGCCACGGCAGGAAGTGCTGCAGAAACTCCATCTCGTTGTCGCGCAGATAGGGCGTGAGGGTCAGTGTGCTGTGTTCGCCCAGGGCGCGGCTGGCGGCGGTGTAAAAGCGCATCGACCAGACGTCGCGGTAAGCCTCGGGGTTGGGGTTGGTGTCTTTGAGCCGGCTGTCCTCGTAGCTCTTGTAACCCTCGATATACCCGGCGGTCTCCTGGTTGAGATTCATCAACTCCAGCACGCTACGCAACTGCCACAAATCACCGCTGTAGTCGTGGCGCAGAGTCAGTTTCTGCTGGTCGTAACCGGAGTCGTCCTGGTAGCCGCCGTCGCTGCTGCCGTTGACCGCCAGGCTGATACCGTGCGCGCCGCGGGTGTTGCTGTAGCGGTATTTCGCCCGGTAGTAATCGTTGGGGCCGGCTTCCAGGGCGAGGTCGCCGTCCAGTTCGTCGGTCGGTGCGGCGCTGAGGATGTTGATGACCCCGTGCATGGCGTTGGAGCCGTACAGGGCCGTGGCGGGCCCCTTGATGACTTCGATGCGCCCGGCCTGTTCCGCGTTGGCGTCGAACAACTGGTTGACATTGCAAAACCCCGGCGCGCGCAGGCTGATGCCGTCAGCGGCCATAAAAAATGCGCCGCAACTGCCGGCGCCGGCCAGTACCGGCGAGCGCAGCGCAGTGAGGCTCTCCTGGCCGTTGTTGCGGGAGATCCACGCCCCCGGCACCCGCTGCATGATCTCGTTGATATGCACGTGCCCGGTCAGCGCCAGCGCATCCGCGTCCACCACGGACCAGGCCAGAGGCAGTCGCGCGGCTTCTTCCGTCACCCGCGTGGCGGTGACCAGCACGGTCTCGGCGACCGGTTCCGCGGCCTGTGCCGCGCCGCTCAGGGCGGCTGCAGACAGGGTGAACGATACGAAGTGCTGCAGGCAGCGGCGCGACATCAATCGGTCCTCGATATGGTGGGGGGATAAGTTTATTCTAGCGGGTTGAAAATCGTACATCGACTCTTTCAGCAGCGACTTTTTCAGCAGCCTGTGCGATTCCCCCTGAAGTAGTAACGTGCCTATAGACAATTGAGCGCGAGGTGCGCGATGACCCTCACGACACTATCCAGCCGAGAGCTGAATCAGGACGTCAGCCGCGCACCGGTTTACGTTGCATGAAAAATTTATCTACGTCAGCCCGATTATCGCCATTGCTGCCATTGAGACCCCGAGTAAACGAGAGGCGAGCGCGTCACCGGGATAAAGGCCCGTTCCTGATTGATGGCCTGCGCCAGCTCCTGTAAGCTGGAGGCCATCTCGTCCGCAAACGGACCATTAAAAGCAAAATCCACCTGTAGTAAAACCGCCATTGCACACATCTCCCGTTTGGTTTGTTCAGTGGCCGCCGAAAAGCGTAGCGCTTGGTTTCCCACCATAAAGAGCCGATGCCATAAAAACTTCACTCCTGATACTGCTTAGCCTGGGATGCGTCCTGTGCGCCGGTTGTGCCGGCAAAAGCCGTGCACCGTCCCCCACCGCCGTTGCGGCGGCGCCGGCTGCCGCAGCATCGATCGCCAGAGGGGACGCAAGCCGGCTGGAGCGGGTCTTCGTTGGCCCCGTGGATTACTCGCGTTTGCACCTGGCGGGCAAGCCGCGGACCATTGTGCCCAGAGCCGACAAGCAGTGGCAGGTGACGCCCGCACAAGCGGCGCTAATGCAGCAGATGGTGCAGGAGGAATTTACCGCCGCCCTGACGGCGGGCGGCGCGTTTACTGTCGTGGACAGACCCGAGCAGGCCCAGGTGGTTGTCGGTGTTGCACTGCAGTCGATCCGGGCATTTGACCCCGGCGCCCGGGGCAACGGCAACAGGCGCGGCAATGGCAAGGGCAACGGCAATGGCAATGGCCGCGGGGGGATTGATGCCAGCGGCGGCGGGGCGCCTACGCGCGGCGCGATCACTGCCAGTCTCACCGCGCTCGATCGCGGTAGCGGCGCCACCGTGCTGCGCGCCCTGGAAACCCGCACCGTCGAAGATGTGCGTGCGTTTTATCAGATAGCCGACGCCCGGCCCGCCGTGTCCCTGCTGTGCCGCGCCTGGGGCGACAGCCTGCGCCGCGGCATGCTGGACCTGCGCAGGCGTTCGCAGGCGCCGTCGGCCCCAGCGAGCGAAGGCACTGGCCGGGGAACATCCAGCCAGCGGTCGTGACACATTGCCGAGCGGGGCCTGTCCCCGGCGCGGTATCTGAGTGCAGTACTTGTCAATTCTCATCCGGCATTTCATCATGGCGCCCCCGCTCAGGAGTTACCGCAGTGTCTCACGTTTTGAAATTCCCCCCCGAACCCTTCGGTACGGTACTGGGCCATGCGCCGGGAGGCGTTGCTATTTACTCGTCGCATTACGCCAGTGTGGACGAGGCGCAGTATCCCGATCGCGACGCCTACCGCAGCGTGCTCGACGGGATTTATATGGGTCACAAATGGCAGTGTGTGGAGTTTGCCCGCCGCTGGCTGTATCTCAATTGCGGCTACGTGTTCGACGATGTACCCATGGCCTACGACATTTTTGGCCTGCGGCACGTGGTGCACGTGGCAGATGGGCGCCGGCTGCCGCTGCAGTCCTTCGGCAATGGCAGCCAGCGCCCCCCCGAGCCCGGATGCATGCTCGTGTGGGAAGAGGGCGGTGAGTTTGAGGTGACCGGCCATGTGGCCATCGTGACGGCAGTGTTACCCGACCGGATTCAGGTGGCGGAGCAGAACGTCGAGCACAGCCGCCTGCCGCCGGGTCAGCAGTGGTCCCGCGAACTGCCGCTGCGCCGCACAGCGCGCGGGGGCCACTTTATCGACGCCGCCTACCCGGATACGCGCGTGTTGGGCTGGGTGATTCAGACAGACGATGCGCGACACGCCCACAGGCACCGCGCCGTCCAATCGGGGTTGGCTGAGCTCAACAGCCGTTTCGCGCCCCGTGAGGGGCAGCACGCGCGGCCGTGGCTCGATACCCGCGAGCCGGCACAGGCCGCGTTTGTGCGCGCGATGGGCGGTCACCGCCTGACGCAGCATGAACCAGTGGCGGAACAGTACCGCTACTTTCGCCTGTCCGAGTACACGCAGGCGCAACTCAGGCGGGCCACCAATGAGCTGCACCTGATGTTCATGCACGCGACCGAGGTGGTGCTGGAGGACGACGCGCTACTGGAGAGATTCAGAATTCCACGCAGCCTGTGGCCGCGTCTGCGCAAGTCGTGGACGCAGCGCAGGGGGCAGATGATCAGCGGTCGCTTCGATTTCTGCGTGTCCGAGCGGGGTATCAAAGTGTTTGAATACAATGCCGATTCAGCCTCCTGCCACATGGAGGCCGGACTGGTGCAGGGTGTATGGGCGCGCCATTTCGGGGTGACCGAGGGCGAAGACCCCGGCGCACTGCTCGGTGCGGCACTGATCGATGCGTGGCGCCGCAGCGCCGTGGAGGGTGTCCTGCATATCATGCAGGACAACGAGCTGGAAGAGACCTACCATGCCGAATACATGCAGGCAGCGGCGGTAGCGGCCGGTATTCCCTGCCGCGTGATCCGCGGTGTGAGCGGCCTGAGCTGGAACGCGGCGGGCGATATCGTCGATCCCCACGGCACGCCCATCCGCAGTGTGTGGAAGACCTGGGCGTGGGAGACGGCGCTGGATCAGATTCGCGCCGAGTGCGAGCACGACGACAGCCAGCCGGCACTGCACACTCGGGCGTCTTCCGGAGCGGCGCCGCGCCTGGTAGACGTGCTACTGCGGCCCGAGGTCATGGTGTACGAGCCGTTCTGGACGTTAATACCCAGCAACAAGGCGATCCTCCCGGTACTGTGGCAGATGTACCCGGAGCACCCCTGGCTGCTGCACGCGCAGTTTGAACTGACCGACTACCTGCAGCAGCACGGTTACGTCAGCAAGCCGATCGCCGGCCGTTGCGGTTTCAATATCAGCCTGGTCGACCGCCACGACACGGTGCTCAATGAAACCGCCGGGCGCTTTGACGAGCAGGATCAGATTTTCCAGGAGCTGTGGCGGCTGCCGGACATAGACGGCTACCGCACCCAGGTGTGCACCTTTTCCGTGGGTGGCCGGTACGCGGGCAGTTGCGTGCGCGTGGACCCGTCGCTGATCATCACCACCGACAGCGATATCATGCCCCTGCGGGTGGTTGGCGATGCCGACCTGTAGCAGCGGCGGGCCGTGCCGAGCGCGCCTGCGCACAGGGCCGGCGGAATGTTGATGCCCGCCGTGTGCCGGTCTGGTAAGATGCGCGGTTTCCGACAGGTACGCGGCGGTGTGCGGGAGCCCGAGTCCCCGCCTGCCGCGCTGCCAGCCCGACACTAGAAACAGACAGGATGCATGCCATGAGTCTTGCGGACAAGGTATTGGCGGTCAACGACGATTTGCCGATTCGCACGAACGCGCCCGTGCACAGCGGCAAAGTGCGCTCCGTCTACTGGCTGAATGACGCAGACAGCGCGCGCCTGATTCGCCAGCGCGGTTACGATGTGGCGGCGGATGCACCGCTGGCCATCATGGTGATCAGCGATCGTATCTCCGCATTCGACTGTATCTGGCACGGCGAGGGCGGCATGCGCGGCGTGCCGGGCAAGGGCGCTGCGCTCAATGCCATCTCCAACCACTGGTTTGGCCTGTTCCGGGTGCAGGGCCTGGCCGACAGCCACATCCTGGAAATTCCGCACCCGCTGGTGTGGGTCGTACAAAAGGCGCGACCGGTGATGATCGAGGCCATTGCGCGGCAGTATATTACCGGCTCGATGTGGCGCGCCTATGCCAGCGGCGAGCGCGAATTCTGCGGTATCGAGCTGCCGGACGGGCTGCAGCAGGACCAGAAACTGCCGCAATTGCTGATCACGCCGTCGACCAAGGGAATCCTGGCGGATATTCCGGGGGTGCCGGCGGTGGATGATGTGAACATCACCCGCCAGGATATTGTCGACAATTTCGCCGCCTTCCGCTTTCGCAGCGTGGCCGACGTCGATCTGTACGAGACCCTGCTGCGGCAGGGCTTCGACCTGATCAGCGACGCCCTGGCCCGGCTCGACCAGATTTTCGTAGACACCAAATTCGAGTTCGGCTACGTCACCGACAAGGCGGGCCATGAAAAGCTCATCTATATGGACGAGGTGGGCACCCCCGATTCTTCGCGTATCTGGGACGGCCCGGCGTGGCGCGAGGGCCGCGTGGTGGAAAACTCCAAGGAGGATTTTCGCCAGCTCCTGCTGCGGCATTTGCCCGAGCCGGACATCCTGCTCAACAAGGCCCGCATGCCGGAGCGCCAGGCCCTGGCGCGGGACCACGCGTTGCCCACCCAGGTGTTGATGGCCGTGTCGGACACCTATGTCGGCATTGCCCAGAAGATCACCGGCGCGCCCATCGAGCTTTCGGACAATCCCCGTGCGGAGATCATCCGCGCTCTGCGCGATGACTTCGACCTGATCGACCGATAAACGCATTGCTCGACAACCCGTGGTTTTATGCCACCAGCATTCCCGCCGTACTGCTGTACGGTATTGCCAAGGGCGGTTTTGGCGGGGCGGTGGCGATCCTGTCGGTGCCCATGATGGCGCTGGTCATGCCGCCGACCCAGGCCGCGGCCATCCTGCTGCCCATCCTGGTGGTGATGGATGCCGTGGTGGTCAAGACCTACTGGGGCGTGTTTGACGGGCGCGCCCTGCGGCTGCTGCTGCCGGGCGCCGTGGTCGGCATCGGCATCGGCTACGTTACCGCCGATGCCATGAGCGACGACTACCTGCGTATTCTCGTCGGGCTGCTGTCGCTGGGGTTTGGCGCGCAGCAACTGCTCGGACTGCAGTCCCGGGCCAGTTCCGAGCACCGCCCCATTGCCGGGAGTCTGTGCGGCGCGCTGGCCGGTTTCACCAGTTTCAGTATTCACGCCGGCGGGCCGCCCCTGACCATGTACCTGCTGCCCAAGCGCTTGCCGCCCCTGCTGTTTGCGGGCACGGCGGGGATGTTCTTTGCGGTGGTCAATGCCCTGAAACTGCTGCCCTACTATGCGCTGGGACAGTTCACCGCCGACAACCTGCTGTACTCGCTGGTGCTGGTGCCGCTGGCGCCGCTGGGTGTGGCGCTGGGCCATTACCTGGTGCGGCGCTCCGGCACGCATTTTTACTACACGCTGATCAGCTTTTTTCTGGCCGTCGTCGGCGCCAGGCTGCTGTGGGAGGGCGTGGCCGGCCTGGGTGTTACACTGTAGCGGGTCGGGGTCGGCCCTGCGGCAACCACGAAGGAGGCGCCATGCATATCGTCAAACTAACCAACTGGGTCGCCGTCTGTGCGCAGATTACCCCGGCGCATGCGCCGCACATTGCCGCGGCGGGATACCGCGTACTGGTCAATAACCGCCCCGACGGGGAGGAGCCAGGCCAGCCGTCCAGTGCGGAGATCGAGGCGGCGGCGCGGGCGGCGGGACTGCAATACCACTACCTGCCGATTATCGCCGCCACCTTCCCCGGCGAGGACTTTGCACGCATGTGCGAGCTCCTGCGCGACAGCTCGCGGCCGGTACTGGCCTTCTGCCGCTCGGGTACCCGCTGCGCCAACCTCTGGGTGGCGAGCCACCCGGCCAGCGAGCGCGAACGGGCGCTGCGTCAGGCGCAGCAACTGGGCTACGATCTCGGCCTGGCCGCCAATTACGCCAGAGGTTGAGACGGTGCCAGAACGCGAAAATCACTACCTGTAACCGAGGCGCTCCTATGTCCGCGATTCCCGACGCCCGCCCAGCCAGCACTGTGGTGCTGTTGCGCGATACCCACAAAGGCCTGGAAACGTTGCTGCTCAAGCGCAACAAGGCGCTGTTGTTTGCCGGTGGTTTCTGGGTGTTTCCCGGCGGCGCCGTGGATCCGCAGGACCTGGCCCGGGCCGCTGGGGACGAGCGCGAGGCATCGCGCATCGCCGCAGCCAGGGAGGCCCTGGAAGAGGCGGGCGTGCGGCCGCGGCTGGAGGCTATGGTACAGTTGAGTCACTGGACCACGCCGGTGGTGGAATCCAGGCGCTTTTCCACCTGGTTTTACGCCGCGCCGCTGGCGGCTGAGGAACAGGTGGTTATCGACGGCAGTGAAATCCACGACGCGCAGTGGCTCGCGGTGCGCGAGGCCATGGCGGAACACGAGGCGGGCGAGCTGGCCATGCTGCCGCCGACCTACATCACCCTGGGGCGTCTGGCCGTGTACGACACGGTAGAGCAGGCGGTGGCCACCGAGCGCGAGCGACCGGTCCCCGAGGTGTTGCCGGTATTCAGCGAGGACGCGGGCCGGATGATGGTCATGTTTCCCGGCGATGCCGGCTACGCTTGCGCCGACCCCTCCCGCGCGGGGGCGCGGCACCGGGCGGTGCTGGAAGGGCGCCGCTGGCGCTATATCTACCAGCGAGTGGACCCGGACTACCCGCCGCTGCTGGCGAACCCCGCCTGAGGGCAGCTTGCTTACGCGCTGGATACGACAACGGGGAGCAGTCATGCCGATGCGACAACAGCGAACACCAGTGTGGGACCTGCCCACGCGTATTTTCCACTGGTCGATCGTCGCCTGCGTACTGCTGTCCTGGTGGAGCGCAGAGACCGACAACTACACGGTGCACGAGTGGACCGGCTACACGGTGATTGTGCTGGTCGCCACCCGCATTGTCTGGGGTTTTCTGGGCAGCCGGCACTCCCGCTTTGCCGATTTTCTGGTGGGGCCGCGCCGTATTCTCGCCTACCTGAGGGGATGCGGTGCGGCCAGTGCCGGACACAACCCGCTGGGCGGCTGGTCGGTGGTGGCGATGCTGGTGTTATTGCTGATCCAGGCCGTCAGCGGTCTGTTCAACAGCGACGACGTGCTGTTTTCCGGCCCGCTGCACCACATGGCCGAGACCGGCTTTCGCGACACCATGGGCGTGGTGCACGACGTCGTCTTCAATCTGTTGCTGGCCGTGATCGCCCTGCATGTCAGCGCGGTGTTCTATCACCAGTTGCGGCTGCGCGAAAAGCTGGTGCAGGCCATGGTGCGCGGCAGCGCCCCCGAGCGGGAGGGCAGGGCGCAACCGGCGCCGGCCTGGCGCGCACTGGCTATCGCGGTGCTGCTGGCTCTGGCCCTGTGGTGGGGCCTGGAGCAGGCGCCGCAACCGCAGCAGACGTGGTGGTGAGCGGCGCGCTCAGGCAGGCCGAGATGCCCCGGTCGTCTGCGCTGTCACCCGTTGCCAGAACACCGCGTCAATAGAGGTAGTCTTTCGCCTTGTACTCGTCGTGGCAGGCCTTGCAGGCGTCGCCCGTGGCAGCCACTTCCCTGGCGATGGCGTCGCGGTCACCGGTTGCGGCGACCTCATCCAGCGACGCCACGGCTTTTTGCAGATCGGCATACTTGTCGGCGAAATCGTCCTTGTTATCCCAGATTTCGGGCTTTGCGCGCGTGGTGCCACGCTGCGAGCCCTCGGGAAAGCCGCGCAAAAAATCCACGTCCATCAGCGTGTCCAGATCGTCGGCAAAGGCTTCCAGCCGCTCCTGGTCCCAGGGTATCTCTCCCTTGACCATGGCGACCATGGGCCCGAAGTTCAGGCCCAGCAGCGCCAGGTAGGACTGCCGGTAGGATTGCATCATCTGCTCGTCGTCCAGGTGGGAAACCGCCAGTGGGGCGGCGGCCAGGGCGCCTGCCGCCGTCACGGTCAGCAGGGAGTTGCGCAGCATTCGGGACATGTGGGATTTCCTTTTGGTTGTCGGTGCAGGCCCGCCGGAGGCGGTGCTCGTTAATTTGCGGCCTGTGCGTTAAGCTAGCATGGGTCGGGAATTATGCAAGTGTCGTCGGCTGGAGTGTCACCCGCGCTCCTGCGCGATAGGTCCATTGCGCGCCGCCCACAGGGGCGGGGCGCCGCCGGATGAAAGGACAGGACATGGCCGAGTCAGAACACAGTTGCCGGGAGCATCTGGGTATCTTCACCATTGCCGGGGAGCTGCCGCTACAGGGTGCGCACCGGGATATCTGCTACCAGCCGGTGCGGGACAATATCTGGACCGCCAGCGAGGGCATCTACCGGACGATCTTTCTGGAGGGCGGCAGCGGCTGTATCGCCTTCGACACCTTTGGTACACCCGGTACCGCGCGGGCCTACCGGCAGGCCATCGAGCGGGTGTTTCCGCGCAAGCCGGTACACACGATCATCTATTCTCACGAGCACCTGGACCACTGTGGCTATGCTGCCGATCTGGCGCCCGATGCGCACATCATCGCGCACGACTACGCCAACCAGGTGATTCGGGCGCGCGCGGCGGACGGGCAGCTGGCCGCCGCCGATACCTTTACCGAGGAGCGCCGGGCGCTGACCATCGATGGCTGCTATTTCGAATTGATCTACCCCGGGCACACCCACGGGGACGGCAATATCGCGGCCTACTTTCCGCGCAGCAAGGTGCTGGTCATGGTGGACACGGTGGCCGATGGCGTGGGCTATACCACGCTGATGGACTGGCATCTGCGCCACTATGTTCCGGTAATGAAGCGTTTTTTGAGCCTGGAGTGGGATTTGTTCGTGCCGGGCCACTTCTGGCTGCTCAGCCGCCAGCGCTTCATCCAGATACTGGATTACTGGGAGCGCCTGTTCGACTTCGGCCAACAGGCGGTGCTCGACGGCCTGGACCCGCACGACTGGGCGGCCCTCAACCGCTACACGGATGAAAAACTCGGGCCGCTGTACGCCGACGAGTTTCGCTATTACGAGTACGGCGCAATGAACCTGTACCGGTATATGCAGGAATATCTCACGGGCGGCTGGGGCATCGAGGGCAACCTCGCACCGCCGACGGGGCCACTGTAGGAGCGCGGCACATGGCAGAGAATTGCGGCTTGTTCACGCGGGACGCCCAGGCCTACCTGTCGGCACCGGCGGCTATGACCACCGGGCAGTTATCCGAGCGCCTGTACACGGTCACCGATGGCAACGTGCGCACCCTGTTCATCGAGGGCGAGCGCAGCGTTATCGCCTTCGATACCTTTGGCACGCCGGGTCGGGCCCGCTCCTATGCCCGCGCTATCGCAGCGGCGCTGCCGGACAAGCCCATCGGCACCATCATCTACACCCACGACCACCTGGATCACGCGGGCTTTGCCGCGGACCTGGCGCCCGGCGTCGACATTGTGGCCGATGAATTGTGCGCCAAGGTGATCAAGCTGCGCGGTGCCCAGGGGCAGCTGCAACCCACCCGGGTGCTCACCGGTACGCTCAATGAGCTGACCATCGACGGGGTGGAACTGCAACTGCTCAATCCCGGCCCGACCCACGGTTCGGGCAATATCGCGGCCTACTTTGCCGCCGAGCGCCTGCTGTTTTCCTCCGATACGCTGCTGGCCAATGCCCGTTACGGATTCATGCCCGACTACCATTTCCGCAATTTCACCGGCACCATGCGCAGCTTCCTGGCGCTGGACTGGGACCGCTTCGTGCCGGGGCGCTACGAACTGACCGACCGCGCAGGCTTCGAGCGCGGCGTCGATTTTATCGAGGCCGTCATGGATGCCTGCCAGCAGGCCTTCGCCAATTTCGTGCCGATCTGGCTGTACCAGCCGATGCGGGATTTTTGCATCGACCAGTTGGCGCAGCGCTTTGGCGATATGGAGGGTTTCGAGGATCACGTGGGGCAGATGGCCATCCGCATCGTGCACCACTATCTGATGGGCGGCTGGGGGCTGGAAGACACGCCCGAGGCGCGCGTATTGCTGGCCGACCAGGTCAGCCTCTAGCCTGAAGTTCTTTCTGAGTAGAGAGA
>JAGRIH010000012.1 GCA_020443345.1 Halioglobus sp.
AATCCACGCTCAGAAGCCAGGATCATGAATTCGCGAACGGCACCACGAAAATGCCGTTTGCAGAGTAATTAATAGAGGCGCCCTATAGTCAGCAGCAGCAGGGCCACGGGGAAGATCAGTTCACTTAGATAGGCCTGACGCCAACCCACTGACTGGATCATGGCGGTGCCGTACTGGGGAAACATGGCGCCCCCCAGACTGGTACCCACCAGTGCAATGCCGATGGCCGTGCCGCGCTTTTCCACAAACCAGCTCGATACCAGGATCACGCCGGCATTCAGGCCATTGAGGATCAGCACAATACCCATAATCACGTGCACAAAATACAGATCGCCCAGGCTGTTAATACGGGAATACAGGACGTAGGCGCCGCCCAGCAGCAGCCAGCCCACAATCATACAGGCCCGTGGTCCGTAGCGATCCAGAAACACACCGAGGAAGGGGGCGGCAATACCGGTAACCCCCAGGGTCACCATATCCCGGAACTTCAGTTCACCCCGGTTCCAACCAAATTCATTGAGCAATGACTCGTCAAACACCGACAGACCGGAGATAGTCATGCCGTTGCTCACCATCAACGTCAGGGACGCAAGGATGGCAATAACCCAGGGGAAATAGTTCTTAGCTGGCTCAGACATGTGAGTGTGGACTCCTTAAATGATGCCGCGCTTGGCGAGGTCGTCGATAGTATCTTGCAGGGTGTTCTGGAAGTGGCTGCGCTCGATCTTTTCTACCCCCGCCAGGGAATTGGCCGGATAGACAGTTTGCCCCCCATACACCCCGGCGAACAGTTCCAGACGCTGCCGGGCCAGAGTGTTGGTCATACCGGGCTTGCGGCGAGTGCGGCGCAGTGCGCCCAGGTCGATTTCCCCGTAGCCACACATACTCTCACCACTGCCCGCCTCACCCAGGATCGCGCCGAGGTAGTTCACTATCTGTGAGTGATGGTTGGTGGACTCTGCCGGGAAAGGTATATCGGTGATGGATGCACTGTTAGCGGAAACAACATAGGCGATATTCTCATAGGCCCTCGCGCGCTTGGCGATATTCTTGGGTGTATCCTGCAGGCTGCCCACCTCGCTGGAGGAATGGCAGATTACTTCGGCACCGCGCAACACATGGGCCCGGGTGATCTCGGGGTAGAGAATTTCCTCCGATGCCACACAGGCCAGCCTGCCGATCGGGGTATCGACAACCGGAAACAGCCCCTCCTCCCCATAGATGTCGAGGTAGGCGTCCAACACATCGTGGGGCGTGGCTCCGAACATTGATACAAGACGGCGATATCGCAGGATCACATCGCCGCTGGGGCCGATGATAAAACTGGTCTGGAAATAAAGCTGCGGGAAATTGGGATCCAGTTCGTAAGCATTCCCCGACAAGTAGATATTGTGCTTCTGGGCGACCGCACTGAGTTTTTCGTACTCCTGGCCGTCCATCTCGATACAGCCTTTGGCCTGCCAGCCCTCAATGGTATCCCCCATCGGAAAGCTGGTCAGGAAATACTCCGGCAGCACCACCAGTGTCGCAGGTGCGCCAGCAAAGCTGCGCAGGAAACCCTGGCTGCCGGTAAGCAGGCTGTCTACGTGCTCGATGGTGCTGAAGATCGATTGCCGTGCATCCTCAACCGACATCATGTTCACTGCGCGGCAATTCACCTGCAGACCGAGGGCTTGATAGACACCAGTGTCAGTCACTGCTTTCTCCTTTTACTTGTTGCAGGGCTTCATCGATTCGAGCAGCAATCGCCGGTGCGCCCTCTTCGAACACACCGCGGGTAATCTCTGTCGCCTCGATAAAAAATGCACTTTCGTGCGCCGCCGCAACGCTTTCCCGGGTGGCGTCGAGCAGCCCCGACTGTGTACCGATGATCGCCACTGGACCTGGCAGGCGCTCGAATCGCTCCGGACAAGGGTATGTGAAGGCGGCGTGAAACGCGAGGTGTGACCGGGAGTAGACCCGCAACTGTTCGCTGAGCAGCGCAACGGAACGTTCCATTCCCATCAGGGGCGCCTTTACACCTACGCCACTCTTCCACAGGGGCACAATACTTTCGGGCTCGGCGTCCAGTGCCAGGGGTTTCGCCGCACTATCGCGCATCTTCTCCTGCGCTGCCCCCACGAAGTAAGGCACATCCACCAGCACCAGGGCATCGATACTATCGGCGCTCTGCAGCTGCATCTCCGCACCCACCAGGCAGCCGGTGTGAAAGCCGAGCACATCCACTGGCTGATCCGGCGATACTTCCTGCACAAACTGCAGCATGGCCACCGCGTAGTCCTCAATGCCAGGCTGATCGACCCTCGGGGCTGACGCACCATACCCGGGATAATCCGGCGCTATGACTCGACGTCCCTGCCCCAGCGCGGCCATGGCCCTGGTAAAAAACAATCCGCTGAAAGGTGCCGGATGCAGGCATAACAGGGGCGGCCGGATTTCCTCTTCCGGTAGCCACTGGCGAAAATGTATCTGCCCCTCCGGACAGTTAATATATCCGGCCTCGATCACTGCAGGCTCTCCATACGTTCCAGGTACACCCTGCGGATGGACCTCATCATAAAAATAACCGGCAACCCGAACACCAGGGGTACAAGGGCTGCGGAGTAGCGAATACCTTCTTCACCAAACACCAGGTCGTTGAGCAGACCGATGGTCATGGGGCCAAGCAACAGACCAGCCATGCTAATGGCAATGTAGTACATGGCCACTACCTGGCCGCGAACTGCCCCCGGTGTGATATTGAGCAGCGCGGTGGGGGCACAGGCCGAAAGCATGGCGATGCCGACATTATTGCCGACCATAACCAGAAAGGCCGTCCAGGCATTGGGCATCAAGGGGCCCAGGATTCCTGTCGGTACCAGCACGATCAAACCTGTCATCACAAGCCGCAGGGGGGCGTCGTGTCTCCCCTGGGAAAACAGTTTGTCAGAATACCAGCCTGCCAAATTCACGGTGAGCGGGCCTATCAGTAATAATGCGAGACCGTTGTATAGTGCGTACTGGGCAGTAGACCAGCCCCAGGTGCGCTCAAACATGGCCGGGAGCCAGCCCTGGCTATAGGCCACGATGGTCATGACGCAGACCATGGACACCAGGCCGCCATAGGCTCGCCAATTGTTGCCCACCTCACGCAGCGCCTGGCCCATGGTGACGCCATTACCCGACTCATCCAGTGATGAATGCTGTCGCCTTGGCTCACGCAGGGTAAGCATCAGCAGTGCCAGCGGCAGCCCCGGCGCCGCCACCACGAGGAAGGTAAATTGCCAGGGCGCCAACTCGCCGAACATCGGCACAGTGACAACTCCCTTTGTGGCAGTCCAGGCCAGCACGCTGGCGCCGGCCAGTGATGCGACACCCGCACCAATACTCAGGGCTGCAGAATAGAAGGCGACCGGTTTGCCCCGCTGCTCCTCGGGAAAACGGTCGGCAATCATGGACAGGGCACAGGGGCTGAGCGTCGCCTCCCCTACCCCTACGCCCACCCGGGCCAGGCCGAGTTGCACAAAGTTCTTCGCCAGGCCGCAGGCGGCGGTCGCCGCGGACCAGAGGACAATGCCGGCGCCGACAATCCAGGTTCGCCGCGCGTGATCAGCCAACCACCCTAGCGGCAGCCCCATCAGCACATAGAAAACGGCGAATGCCGGGCCAAGCAGCAGACCGATCTGCGTATCAGATAAACCGAGGTCAGCCTTGATGGGACCGATCAGGAGGCCGAGGATGTAGCGGTCCACGAACGAAAGGATATAAGCCAGGGTCAGCAGGACGACACTGTACCACGCATAAACCAGGCCCTTTCCGGAGAGAGGCGCCTGCGGCACTGCGGCAGCGGACTCACTCACGGCTTGTTACTCGGGTGCTGCTTTGGTGATGTGATAAATCACCACCAGATTATTGTCGTGGTCAACGATACCCACTTCCCGACCCTCGCGACCATCGTTGGTCACCAGGTGGTCTTCACCGTAAACGTGAAGCCCTGCGGCTATCGATTTTTCAACCACGCCATCGATGTCGGCGATATCCAGCACGATGGCTGCACGGCGTGGCGACGGCACAGGAGGCAGTTCTATACCGCGAACCTCGGTCAGCGCCATTACCCGGGGCTGGTCCGGCGCATCCAGAACGGCGAAGCGCATGTCCGCCGCGCGATCAATCTCAAACACGTCGTAGGAATAGGAATCCGGTTCCGAGTCTTTCTGAAAGCAGACGCTCATTCCCAGAACGTCACAATAAAAAGCCAGGGCACGCTCCAGGTCTGTGACCAGGAAGTTGGCGCGCTGGAAGCGAATAGCTGGATCTGACATGGAAAAATCTCCTTTAAGGCATCGTGGGCACCGCCCATATACATGCGCATCACCGGACGCAGTCCCAGATAAAGCGCGCGCAGGAGGAATTGGCCCTCGGTGACCTCGGGGATCGCTTCTTCCGCGCATTCGAAGTCCGAGGGTTTAACGTTTCCCACCGGCCGAGCAGCCACGCGCCATTGGCTATTTCGCTGCTCATTCACCGGGCGGCAGCCTCAGTCAGTTATGGGTTCGGAGCGAACCAGTTGATTGAGTTCAAAAAAGTGCCCGTCCGGATCAAACAGGGAGACACCGAGAAAATACTTCATATTGCCATCAGCACCCTCGGTAGACCACTCATGGGGAGCCGTATGGATACGGGTCTCGAGCAGTTCGGCCTGTCGGTGCGCCCCGGCAGAGTCATCGGAGCCAACCACAAAGGTGGGCATACCGAAGGTGACCTCAGTGGGCACTTCCGGCGCGGACATCACGGGATCGACCCATTGCATCAGGCCGATCATGCCGATCTCCGGGTGCTCACATTTCAGGATTACCAGACGGATCAGGTCACCGGCCTTACCAGCAGCCAGGCCTTCTCCCGACAGGGTAAAAGGCTTGTCGTAGTAGACCTCCATCCCCAGTACGTTCTGGTACCAGGCCAGGGATTTGTCCATGTCGCGCACCATCAGTGTGGTGCGCTTGATAATATTTTTCACGAATTGTTACCTCCGATAACGGGCGCTTCTACCAACACCACCTCGACATCACAAATACCCTCACGGAGTTTCTTGATCTCGTCGTATTCAGGGGAATTCCAGAAGGCACGCGCCGCGTCCATATCGGGCCACTCGGAGATAACTACCGAGCGGCCATCGCCCACACAGCCCTCCAGGCACTCTGCCCCGGGTCCGCGCAATACATACTTGCCGCCACATTTGTCTACCAGGGCCGCCGCCTGGGTGGCATAACCGGCGAGGAATTTCTCACGGTCGTGCACCCGGGCGAGGATGATCATGTACGCTGCCATGGGCGAATCCTCAGTGACCGGCCTTGGGACCAGACTTGTTTTTATTGCGCTCATCGAGAACCTTCTTGAAGAAGGTCCAGGAAGTCTCGTTGGGGCGCGTATCATCACCTGCCGGAGCGTTGGTGTATTCGGGGTAGTTCTTCGCAATCTGGTCCTTCATCAGTTTGGGAAGATCATTCCAGGAATCGAGCTTGGCGCCCTGGGCGTTGAAGTAAAGGCCGCCTTCTCGACCGTTCATTTCCATCCAGGGAAGCCAGTCGGAAATGCGTACCCAGGCAACGCCGGGTTTCACAGTGGTAGTCTTCTCGCTCACCAGGTCGTCATAGACGCCATAGAAATCGAAGATCTCGGTGGCATGGTACGTTCCGCCCACGTACTTCTGGTAATCGCCAGCAAGCACATTGTAATAGAACAGCGGCACTTCCACATTCATCTGCCAGTAATCCGCCACCTTGCGAATCGGCAACTTGATTACCTTGCCATCGCGGCCATAGCCAAAGCTGGGACGCTGGTTCACTGGGTCATTCGCCACGTGAATCACATCGAGGGTTTCCCCTGTCCAGGGATTGTCCCAAGTATCCATCAGCTCACCGGTCTTCGGATCCAGGTAGAGCATGATCTCGCGGGATACCAGCCGATAGCCCGCCTCACCCTTATCATTCTTCACCGTCACACATTTGCGCACGTTCATGCCAAGCAGCCCGAAGAGCTGCTTGTCACGCTCACCCATCTTGCGCGAGTAGGCCTTGCCGTGCCAGATGTAGGTAGTTTCCTCGTTATCGATGGTGGAACACTGGATCTTGCGGTTGACAGCTATCACGCCTTCCCGGCTGGTCAGGTCAATCTCTGCACTGGCCTGCGCGGTGATGGCGAGTAGACCGACCAGCGCCACCGCGGCGCGGTTATTCTTGGATATTTTCATGTTCTGGGTCCTCGACGATGGGTGAAAGATGAATTCGGGGCCTTTTGACCTGAGGGCTCATTCATTTGTTATATAATAATAACATTATATCATTTAAATCAAGATGGAATGACCCACCCGGTAAATAGGGGTAAACTGCCGTGCCTCGCCAAATACGACAGGACGCAACCGATGGTAGATCGCTCACAGGTGCTGACCACCCTCGCAGACAGCGATGTCGGCAGGGGCTTGTCCGCCAATGAACTCGAGCAGGTAATGGCACTGGGCCAACTGCAGAAGATGGACCCGGGCCAGGAAATTGTGCGTCAGCTGACACCGGCTGAGGCCGTATTCCTGTCCTGCGCCGGCACAGTAATGGTGGAGCGTAACGCGCTCAATGGACGTCGCCAGGTCATCGCCTTCCTGCGCCGGGGCGACTACCTGGGGTTCACCGCGACAACGCGCTATCTCTACAGTGCGACGGCCCTGGAGCCCTGCGTTATGCTGAAATTTCCCAGGAAAAAATTTATCGCCCTGTGCGACGAGATTCCGGGGCTGAAAGAAAACCTGGCGCATATCAACAACACCGTGCTGGCCAGCCTGCTCGACCACCTGTTCGCCATCGGACAGAAACGCGCCCATGAACGCCTCGCCTTCCTGATCTACCAGTTCTATCTTCGCGATGGCAGCCCTGAATCGGGCTCAGCCATACAACTGCCGATGAGTCGCACGGATATTGGCGATTACCTCGGGCTAACACTGGAAACGACAAGCCGTGCATTTTCTCGGCTGCGCAAAGAGGGAATTATCAGTACGCCGGATCATCACAGCGTGGTGATTGAACAACAGGAACAACTGGAAGACCTGGCGGAGGTCGACTAGGCGGTATTGATTTTTGGTAATGCGTACAACCGCGGCCCTGCTATGGTTTTAAGTATCAACTCACCAAAGGAGAGCCAACATGCTAACCACACTGGCCGTACTCAGATGGTTCCACATCGTCGCCATGGTCTACTGGCTGGGCGGGGAATGGGGCGTATTCCAGACGTCCTACAACGTCATCAATCGCAACCTGTCCATGGACGAGCGCCGCCGCCACATGGAGACCGCCTACCGCATTGATATCCTCGCGCGCACTGGCATTATCGCCCTGTTCCCGCTGGGATTTCACATGGGGTACTTCTGGGGTGTACAGCCCTACGGCGGTGCATTCCTGACTGCTGTCTGGGTATTCTACTTCCTGTGGTTGGCACTATGCTGGGCGGCATTTATCAAGCGCGAAACCGATACCGGTCTCAAGCTCACTATCTGGGATGAGCGCATCCGCTACCTCATCATTCCCCTGCTAGCCATTACCGCTATTACTTCCCTGATGGGCTACGGTCCATTCAATGCAGGCACCGGGCAGATGTGGTTTTCCTTCAAGATCCTGATTTTCGCCGGACTGCTGGTTCTCGGTCTGTTGCTGCGTTTCATTATGCGCGAGTGGACAACACTGTTCCGTGTACTTGCGGAAAACCCCGGCGACACCGCGGCGGAAAATACCCTTGAAAAGTCCATCGCCTTCGGCCGCAAAATCGCATACTGCTACTGGATCGGCATTGGTACTGTCGCCTTCCTGGGCGCTACCAAACCCTTCTGATTTTTTGCGCGCGGGACACCAACCTGCTTCTGTCCCGCGCTATTTTTTCCAACTAACACCCCCGACCCATTCCCCCGCGACTGCGATAAATTCCACGCCCCGGCAACTGCGGTACAGCCCCGCGACGACATAGGGGTACACCAGCATTTCATCCGGATTTTGACGGCGGGACCAGCCAGAAAACCTCTGTAATATCAGCCAGTTACAAGCTGCCTAATTTGAATCTCCTTTATAATCAGATCCCCAATACACTTACTTAAAGCTGTTTCTCGAAGAGCCCGTTTCAAGCCGCCTGGTGCTTGCCCTTGCGCGGTGTGCTGAAGAGTCGGTCTCGGTAGGGCCCGACGTGGAAAGCGAACACTCCGCGAAAATTGATATGCTCGAAGCGTACGGGCGTAATGTGCTTGATCATATCCGTGCCCATTCTCTCAGGCTCTTTGCGCTGCCATTCCTTGTGGACGCGATCCATATGGTGCGTGTTCCAGGCCATTGTAATGTTCGTCAAAAGAGCCAGTGCGCCGGAGGTGGCGGCCAGTTCTTCCGGTCGCCGGCCACGCTTCGGTACAGGACGTCCATGATGAATCGCTCGCTGTAACGTGTGCACGGATTCACCGTGACTGAGGATGCGAAGGACTTCGCGCCGGAATTCTGGCTTGGCCAGGTAATCACACAAGTACGCGGTCAACGCCAATTTACCCAGCGCGACGCCGGCACCATGCAGGGGTTCACCCTGGGCAGCGGAACCATAACGGCGTAGCGCCATAGTTGCAGAACACCAACCAAATTGGATGGAGGCTGCCAGCCTGACAAACTCATCCCAGTCTCGCTCGATGGATTTTAGAGAGACAGTTGGGCCGATTATGGCCCTGAGGGATTTGGGTACTTCAACACCCCGTGGAACGAACAGTTTCTGATACTTCAATTTCCGCAGGCGCGGATAAAGATCCAGCCCGAGCACCTTCGAAAGACCCGAAGCAAAATGCGTATGGCCCTTGGTGTCCACGGCCACCGCTTCAATTTTGGAGCCGGGTGAACGAATCGCGCCCTCGATGGCCGGGCCAGCTTCCCGCTCATTCAACACGATCGGCTGATCGTAGCTGATGCCCCATTGGTCCAGCACATGGACATAACTACCGACCGAAGGTGTGCGCCGTCGCGGATCCTGTCGTGCCTGCCACAGGTGGCGGGACACTTCGAGGGCAATCATGTCTGAAGAGGCAAAGGAGCCATTGCCCCAGTGATTCACGATGTCATGTCGACGAAGGAACTCCAGTACCACGCCATTGGCTTTCTGTAGAACTCCTTCTTCTTCCAGTAATTGCATGGCTTGCTGGATATCTTTGATTGGAATACCAGGCATCATCAGGGCTACCCGGGCAGCACTCAATTCACTGCCCTGGGCGATCAGGGCGCCATACAATGCCAGCAGGTTGCGTTCGCTTGTTGGTAGACCTCCCAATAGCTGCCAACTGAACCGGGTGTGACTGTCCAGCTCTAGCAGGAGATTGGGGAATTGAATCGGCCCGATCTCATCAAACCAGGCTTTGGCTGTTTTACGGGTGCCGGGTGGGCGGGATTCGCGAACAATCTTCGGGATATAGATGCCGTCATCGACTACTTCTATCTCTTGTTCCTGGATCGCCTGATCCAACGCGTTCAACCCCGTTTGCACCTGGGCCTTCAGTTTATCGAGGAATTTCGTCGGTGATTGCGGGAGGCCGAGGGCTCTGTAGTATTTACCGCGATTCTTCTGCCACTCCTCTAGCGGCATTAACATGGAATCGCGGCCGCGATACCCAAAGCTGTAGTCGACAGAGACGGCACTATTCTTCAGGCCGCGGCGAAGGCCGTGCAAGGTGGCAGCCTCAAATGCTCGCAGTGCGCGTTGCCGATTATCCGGATCCTGCACCAACGATTCCCAGCGACCAGGGACCTGAATGTCCAGTGCCTCTGGCAGTTCTTTCTCACCATTCTCATAAAGGTCGCGCAACGCGTTCAAGGCAAGCCAACTGGGATGATCGGGATCCGCCTCAAAGTCGAGTGCAAGCAGACGGCGCAGTAACGGTCGTATATTGGGCTCTTCCGAGAGTGCCTCCCGGGTCAGCGCCGCTCGAGGTGGCGGTTTGCTTTCCACCAGGGGGTCAAGCAGAGCGCAGGCTGTACGTCGTGCCTGGCGATCACTTAGTTCCGGATCATGGAGGGTGCGATGAATGTTTTCCAATGTTATCCGATTACCTTGCGATTTTTCATATTGCTTGCGCTCGGCAACCTGCCTGGCCCCAGACCACAGCTCGCTGATACGCTTTTCCACTTGCAATAGCGCAACATCCACGAGATCCATCAGGGTCACACGGAGAAAACAGGTCAACTCGAGTGTACGCCGGGCTGGAGAAAGCGAACGGAATCTCTGCGGAAAGCGCCGGCGCATTCGGGAGGCATAGAATCGCTGCCGTTCCAGCGGGAAGGGGAGAGCGTGACAGTGGACCTCCAATGCCCGCAGTGCCTCGATTTTATCGAAAAGCTCATTCAAGTTGCTCTTTGACCGTTTTCCAGGTGGTATCTTCAACCAGTCGATCACCTGGATATCATATTTGGAGTTCACCTCGTACAAAGCATCCAGCCATTGAGCGCATACCGGCTCAGGAATGACCTCGAGGACTTCCTGGTACAGCGCATACTCAGATTCGACTAGAATTCGCGCGGAGAGCTCTTTTAAATTCCGCTTGCTCGGGATAATGATGCGCTGGTCGAAGAGCCAGCGGCGGGCATATTCGATAAGGGCATCAACTTCACCGGTGGATCGCGCCTGTTGTTTTAATCGGGTGATGAGCACGCGCCGCCGGCCAGCCGTCAACGGCGAAAATCGCAGCTTGGTCATGGCCCATTGTTGGTGATCGTAGCGAGTACGCTTGCGCCGGTAGAGCGCCCGCACGGAGGTGATCGTCGGAATGTCGATGTCGAGTTGTTCACCTACATGTGAAAGCAGTTCCCTCGGCAAAATTCGTACGCCATCAAGTGGACAGCCCGTCATGCGAAGGAAACAGAGCTGCAAGGCAACGCCGAGCCGATTGATGCCACGAAAACGAGTGCGGATTTCATCGCGCTCCTCGATCTCTAGCGTGAAGAAGTGATCAATCTCCCAGCCGGTCAGGCGGGGGAGGGTGTGTATGCCGAGGTAGGGGGTTTGCCAGTGGGGAACCATTGTGAGTCTCCGTCACCGTTTGTCCTTTGGGACGAATCATTATGGCCCTTTCGGTGCGAAGAGGCAGAAAACGGCGCCACATAGAAATGACTTTAAGAAAGTGTATTGGGGCGTTGATATTATTAGAAAACCAGAAGGCGCCTGTTTTAGGCCATTGATTTGAAAGGAGTTTTTCGGCCGCCCCCGCCGTCAAAATCCGGATGGAATGTTAGTGGACCCCGTGTTGTACTGGTAGCCGCTATCCCTTTTCTCGCGGACCAGTCGTTCCATGAAAGGGGCCAACGGGCCTTCATAGCGGATGTTCTTACGCGCATTAGACATCTTCCACCTCCGGTAATGGCAGTGCCACCTCTCGTAAGGACTCGACGCTGGCTTTGGCGTAAATCATGGTGGTGTTCATCGACGCATGCCCCAGGATGTCGGCGATCAGAGAGAACGGGACATCTTCCTCCAGGAGGTGCGTCGCCAAGGTATGACGCAAGGAGTGCAATCCATGTTTCTGTGGACTTCTAAACCGGATACCGGCCACGCTGCGCCAATATCGGACAATGGCATGCAAGTGATTCTCATCGCTAAACGGTTTGCAGGGGCCTCGTAGCTTTAGGAACACCTCTCGATAACGACTCTCTGGCCGCACATGCTTTAGATAGTCAATCAGGGCCGTACCAATCTCATCAGTCAATGGTAGCTGTTGCCTCATGCCGGATTTGGATTGGTTGATGGTGATCGTCTCAGCGCCCCAATCGATCTGATCGAGCGTCAGCGTCTTGATGTCCTTTGAACGTAGGCCCAATCGAGCTGCCAGGAGTATCAAGGCATAGTCTCGCTTTCCCCGCGGCGAGCGCCGGTCAATCTTCTCGAGTAACTGCGCTAACAGCTCTTTCTCCCAGACAGATGGAATCGTATCTTTCTCTGGCCGGTATACGCCTGGTAAACAAACACTCAGGTCCCGTGATAATTTGCCCTTGTAAAACAGAAAAAGAAGATAACCACGGACGTCAGACACCACCGTTGAGACCGTTTTGCGACGGTAGCGTGACAAGGAATAAACAAAATCGGAGAGGTCCTCCCGGCGGATTTCGTTAAAGTGTTCGATATCGCGCTTCGATAGAAAATCCAGAAACAGGAGAATCTGCCTCATGTACTGCTCTACGGTGACAGGCTTCAGTCGGCGCTCTACCTCACAGTACGTTTTGTATTCCTGGAAGCTTTTTCGCATGGCAGCAGGTATCTTGAGATGACTCACTTCCTGCTTGCATCGTTCAAAATACCCGAATCGAGAATAGTGCCAGAGTATCTTCATCGCGTATTCAGCGTGGAGTTTCCAGCCCTTGTTCTTACCAACGGGTAATCTGGAATCGATATTGTGATGGTCTAGGAAATCGTCGATGAGTTGCTCTCGCAAAGGGCCCTTATAGTCCCGCTGTTGGGCGTAGATGAGTAACTTCCTCCAGACGGTCTGGTACCGGCGTATTGATCGCGGGTTGTACCGAAGAACCTGGAGTTGACTCAGTGCGCTGAAGATCAATTCGTCCAGTGGGCGTTTTCTGGCTTTGGATCGGTGGGATTTCATACATAATTCTCCGTCGTTGAATGATGACCAAATGGCCACTCTTCAACATAGCGGAAATATTATGTACAGTAGTTTGGAGGTACGTATCTGATTCTATGAGATATTAATCAGCAACTTCACATAATCACTTGCTAACCACAATAAACAGCGCTGATCTGCTCCCGGACGTGGCCCAGCTCGCGACTGATGGTGAGGCGCGCCTGATAGTCCTGTTTGCGCTGATCAACGGTTAACTGATTTGCCGTCGGTCCTCCCGCGGCCGGACACGCCCACCCCGTCAGGTGCTGATAGCGTGCCTGGGCGTAGGCGTGGCGCAGTCCATGAAGCTTGGACAGACCCGCTTGCGTGGTGTGACGTTCGTAGGTTCGCAGCTGTTGAATGTAATTTTTTTGCGCTGGAATCAAGGATCCGCTACCCGCCAATCGGCGTGCTCGCGTCAGTACATCGCGCTGCTCCTGGGTGAGCATCGGTATCACCCGCGCTTTGCCCCCTTTGGTCCAGGAGGCCTTCAAGCGAATAGATTCGCCCTGATCCGCATAGGCGGGCACAAACTTGATCGCTTCCTCGCGGCGCAATCCAAACGCCCGCTGCAACTCGAGACTCATGCGCACATGTGCATCCGGCACCGCAGACAGCGCCTTATCATCAACGCCGACTGCCTTCGACGTGTTGCTGACGAATTGTCGATCGGGAATGCCGTAAAAGTCGTTGGACCGCGCGACGACATTGCGCCGATCCACCTTGGCCGCCCACCAGCGCAAGCAGTTCATGCGGTTCTTGATGGTACCGGCCGCCATCCCCTCGCTGAGCCAGCGTTTCACCAGCGCATCCACATGTTTGGGCTTGAGCGAGTGTGTTGTCATACGCCGAAAGCCCATCTCCTGCAGTTGATTGGCGATCTGGTTGAGCATCCGCGTCCGATTCGCCTGGGTACTGTAGCTCCCATCCCGGTTGCGCTGGCACAGCTGTTTCAATTGGTAGTTCAGGTCTCGCATCGTGTACGTTCCAGTCTGGTAAGTGTTTGTGACCAACCAGCAGGCACGTAGCCTGACCGGGACCGCCGAGGCGGAGGGGTCAAGGGACACTACTCCCGTTCGACCTGATAAGCCTGGTCGCAGGCGACCTGACTGCTCTTCTGTCGAAGATGGTGCCAGGTGAACCAGTGGCTCGAAGAGCCAGCGTTGATGGTGATTACTTCACCTCCTGTTGAATGTCCGGAACCATCGGTCCGCGGGTTGAAAGAAGCCGACTGTGTGACGGCGTGTGGAAGGTCAACTGCTTGCCAGTCGGATTAGTCGCAGCGATTGCTGCACTGAAGTCGGGGAGAATTCCCTGCCTCGAAAGGACCTTGAAAAAGGATAAAACTGAACCTCCTGTTGAAAGCGACGGGCGTTTGGCCCACCTGTGGTGAAAAGAACCCGTCGATGCGACGGCGCGTTGAGTGTCGGCTGTTTGCCAGCCGGGATTACACTGGCAGCTGCCAGCGTGAAGCAAAGAGAAACCTCCTGGTATTGAAGACGAGCTGCAGCGAATGCTGAGCGCCAGTGAAGCTCTGCTGGCGCGACTGCCGTTTGTGCCAGTTAGGATGGCAAGGGCGACCCCCTCATCCACGTTACCGCCGTGGCCGCGTCTGAAACGATTGGCAATGCGTCAGCCGCAGTCTAGCCAGACCGAACTCGCCTGGAACGCATCAATTCGGGCGCGACCCGCTGTCGTTCCGGGCTCCGCCGCCCTCGTCACTACCACGCTTCGCTCAGCAGTGACGAGGGCTTCGTGCGAGTCAATGCCCACACCAGGTCTGCGACCTGTCATGGCCATTGCGCAGCCAGGGATGTTCGGGCCACGGTGACAGTGGAACCAGCGTCAAAGCGTCAGTAAGTTGGGGAGTAGTCTCAGGCGGGAAAGCGGAACTGCCGGAACGGCGGGAAGGAAGGTTGGAGGTGCCACTTTATCCCAAGTGGCCAGGGCAAGGAGCCGACAGCATCGGCGACGTTAATCTTCGTTCGGCAGCATGATCGTGACGACCGGTTCACCCGCATCGCCGGGACCCACCACCAGTTTCAGGCTGACCTCTTCAGCCTCAGTTGAATGGCTGTCTTTCGGTACCCGGTACAACGCGTAGGTCAACCGATCACCGGAGTCGCTGGTTGCATTGATCGCATAGAACGCCATGAACAGCACATCCCACAAACGCCCGGACTCGTCCTGATAGACCTGCGAGCGGTTGTCCCGCTCCGTCCAGGCAACGCAATCACACCAGGCAGCGTGACTGACTGCGACCGGCAATACGAATCCAGCCTCGCGCGCTGTCGCGGTGACATCAATCAACACGCCATCTTCGATGGCCTGCTGACGGCTGTAACTTGCGATGACAGCGCCAAACACATCGTGCAATGACTTGAACTCTGTTTCTTTCATGGGGATTCTCCCTGAATGGTAGAAAGGTCAGGGAGTACCGCTGCCCCACCGGGACGACTGTGACTCCCCGATGGGTTAGTTGAATTCCGGCTACAGCAGACCGCGCTCAGCGAACGACAGCGACTCGCCGGCCGTGACGATGAAATGATCCAGCACCCGAATATCCACCAGTGCCAGCGCATCTTTCAGGCGACGAGTAATGGCCTCGTCGGCATGACTGGGTTCAGCAACGCCACTGGGGTGATTGTGAAAAAACATCACCGCAGCGGCATTCAACGCCAGCGCTTGCTGTACCACCACTCGGGGGTACACCGCAGCTCCGTCGATCGTCCCCTGGAACAACTCAGCCGTTTCGATCACTCGATGCCGGTTGTCCAGAAACACACAACCAAAGACTTCTGCTTTTCGGTCCGCCAGCAGCATCCGCAAATAGTCACGGGTACGGCCAGGGGCCGGTAACTCGACGCCTGGTTGATGCAGATCCTGGAGCACAGCAAAGGCCAACTCCACGAGGGACTGTCTTTCCGGATCATTGAGCGACGCCAGCTTCAGCCTCGCGACACGGTTTTGAGGATTCGCCTTTGCGGGCGATGATTTTGAAACCATGACAGGTCTCCTTGAAGGGTGCGGGGAGACCGATTCCGCGAGGAATGGGTTCCTCGCGGGATTAAAAGATTGGCTACATCTAAGGATGTAGCCAGAACGTCGATTAACCAGCTGCCTGCTGGGTAGCAGACGGGGGTGTCAGATAGGGTTGTCCGTCCACCTTGATCCATTGGAATCGCAGCAGGCGGGACTTCAGTCCAACACCGGTCATACCGGCACGTTCGCCTTGTTTGAAGGTAAAGGTCTGGGCCTGAAGATCACTGAGATGGAATCCCACCAACACTTTCATGCCGGCTTCGACCGCAGGCGTCAACTGGCGTACCAGATCCTTTGCTTCTTCACCGACCACCACACATTCGAAATAGGTGTGCTGGACATTGTCGGCAGATCCCCGAAGTGCAGCGATGGTGACACTGAGAAAGGGAAACCCGTTCTCCGGTGTCACTTCGCGGACGCGATTGAGGTAACCGATACCGTGGATATCAAGATCGAAAAACTTCGGCTTTTCAGCGCTAGCTGTTCTCGTGGTCATAACACATTCTCCTTGAGCATAATGAAATGCCGGGGAATGCGACTCCCTGACGGGAATCGAATCCCGGCAGGGTGAGTAAACGTCGGGGGTGACCCCAACGGTGGATTGACGGCGTAGCCGCGGTATCGATTTCGCAATCCGACGATACCTTTTGTCACTGAGACCGCAGTGACCACGTGTGAAACCGTCAGAACCTGCGCTCCGCGTCGTCGCAGACGAATTGGAGGTACTTGAGCATGCCCCTGGCGTTGGCGAAGGCGGCATGGTCCGCAATGGTCTGGTTCGGAAACCAGTTACCGATATCGGCGGCGAGTGCAGCACTGCCGCCACCGACAAACAGTACTTGATCGAGCTCAGCACCCAGCCCGAGTTTGCGGCGGGTCTCACCGTAAAGGAGCTCTACCAGCTCGCGTTTCGCCGTCGCTACCGATGCCGAAATGTCATGATCCCTACCGTGGAGACGCAGTTGCTGGCGATCGACCGCCCTGGCAATGCTCTGCTCGCCCAGCCCGGTCAGGTCAAATTGCTCCTGAACCAGGTCCACAACGCGGGATTTGACGTGCAGCATGCCCCGGTTGAGAGAGCCGGAAGAGCCGTGCACGATGCCCTGGTCCTGCACCACCACGTAGTCCGTCGTGCGGCCACCGATATCAACGATCGCAATGGGAGCGTTCAGTCGATCGGCGTCCAGGGTCACCCCGTCCGCCTGCAGGACAATGACATGGTCATACCACGCGGCAAGCGCTTCGGGGATCACCTCGTGAAACGCGACGCTGACTTTCAACGTGGCCTTTTGCTCGCCTCCCACGGCTGAGCGCGGGTCGACGGTCAGCTTCAGACTGTCGCGTTTTTGCGCAATCCCGCCTTGGCGCAGCTGTCCATCATTGCGGTAGTAGGCGCCAACCGGCAATCCAGTGACCAGATGAACGGAACGCCCCGAGAGGCCTGCTTGCTGCAGGGCGTGCTGCACAATCACGCGGTTCAGCGCCGAGCCGGGGTACTCGTCAAAGCTGGTTTCCTCACCATCCACCGCGCCAACCGAGTAGATCGCACCGCCAGTTTCGTACTCAAAGATGCGTTGTTCCTGCGCTCGAATCCAGGTAACGCCGGCGGCGCCAATGCGGGCTCTGGACGGCACCGAAAACAGTCGCCCATCGTCTAGGGCCACTTTGGTATAGGCATAGCCATCATCCAATCCCACGGGACAGACCACCATCGGATCCGGCGGCGCTTGTCGTGAATGGTCTTCCTGCGCCTGGTCGGCTTGGCTGCTCTCGGTCACGCTTTTCCTCCTCAGAATCGATCGGCTACTTCAGGTACCGATAATGCTTTTCAGATGTGCAAAAGGTTTGGCCGCGTTGGCGCTGCGGACCACCGACAGCGTCTCACCGGAAAGCCGGTCGTTGTGTTCAGTGGGTGTTGCTAAACCACTGTGCTGAGCCTCGCCGCCCGGTGTAGGCGTCCGCAGGGATGGCGATCGATAGGGATGTTCGAACACCCCCTGTGGGATCCGCACTTCGGCTTGCGACTTGAGTGCCTGACACTCTGTACTGAATCCGGTCACCAGGAGATTTCTCAACCAATCGCCCTGTCGTGGCTGCGGCAGCCGCTGCAGACGATTGATAATCACCGCCTCCAGGGGAACTCGTGTATCCAGGCAAACATTCAGGCAGTGCTGTGTCGCTGCGAGCATTCGGCCTACCCTTCCTGTTCTGGGGAGGTGTCGCCCACGTCATTCATCTTGAACGTCACCGGCCGCAGACTCGGCAATTGCTCGCCACAAAGCACTTCCCGGGGGATCTCGCCCATGCAGGCACGCGCTTTCTCAGCCCGGGCCGTACCCTGCAGCACATCATGGCGACACACCTCCAGATAGTGGTACCCCAACGGCAGGGCAAACACGCGTCGCAGCCAGCGACCACTGCTCCTGACCTGCTCAGCAACATCGTCCTGCAGGGCTATTCCCAGGTGCCGGGCTGTCAACGAGGTACACATCAGGCGGTCATAGTCCGCCAGCATTTGTGCCGCCCGAAAGGCATAGGGGTTGGCGAATTGCAGCGACACCCGGTGGGGACGGCTGGACTGGGCAAAACTGACCTCGAATGAATCGCTGATAGCCAGAAGCTCCTCGATTTGCGTCTTGAGTCGATGCAGCCGTGAACGGGCATCGGCAATACTCTCTTCGACCTTGATCAACCACCAGTCCGCGAAGGGATCGTCGAACCTGATCGCCTGCCACAGCACCTTCAAGCGCTCCGCGCACCCGACGAGCCCGATGATCGCTGGCTTTGCTTCGCTGCCACGCCGCCCCCGGATAAGACTTTGCGCCTGGTAGGTCTGGACGTTGAGCCAGACCTCACCCTGCAAAGCGCCTGGGCCCTTGTGATTGGCGTAGTCCACCGCTTGGGTATCGGCGTGTGCGTCGTCACTGTTCATTGGCACCTGTCCTGTCGAATCCTCGAGCTGCAATGAACCCACATATACCGGAGAGCGACCATCGACTATCCCACCGGCTTTCGCGGGGTTTTTTGCCTTCCGCCGATTCACACCGGTTCCAGTGGAACCACGCATCGTAAGCCGCCAGCGGTACTATCCGGTGCCCACGAGGATACGGGCTAGTCAGGTATCGTCGTCGGTGACGAAGGATTGGCGCAGCTTGGCCAGCTGTTCCAGGCCATAGTCTCTGGCGATGTCCCGCTGCCTGGCGTCGATCGCTGCTTGTTCGGGGTTGGGCGGTTGCGGGGGTGGCTGCGCACGTGATGCCCGCGCTTCGGCCACTTTGATGCCCAGGTTGGGTACAAACTCGCTGCGCTGTACGGCCTTGCACAATGAATGCAGGAAGCGAAGCTCATCGTAGACGGGCTTCATGCCCCTTTGCTCAGACTCGAGCCGCCCCTGCAATTCATCCAGTACCTCCTGCCGGTCTTCGGGGGCAATCATGTGGAGGTAGCGATCTGCCAGCAGTTTCTGGTTGTCCGACAACCTGGCGGGGTAGATGAGAGGTGCATCGCCCAGCGAGGGGGCCTGATTGGAGAAAGTGGCCTCATTACTGTTGGAGTTTGTTGTCGTCGTTGTTGTTGTAGTTTTTTTATAATCACTACTACGACCACTACTGTAGTGAGTATCTTTCACCGCCTTCGAATTTTGGTTGCGGTGAGAACTCGCCTCAGATCGACCCGCAGTGGGCCCTTTCAAGCGATTGAGCGCCGCACCGCTGAAGGCGAAATAGCGACCGGTAGCGCCGGGTTTCTGGCCGGCATTGCGCATGACGCTCGCCGCGCTTATGCGCCGCTCAATGGGCGATTCCGACTCCAGCGGGCACTCCTGCGTCCGAATGGACTCATCCAGGCTTGCCAGCACCGACTGAGCAACCGCGCGCACACGACCGTGGTGGTGTTGCTCCGATTGTTGAACAAAAGCCATATAGGCCGCGTCGAGATGCAAGGCATCGTGCAGTGGCAGCGGCTCATCGTGCAGAACGTAGATGTTACCGGTGAATCGCCCGGATTTTTGCCGCGCCCTGGCACACAGGGTCAGCCAGCGGGTCAGGCGCAAGATGGCGATGGCGCGGGCGACCGTCGATGTCGAGGCAATGTTGGTTTGGCTGGCGATGGTGTCGTAGTCAGGGAACGCGGTTCGGCTGCCGGTCTCTCGAGCGTGAGACATGATGACCATCCACACCACCTTGTCGACCGGTTCGAGAATCGGATCCTGGATGACCAGACTCGGGATCGACTGGTGCCAATTCCCCAGGAACAGCATGGCTTCCGGTGAAGCTTGCTCGCCCTCCCCGGCCAGACCGGCAACCGTTGCCTTGATCAGTGCGTCGAGAGCAACAGTTTCCGGTCGCAGCAGTGGCTCTTCATGCGCCATTCTCGACGACCTGAGTGGCACCGGGAGTCACGGAGTCGCCGTAAACCTCCCAACGCTGCACCAGCGCCCAAATGGCCCGCAGCCCGATGCCGGTCTCCTGGTGGAGCGCGAGGTAGTCTGCTGCGGTCAGCGGATTATCCGCCCGCGCTTCTACCTTGTCCTGCCAAGCATGCCACAGGGTATGGGTATCGCTCTCGTCCAGCTCAGCCGGCCTACCGACAGCGGGTTCGAGTGTCAACAGTCGACGCCAGCGCGTGTATTCGCGGGAACTCATGCCAAATAGCTGCTGCATCATGGTCAAGGGAGCATCGGTGACGAGCAAGCTGCGCTGCAGCTCTTCGGACTCACGCTGATGACGCAGGTGGGTCAACATCGGCCAGAAGACCTCCCTGTTGAGGTCGATCTTGAGGCAATGCACACGGAGAATATCGGCGCGATACAGGTCCGCCAGGTTCATCTCCCGTAACGCGTCCAGCTCCTTGGGGCCAAAGTTCATGCCACGAAGAGCCTGTTGATCCCCCTCCGCCAGGCAGCGCAATGCATAGAGCAAAACTGCCGTGGTGAGATCCGCTTCCTTGTTGGAGGACATCAGCGCTCCCCTACTCCCCAAAGATCATGGCCTCGCTCAATGGCTAGCCGCTTCAGTGCCCGATAGGTCTCCATCAGCTGCAACAGCAGTTGCCAGTCTTCGGGGTTGAGTTGTTGCCACAGCTGGCAGCCGACCTGTCCCGGATCCAAGGTCCAAACGCTGCTAAACAGAAGATCCGCATCGTGCGACGCCAGCGCCTGGCGCAAAGTCGATGGTTCCTCAAGGAACGCCAGCACAACGTCAGGCGGCGCCGCTGTCACCTCGGCACAGGCGGCCAGTTGCCACCACAGCGCGGACACCAGGCCCAACATATCCTGATCCAGCGTTTCCGTGAGCTCTGAGGGTGGGACATCCGTTAACAGAAAACCCATGCCGATATCGGCAAGGACCCTTACCTGGCCACCGAGACCGTGGTGCTCCGCCAAACGTGTCGCTGTCGTAGAGATTCGGCTGCGTAATTCAGCGATATCCACTGCGTCCGGCTCGCTCGGACTGTGCGAGGGCCGTCCAAGGCTTCGTGCGGGAGCGGCGGTCCCGTCATCGTCTACGGCCGCCTGCGCCTTTGGGCCAGGCATTGCTGCGGGCACAGAGGAGGCGGTGGCAATCGGGGATTCCGCAACCGTGGATACCGCCTTGCCTGATGCGCTGCGCGGACGCGGCTGTACGCGCTCAGGCTCGTCGACTGGAACAATGCCGTGCTCAACCGTTCGCCCCGCCATGCAGGCCTCGATCTCGAGCTGAATGACGTGCTCGCTCTGTTCGGCCGCCACCGCGATCTCATGTTGCAACGCGGTGTACAACGGCTGTACGTCCCATTCAGCACAGTCATAGCGTCGGCACAGCTCGGCAAAAACGGCACTGAACTCGCTTTCGTCGCCCAGCTCCCGGTGTGTCCAAAGATGTAGAGCTGCCCGTTCCAGCGACCGGATCTTTTCGATCTGGGGCCGCCCCAGCCCGGCGTTGAGTGCCGTGGGCATGACTGGCCAGAGTGTATGGACGGCATAACCCATCTTCGAAATGGTACTGTGGCTGAGGCTGAAACCGCGCTCACGAAATAGCGTTTCCAACTGCCGCTGCGATAAGTCGTCAGTGCCGAGCTCCGCTTCCAACATCGACTTCGCCTCAAATACCGCATGGGCCTTATCGATAAATGGCAACCCTCCACGGAGCTCATTCTCCCGAAGGTGCGCGAACAGTACGGCCGATTCCTGCGACCAGGGCCGAACCACACACTCCACCCAGTAGTAGCGCTCGTTCGCAGTCTCCTCGTACAGCTCTTTCAGGATGCGTAGTCGTGTATTGCCACCGCTATGCAGCACGTAATCGGCCATGCCCGGTTGTTGCGTGAGCACCAGTGGCTGATCCAACCCGCCATCGCGGATGGAGGCCTTAATGCGGTCGTATTCGGGGTTTTGCTGGCGGCGGGGATTTTTGCCGTAGTAGTGAATCCGGTCCACTGCCACCCGCGCTACACCGGGGTCTTCCTGCAGTGACCTGGCCACCGTGGGGGGGAACTCAGGCTGCGCCATCATCTTCGGCCACCGTTAGCGATTCGTTGTCGCCAATGACTTCATAGAAGATCTCGGGGTGACGAACCATGGACGCCCGCGGAACCGGCCGGAGTCTTCCGCCCGACGACTTAGCCACCTGCCGGGTCGATTTCTCAATCTGGGTAGCTAGCAGCGGACTGGCGTAGCGGTGATTACCCGCGATCTGGTAAAGGTAGGAAACAGAGTTATTACAGGCCGTGGCAACTTCTGCTCGCTCCCTCTTCGTTGCCATCTTTAAGAAATACTTTAGCTCCATGCGAATCTAAATTAGCACCGAGCGAATCATCACTCAAGAATTGATGCTAATTTTTTGTTTATCATTTTGCTAAATATTGCTAAACTGACCACATGACAAGAAAGCAAAGCCCCATTCGGCTCAAAAACCTCGAGATCCTCATTCGCGAAGCGGGTTCAGCGGCGCGCCTGGCCCGTGCCGCGGAGACCAATAGCTCCTACCTCAGCCAGGTACGCAATCAACTGCCCACGCAAAAAGGGACGCCCCGCAGTATCGGAGATGAACTGGCGGCCAAGTTGGAGGCGGCCATGAAGAAGCCCCCGGGTTGGATGGACGTCGATCACGACACCCGAGCTTACGGCGCCAGCGATGGCCCCAATCTGAACAACCATCACCGGCTGATTTCGTGGAGTCAGGTGGGGAAGAAGGGCGACAAAAACCTATCCGAACACGAGACACTCCCCTACACCAGTGACCTTCTCATTTGCCCCGTCAAATGCAGTGAAGAGACCTTTGTTCTGCGAGTGCGTGGCGCCAGCATGGAGCCAAAGTTTCGCGAAGGCGAACTGATTTTCGTCGACCCCCTGGCGCCGGTCAGTCACGGCAAATTTGTCATTGTTCGTCTCGAAGCGAGCAACGAAGTGACGTTCAAACAGTGGATCGAAGAGGAAGGGAAAAAGTATCTCAAGACACTCAACCCGGATTGGCCTCATCGGATTATCGAGGTGGACGCGGACACTACCGTGTGCGGTGTTATCGTTTTTAAGGGTGAAGTGCTATAGCGCGATTTAGCACGGTGATAAGCATTTAGTCTCCAGGGTCACTTGTCGCATTGATTAGCTCGCTGCTAATCTTTAGCGCACTGCGATGTGACGACTCTGCGAGCCCCGTATGAACGACCCCCGTGATTACAGTGTGCCGTTACCGAAGTGGATTCGGGGCAAAAAGTTAACCGAGCTCACCGGCTTCCGGTTGGATGCCCAAAAGCACAAACGCGTACAAGGCGTCTGGCTCGAGGGCGTGCACTGGGTGAAAGCCCCCGACGGCAACATCATGTACAACTGGCGAGCGATCGATGAATGGACGGAAAGTGGCTACCACTGACAAGCCAGAGAACACAGCTTCGACCGAGACGGTGGAGTACGAACTACCCGATGGCGTCCAGGTCCACGGCTCTGCGATTCGCATTGATTTCCGCTACCGCGGTGTGCGGTGCCGCGAAACGCTGAAGGGGCTCCAGGTCACCAAGGCCAACATAAAATTCGCCGAGAACAAACGCGCCTCCATTCTCTATGAAATCGGTCGCGGGACCTTTGACTATGCCAGCCACTTCCCCGACTCCAATCGCTGCCGCGAGTTTGGCAGCAATCCTCACCGTGACCGCACCGTTGACCAGGCCCTGGACCTCTGGCTGTCCGTCAAGAAAGTACGGACCGCGCAATCAACCTATGTGAACTACAAATCCAAAGTTGAAAATCACATCCGTCCTCGCTGGGGCTCACACAGGCTCGCGTCGATCACGAAAACAGAAATCGAGAAATGGATTGCACTGGATCTCGTCGTACTCTCCAATAAGACCATCAACGAAGTCATGATTGTTCTGCGCGGCATTTTCAAAGATGCAAAAGCGGATAACGTGCGCAACGACTCCCCGGTCGAGGCCATCGATAATCTGCCACTCGGTGACCGGGAAGATCCCGACCCTTTCACTCAAACCGAAATCGCAACGATCTTGTCCACGCCGACCAAACGGCAGCAGGAAATCCACATGATGGGCTTCGCCTTTTGGTCAGGGCTCAGAATCTCCGAGCTGATCGCGCTCGCCTGGGAGGACATCGACCTCAAGCGCGGAACGGTCAAGGTGTGCCGCGCTAAAGTTGGCGGACGCTTCAAGCAAACCAAAACCAAACGTTCCACGCGGGAAGTAGAACTGATCACGCCAGCCCTGGAATGGCTGCAGGCGCAGCGTCCTTACACAGAAGACCTGGCACCGCGTCGTCTCAAAGTGACGTCCCGGGATAACAAAAAAACCTTCGACGAAGAAGTGCGCGTGGTGTTTTTAAACAGCAATACCATGAAGCCGCACAGATCCGATGGCACGGTCAGGAATTGCTTTTGGAGCACACATCTAAAGAAAGCCAAAGTGCGCTATCGCGGGCCGAACAACGCGCGCCATACCTTTATCAGCCAGCTGCTGACGGCCGGTATTCCAAAGGAGTGGATTATTCGTCAGGTCGGCCACACCAGTACCCGCATGATCGATGAGCACTATGGCAGATGGATCTCCGAAGACGCTACAGGTATGGCGCAATTTGTATCGGAGCGTTTAGGGGTGGGAAAGGGCTTGGTCCCAAAACGGTCCCAAGCCGGACAGGGTAGAGATCTTATTTCAAGTAAATCAACCCGTTATATGGCGGAGAGCGAGGGATTCGAACCCTCGATAGGGGTAAACCTATACACCCTTAGCAGGGGTGCGCCTTCAGCCACTCGGCCAGCTCTCCGGGAGTTCTGTGTGGCGCGCAAACGTACTTGGCCACAGGCGCGGCATGATACCACAGCCGGAGGAAAATCAAAGTGATACGAGTGCGTTCGCAGGTTTATTCCGCTTTTTGCGAGACGGGGTCGTCGTCCTGAATGCGGTTGTAGATCTCCTCGCGGTGTACCGCCACATCACGCGGCGCGTTGACGCCGATACGCACCTGGTTGCCTTTTACGCCCAGGACGGTAATGGTGATGTCATCGCCCACCTTGAGTGACTCTCCAACCCTGCGGGTCAGTATCAACATAGTTCCTGCTCTCCAGTCTTGTGCCTGCTGTGTGACCCTGCATATACAAGACAGCATCTCCAGACGTTGCCACCTGGCCCTGCACAATCCGTTTTTCTGTTAGTGTAGATTGCTTCTCAAATACCGCCACAAAGCAAAGTCTCACTTTACGTTGCGCGCGGTGTGCTACCTCTATCAGGCAGTGTTTTCGTCCCTTGGTTCCCTGTCCAGGCCAAATGATGAGTGCAGCGTGCGCACCGCCAGTTCCAGGTACTTCTCCTCGATGATCACAGATATTTTTATTTCGGATGTCGTGATCATCTGGATGTTGATCCCCACGTCCGCCAGGGCGGCAAACATCTGGCTGGCGACGCCCGCGTGGGAGCGCATGCCGACACCGACCACGGACACCTTGGCGATCCTGCTGTCGGAGCGGACTTCCCGCGCATCGAGGTCGGCGGCAATCCTGCGCAGTATCTCCTCGGCGCGCTCCAGGTCGGCCCGACCGACGGTAAAGGTGAAATCGGCGGTGTTGTCAGCCGCCACGTTCTGCACGATCACGTCCACTTCAATATTCGCATCACCCACCGGGCCCAGGATGCGATACGCGGTGCCGGGCATGTCGGGCACGCCCAGAATGGTCAACTTGGCCTCGTCCCGGTTAAAGGCGATACCCGATATAGTAGCAGCTTCCATTTGCGGATCCTCCTCCAGCGATATCAGTGTCCCGGGGCCATCCTGAAAACTGTGCAGCACACGCAGGGGCACATTGTACTTGCCGGCAAATTCCACCGCGCGAATCTGCAGCACCTTGGAGCCCATGCTGGCCATTTCCAGCATCTCCTCAAAGGTGATGCGCTCCAGGCGGCGCGCGCCATCCACCACGCGCGGGTCGGTCGTGTACACGCCGTCCACATCGGTGTAGATCTGGCACTCATCGGCCTGCAAGGCGGCGGCCAGAGCCACCGCGGTCGTATCCGAGCCGCCCCGCCCGAGCGTGGTGATATTGCCTTGTTCGTCCACACCCTGGAAACCGGCCACCACCACCACACAACCCTGTGCCAGGTCGGCGCGCAGGCGCTGGTCGTCGATCTGCCGGATGCGCGCCTTGGTGTGGGCGTCGTCCGTGAGGATGCGCACCTGGCTGCCGTTGTACGAGCGTGCCGGCACACCGCGCTTGTGCAGTGCCATACTCAACAGCGCGGTGGTTACCTGCTCGCCGGTGGACAGCAGTACATCCAGCTCCCGGGGCACGGGGCGCTCCTGCAGTTCGTGGGCCAGGGCGATGAGACGGTTGGTTTCCCCGCTCATGGCCGACACCACCACGACGAGGTCGTGCCCATCCGCGCGGAAGCGTGCGACCTTGTCGGCCACCTGCTCGATACGCTCGATACTACCGACCGAGGTGCCGCCAAATTTTTGCACTATCAGACTCATGACCGCTCGCGTCGGGAACCGGCAGTAAAACGGAGCGACATTAAACCGCAATGCGGCGATAAGTTAAACCACTTCGTGGAACTGACGGGGGCGATAGTGCGCAACCCTCAGGCGAGATGCGCGGCCACCCAGGCGGGAACCGCCCGCAGGGCGTCGGGCAGTGCGCGGACATCCGTGCCGCCACCCTGCGCCATATCCGGGCGACCACCGCCCTTGCCACCCAGGCGCTGGGCAAATTCGCGCACCAGGTCGCCGGCTTTTATCCGCGCGGTGAGGTCCGCGGTGACACCGCCGGCCAGTGTCACTTTGTCATCCCGCACGGCGGCCAGCAGGATGACTGCGCTGCCCAGTTTGTTCTTGCACTGATCCAGGGTGTCGCGCAGCGATTTCGGGTCGGCGCCGTCTACGTTGGCGGCCAGCACTCGGATGCCCTCGACGTCCACCGCGCCGGCAGTGAGATCGCCGCCGGCAGAACTGGCCAGTTTCTGCTTCAGGCGGGCAATTTCTTTTTCCAGTTCCCGGTGGTCGCTGCGCAGGGCCGCAACGCGGCTCACTACCGTGTCCGGACCGGCCCGCACCACTTCGCACACGTCAGCCAGACGCTGCTTTGTCACATCTAGCTCGGCCAGGGCCGCAGCCCCCGTCAGCGCCTCGATACGGCGCACGCCCGCGGCAATACCGGATTCCGACACGATGCGCAGCAGCCCGATATCCCCGGTGCGCGCCACGTGGGTGCCGCCACACAGCTCGACGGAAAAGTCATCCTCGCCCATGGCCAGCACGCGCACCTCGTCACCGTACTTCTCGCCGAACAGGGCCAGGGCGCCCGCCGCTATCGCCTCGTCCATGGACATCAGGCGCGTGGTCACCGGGGTATTGGCGCGCACCTGCTCGTTCACCAGGTTCTCGATGCGCTTGAGCTGTTCGGCGCCGATGGGCTGCGGGTGGGAAAAATCGAAACGCAGCCGCTGGGAATCCACCAGCGAACCCTTCTGTACGACGTGCTCGCCCAGCACCCGGCGCAGGGCCGCATGCAACAGGTGGGTGGCGGAGTGGTTGAGCCGGGTGCGCTGGCGCACGTCCGGGTCGACGCGAGCCTGCAGGGTGTCGCCTTGCCGCACACTGCCCCGGAGTACTTTCACATGGTGCAGGTGGTGGCTGGCGGTCTTCGTGGTATCGCGCACTTCCAGGTGCACGCCGTCGGCCTCCAGGTAGCCGCTGTCTCCAACCTGGCCGCCGGATTCGGCGTAAAACGGCGTGCGCTCCAGCACGACCACGCCGCATTCGTCCGCGTCCAGGGACGGCACTGACGCGCCCTCGCGCAAAATGGCGGTGACCACAGCCCGGTCGGTGAGGCGTTCATAGCCGGTAAATGCTGTACTGCCGTCCAGCGTGAGCACCTTGCTGTAGTCCACCCGGAAGCTGCCGCTGTCCTGGGAGCGCGAACGCTGCTGCGCCATGGCGGCCTCGTAACCGGCCATATCCAGGGTCAGACCGCGCTCGCGGGCGATGTCGTTGGTCAGGTCGGTGGGAAAGCCGTAGGTGTCGTAGAGCTTGAACACCAGCGCACCGGGGATCTCGGTGCCGGGCAGCGCCGCCAGCGCCTCCTCCAGAATCTGCATGCCGTTGTCCAGAGTCCTGGCAAACTGCTCCTCCTCGTTGAGCAGGGTTTTTTCAAGCTGTGTGCGCTGCTCGATCAACTGCGGGTAGGCGTCGCCCATCTGCTGCGCCAGGGGCGCCACCAGGCGGTGAAAAAACGGACGCGCGGCGCCCAGCTTGTTGCCGTGCCGTATGGCGCGGCGAATGATGCGGCGCAGCACATAGCCGCGACCCTCGTTGCCCGGCAGGATACCGTCGGCAATCAGGAAGGTGCAGGAGCGGATGTGGTCGGCAATCACCCGCAGGGAGTTGTGCGCCAGATCGTCGACCCCCAACACTTCGGCCGCCGCCTCGATCAGCGCCCGGAACAGGTCGATCTCATAGTTGCTGTGCACGCCCTGCAGCACCGCGGCGATACGCTCCAGGCCCATGCCGGTGTCCACCGAGGTGGCCGGCAGCGGCTGCATCTGCCCGCTGGCGTCGCGGTTGTACTGCATGAACACCAGGTTCCAGATTTCTATGTAGCGGTCCAGCTCGTCGTTGTCGCTGCCGGGTGGGCCGCCGGGAATGTCGGCGCCGTGATCGTAGAAAATCTCGCTGCAGGGGCCGCAGGGGCCGGTGTCGCCCATCTGCCAGAAGTTATCTTCGTCGAGGCGGGAAAAACGCTCGGCGCTGACGCCCAACTCCTCGAGCCAGATGGCTGCGGCCTCGTCGTCGGAGACGTGTACCGTCACCCACAGCCTGTCCTCCGGCAGGCCCAGGGTCACGGTGAGAAATTCCCAGGCAAAGCGAATGGCCTCGCGTTTGAAATAATCGCCAAAACTGAAATTGCCCAGCATCTCGAAGAACGTGTGGTGCCGCGCGGTGTAGCCGACATTCTCCAGGTCGTTATGCTTGCCGCCGGCGCGCACGCAGCGCTGGCTGCTGACCGCGCGTTGGTAGGGGCGCGCTTCGACGCCAAGAAAGGTGTCCTTGAACTGGTTCATGCCGGCGTTGGTGAACAGCAGGGTCGGGTCGTCGTGGGGCACCAGCGAACTGCTGGGCACGCGGGTGTGCCCCTGCTGTTCGAAATAGGCCAGGAAGGCCTCGCGTATGTCCACGGTCTTCATAGGTTGTCCCGGTGGTGGTGCGGCGCGCGTCGCGTCAATCAGCCGGCCATGTGCCCTTCGGTAAACTGCCTGCCCGCGATGATGTGCAGGTGCAGATGGAATACGCTCTGGCCAGCGCCGGAACCGTTGTTGATGATGAGACGGAAGGCATCGGCCACGCCCAGTTGCTGCGCCACCGTGCCGGCCGCCAGCAGCAGGTGTCCCAGCAGATCCCGATCGTCCGCTCCGGCGTCCACCAGGCGGGGGATGGCCTTTTTGGGGATGACCAGCACGTGCACCGGCGCCTGGGGATGGATGTCGTTGATGGCGACGCAGTGGTCGTCCTCGTACAGGAACTCGGAGGGAATCTCGCCGCTGATGATCTTGCCGAAAATCGTGTCAGTCATGGTATCAATCCAGTTTCTCGTCCGCGGTGAGCTGGCGCGCCTCGCTCTCCAGCATCACCGGGATGCCGTCGCGCACCGGATAGGCCAGGCCGCTGGCCTTGCAGATCAGCTCGTCCTTGTCCCTGTCGTACACCAGCGGCGCCTTGCTCACCGGGCACACCAGGATACTGAGCAGTTTCTTGTCGATCATTAGCGTCTCACAGGTCGCAAACAGGGGCGCCATTATACGGATTTTTTCAGGGCTTGGGCATGGGTGGCGCGAGCAATTGCGGGTCGATGCGCACCGCCCGCCAGTTCATCCGCCAGTCCAGGTGCGGCCCGGTGGCGCGGCCGGTGGCCCCCACCGCACCGATGACATCCCCGGTCTGCAGCTCGTCTCCGGCGCGCACTTGCACTGCGCTCAGGTGCAGGAAGGTTGATGAGAGCCGGTAACCGTGATCGAGAATCACCGTGCCGCCGGAGAAGAACAGATCCGGCTGCGCCAGGGTGACGACCCCGGGGCCCGGCGCACGCACCAGCGCGCCCTCGGGGGCGGCCACATCCACGCCAAAATGCGGCCGTCGCGGCTCGCCGTTGTAGTAGCGCTGGCTGCCGTAGACGCCGGAAATGGGGCCCTGCACCGGCCATACGAAGCCCGCCAGCGCCGCCCACAGCAGGTCCGCGCGCGGCAGTATGCGCGCCCGCGCGGCCGCCACCAGAGCACTTTCACGGCGGATGCGCTCCAGCTGTTCCGGCGGCGGATTGACGGTGGCCGCCGGCACCCCCTCCACGCGCTGGATAAGGTAGTCGCGCGGCAGTACCTGCAGCGTCTGGCGGCAGGCCGCCGGGCCTTCCACCACCAGCTCGGCAGTGGCCGCGGCATCGCGTCCGAAACCGGCAAACGTGGTGCCGTCGGCCAGTACATCCAGCGGCTCACCGTCCAAGGTGACAGAGCTGCCCGGCGCTACTCGCGCCCAGATAAAACCGCCCTGCTGCAGCGCACCGCTGATCTGCGGGCACTGGGCGCGGGCCGCGGCGCACAGCAGCGTACAGCCGATCACCAGCACCAGCCTCCCGAAACCATACAAGCAACGCGCCACGCTTTATCTCCCGTGCAATCAGCCGACAGGCCATGTTCTAGCAGCCGGGCGCGGGTTCGTCCAGCGGGATTTCTGCGGGCGCTGACATCGGGCTACAATAGCTCCATGAGCAGATACCGACCGCCGCGCCGCCGCGGCTCTACCTATATCACTGCCCAGGGTGCGGCCGCCCTGCGCGAGGAACTGCACCGCTTGTGGAAAGTGGAGCGGCCGGTAGTGACCAGCGCGGTACACGAGGCGGCCAAGAATGGCGACCGCTCGGAAAACGGCGATTACATCTACGGCAAGCGTCGCCTGCGGGAAATTGATTCGCGGGTGCGCTTCCTGAACCGGCGCCTGGACGAACTCGAGGTGGTGGACCGCCCACCCCAGGACACCGGCAAGATTTATTTCGGCGCGCAGGTCACGCTGGAAGATGCCGAGGGCGCCGAACACCACTGGCGCATCGTGGGACCGGACGAGTTCGATCTGGCCAGCGGCCGGCTCAGCATGGATTCCCCCATGGCGCGCGCGCTGCTGGGCAGGACACTGGACGACGAGATTGTCGTGCGCAGCCCCGCGGGAGAAAAACTGTATTACGTCACCGCCATCAGCTACCACTTCACCTGACGCATGCACACTGCTCGAGCACCGCGGCCACCTGACCATCGGGGCCGTCACGACCCGGGCAGCACCTGCCGGTAGCGCCCGGGGCCGGCCTCAGCGGCGCTGCCGGCGCCGCCGGTGCAGCCACCACATGGCGATACCGCTGAGCGCCAGAGCACACAGCAACACGCCGATGGCATCCACCAGCAAGACACCGATGCGTCCGGCCAGACGACCGCTGTGCACATCGAGCAACAGGCGCTCCCAGCTCAACCACTGCGCCTGGTCCGGCAGCGCATCGCGTATGACCGACGGCAGTGGCGCCGGCGCGAGCTGGCGGATGAGTGACCCGCCGGCAGCGCGCGCGCTGAAATCAATCTGCTCCAGGTCGGCCAGCCGCCACTGGTCGCCCACCTGCACCGCCAGCTGGTGCGCATCCACCAGGCCCACGCCAGTGAGCGGCGTTGGCAGGCCGGTACTGGCGGTGACCGATTCAATCAAGTCGCCATCGTCCGTGAGTAACAGCAGCTCCCGCGCGCAGGCGACGACCAGTATCGCGCCCTGCAGCGCGGCACCCACCAGGTCGCCGCGGCAGGGGGCCACGCTCTGCACGTCGAGGTAGACTGTGCCGTCAGCGGCCCGGGACAGCCAGCGTCCGCCGACCTGATAGGCGCTGCGATCACCGGGGCGCTCGCCGTAGAGGCGGTGCAGGAGCGGCCAGTCGATAAAGCGGCGCTCCAGGCCCAGGTCAGCGGTGTGGTTGAGCAGGATGCCGGAGCCCGCCAGCAGCAGCACAAACAGCGCCGCCGCCAGGCCCAGCCGCCGATGCCAGCGCCACAGCCAGTTTACCAGCCGCGGATGGCGCCGCATTCAGCCGGATACCTGCGCGTCCAGCCACAGCGCCAGGCGCGCCACGCGCTCCGCCGCGCGCACTGACAGTGTGGCCCCGGTAATACCGTCGATGGGTCGAGAGAGGTAGCCGTCCGTGGCCAGCGACAACCCGCTGAACTGGGCGGTAAAAAACGGGTAGCGAATCTCCCAGCCGCGGCTTTCGCGAAAGGCCAGCACCTCCACCCGCTCGATCGCGTCCTGGCGTACCACGACTCCCAGAGTGATCGGCTGGTCCTTGCCGATATCCTCGAGGATCCAGGCAGTGCGCTCGCCGGCTTGCCAGTAGCGCAAACGCAGTGCCGCCGGCGCCCAGCCGACCGCCGTGGTCGCGGCCACACGCGTTTCCCGGGTGAGCCACAGGGACTGCATCTGCGGCTGCGCGCCGCCAAAGGCTAGCTCCAGGAACTCGTCGCGGCCCAGGTATTGTTCTCCCAGCGCGGTCGCGCTCGCCGCCAGCAGCGCGGCCGCCAGGGCGAGTCGCCCGCCCGCCGCGAACCTGCCGCCGCGCCGCATCAGAAGCTCCAGCCGACCCCGAGGTTGAGGCCGTCGTACTCGGATTTGCCATCGGGCGAATCCTGCAACTGGTAGTCCACTTTAAACACCACCCGCTCCTCCAGCCAGTAGTTGAAACCCAGGTTCCACTGCGCGTACTGGGTGTCGCCGCCGCCACCGGCCTGATTATCCCACTCGCTGTAGCGGGTAAAAATGCCCAGCTCGCGCGCCACCCGCCAGGACGGTTCGACATACCAGCCCTCCTGGCGGTCCGCGCCCGCTTTGAAAGCGCTGATAGCGTCCTCTATATCCCAGCTCGCCGCCAGTGCGCGCAGACCAAACGGGCCATTTTGATAGCTCAGGTCCGCCTCGTATAGCATGGCATCGACGTCGGCGGTGTGTGCCCCCTGGTACAGGTCCTGCTGGTACTGCAGGGTCAGGCCCAATTGCAGACCGGCAATACCAGTGTACTCCAGGTTGAAGGTGTACGCCGGGTCGGAGGCATCGGCCTCGGCGACCTTCTGGCGACCGTCGCGAATTTTCCACTCGCCCTCGGCGCTGTCCAGTCCCAGGCCGGAGGTGAAAGCTACCTCGTAGTTCCAGCCCGGGGCCAGTTCGCCGCCCAGTGCCAGACCGCCTTCCCACCAGGTGGTGGGAATGATCTTGTTTTCTACCGGGTTGCGCTCCACCCCATAGAAGGTATCCGGTTCGTGGGTCTGGTTGAGAATGCCCACGGGAATGAGAAACAGGCCCGCCTTGAGGCGGTGCGCGCTGTTCAGGTCGTGCTCGATGTAGGCCTGTTCCAGCTCCACTTCACCGCTGTCCTCGCCGCCTTCGACCAGCGAGTGTTCCAGTTCCACCTCGGCGAACAGGCGGGTGGATTCACTGAACTGGTGGCCCAGGTAAAACACGAAACGGTGGAAATCCAGTTCATCGATATCCTCCCCGCCCGCCTTGTCGTCTTCCAGATTGTTGTAGTGCAGCTCGCCATAGCCGCCGAGCTGCGTATTCTCGCTCCAGCTCGATGCCGCGGAACCTGAGCCGGCGATCGCGCCCTCCTCCAGCAGATCCGCCGCAGCCTCGACCTTGACGCTGGTCTCCCGGATTTCCTCATCCGCAGCGGCCACCTGCTGCTTGAGCCGGGCGATCTCGGCCTGCTGCTGCTGGATAATGACCCACATCTCCTCGGCGGAGGGCGTTTCAGCCACCGCGACAGTGGCCGTGGTACACAGGCCCAGTACCAGGCCCGCCGTGCTTTTCTTCATCTGTGCTATCCCCTTTTGCGTATCGTGCCTTGCGGCTAGAAAGCGGATAGTAGTAGTAATCATTCTCATAAACAATATCAGTTGGTAAATATTCTCATTGCCGGCACGAAGAGGCTGCAGCCGTCCAGCGGCCGAGCACCAGATGGGCCGACACGCCGCGTGACTGCCGCCGGGCGCGATGGTCGGGGTTTGGCATCCGACCCGGGGTTGGCCGCAAGCCCTGTATGGCCAACGACGGGCACGACTCTACCAAGCCGTCTCAATTTGCAGTAACGTGAGCTGTACTGCGCCTGGCTGGCTTGCACACGCGCAGACAGGCACGCAGGATGTCAGGACAATCGGTAGCAGAGCGAGACCGTGTGCACACACCGCCGTGACTGGACAAACGGAGAACTGCCGTGACCCACCAACCCACCGCAGCCGGCGTTATGCCGACCGACAGCGAATTGCAACAGCTCGATGCCTGGTGGCGCGCCGCCAATTACCTGGCCGCCGGCATGATCTACCTGCGCGACAACCCGCTGCTGCGCGAGCCACTGCAGGGCGCGCATATCAAGAAGCGCCTGCTGGGACACTGGGGCGCGAGCCCCGGCCTGGCTTTCATGTACGCGCACCTGAACCGGCTCATCGTGCGCCACGACCTCGATGCGATCTTTCTGGCCGGCCCCGGACACGGCGCGCCGGGCGTGCTCGCGCCGGTCTACCTCGAAGGCACGTACTCCGAGATCTACCCGGACAAGGGTGAGGACGAGGACGGCCTGCGACTGTTTTTCCAGGAGTTCTCGTTTCCCGGCGGCATCGGCAGCCACTGCACGCCGGAGCTGCCCGGGTCGATTCACGAGGGGGGTGAGCTGGGCTACTCGCTGTCACACGCCTTCGGCGCGGCGTTCGACAACCCGGACCTGCTGGTGGCGGTCGCGGTGGGCGACGGCGAGGCGGAGACCGGGCCGCTGGCCACCGCCTGGCATTCCAACAAATACCTCAACCCGGTGCGCGACGGGGCAGTGTTGCCCATCCTTCACCTCAACGGCTACAAGATCAACAACCCCACGCTACTGGCGCGCATCAGCGGCGAGGAACTGGAGCAGTTGCTGCGCGGTTACGGCTGGATACCGCACGTCGTGGAGGGCGACGAATCGATGGCCATGCACCGCCTGATGGCTGCAACCATGGAACGGTGCCTGACGGACATCCGCGACATCCAGCGCAGCGCCCGCGACAGCGGCCGGGCGACCCGCGCCCGCTGGCCGATGATCGTATTGCGCAGCCCCAAGGGCTGGACCGGACCAAAGGCGGTCGACGGCAGAAAGGTCGAGGGGTTCTGGCGATCACACCAGGTACCACTGGCAGACATACACGGCAATCCGGCGCACCTGGTGCAGCTCGAACAGTGGCTGAAAAGCTACCGGCCCGATGAGCTGTTCGACCAGCGCGGCCGCTTGCGGGAGGAACTGCGCGCGCTGGCGCCGCGGGGCACCCGCCGCATGAGTGCCAATGCGCACGCCAATGGCGGCCTGCTGCGCCGCCCCCTGCGGCTGCCGGACTTTCGCGACTACGCCCAGGCGGTGTCCGCACCGGGTGGGGAGAGCGCCTTCAACACCCGGGCCCTGGGCCGCTTTCTGCGCGATGTCATGGCGCGCAACATGCAAAACTTTCGCGTGTTTTCGCCCGATGAAAACACATCTAACAAGCTGGACGACATCTACGCAGCCAGCAAAAAACTGTGGCTGGCCGACTACCTGCCCGAGGACGCCGACGGCGGCGAGTTGTCGCCCGAGGGTCGCGTATTGGAAATGTTGTCGGAACACACTCTGGAGGGCTGGTACGAGGGCTACGTACTGACCGGGCGGCACGGCTTTTTTTCCAGCTATGAAGCGTTTATCCACATCATCGACTCGATGTACAACCAGCACGCCAAATGGCTGGCGATCTGCGAGGACATCCCCTGGCGCGCACCGATCGCATCGCTGAACCTGCTGATCACGTCGACCGTGTGGCGCCAGGACCACAACGGCTTTACCCATCAGGACCCGGGGTTTCTCGACGTGGTAGTAAACAAGAGCCCCCGGGTAACGCGCATCTACCTGCCGCCGGATGTCAACACGTTGTTGTCCGTGTCCGATCACTGTCTGCGCAGCCACGACGACATCAATGTCATCGTGGCCGACAAGCAGATGCATCTGCAGTACCTGGACATGGACGCCGCGATCAAGCACTGCACCAAGGGCGTCGGCATCTGGGACTGGGCGAGCAGCGACCAGGGCAGCGCGCCCGACGTGGTCATGGTGGGCTGCGGCGATATCCCCACACAGGAGGCGCTGGCCGCCACCGCCCTGCTGCGCGAACACTTCCCGGACCTGAAAATCCGCTTCATCAATGTGGTCGACCTGTTTCGCATGCAGGGTGCGAGCGAACACCCGCACGGGCTGTCCGATCGCGATTTCGACAGCCTGTTTACGGTCGACAAGCCCATCATTTTCAACTTTCACGGCTACCCCTGGCTGATCCACCGCCTGGCGTACCGCCGCACCAATCACCACAACCTGCACGTGCGCGGCTACAAGGAAAAAGGCAGCATCAACACCCCCTTGGAACTGGCGATCAACAACGAGATCGACCGCTTCAGCCTGGTGATCGACGTCATCAACCGGGTGCCGCACCTGCAGGTGGCGGGGGCCCATGTGAGGGAGCAGATGCGCAACTTGCAGATCGAGTGCCGGCAGTACGCCCACGAGCACGGCGTCGACAAACCGGAAATCCATGCCTGGCGCTGGCCTGACTGAGCAGCGCACCGGCCCGCAAGGCGGTTGACCATGCACGGCGGCGAGACGCTCGACAAAAACCAGCGCACCCTGATCGATGCACTGCGTGATCCGTCCGTCTTCGGGTCCGACAGGGCCCGCTTCGACATGATCGAAACCCACATTTCCTGGGTATTCCTGTGCGGCGGCTACGCCTACAAGATTAAAAAGGCCCTGAACCTCGGGTTTCTGGATTTCTCCACCCTGCAGCGGCGCAGGTTCTATTGCCACGAGGAACTGCGCCTCAATGGCCGGCTGGCTCCCGGGCTCTACCTCGCCGTGGTGCCGATTACCGGCACCCCCGCACAGCCGCGACTGGGAGGCGCCGGCGCGCCCTTTGAATACGCGGTAAAAATGCGCCGCTTCGAGCAGAAATCGCTGCTGAGCGCGCTGCTCAAACGCGGTTCGCTGAGCGCTGCGCACATCGATGAGATCATCGCCCTGGTCGCGGATTTTCACCAGCGGATTGCAGCGGCCGCCGCCGGCGATCGATACGGAGAACCGGAGCAGGTCGTCGCGCCGGCGCGGGAGAATGTTGTCCAGATTCGCCAGCATGCACTCGGTGCGGGACAAGCGCGGCTGCTCGATGACATCAGCCACTGGTGCGAACAGCAGCACCGGGCGCGCCGCGACGACCTGCAGGCGCGCAAGGCGCAGGGCTTTATCCGCGAATGCCACGGCGACATGCACCTGGGCAACATGGCAGTGATCGACGGCCGTGTGGTTATTTTCGATGGCATCGAGTTCAACCCGGACCTGTACTGGATCGATGTGATCAGCGAGGCGGCGTTCGTGTGCATGGACCTGGATCACCACCATCGACAGGCGCTTGCCTGGCGCTTCTGGAACGGCTATTTCGAGCGGACTGGCGACTACGCGGGTCTGCGCGTCGCGCGCTACTACCTGGTGTACCGCGCGATGGTGCGCGCCAAGATCGCCTGGATTCGCCTGCACCAGGAAACCGCGGCGAGCGCCAGACCCCTGCTGGAGCAACGCTTCGACAACTACCTGCAGCTCGCGCGCAGCTACACGCGGCCCCGGCCCCCCGTCCTGCTGATCACCCACGGTTTGTCCGGCAGCGGCAAATCCACGCTCACCGGCCCCCTGTCCGAGCAGTGGGGTGCGATCCGCGTGCGTTCGGATCGCGAGCGCCAGCGACTCGCCGGTGGCGGCATCCCGGCAGATGCCGCAGACGAACCGGTCCGCATCGGTCAGGGCCGGTATTCCAGCGACACCACGGCGCAGACTTATGACAGGCTGGCGCAACTGGCGCAGAGCGTCGTCGCATCCGGCTACAACGTCATTATCGATGCGGCATTCCTCGAGCGCCGACAGCGCGACCAGTTCAGGGAACTGGCGGCGCGTCTGGGGGTACCCATGCGCATCCTGCACTGTCGCGCCGCTGCCGATGTGCTCAGCCAGCGCGTGCGGCAGCGCCGGCTTGCCGGGCGCGATATCTCGGAAGCCGATCTGCGCGTGCTTGCACACCAGCTCGCGACCTACCGCGAACTCGGCGACGACGAGCGCGACGACACGGTGACCGTCGATACGCAGGCGGCGCACACGGCAAAAGCTGTTCTCGAACTGCTGCAACGTTCCCTGTAGCGGCACGCAATCCGTCAGCCGCGCCGCTCTCAATTGCCCGCAAAGCGCTGTACTGCTACTATCGCCGCCTTGCAAGCCGTCCACTGAACTGGCCACAGCGCACACTGTCGACACCCTCCGGAGCACCCATGAGCCGTCCGTCACTGCACGAGCTGGAAAACCACAGCGACTTTATCCGGCGTCACATCGGCCCGACGCCGCAACAGCAGCAGGAGATGGCCCGCGCTATAGGCTACGACAGTCTGGATGCGCTGATCGACGCAACGGTGCCCGCCGCCATTCGCCGCGACACGGCGATGGATCTGCCCGGCGCGCGCAGTGAACAGTCGGTGCTTGCGCGGCTGCGCGAACTGGCCCGACGCAATGTGGTGAACACCTCCTATATCGGCACCGGCTATTACGACACCTATACACCATCGGTCATCCAGCGCAATGTGCTGGAAAATCCCGGCTGGTACACCGCCTATACCCCCTACCAGCCGGAAATATCCCAGGGCCGGCTGGAAGCGCTGTTGACCTACCAGCAGATGATCATGGATCTGACCGGTATGGAACTGGCCAACGCCTCCATGCTGGACGAGGGCACCGCCGCGGCCGAAGCGATGACGCTGCTGCACCGGGTCAACCGCAAAAATCGCAGCGACACGTTTATAGTGGCGCAGGACTGCCACCCCCAGACCATCGCCGTGGTGCAAACCCGGGCCCGGGCGCTGGACATCGACGTGCTGGTGGGCGAGCCCGAGGAACTGCTCGCCGCCAACGAGGTCTTCGGCCTGCTGCTGCAATATCCGGGGACTTACGGGCACCTGCGCGATATCGCGCCGCTGATCGAGTCCGCCCACGCCGCCAACACGCTGGTGGCCGTGGCGGCCGATATCATGGCGCTGCTGCTGGTGCGCTCGCCCGGCGCCCTGGGTGCCGACGCGGTGGTGGGCAGCAGCCAGCGCTTCGGGGTGCCGATGGGTTTTGGCGGACCGCACGCCGCTTATTTCGCCACCCGCGACGCCTACAAGCGCTCGACGCCGGGGCGCATCATCGGCGTCTCCATCGACCGCCGCGGCAACCAGGCACTGCGCATGGCGATGCAGACCCGCGAGCAGCATATCCGCCGCGAAAAGGCTACCAGCAACATCTGCACCGCGCAGGCGCTGCTGGCGATCATGGCCGCCTTCTATGCGATGTATCACGGGCCCCGCGGACTGCGCCGCATCGCCGCGCGCATCCAGCGTCTCACCGGCATTCTGGCGCAGGGTCTGGCCGAGCGCGGGTTCACCGCGGACAACGACTGTTTTTTCGACACCCTCACTTTCACCGTGGGCGACAGGCAGCGCGACATCGTGCAGCGCGCCCTGGCGCGCGGCATCAACCTGCGCATAATCGGTGCAGACCGGCTGGGCGTATCGCTGGACGAGACCACCGCGCCGGCGGATGTTGAAACCCTGTGGGCGGTGTTCAGTGGCGACAGCATTCCGCCCACCGCGGCGCAGGTGGACACCCGGGTGCAGGAGAACGCCGGCATTCCCGACCACCTGCTGCGCCCGCTGGACTACCTGCAGCACCCGCTGTTCAACGACTACCAGTCCGAGACCGAACTGCTGCGCTACCTGCGCTACCTGGCGGACCGGGACATCGCCCTCGATCGCGCCATGATTCCGCTGGGCAGTTGTACCATGAAACTCAATGCCACCACCGAAATGCTGCCGATAACCTGGCCGGAGTTCGCCGGCATGCACCCTTTTGCGCCCGTCGACCAGAGTGCCGGCTACCGGGCCATGCTGGCGGAGCTGGAACACATGCTGCGCGAGTGCACCGGTTACGCCGCGATCTCGCTGCAGCCCAATGCCGGCTCCCAGGGCGAGTACGCGGGACTGCTGGCCATCCGCCGCTACCACGAGAGCCGCGGGGATACGCAGCGCAACGTGTGCCTGATCCCCGCCTCCGCCCACGGCACCAATCCCGCCAGTGCGGCGCTGGCCGGTATGCGGATAGTGATCGTGGAGTGCGATGCGCTGGGCAATGTCGACTTGGCCGATCTGGCCGGCAAGGCCGAGCGCCACGCCGATGATCTGGCCTGCATCATGGTCACCTACCCCTCCACCCACGGCGTGTTCGAGGAGTCCATTATCGAGTTGTGCGACATCGTGCACCGCCATGGCGGCCAGGTCTACGTCGACGGCGCCAACCTCAATGCGCTGGTCGGCATCGCCGCGCCGGGCAGTTTCGGGGCAGACGTGTCCCACCTCAACCTGCACAAGACCTNNTTCCCCACGGCGGCGGCGGTCCGGGTGTCGGCCCTATCGGCGTGGGCGCACACCTGCAGCCCTTCCTGCCCAGCCATCCGGTGGCGCCGTTACCGGGCCTGCACCCGGACAACGACGTGGTGTCGGCCGCCCCCCACGGCAGCGCCTCCATCCTGCCCATCTCCTGGACCTACATCGCCCTGATGGGCGCAGCGGGCCTGGAACAGGCCACCCGCGTGGCGATTCTCAACGCCAACTACGTCGCCCGCCGGCTGCGCGACCACTACCCCATTCTCTACACCGGCAGCAACGGCACGGTGGCGCACGAGTGCATCATCGACATCCGCCCGATCCGCGAGGCCACCGGCGTCAGCGAGGAGGATATCGCCAAGCGCCTGATCGACTACGGCTTTCACGCGCCGACCATGTCGTTCCCGGTGGGCGGCACGCTCATGATCGAACCCACCGAATCCGAATCCCTGGCGGAACTGGATCGCTTCTGCGACGCGCTGATCAGCATCCGCAGGGAAATCCAGCAGGTGCAGGACGGCGCGCTGCATACCGGCGACAACCCGCTGGCCAACGCGCCGCACACCCTGGCCGACGTGACCGCCACCAACTGGGACCACCCCTATACGCGCGAACAGGCCGCCTACCCGGTGGAGTCCCTGCGCCGCTGCAAGTACTGGCCCCCGGTGAACCGCGTGGACAACGTCTACGGCGACCGCCACCTGTTCTGCGCCTGTCCGGCGATCGACAGTTACCGCGAGCAGGTGTAGCTGTTGCAGACGAGCCGCAAACGTTTACCAAATCGGGGGATTGTTCTGGCGGTATCATCACAGGGCTCACCGCCCGTATAATCCACCTTCCACGCGCCCGTAACTCAGCTGGATAGAGTAACTGGCTTCGAACCAGTTGGTCGGGAGTTCGAATCTCTCCGGGCGCGCCAAACATCAATGACGACACCATCGAGCGAGCCACACAGAAGAACCGAAAATCATGCCCGACTATCGAGCGCCGCTGCGCGATATCCGCTTCGTCATGCACGAGCTGCTGCAGGCAGAACGGCACTATCGGAACCTGCACGGTTGTGAAAAACCCACACCGGACCTGCTTGATGCCATCCTGCAGAGCGCCGGCAAGTTCGCCGAGAACGTCATTGCACCCCTGAATCGCAGCGGCGACGAGCAGGGCTGCCGCTATCACGCGGGGCGGGTCACCACGCCCGACGGTTTCAGGGCGGCTTTTGCAGAGTATGCCCGCGGCGGCTGGCAGGCGCTCAGCGTGCCCACGGCAGAGGGCGGACAGGGTCTGCCCGCGTCCTGCAGCACCGCAGTGGGCGAGTTGCTGGGCAGCGCCAACTACGCCTGGAGCATGATCGGCGGCCTGGCTCAGGCACCGATCAACCTGCTGCTGGCCGCCGGCAGCGCCCGTCAGAAAGCGACCTACCTGCCGCGGCTGCTCAGCGGCGACTGGGCGGGCACCATGTGCCTCACGGAACCCCACTGCGGCTCCGACGTGGGCCTGGTGCGCACCCGCGCAGTGCGCAACGCGGATGGCAGCTACGCAATTTCGGGCACCAAGATTTTCATCTCGGGCGGCGAGCAGGATATTACCGAGAACATTATCCATACGGTGCTGGCACGGATCGAAGGAGCGCCCGGCGGCACGGCGGGCATCTCGCTGTTCGTGGTGCCAAAGATCCTGGTCGCTGAGGACGGCAGCCCGGGTGCGGCGAACACGCTGAGCTGTGGCGCTATCGAAAACAAGATGGGACTTAAGGGCTCGCCCACCTGCGTGATGCACTTCGACGGCGCCACCGGCTTTCTGCTGGGGGAGGAAAACGGCGGACTGGATATCATGTTCCGCCTCATGAACACCGCCCGTCTCGGCACCGCACTGCAGGGCGTGTCGATGGGCGAGGCCGCCTTCCAGGGCGCCCTGGACTATGCCCGCGAGCGCCTGCAGATGCGCTCACTGAGCGGCCCGAAAAACCCCGCTGGGCCGGCAGATCCCATTATTGTACACCCGGACGTACGCCGCATGCTGTTGACCCAGAAAGCCCTCACCGAGGGCTCCCGCGCCCTGGTCTACTGGCTGGCGCAGCTGGTTGACACCAGCAGCCACGGCCCCGCGCAAGAGGCCGCGCAGGCCGGGGCGCTGCTGTCGCTGCTGACCCCCATCGCCAAAGCGTTCTGCACCGAGACCGGCTTCGAGGTGACCAGCCTCGGTGTGCAGGTGTTCGGCGGCCACGGCTATATCCGCGAACACGGTATGGAACAACTGCTGCGGGACAGCCGCATAGCGATGCTCTATGAGGGCACCACCGGCATCCAGTCGCTGGACCTGCTGGGGCGCAAGGTCATGGGCAGTCAGGGCAAGCTGCTGGCACATGTCACCGGACTGATCCACCGTTTCTGCACGACCCATGACGGCCATAGCGCCATGGCCGAGTTTATCGAGCCGCTGGCCGCGCTCAACTGCCAGTGGGGCGAACTGACCACAGCCATCGGCACGCGCGCCAGGCGCGATCCCGAGGAGATCGGGGCCGCATCCGTCGACTATACTCTGTATGCCGGTTATGTGGTGCTGGCCTATCTGTGGGCCAGAATGGCCCGGGTGGCGCTGCAGGCCCTGGCACAGGATGACGCCGGCGAGGCGGGTTTCTACCGGGCAAAACTCACCACCGCGCGGTTTTACTACGCCCGCTTGCTGCCGCGCGCGACGGCCCACGCGCGCGCCGCAGAGGCCGGAGCCGATACGCTGATGGCCATGCCGGAGCGCGACTTCTGGTACTGAGACTTCTGGCACTGACCATATAAAGAGAGAAACCGCATGCCTTTTACCGCACTGGATGTTCAGGCCAGGATGCAGGAGTTGAGCGCCGCGGGAGCGCCCTTTGCCCTGCGCGACTTCGATATCGACGGCATCGCGCTCAAGGGCTATGCCAATGCGCCTGCCGATCTGGTGCAGTTGCTGCAGACCGGCCGGGCACATGGGGACAAACCGTTTATCGTCTATGAGGACCAGCGCCTGAGCTTCGAGGACTTCTTTGCGCGCGCGGACATTCTGGCCTCGCGCCTGCAGTCAGACTTCGGCATTGCCAAGGGCGAACGGGTCGCGATCGCGATGCGCAACTGCCCGCACTGGGCCATCGCGTTCGTGGCAGCGGTGCTGGCCGGCGCGGTGGTGGTGCCCCTGAACAGCTGGGGCAAGGCCGGGGAACTGCTGTTCGGGGTGGAGGACTCCGGGGCCAGGGTACTGGTGTGCGACGCCCAGCGCCTGGCGCTGATAGCCACGGAGCTGCCGCCAAGAGGCGTTCGGGCCATCGTGGCCGACCCCGCCGGCGACCTGCCAGCGACGAATGTGTACAGCTTCGAGGCCGTGCTGGAGCGCGGCGGCGCCCGGGGGTTTACCGCGGCCGCAGTACAGCCGGGCGATCCCGCCCTGATCCTGTACACCTCCGGCAGTACCGGCACCCCCAAGGGCGTGCTGCACCGCCATATCGGGGTCAGCCAGGCCCTGATGAACATGTATTTTCTGGGCCTGCTGAACGTGTCGCTGGAGGGCCCCTGGGAGCTGCCCCCGGGTACCGAGGGTGAAACGCCCCTGCTCAGCGTGCCCCTGTTTCACGCCACCGGCCTGGTCGCCGGCCTGTTGCTGCCGCTGCAGTTGGGGCAGAAAGTGGTACTGATGTACAAGTGGGATGCGCGGGCCGCGCTGCGCTTGATCCAGGAGGAGAAAATCACCGGCATGACCAGCGTGCCCGCGGTGCTGCAGGACCTGTTCACCCACCCCGATTACGACGACTACGACACGCGCTCGCTGTTTCGCGTGGGGGTAGCCGGGGCCGCCACCCCCGAAGGGCTCCCCGAGCTGATCGAGGCGCGGGTCGGCCGCGTCAGCCGCTCGGCCGGTTGGGGCATGACCGAGACCATGGCGGTGGGTACCGCGATGAGCGGGCAGATCTACGACCTGAACCCCGCGGCGGCGGGCGTCAAACCGCCGATCGTCGACTTGCGCTGCGTGGGACCGGAAGGTGACCCCCTGCCGCCGGGCGAGATCGGCGAGCTGCAGATCAAGGGCATCACGGTGTGTGCCGGCTACTGGGGCCGGCCGGACGCCACCGCCGAGATCATGGACGGCCCCTGGCTGCGCACCGGCGATCTGGGCCGGCTCGATGCTGACGGCTTTCTCCATATTACCGGCCGGATCAAGGAAATCGTGATCCGCGGCGGCGAGAACATCTACCCCGGGGAAATTGAGAACGTGGCGTACAGCATGAACCCGGTGCAGGAAGTGGTAGTGTTCGGTGTACCGGATGCAAAGATGGGCGAGGAACTGGCCATGGTGGCCTATGCCCGCCCCGCATCAGCGCTGACCGCCGAGGCCCTGCGGGCGCATGTCGCCGAGCGGCTGGCGGCCTACAAGGTGCCGAAATACGTCGAGATTTCCCCGCGGCCGCTGCCGCAAAATGCCAGCGGCAAACTGTTCAAGCGGCAGATCCAGGAGAATTTTGTCGCCCGCTTGCGCGGCTGAGCCGACCCGCGACACACTGCCCGTTAGCTTTGCGCTTCCCGCGTGCCGATCTTGCGGCGCGCCACTGCTGCAGTTGGCTCGCGCCCGTCTACGACGCGGTACGCATCAGGCGCTGAACTGGCGGCCGCGTCCGCCCGAAAGAAAATCTGCGCGCAGTAAACGCGATTATCTATACTTGTAGTCTGGCCATGAGTCGAGAGGCGCCAGGTGACGGCGGCACGAGCCGCGAGGTCTGCGCCGGGGAGGCTACCCTGACATGACGACACAGCGGCCCGATACAGACACCACGGCAACCGCCGCGGGCGCCGGCGGGCCTACCGGAGCCACGTTTCTGGTAGTGGACGACGACGCCATGGTGCGCAAGGTGGTCGCCCGCGGACTCGCCGCGCTGGATCCGGCAGAAGTGCTGGAAGTGGCGGACGGCCAGGCGGCCCAGGACGTGTTGCTGCAAAAACAGGTGGACGTGGTGGTCACCGACGTTCTCATGCCCAATATGAGCGGCCTCGAACTCATGAAATGGGCTCAGCAACACTGCCCGGGGCCGCTGTGGATCGTTCTGTCCGGGCTCGAGACCTTCGACGCCGCCGTCGACGCGCTGCAGTTGGGGGCCTTTGACTATCTGGCGAAACCCCCGGAGGTGCAGCGGGTGCGGGTGGCGGTGCGCAATGCCATGGACCAGATCGAGCTGGTACGCGAGCGCAGACGCCTGTACCAGGAGCTCGAGAGCAGCAACGCGCAGCTGGCCGAAAAAGTCGACCAGCTCGAACAGGTCCGCTGCACACTCGAAGAACAGGCCGCAGTGATTCAGTCCGACCTGGATCGGGCCGAGATCATCCAGCGCGCGTTACTGCCCCAGAAACCTCCGGAGCCCGGCGGCTGGTGCGTCGAAACCCTGTATCGCTCGGGCAGCAGTGTGGGCGGTGACTTCTACGATGTCATACCGCTCGATCCAGACCACATGGGCCTGGTGATCGCCGACGCCGCCGGGCACGGCGTGGCCGCAGCCATGCTCTCGGTGTTGTTCAAGCTGCGCCTGAACCTCTGCGACCAACACGGCCAACTGCTCATGCCGGGGCGCGTCCTGGCCAACCTGAACCGGCGGCTCCTCGACACGCTGTCGGCCCCCGGCACCTTCATTACCGCGGTTTATGTGCTGTTGAACCGGCAAACCGGCGAGGCACGAATTGCATCTGCGGGGCATCCTCCGTGCATCTGGAGCAGGCCCAGCGGCCACTCCCGGCTGCTGGAGCGCACGGGGCCCGCACTGGGCCTCGCTGCCGATGCCAGCTACGAGGAATCTGCCGTGCAACTAGCTGTGGGCGATCGGCTGCTGCTGTATACCGACGGGGTGCTGGGCGTGGGGGAGTCCCTCTCCAGCGATGATCTCGCCAGTACGCTGTGCTCGGGGATCGCCCGGACCGAGGTACTGCGCGCCCTGTACTGCGCGGCGACGCGGGACACCGGCGGTGAACGGGACGATATCACGATGATCCTGCTGGAGCGTGGTGAGGGGGCCAGCCACTTCGATGATACGCCGGAACCCGAGGAGCGCCAGGCGCCGCCAACTGCTGCCGCCCGGCCCCTGCTGCAGCAGGGCATCAGCGGAGATTGCGCCTTTATCGAGATTGCCGGCACGGCGACCTGGAGCTGCAGCCAGGCTTTTCTGGACGCGGCCAGGAACCTGCTGGAAAGACACGCCAGGCTGATTATCGACCTGGGTAACTGTGAATACATGGACAGCACCTGTCTTGGAACCCTGCACGAGATGGTCACCGCCAGCCCGGAGGCGATTGCCCTGCAGCGGCTGCCAGTGAATATCCGTCAGAATTTCGAAGAGCTGAGTATGGACGCCGTGCTGAGCCGGCTGCGCGCCGACTCCGATCCACTCCCACGGAACATGGTACCCGTGCAACAGAGCGACGTGGACGCGGCCCGGCAGGGTGCGCGGGTGCTGAGCGCTCACGAGGCGCTCGCCTCCCTCAGCCAGGAAAATCGCGAGATGTTCCAGGGCGTGGTCGAATCGCTGCGGGGGGATTTGGACAGTAGCGAATAGAGGACAGAGCAATGGCTAACAACAAAGTCAATATCCTGCTGGTGGAGGATAACCCCATGCAGACCAGGCTCATCCAGAAACTGCTGGCGAAATCGGAAAACCCCAGCTTCGATGTCACCTCGGTCGAAACCCTTGGTGCTGCGCTTGAGCAGCTGGAGCGCCAGGCCAGCGACCTGATACTGCTCGATCTCATGTTGCCGGATAGTCAGTCACTGGAGACCTTTTTCCGGGTGAAGGCCCAGGCCCCCGACATACCTATTATCGTGCAGTCTGCACTGGACGACGTGAACCTCGCCGCCAGGGCTGTGGATAAAGGCGCACACGATTATCTGGTCAAGGATCGCATCACCAGTACCTCACTCATTCGCTCGATACGCTACTCCATCGAGCGCATGCGCGCCCGCAGCGGCGAGTGGGCATCGAGCATGTTCCATCTCGCCCAGCAGCAATTCCTGAAGGCGGCGTACATCATGGATCTGGATGACAATATCCGTCAACGCCTGCTGTTTCCCGAGCGCGCTCAAATCGTGGCATTGCCGTTTCGCCGCGACCAGCGGGAGCAGGTTGAGACCGTATTTGGCTATCGTGTGCAGCACGTTCTCAACATGGGACCCACCAAGGGCGGCATTCGCTATCACCAGGGTGTGGACCTCGGTGAAGTCTCCGCCCTCGCCATGTGGATGACCTGGAAATGTGCGCTGATGTGCCTTCCTTTCGGTGGTGCGAAGGGCGGCGTGCGCGTCGACCCGACTGCGCTTTCCCGGGCCGAATTGCAGCGCCTCACGCGCCGTTACACATCTGCATTTATCGGGATGATCGGCCCCGAGATTGACATCCCGGCCCCGGACATGGGCACCGACGAACAGATCATGGCGTGGATCCTCGACACCTACAGCCAGCAAGTGGGCTATTCGGTTCCGGCCGTGGTCACCGGCAAGCCCGTCGTACTGGGAGGCTCACTGGGGCGCAAAGAAGCCACTGGACGAGGCCTGGTGTACCTGGTCGAGGAGGCCGCCAGGCACCTGGGGATTCCCTTGAAAAATGCCACTGCCGTGGTGCAGGGATTTGGCAATGTCGGCGCGAGTGCCGCGCGGTTCCTGTCAGAATGTGGGGTTAAAATCATCGCGGTTGGTGACGTATCGACCAATCTTTACAACCGGCGCGGACTGGATGTCGATTCCCTGACGGACTATGTAGATGAACACCGGGTTCTCAAGGGGTACCCCGAAGCGGAGACCCTGGAAACCCCGGAGATGCTGGAGCTCGAATGCGACATCCTGGTGCCCGCGGCCCTGCAGACCCAGATCACCTCCGAAAACGCCGGGCGCATCAAATGCAAGATACTCGCCGAGGGAGCCAACGGTCCGACCACTCTGGAAGCAGACGAAATTCTCAGCGAACGAGGTATTTTTGTCCTACCCGATGTATTGGGCAATGCGGGCGGCGTGACGGTGTCGTATTTTGAATGGGTACAGGGAATTCAAAACTTCATGTGGCCGCTGGAAGAGATCAATCGGCGGCTTCGCGATATCCTGACCGATGCCTTTGCCCGCACTCTGCAACGTGCACAACAGAATTCTGTCGATATGCGCACCGCTGCCATGATCGAGGGCCTGCATCGGGTCACTCAAGCCAAACTGATGCGCGGCCTGTTTCCATAGCCATCGCGCAGCGAGCTGGCGGCTCCTCAGTTGCCCCCCGCTGCCGCCGCCCGCTGCCGCGCGGCGGCCAGCGCCTGCCGCAACTCCACCACCTTTACTTGCAGCTCATCAAGGGCCGGGCCGGCCGCCCCGAGCTGTTCGTCGCGACCGATATTTTCCAGGACTAGCGCGGCGGCAGCGGCGGCCCGCCCACCTATGACCTGGGCCGACCCTTTCAGTGTATGCGCCGCGCGCCTCAGTTCCTGGGCCTGTGCACTGACAATGGCTTCCTCGATCGCGGCCAGCAGTGGCTCGCACTGCTCGAGAAACATCTCCGACAACTCCAGTAGCAGCTCTTCGTCGCCTTCGAGTTTCTGGAGTGCGCTCTCCCAATCCAGGCAGGGCTGGTCCTCGTTTTCCGTCGCGGGCGACGCATGCGGCGCCCCGCCTTCGCCGGACCCGTCGCGGGATTCGGGCGCACCCTGCTGCGGAGCGATCTGCGGGTCGGGCGGCGTTATATGCGAAGGCGGCTGCTCCTCTGGTGCCGTCTCGATCTGCCCTGCGGCAGACACCGACTCCACCGCACGATACAGTTCGTCTGCGCGAAAAGGTTTGGTCACGAAGTTATCCATGCCCGCTGCAAAGCACTGCTCTCGATCCTGCGTCGTGGCACCCGCCGTCATCGCAGTGATCGGCAGATGGACATCACTGCCGTGCTCCTGCTCGCGAATGGTGCGTGTGGCCGTCAGTCCGTCCATCACCGGCATATGGACGTCCATCAACACGATATCGAAGCCTCCCCGGCTGACTGCGGCCACCGCCTCCTGTCCGTTTTGGGCCAGTTCGACACGGTGGCCGCGGCGGGCCAGCAGGTCCTGTGCCACTTTCTGGTTGACGGGATTATCCTCCACCAACAGCACTCTTCGGGGAGCAATCGTCTCAGGGGGTACGTCGGGAGCGGTCACACCCCCTTCCACGGTGGTGGTGCCCAGCGCATCGGTGATCGCCGCCAGCAGATCCGAATGCTTGACCGGCTTGAGCAGGATACGCGAGATGTCGAGCTTGACGCGCAGTGCCTCCTGGTCCGAACGCCCGGCCGAAGTCAACATCAGGATACGCATGTCTGCCAACTGGGGACGCTCGCGGATTCTGGCAGCCAGTTCGAAGCCATCCATAGCCGGCATCATGACATCCAGCAGCGCCACGGCGAAACTGCGGCCCTCGGTTTCGGCGCGATCGAGTTCGGCGAGGGCGGCATCGCCGCTGTCGACAACGCTGACCACCATGCCCCAGTTCAACAGCAGTTCGTTGAGAATCATCCGATTGGTGCTGTTGTCATCGACCACCAGGGCCGGCTGGCCTCGAAGGCTGGCCTGCTCCAGCGGCACCGTCGTCGGCCCTTCTGGCAGATCGAAATCGGCGCCGAATGAAAAGGTACTGCCCCGCCCCGGTTCACTGCTGACCGCTATTTTCCCGCCCATCATTTCCACGAGCTGAGCGGCAATGGCGAGGCCGAGCCCGGTACCGCCGAACTGCCGCGTCGTCGAGGAATCGGCCTGACCGAATGCCTCGAATATCTTCTGTTGCTGCTGTTCCGGAATACCGGCGCCGGTGTCGCGAACCTCGAACACCACGCGCGCCCCGTTCCCGGTCAGCGATTCCAGAGTCAGGTCCACCACCACCTCGCCAGCTTTGGTAAACTTGATGGCGTTGCCCACCAGGTTCACCACAATCTGCCGCAGCCGCAGCGGATCTCCAATCAACCGTTCTGGTATTTCGGGGGGGATATGGTAGGTCAGTTCCAATCCGCACGCCGCAGCACGCAGCCCCAGGCTTTGCAAGGTATCGCCGAGGATATCGCGCACGTTGAACGCAATCGCCTCGAGTTCCAGGCCGCCCGCTTCGATCTTCGAAAAATCCAGGATGTCGTTGATCAGCCCCAGCAGGGTATCCGCCGACTTGATGATCAAAGACAGATACTCCCTCTGCTGGGTCGTCAATTCGGTGCCCTCCAGCAGCTCCGCCATGCCGATCACGCCATTCATCGGCGTGCGAATCTCGTGGCTCATGGTAGATAAAAACCGACTCTTGGCCTCGGTCATCTGCACCAGTTGCGCGTTGGCGGCTTCGAGTTCTCTGGTTTTACCTTCCAGTTGCATAGCAATGCGGTGTTTGCTGCGGTAGCCGCGGAAGATAATCACGATTAGCGATAGCACCAGCAGCAAAGCGGCTACCGATGCGCTCAGGATAAATCGCTGGTTTTCTATCGTGTTGACCTGCCTTGCTAAAACGGAGTTTTGTTCCGCTATCCGACGCTCCTGTTTATTGATCTCCGCCTGTTGATCTTCCAGCCGCTGTAGATTTTTCTCAATTTTCGTAGAATAGCTTGCTATATACGCCTCTTTCTCTGCCAGAATACTCTCCTTTTCAGACAGTGTGGCGGCGTTCTCTCGCAGCTTGTTTTCGCTATCGCTCAGTTTGCTTTCATTCTCCTTCAGCGTCGCCTGAACACCTTCCAACTGCTGTTCCAGTTTTTCCAATTCCGCCGTATTTGCAGTCACTTGTTGGCGCTGCTTCGCAATGGTGCTCTTTTGTTCATCCAGCAATTTCTGCTGAGCTGCCAGTTGCGCATTTTGCTGTGTGGCGATTGCTTTGGCGCGAACCAACTCTGCCTCAGTTTCCCGGTAAATGGTTGCCGCATCGAGCTCCGTGCCGCCAAAGAGCAGTATTTTCTTCGACAGCTGCAGGCCTGCATACACGATATTACTGCGGTTGATTTCGAAGGACAGAAGTGTCTCCGATGGATGTGTAAAGTTGACCATGACATGGCTTTGATCTTCGGCGCTATCGGTGACGATCAGGGTATGACTCTGATGCAGCGCACGATCGATCTCGACCAATTGGGAGTTTTTCGATCTGGACAGCAGCAGTATATGGGCTGCCCTGGCCGCTTCCAGGGAATCGAACTGGGTGACGACAACGGGTCTGCCACGCACCGTCCAATCCGGCACTTTGCGCTTGAGCGCCCTCAGCAGGGCCTGGTTGCGCCCGTAAAGGCCGATGATGAACCGGTCAATTTTCTGCTCCTGGGGCCAGGTCGTGTTATCCAGTATCGCTTCCAGAAGCCTGGTTTTGCCTTCTGCGATGGACACCTGCTCCGGTGCCGCGGTGGCGAAGAGCGCCAGTGCCAGAAAACAGCAGAGTAATGGGCGACATGAACAACTCAGGGACGTCGTCTGGCGCATCTCTATTGAGGCAGCGAAGAACGATGCTGCTCCTCCAAATACGTGGATCGTAGGCCCTGCGACTTCTGCCGGGCTCCGTACCAGGCCGTATAAGGACATACTAGCACAGGGAGAAGTACCGCACACCGGCGCGCTGACTTTTTGGCGCGCCACTGATCCAGTCGGCAGCAGCTCGCGTATACTCACCGATTGTCTGTACACACCGAGGCCCCGGTTCACTTACGCACAGCCGCGAACGCGATTCTCGAGGCTCCAACACAACCTGCAGGATGACCAGCCATGAAATTTGCATATCACGCCACCATGTGTCCGCCACAGCAGTACGCCCCCCTGGCCCGAGCCGCGGAAGCCGCGGGCTTTGACAGCTTCACCTTTCCCGACAGCATCTGCTACCCCAAAGAGGGATCGGACGTCTATCCCTACAACGACGATGGTACCCGCGACTTTCTCGATGGCGTGCCCTTCCTGGATGCCTTCGTGATCGTGCCCTACCTGGCGGCCATCACGGACAAACTGCGCTTCACGACTTCGGTCATGAAACTCGCCGTGCGCCAACCCGTGATCGTGGCCAAGCAGTTGTCCAGTCTCGCGGTGATTACCGACAACCGCTTTGGTTTCGGCGTCGGCATCAGCCCGTGGCCGGAGGATTTCCTGGCGGCCCAGGTGCCCTGGGAAAAGCGCGGCAAGCGCATGGACGAAATGATTGAAATCGTGCGCGGCCTGATGGGCGGCGACTACTTTGGCTACGAGGGTGAGATTTTCCAGATCGAGCCGCTGAAACTCTGCCCCGTGCCGAGTGCGCCGGTGCCGATACTGGTCGGCGGCCACGCCCGACCGGCACTGCGCCGCGCGGGCCGTCTGGGCGACGGCTGGATCTCGGCGGGCGCCTCGGGTGAGGAATTGAAGGCGATGATCGACCAGATCAATGAGTTCAGAAAGGAGTACCAGCGCGACCACCTGCCGTTTGAAAACCACTGCATGTCCGCCGAGGCCTTTTCCCTGGAAGGCCTGGAGGCGCTGGAAAAAGCCGGTGCAACGGAAGTCATCATCGCCTTTCGCAACCCCTACGAGGGAGGCACCGACGACAAGACCCTGGAGCAAAAAATCGGTATGATCAATGGCTATGCGGACAATCTCATACGGCCCTATCGCGAGCGCCACGGGCGCTAGCTTCCCGAGTGCGGGTGCGCCGGATGCAGAACAGACCAGCAGGTCCAGGGACAGTTCGCCGCGCACCCATCGACTACCACCATCAGGACACATTTGTTATGCGCGACCTGACACGCTGGATCGTCTTTCTGGCCATCCTGGTGCAGGCGTCACTCCTGTCTGGCGGTGAACCCGACGCAAAGCCGGGAAATGAGCTCAGCGCCGAGGAGTTCATGCTCGCCAATGCACTGTGGACGTTACTGCACGAGACGGCTCACGCGGTCATCGATGAACTGGATATCCTGTTCCTCGGATCGGAAGAGGACGCCGCCGATCAGCTCGCCACCATTGCGTTACTGCGCGGCGATCCGGATTTCGACCTGTCAGAAAAGATAAGCGCCGCGGATGCAGTGATCGCCGCTGCTACGGCCTGGCGCGTCGAGTGGGAACTCGAACAGCGCGAGGAACGGGAGACGACCTACTGGGACAGCCATTCCCTCAGTATCCAGCGCTTTTACAATATGATGTGTCTGCTCTACGGCAGCGACCCGCAAAAATACGCTCAAATAGCGGGACAGCTCGGCCTGCCGTTTGAACGCGCCTATGTGTGCGCGGATTACGAGAACCAGCGGGCGATACGTTCCGTCGGGCGAATTATGGAACGCCATGCCCGCCGGCAAGCCGGTGACGCTTACCAGGGCAAGGTGTCGGTGGTCTATGAAGACACCTTTACGGAGGGGCAAGAGCGAATCGCCGCAGCCATCCGACAGGCGAAAATTGCCGAACGCATTGCCAGTCGCATTGAAAAGACGCTGACCCTGCCCCACGATATCACTATCACCTTCGCCCACTGCGCCAACGACCCGACGGCGTTTTGGCGTCACGATCGCAGGGAAATCGTGATGTGCTATGAATTGCTGGCGCGTTTTCTCTATCTCCACCGGGCCCGACAGTGTCTCCAGACGGATGGTCTGACACAAGATGAACTGGACGAATGCCTGAGCGCCAGACACCGATAACCATGGAGGCAGCCGTTTTCCTGCCGAGCGCGTAGTGAAATGTCCGCGGCGTCCGGGGTCGAACCAGGTACTGTCTAGGAATATCAACCGCTCAGTCGTGCGTCAGCGCCCGGTCCTCACTGTCCGCGTCGTGACCCCAGCCCTGTGGCAGCGACTGATCCTGCAAGCCGTCAAAACGGTCCGTCACATAGCGGCTGTGGCACGCCACGCAGGATTCGGTCATGCGGTTGAAGACGTCAACCTGCTCCCGGGTATTTTTCTGCCTCCCCGCCTGGGCCAGTGCGGCGGCCAGACGGTGGAAGCGTTGGTCGATTTGCAGGAACTTCTGCGGCACCGCTGCTTTCAGATCCCGGCGATCCTGTTCGGTCAGCGACTGCTCGAGAATAAAGCTATCGTGAATGGCCTGCCCCTTCTGTGCTACCGCGCCGTGGTTGCCCTGGACGATTGCGCTGTAGGCAGCCTGCATCGCTGCCTCGATCTGGGTCATTTCCTCTACCAGTAGCCCACGCAGTTTCCCGCTCAAACCGGGACCGACCGGTTCGGCGGCAAGCGCGCTGCCAGCGAGCAGAAGGCTTACCCCTATCGCCAACGATGCAGCGACTCGGCGCCCCCATCCACGACTTTGCAACCCGACACATCGCCCGATGTTGCGGTTCCTTCCTGTGTGTTTTTTCACCACGATACTCCTCCGATTACCGTTTATATGCCTTCTGCAAAGGCAATCTTTCGCCTCATAGACAGACGACATGCCGTTTTTGGTTTGCTTTCTTTTCGGCACCATACAAGTGCCTCCACCCGAGTTTACGTGCCCGGGACTGCCAATCCGCCACTGGATCGGTACACTACTGTTCGCCAGAGAAATAAAGGGAATAATAAAGAAAAGCAACTAAAGGCGACGATCCCTTTTTTGTTCTTTTTACTTTCTTTCACAATAATAGAATTTGCCGTCCGATCTTTTTTCGCTTACCTGCTGAGTGCGCTTTGCAGCTGCGCTCTATCCCCCCGCCCCCCGGTTGGTTGTAGCAAGCAGCGCCAGTTTCGTTTTCTCATACGAATCATACAGGCACTGCCGGAATACCTCCGGGTCCGGCATCATCTTTCGGCAAGCCGTTATGCCATAGATCAATTCGCCACACAGGGATGTAACTGCAACAAACAGACCGTTATTTGGCATGATCGGCCCCAGACCGATGCCCCATACCAGTTGTGCGCCGCATAAATAAACGGGGGCTGCGGGGCCTGGCATATTACTGAACACGAGGTTGGGGCTTGCGGGCATGATTTTGTCCAACAAACCAGGAGAACCGGAATCATAAATCAGGTTGTACAGCATGGCCGTAGCCTGCGGCCCCAGAGCCTCAATTACATCGTGCAGCAGGGATGCTCCGACAATTTCGAGGCGTTTCTTGCCATCCTGCGTTGACGCCCGCACCGCATCCAGACGTGCGAGAGGGTCAGCTATATCTGATCCACAGGACGCGTCCAGGGTATTGATCTGGTTGCCACCCTTTACCTGGCTGCCACGGCCTCGCATATCAACCGGCACCTGCGCCACCAGCGGCTGCTCCGGCAACTCATCCTTGTCCATAAGGTACTGGCGCAATGCGCCACCGAACACGCTTAGTGCAAGATCATTGAACGTGATGTGCGGGCGGAGCCGCTTGAGTTGCAGAAATTCTTCGAGGTCAAATTCAGCGGCGGTTACCGTCCGGTATGCGGATGTTGTACCGCTGAATCGACAGCGAGGCGCTTCGATAAGCGGCCCGATTTCACCGCGCGTCTCTGCCTGGGCGACACGGCGTAAAGTATCCAAGAGCTGCATGGTCACGCGGCCGAAAAGAAGTGGACGCCTCGCGGCGCGCCGGGACGCGGTAATCATCATGGACACCAGTCCGGGCCGCGACTCGCGTAACAGCGGCTCAGTGGGGCGCACCCGTTCGCGGGATTTCGGTTGCGTGTCATGCAGGGCCATAAACATACTTTTTACCGATAACCCATCCATTGCTGCATGGTGTACCTTTTGCACAACGGCAAAGGAACCAGTGGGAATACCATCGAGGTGATCGAGACCCTCAATGACATATACTTCCCACAGCGGTCTGCTCATATCCAACGCGCTGGAATGCAAGCGGGAAAGCTGGATAAATAACTGCTGCCAGTCACCGGGTTTTGGCAGGGCTATGTGGCGCACGTGAAATTCAATATCAAAGTCGGGATCTTCTATCCAGTAGGGAAAATCAAGATTTGCCGGAACTGTCACCAGACGCCGCCGCAGCATGGGAACGTCGTAAATAGCGTCCCTGAAACGCTCCATGATTTGATTGAATCGCAGTGGAGAGCCATCCGGCCCGGCAACGGAGGTAGACGGGTCGTAAATAGAGATGCTGGAAATGTGCATCGGGCGTCCAGGCATGTCCGCCAGAATGAAAGACGCATCGAGACTGGTAAGCGGTTCCAAGCAAACTCCATTGAGACTCGTTAGGCCCTGATCACACAGTATGTCCTGCAACGCAACCAGAATAAAGGGGACAGAAATAAAGGGTGATGTTCGATTCTTGATGCGGCTTTTGCCGCTCGCGACCAATCTCCTGTGGCCATCGCCACCCCCATCACTGCTCCGCCTCTGAGAACTCCACCCGAGTCCAGCCCCAGTCGTCAAACAACACGTATATAGCCGGAATAATCACCAGCACCAGGACGGTGGTGGTGAGCAGACCAAACACCACCGAAATGACCAGCGGCTTGATGGACGCCGACTGGACGCTGGTTTCCGCCAGCAGCGGCAGCAGTCCGGCGATCGTGGTGGTGGAGGTAATAACGATCGCGCGCAGGCGGTCGCGACTGGCCTGTCCGGCCGCGGTGACCGCGCTCAAGCCCCTGGCGCGGTGCTCTTTGATGAACTGGATCAGCAAAATGGCGTCGTTGACCACGATGCCGGCCAGCGACGCGGCGCCGATCAACGAGGGCATGGAAATGTGCCAGCCCAGCAGCACGTGGCCCCACAGGGCGCCGACGAAGGCCAGCGGAATCGCCAGCATGACGATAACGGGCTCGGCATAGCTGCGAAACTGGAACGACAAAATGACATAGATACCCAGCAGGCCGATCAGCAGACCGCGCACAATCGAACCGCCGGTCTCCGCCGAGCGTGCCACCTGGCCTTCGAAGCTCAGCGCGACGTCGGGATGGCGCTGCCGGAAACCGGCGAGCCAGTCGGCGCGCATGGCGTTGACAATTGCCTGGGCGCTGGCCGCGCGCACATCCACATTGGCCTGCACTGTGACTGTGCGCCTGCCGTCCACGCGGGTGATCATCGCCCAGTCGCGCCGGTCCTGCGTTTGTACCACGACCTCCAGCGGCACCTGCCGTCCGTCGGGTAGCACAATAGTCTGCTCGGCCAGATCGTCCAGGCTGTCTCTGTCGCGCGTATCCTGGCACACCAGCACTTCCACATCGCGCCGACCGATACGCTGGGTGTCGGCAATGTCGCCGAGAAAGGCCGCACGCAACTGGGAGGCGACGGTTTCCGCGGTCAATCCCAGTGCGAGGGCGCCGTGGGTGAGGGTAAAGGTGCGCTGCGGCTTGCCCGGTCGCAGGTCATCGATGATGTTATAGACTGCCTCATAACCTGCCAGATGCCCGGCCACGTCCAGCGCCGCCGCCTTGAGGTCATCCAGCTCGGCTCCCTGCAGGCGCACTTCGAGGGGAACGCCGGCCGGACCGAAACCCGGCTCCTGGATAATCAGGCTCGCCAGTCCCGGTATGTCGCCAATCTGCTGGCGCCAGGCCGCAGTCAACTCATCCAGCGTAACGGTGCGGTGCTCGGCACTCAACAAATCCACCATCACAGTGGCCACATGGGCGCCGGACTCCAGGGCACTGGGATTGTAATTGAAACGCACCTGGACCGCCGCCACCAGCGCGGCGCCGTCCGGCTGCTGTGGCGTCAGGCGCTCATCGAGCTGGCGCAGCGCCGCGACCACGTGCTGCGCGGCGCGCTCCGTGCGCGCCAGCGGCGTGCCCTGGGGCAGGAGCAGCCGCGCCTCCAGGGTGTCGCCATCCATATCCGGCATCGCTTCCGTGCTGATGTGGCCGCCGGCGAGAAAGCCCGCGGTGCCCAACAGGATCAGCAGCACCGCGCCGAGCACCGCGTGCCGCCAGCGCGCGGACGCGTCCGCCAGGCGGCCGACGCGTTCACGCAGCGCTTCGAAACGCCGGTCAAAGCCCTGCCGCAGGCGCCAGCGCTCGCCACTTCGAAGCGACGCCACGCTGCCCTTGAGATGATGCGGCAGGACCCAGAAAGCTTCGATCAGACTGGCAAACAGCGCCGCGATCAATACCACCGGCAGCACCTCCAGCACGGCGCCCAATTCGCCGGCCAGAAACGACAGCGGTGCAAACACCCACACTGTCGTTAAAAATGAAGACATGACACCGGGCAGTACCTGCACGGTGCCATCCACCACTGCCCGCAGCGGCGGGAGGCCCCGCTGTGCCTGCACCGCGATGTTGTCGGCAATGACGATGGCGTCGTCCATGACGATACCGATGGCCATCAGCAGCGCCACCAGTGTGATCATGTTCAGCGACAGGCCACTCACACTCATGACAAAAAACGCGCCGGCAAAGGCTACCGGCAAGCCGAGCACCGCCCACAGGGCCAGGCGCGGCCGGAAAAACAGCGCCATCACCAGGATCAGCAGGGCCAGCCCCGCCACGCCGTTGCTCACCAGCATCGCCAGGCGCTCACGCACAATGCTGGTCATATCCTGCGTCAGTGCCAGCTGTAGGCGCCCGTCGAGACGTTGCCGCTCGGCGGCCACCAGTGCCGACACCTCATCCAGCACTGCCAGCGTATCGTCGCGCAAGGTCTTGCTGACTTCCAGCACCACCGCCCGTTCGCCGTTGAACAGGACTTTGGCCTCGGGCTGCTCCCCCACCTCCCGCAGACTGGCAATTTCGCCCAGCGTCAGTTCGCCACCGGCGGCGCCCGCCACCACCACCAGATCCGCCAGCTCACGCAGACTGCGGCGCTGATCGGTGAAGCGCAGCAACACATCGCGGTCCGGCGTCTCCAGTGTGCCCAGCGGCACATCGATACTCTGCTGCCGCAGCCGCACGGCCAGGTCCCCGGCCGAGAGCCCATACTGGGCCAGCACGGCTCGCGGTACCTCGACCTGCCACTGCCGCTGCGACAAACCCTGCAGCACAACCTGCGCTACGCCGGGCAATGTCATGATGCGCTCTTCCAGTTGCAGCGCGTAGTCCTCGAGCTGGTTGGGCGACACATCGCCACTGACCGCCACCGCGGCGACCAGGTCGCTGCGGTGCAGCTCCCGCACTACCGGCGGTTCCGCACGCGCCGGCAAATCGGTGAGGGCGTTGACCTCGGTATCGATGTCAGTCAAAAAGCGGATGGCATCGCCGCCGGACAGCATGGTCGCCGTGGCGCGCGCCAGGTTGTCCTGGGCCACGCACACCAACTCGTCGAGATAGTCCACACCCTTGATCGCATCGTGCAGGCGGCGGCACACCGCGTCTTCCACGTCGGCGGCGCTGGCACCGCGGTAGACCACCTCGACGCTGACCTCGACCGGACGGTAATCCGGAAAGGTCTCGCGCTTCAGGCCCGGCGCGGCAAACAGGCCGGCAGCGAGCAACAGTAGCAGCAGCAGGTTGGCCGCCGTGGGATGACCGGCAAACCAGCGGATCACGGCGCCGGCCCCTGCATCGGGTCCAGCGCCAACTGCTGTATGTGCCGCTCCAGCGCCACATCGCGGTGCGGCGCGACCGCCATGCCCGACACTGCCGGCAGCGGATCATCGACGATCAACACCTCGCCGGGCGCCAGCCCTGCTGCGACTACTGCCAGACCGCGCTGCTCGAAGGCCACGGTGACCGCGCGCCGCTGCAGGCGGTTCTCCCGTGTCAGCAGATAGACCTCGCCCTGATGCACCGCCGCCGCCGGCACGGCCAGCAGAGGCTGCGGACTGGCCACCGCCAAACTCACCTGCACGTACATATCGCGCTGCAGTGCAGGCCGTTCGGGCAGGCGCGCCAGGCCGTAGGGTTCATCGATCGTGACCACGACCCGCGCGCTGCGCGTGTCCGGATCGAGGCCGCTGGCAACCCTGCTCACTCGCGCGGGCCAGCGCAGGGCCGGGAACCCGGCCAGCGTCACTCCGGCGCGAATGGCCGAAAAATCCAGTCGCTGGGCGAGATCCAGCGCACCTGTCTGTGGTGAACCAGGCAGTGGCACCGCTCCCATCACGCGGCGCAACATGGCCAACGGCACCTGCGCCTCGACTTCGGCCTGCTCGATGCTGTCGGCCAGAAACAGCGACTGGCCGGCCTTGACGTACTGGTGTTCTTCCACTGCCACGTCCCTGATGCGCAGATCGTAGGGCGCGGTGAAGCGCGTGTCTTCGAGGTCCTCTCGCGCCTGTTCCAACTGCGTGGTGGCGCGTCGCGTCTGCGCATCCAAATACTGTTGTTTCGAGGGCAGCAGCGCCAACTGGTTGTCCAGCGACTGCACGAGCTGGCGCTGCGCCAGTGTCGCGCGGCGCTGCTCATCGAGCCGCGAGCGCGATACCGCATCGGTGCCGGCCAGCCGCTCGATGCGGCTCAGTTCCCGCTCGGACAACTGCAGCCGCTCGCTTTCAAGCTGTAACAGGGCCCGGGTATTGTCCGTTTCCCTGGCCAGTTGCTCCCGTTCGGCCGCCAGTGAGGCCACGTCGGCCTCAGCCGCGGCAATCGCCAATCGGTAGCGACTCGGGTCCAACGCCAGCAACAGCGTGCCCGCCGGCAACAGCGTACCGCTGCGCAGTTGCGCATGGCGCTGCACTACCCGCCCGGCCACGTTGGCCACTGCCTGCCAGGTTTGTGCCGGGCGGGTGACGCCAAAACCCCGCGCGGTCAGCACAAAAGGCATGGCTTGTACTTCGATCACCGTCAGAATCGGGGCCTGCGCTGCCAACTCGGTGCGAGCCGGCCCCTGGCGATTGACAACCAGCAGCGTCAGAGTGAGCAGCCCCGCCAGCAACCCGGCCACTGCGAGACTTTTGTGACTGCCAAACGACCACCGCACCATCACGCACATCCCCCGGTCTGTTGCAAACCTCCCGATCTGGCTGGGGTGAGCGGGTGCAGAAAAGAGGCACGGGGTATGCGTGGGCAGCAGGCGGCATTTTTTTGGATGGCGTGGCGCAGCGTGTCACGCTCGCCGTCTTCGGCCAGCAGCTCAGTGAGCGCAGTATCGCTGGCCCGGATGCGCATCTGCGCGTGCGCGTAGCTGCGGCACACGACCTCGACCGCCGCCCCCTGGGCCTGCACTGCGTCCAGGCTCAAGCGGTAATCGCTCAGCGCGATCGCCGGCGCACGCAGCGTGTGGTACCGCGTCATCGCCAAACTGGTCATAGCAACTCCTGCATGGTTGTCCACCCCAGGTTACTGCAGGCGGCTGCGGACGAACCGGGTCGCCAGCGTCAGCGTCACCAGTGCGATCACTGCCAGCGGCCAGGTATTGGCAATGATGTCCGCTGCTGGCATCGCCTTGAGAAAAGTACCCTCGACGATCACCAGAAAATGCGTCAGCGGTATCAACTGCGCTGCCCACTGCAGCACCTGGGGCATGTTTTCCACCGGGGTGGCAAAGCCGGACAGCAGCACGGACGGCACGCCGACGGCAAAGGCGCCGAGAATGGCCTGCTGCTGCGTTGCGGAGACCGACGAGATCATCAGGCCGATACCCACCACGGACAGAATGAACAGCAGCAGGCTCGGCAGCAACAGCAGAAACGAACCCGCCAGGGGGACGTGAAAGACAAACACCGCCAGCGCGATCATCAACAATCCCAGCACCGTGGCGATACCGAGCGCAGGCATGATCTTGGCGACGATGATTTCCAGCGTGGTGGTCGGCGACACCAGCAACTGATCGAAGGTGCCCAACTCGCGCTCGCGCGCGATCGACAGCGCGGTGATCAGCAGCGCATTGAAGAAAACCAGAATGCCTGTGAGTGCCGGCACCACGAACCAGCGGTAGATCAAATTGGGATTGAACCAGTGGCGGATAACGACAGGGTCAGTGTTGCGCCGGTCTCTGCCGGCATCGGCGCCGACGCCGGCGGCGATCGCATTGAGGTAACCCACCGTGATCTGGCCGGCATTGCTGCGGCGCCCGTCGACGATAACCTGGGCGATCCCGGTGTCTCCCGCGGCAATGGCGCGTGAAAAATCCGGACCCATATCGAGCCCGGCGATGACCTTGCGCCGGTCGATCAGCTCGCGCAGCGCGTCGCGGCTGCGCACCGTGTACACCTGCTTGACGAAGTCGGCAGCCGCGACGCGCGCCGTCAGTTCATGCGACCAGCGCCCGGCATCGCGATCGTAGACGGCGATACCGGCATTGCGTACTTCGAGAGTGGCGGCGAAGGTAAATACCAGCAACTGCATCAGTGGCGGCGCGAACACGACCAGGCGGCTGCGGGGGTCGCGCAGCAGGCTCAGGAGCTCCTTGACGATCTGCGCGCGCAGGCGGGCGTTGACGAGTGTATTCAACCACCGGCGCATTGCTCACGCCTCCAGGTTCTTGCGGGTCTTGCGCTTGGCGATGGCGAAAAAGAGCATGCCGATCGCCGCCATTGCCGCCAGGTCCGGTAGAAACACCGGCCAGACGTCGCCCGCCAGAAAAACCGTCTGCAGTGAGGAGACAAAGTAGCGCGCCGGTATCGCGTAGGTAATTACCTGGATCGGCGGTGGCATGGCGTCGATCTCGAAGAAAAACCCCGACAGCAGGAAAGCCGGCAAAAAACCCGAAAACAGGGCGATCTGCGACGCCAGGAACTGGTTTCTGGTGAGGGCCGAGATGAGCAGGCCCTGCCCGAGCGCAGGGATCAAAAACACCGCCGAGAGCAGCAACAGCGCCGCCAGCGAACCGCGCAGCGGCACGTCAAATACAAAGATCGCCAGCGCCGCGGAACCCAGCGTGGCGGCCATGCCCAGGGCGAAATACGGCAGCAGCTTGCCGACCAGGATCTCCGCCACCGAGGCCGGTGTCGACAGCACGGCCTCCATCGTCCCGCGCTCCCATTCGCGCGCCACTACCAGCGCGGTGAGCATGGTGCCAATGATGGTCATGACAATGGCGATGGCGCCGGGTACCAGCGCGCGGCGGCTTTCGAGTTCGGCGTTGAACCAGTAGCGCGGCTCCAGCGCAACGCCCGCCGCCGGCGCGCCGTCGGCGCGGCCCGCGCGCCAGGTCTGCACCACGCCCTGCGCGTAATTGGCGACGAAATTGGCCGTGTTGGGCTGCGAACCATCGGTGATCACCTGCACCAGCGGCTGCGGTACGCGCGCGGCCAGCCGCCGCTCGAAGTCCTGGGGGATCACCACATAGCCGCGCAGCGTCCCGGACACCACCTGCCCGGCGACCTCGCGGCGCTCGCGCGCGGGGGTCACGGCCAGATAGCGGGTGCCGGCAAAGGCGGCGGCCAGCGCCTGCGCAGCGGCGCTGTCGGATTCGAGCACCACGCCGATGCGCACCTCGCGCACGTCCAGCGACACCGCATAGGCGAACAGGAACAGCAGCACCACCGGCAGCACAAACGCGATCAGAATGGTGGATGGATCGCGCACTGCCTGCAGGCTTTCCTTGTGTACCAGCGCGGCCAGGCGGCGCCAGTTGAATGGATCTCGGGCCCGCTGTGCGGGGGCTGCGCCGGTGCGGTTTGTGCGGGTCCCGGTGTTCATGCCGCGCTCGCGTCGGCGCGCGCCTGCGCGTCCAGGTCGGCCGACTGGACCAGATGGATGAACGCGTCCTCCATCGTCGGATCGGGGTGCGCGTCGTCGACGGCTCCGCGCTTGAGCGCATCGGGGGCATCCAGGGCAATCAGTCGCGCGCGATACATCATGGCCACGCGATCGCAGTACTCGGCCTCGTCCATGAAGTGGGTGGTGACCATCACGGTCACCCCCTTGCGCGCCAGGCCGTTGATGTGCGTCCAGAACTCGCGGCGGGTGATCGGGTCGACACCGGAGGTCGGCTCGTCGAGAAACAGCACCGGCGGGCGGTGCATCAGGGCGCAGGCCAGCGCCAGTCGCTGCTTGTAGCCCAGCGGCAGCGCATCGGGCGAGGTGCCCAGGTATGGTTGCAGATCGAAGGTCTCGATCATCTCGTCGATGCGCTCGCGCCGGGCGCGGCCCTGTAGCCCATACACGCCGGCGGAAAAGTCGAGGTTCTGGCGCACCGACAGCAGCCCGTAGAGGGAAAACTTCTGCGCCATGTAGCCGAGCTGGCTTTTGGCCGCACCGGTCGCGCGCCGCAGGTCGCGCCCGACCACCTGAGCTTCGCCGGCGGTCGGCTTCAACAGCCCGCAGAGCATCTTGAAGGTCGTCGACTTGCCCGCGCCGTTGGGTCCGAGCAGGCCGAAAATCTCGCCCTTACGAACCTCGAAACTGACGCTGTCGGTGGCGGTAAAGTCGCCAAACCGTTTGCTCAAGTCGCGGCAGGACACCGCGATGTCCGACTCCAGCTCGACCGCGTCAAAGCGCTCGGCCAGCGCCGAGGTGCCGCCCGGCCCCCCGCCGAGCAGATCGATAAAGGCGTCCTCGAAACGCGGCTGCACGGGCTGGAGCGCCGCGCCGGTCTCCGCGACCAGGGCGTCGATTGCATCGCGAGCGGCGTCCGCGCGCAGCACCACGCGCACGGCATCGCCCTGGATCACGCCGTCGCTGACAGTGGGCAGATTCAACGCTTGCGACAGCACGGCGCGGCGCGCCGCACCGACCTGTTCGAGGCGAAAGCTGCGCCGGTCGATGCGCCGGGTGAGTTCGCGCGGCGGGCCGTCGAATTCAAGCTTGCCCGCGTTGAGCAGCAGCACGCTCTCGCAGCGCTCGGCCTCGTCGAGATAGGCCGTCGACCAGACCACGGCCATGCCGTCGTCGGTGAGTTCCCGCACCATGCGCCACAGGTCCTGGCGGCTGACCGGGTCGACGCCGACGCTGGGCTCGTCCAGCAGCAGTACCTCGGGCTTTGCCATCAGCGCGCAGGCCAGCCCCAGCTTTTGTTTCATGCCGCCCGAGAGCCGGCCGGCCAGGCGGCTGGTAAACGGGCCCAGGCGGGTAAAATCGAGCAGGTCCTCGAAGGTTGCGGCGTGCTGATCGGCATCCATGCCGCGCAGCCGCGCGTACAGGCGCATGTTCTCCAGCACCGACAGGTCCTCGTAGAGGCCGAAGCGCTGCGGCATGTAGCCGCTGGCGATGTGGATAGCGTCGTTGTCCTCGACCACGTCAAAGCCGGCCAGGGTGACGCTGCCGCCATCGGGCACCAACAGCCCGGTCATGACGCGCATCAGGGTGGTCTTGCCGGCGCCGTCCGGACCGACCAGGCCGGTGAGGCGGCCGTAATGGATAGTGGCACTGAAGCCGCACAATGCCTCGACCCGGCCAAAGTGTTTGGCCACATCCGCAATGACGACGGCGGCCTCGCCGCGCCCGCGCGCGGTACCGCTGGCGATGTGTGCGGTTGCCCCACTCATCTCACGGCCCGTCGCGGCGTTCGCCGCCGCGCTCGAGGGCCACCTCGACCGTCACCGGCATGCCCTGGCGCAAACCTTCGTCGGCATCGGCGATCACCACGCGCAGCCGGTAGACCAGATCGGTGCGCAGATCGGTGGTCTCCACCGTCTTCGGGGTAAACTCCGCGCGCGGCGAAATAAAGCCGATCTGGCCGCGATACACCCGGTTCGAGGAATCGCTGTAGACGCGCACCGGCGAACCCGGCGCGATGCGCCCGAGATCCGGTTCGCTGACATAGGCGCGCACGTAGAGCGGATCGCGCAGGCTCAGGCTGTAGACGGCATTGTTGCTGGCCACCATGCTGCCGGGCTCGCGCACCCGCGCCATCACCGTGGCATCGCTGGGCGCCACCAGTTGCGTATCGGCCAGCGCGGTGCGCGCCTGTGCCAGTGCCGCCGCGGCGGCGGCTACCCGCGCCTCGCCCACGGCGATGTCCTCGCTGCGAAAACCGTCCACGGCCAGGGACAGCGCCGCTTTGGCCGCGGCCAGGTTGGCGGCGGTCCGATCGTGGGCGGCGCGCGCGGCGTCCACTGTGCGCTGGCTGCTGGCGCCGGACTCGAACAGGCTGCTCTGGCGCTGAAAGTCGCGCTGCGCTTCAGTAAAGGCCGCCTGCGCCTGACTCACGCTCTCGCGCGCCTGGGCAATTTCCTGCGGGCGATTGCCGCTGCGCAGCTTGTCCAGTTCGGCCCGGGCCGCCCCGTGCTCCGCCTCGGCCGCAGCCAGGCGCTCGCGGTAGGGCACGGCGTCGAGCCGGGCCATCACCTCGCCGGCGGTGACGGTATCGCCCTCGTCAAAGACCATCTGGGCCAGGCGGCCGGGCTGGCGGAACGCCAGTTCCACCTCGCGGATATCGACGTTACCGTACAGGCGCAACACGCCATCCTCATCGTCACCGCGCTGCAGCCAGTACCGCAGCAGGCTGCCGACGGCGATCGCAACCACGATAATCGCCAGCAGAAGCACGGCACGGCTTGGACGGTGTCTGGTGTTGGTTGCCATTGGGCCCTACTCGAATGGTTAATTAATCCCTGTTGCATCGCCTAAATCAGGCGATGCCAGTCGAGCGCCGGGCAGCGCCTGCGTCGAACGGCGCGCCCGGCGGTTCGCTCACAGCCACACACAGTGACCGTGCGCCGGTACCGCCACTGCCCACTCGTGATCGGCGCGCAGCCGTTCGGCAAAGGCGAGCGCCGCTGTCTCCTCCCCATGCACCACGAAGGTCTGGCGCGGCGGTCGCCGGAAGTTTGCCGCCCAGGTTCGCAGTGCCCGCTGGTCGGCATGGGCCGACAGCCCGCCTACAGTGTGAATTCCCGCGCGCACGGGGATATCCTCGCCGAAGATGCGCACCCGTCTGGCGCCATCGACCAGCCGCCGACCGAGCGTGCCCTGTGCCTGGAACCCGGTGATCAGCACGGCGCACTCGCGCCGCGGCAGGTTGTGGCGCAGGTGGTGCTTGATGCGCCCGGCGTTGCACATGCCACTGGCAGAAATGATGATTGCGCCCGAGCGGACCTGGTTCAGGGCTCTGGATTCCTCCACACTCGCGGTGAAACGCAGATACGGGATGTCCCGGCTAATGCCCTGCCAGCCGGCGAGTCGTTTGGCCGCCTCATCGAACAGTTCCATGTGCTGGTAAGTGATGCGGGTGACCGCGGTGGCCATCGGCGAGTCGACAAACACCTTGAGATCGCGCAGGCGGCCCTCACAGGCAAGGCGATGCAGGTGATACAACACCTCTTGCGTGCGCCCGACGGCAAATGCGGGGACGATCACGTTACCTTCCTGTTGATAAAGCGTGCGTTCGAGAATGTCGATCAACTCGTCCTCGGTCGCCATCAGATCCTTATGGTTGCGGTCGCCGTAGGTTGATTCTATGACCAGAATATCGGCCTCCTCGATCGGCGATGGATCGCGCAGAATCGGGCGGTCCGGCTGGCCGAGGTCGCCGCTGAATACCAGTTTGGTGGTCCGGCCATGCTCGTGCACCCAGACCTCGATGATGGCAGAACCAAGGATATGACCCGCATCGCGAAAACGACACAGTACGCCGCCACCGGGCGTCACCTGCTGGTCGTAGTCGACGGGCCGCACCTGGCGCAGACAGCGCTGCGCGTCCGCCATGGTATACAGCGGGGAGAACGCCGCGCGGCCCGCGCGGGTGGACCCGGCGCGGCGCCGGGCACGCTCGGCATCACTCTCTTGAATATGCGCACTGTCGGGCAGCATCACCTCGAGCAGGTCGGCCGTTGCGTCAGTGGTATGAATAGGGCCGGCAAACCCCGCACGCGTGAGTTTTGGCAACAGGCCGCTGTGGTCAATGTGTGCATGGGTCAACAGCACGAAATCAATGGATTGGGGGTCGAAGCCGAAGGGCCTGCGGTTGCGCGCCGGCGCCTCGCGTCCACCCTGCACCATGCCGCAGTCCACCAGAAAACGGGTTTCCGCGGTCTCCACCAGGTAGCACGAGCCGGTGACCTCGCGCGCCGCGCCGAGAAAGGTAATCTTCACTGCGCCCCCTCACCGACTCCGCGACCCCTGGTTACCCGCCAGGCAAACGCCGCGATCGCGAGCCACAGCAGCGAACGCAGGCTCATCGCCGCCACCGTGCGCGGTTCGTAGGCACCGCCAGCATAGACGTGTAGGCCAAAGGCGAGGAACGTGAACAGTGTCGCCGCGGCAATCACGATCGCCAGAGCGAGCGCCCAGCGCCGCTGCAGCCACAGCCCGATCCCCGCAAGGATATAGAAGAAGCCCGCGGTAAAGTTGAACCACAGCACGAAGGGGACATAGTCGCCGGCGGCGCTGCGCGCCGCCGCACCACCAAATATCACCGTGCCGCCCTCCTTGACGGTCAGCAGGCCGAAGGCGATGGCGAGCAGGGCGATCACCCGTGTCCAGAGACGGCCCGGTGTGGCTTTGGTCATACCTGTTCCTCCCGATACAGTGATAAAAACGGCCCGTTCAGCGCGCGCTGCTGACCCCCCGCAGGTAAATGGCAAACACCCCCGGCGCGTCGCGGCGTATGCTGGCCACATCGCCGGCCAGCAGAGATTGCATCACCAGTCCCTGGACAGTGCCGATGAACAGCGTGACGGCGGCCTCGGCATCCAGATCGGCATCGAGTTCTCGCTGTGCCTTGCCCTCCTCGATCAGGGCGTGCAAACGCAGCCCGTAGCGCTGGATCAGGATCTGTACCATGCGCTTGGCCGGCGTCGTTTCGGCGCGCTGCAGTTCGCCAAACAGCATCCGCGGCACACCGGGGTGTTCTGCGACAAAGTCGATATGGCTCATGAACATGGCCTGCATGGCCGCCACGGGCGACTCGATGTCCTGCACGGAACGCTCGATGCGCGCCAGCAGACGCTCGGCCACCCACTGCATGACGGCGCGCCAGATAGCATCCTTGTTGGGAAAGTGCCGAAACAGCGAGCCCTGCGTCACGTTCATATGCCTGGCAATTGCCGCAGTGGTGATCTCGCTGGGGTTTTGCTGTGCGGCCAGGTCGACCACGGCCTGTACTGTCACTGCCCGGCGCTCATCGGCCGGGAGGTGCTTGGCGCGGTTTTGCATATCTGCCACTCTCAGCAGGTAGTAATTAGTTACTATCTTAACCGAGAAAAATAAAAGTACAAGCCCGTTTGTTATGGATCTCACTGCCAGGCGCTGAACTCGTTCATCCGGTAGCATGGATGGAAAGTACTGCGCAGAGCACTGTTCAAATTATTTGAGGGAGTTTGTTACGGCATTAGACAATCTAACATGAGGGGGAAATTCCCTCACATTGCTTGCTCACCTTCACATCATTCTTTGATCAGCACCCGGCCGAGTTGCGCGTCACCTTTGATGGTTGTGCGGTTTATTACGCGCTTCACACCGGGGTGAGTGCCGGTAGCACAATGCATGAGGCGCCAGTTATCCCACAAAATCATGTCGCCCTCGCGCCACTGGTGAAAATAGTGAAATTCCGGCTTGCGGGTGTGCTCTACCAAACGGTGCAACAACTCTATCGCCTCGTCATTGGATAATCCGGCCTGTTGCGGGGTGATGATCCGGTCGAGAAACTGCTCGACGATACCCAGTACAGGCCGTTTCGTGACCGGGTGTCTGACCACGGCGGGGTATACCGCGTCGGGAAAATCCGGGTAGTTCATATCGGCCGGCTTGCGGGGACTGTGCGGCCCGGGCTCGTAGCCCTCCAGATCCACATAGCGCATATGCCTGCGCTGCATGCAAAAGACGTAGGCGACCTCGATCTTCTCCAGCAGCGCCTGGGTCTTTTCATCCAGCGCATCATAGGCCTTGGCCAGATCTCCAAAACCAGTGAGGCCGTCGTCCGAGGGCACGACCACCGCCCGCAGCAGTGCGCCGTGATTGGGGCGACCCGTGTAGTGCAGGTCAATGTGCCAATCCAGGCGCCCCACGATCTCTTCGCCCCGATATCGGGCGGTAAAAAACTTGTCCTTGTCGCCGCCATTTTCCAGGACGAAAAGTTCGGGATAGGCTTCGGAAGTTTCCGCTTTCAGCGGGTGCAGCTCCAGAGTCCCAAAAATACGGCTGAACTCAATTTGCTTTTCGGGGGTGATGTCCTGGTCGCGAAATAACAGGACACCGTGTTCATACCACAGCGATTTCAGCTCATTTTTCAGCGCATCCGTCATGGGTTCGTTGATATCAAAGCCCGATATCTCGGCGCCGACATTGTGCAGTGGGGTTATTTGTAGTGACATCCACGAGTCCTCATACTAGTCCTCACATTAGTCCTCAGCTCTGGTCTGGGATCAGCAGGATTAATCAGTGATGCTGGGATCGGCACGCAGTTCGCGCCTGGCCATGGCCTCCCAACAGAAGGGAAAGCCGTTTGCATCCGTGATACTGACTTTTTCCACCTCCGCGTCCGCAAGAGGCACTCCGCCCCCCGCCAATTCCACTTCATAGGCGCGCTTGCAACGCCACTCCAGGGTCACGACCCGCAGATGGGCCTGGCGCAAATCCCTGCCCACGACCAGGGCACCATGATTGGCAAGCAGGGCCCACTTAGCGTCGCCCAGTGCTTCGGCCGCCGACAAACTGGTGGCCTGGTTTTCAAAGGTGCCGGCGTATTCGTTGTACAGCGGCAGTTCGACACCACAGTGCGCACCCGTCTGATCGTAGATCGCCGGTACCCGCTGCAGATTGGCCCATATGCCACTCCATTGTCCATGGTTGTGGATGACCACGTTGATATCCGGCCGCAGGGCGTGTAATTGAATATGCAAGCCGATCGCTGGTGTAACGTTCCAGTCGCCCTCGATAACATTACCCTGCGAATCCAGAGTGACAATATCACTGGCGGTCAGCTCATCCCAGGCCAATTCCCACGGATTGGTCAGAATATTGCCGTTGGGCAGACGGTAGGTGATGTGGCCGGCGATGTGCTCATTCCAGCCCTCCCGGAACAGCATGCGACACATCAGGGCGACCTGGGCGCACTCACTCAACTCGGGGAGCAGCGGCTTTCGCCCCTGTCGGGGGGCATATCGATCGAACATTGCCCGGTCCAAACCCATGTACTTGTTCATAAAGGCTCCTCTAATAGAGTATCCAGGAACTTTTCTGCATCGAGCGCGGCCATACACCCGAAACCGGCAGACGTGACCGCCTGGCGGTAGACGTGGTCGCCCACGTCACCGGCAGCAAAGACGCCGGGGGCACTGGTAGCCGTCGCATTGCCCTCGGTGCCGCTGGCGATCTTCAGATAGCCATCTTTCATCTCCAGCTGGCCGATGAAGATATCGGTGTTCGGCTTGTGACCAATCGCGATGAATACGCCGGCCAGGTCAATATCAGTAGTGCTGCCATCCTTCACCGACTTTACCCGCACGCCAGTGACGCCGCTGGCATCGCCGAGCACCTCCTCCAGTGTACTGTCCCACAGTATGGACACCTTGCCTTCCTCCTCGCGGGCGAAGAGACGATCCTGCAACACCTTTTCCGCGCGCAGGGCGTCGCGGCGGTGCACCAGTACCACCTCTGAGGCGATATTTGCCAGATACAGCGCCTCCTCCACCGCAGTGTTGCCACCGCCGACGACCGCTACTTTCTTGTCGCGGTAGAAAAAGCCGTCACAGGTGGCGCAGGCGCTGACGCCCCTGCCCATAAAGGCCTCCTCGCTGGGCAGGCCGAGGTACTGGGCGGTGGCACCGGTGGCGATGATCAGGGCGTCACAGGTATAGCTGCCGGTGCCCTTGAGCACCATGGGGCGGGCGTTGAGGTCCACCTCGTCGATGTGATCGAAGACAATTTCGGTGCCGAACCGCTCCACGTGGGCCTGCATATTCTGCATCAACTCCGGGCCCTGCAGTTCCGCGTGGCCACCCGGCCAGTTTTCCACCTCGGTAGTGGTGGTCAACTGCCCACCTTGTACTATGCCGGTGATAACGACGGGATTCAGGTTGGCTCGCGCCGCGTAGACCGCCGCGGTGTAACCTGCTGGCCCCGAACCCAGGATGATAAGACGATGATGGTTTGTCATGGATACTTCCTTTTCGATACGAATGTCGCCCTCTGCTGCAGGCTGGCATTTGACTCACTCTGGTAAGCCAGGGTGGGCGCAAATACCTCGCGATAGCTGAACCGGGTCTGGAGTTTTCCCCGCCACGGTTTTCCGTCAACTTCCACGTAAGGGTAGATAAAGTAGTTCAGCGGATGCCGCGCACTCGCCTCACTCACTACCAGGTCGCGACCCGTGGTGAAGTGAATGCGATCGGCAGGATGGGTGCCATAATACAGCTCCCGCTTGTCAGGATGCCTGGCTGCTTCGGAGGCGTCGATAGGTATCCAGCCCTCTCCCGGGAGGTAAAACTGAACCCAGCAGTGGTAACCGCCTATGTCTCCGGCCCGGCGAGTCTGTGGCACTGGAAACCCGATCTCGAACCGAGCCGGAATACCCTCGCTGCGTGCAAGAGCCACAAACAAGGCGTGGAAATCCGTGCAATTCCCATAGCGCTCGGTGCAGGCCCAGAAGGTATCCCCATTGCCCCAGCCAGTGCCGACCTTCTTGTACTCCACATTGTCCACGACCCAGTCGTAGATGGCCCGCGCAGTGGCAGCCGGCGAATCATCGGCGCGCTGGGCCCGGATATCCTCCAGTATCGGCTGGAGGATATCATGGCCCACTGGAACCAGGGCATTGGGCGCCAGAAACCGAGCTCTCTGGGCATCGTCAAGCGCCATCTCACTGCCCGCGTGCACCGTGTTACGGCTCACTGTCCAGCGCAGGCTGGCACTGATCGGGGCATCGGAGCCGGCCGGCCTGGTAATACGGTAGTAGCCATTGTCGTGACGTATCTCCAGGCCCCTGCTGCCGGGAATGGATGACTGTAACGACTGCTCCAGGATAAGCTGGCCAGTATGCTCTGCCGGCAGGGGTAGGTAGACATCCACCGCCTCTCCCGACGGCAGCCCACCGGGCATAAGCTCATAGCTGAACTCGAATATGCGCGGCTCGTCCCCGACGACCTGCGCTGGCAAGCCACCGAGCAACACCGTGAGGATCACGTTTGCAAAGAAGCGCATGGTCAGGATTTATGCGGAAGGCGAAGAGGCAGGACCAGCATGGCGGCAACTGCCATCAGGCCGGCAAATATCCACAGGCATAAACTGAAGCTGCCAGTGACATCGTACAATCTACCGGCCAGGGGAAAGCCCAGCATAACAAAGACGGTTATGATTGGCGCCATCAGCCCGAAGGCACGACCGTAGCTTTGCAAACCGAAAATATCCGCGATAAAGGCGCCCCACACGGGCAACATCCCCCCTGCCGCCAAACCTATCGAAACACAGGCCAGTAAAATGAGGAGATAGGAAGGTTCCAGTGCAAGAACGACAAAGCCAACAGCTACGAGCAACTGCGCAGCCCAGAGCGCCCATTTGTGACCGAGCATGTCGGCGGCCACGCCAAATACCAGCTTGCCCAGCAGACCAGTGATCGCAACTACCATGATAAGCCCGGACGCTGCCTCTTCCTGGTGGCCAAGTTGTGTGGCGTAAGGCGTTATGTTGGACAGGATGGCGGTATAGGTACTGAACAGAAGCCCGAGAGCGCAGGCGAGCCACCAGAAATTGGAATTGCCCACGATGTCTTTGAGGCCAAGCTGGGCGGCGGAGGCGGCGGAACCGCCTGCGCCGTCTTCCTGAGACTCTTGTATTCCGACTTCCGAGGGCCAACTGCGGATGGTCCAGAGAACTATCGGCAATACGAGAACTATAAGCACTATTGCGAGGTTCTCCAGAGTGCCGCGCCAACCATAATCCGGCAGCCAGAATGTGATCAACCCGGGGACCAAAACGCCACCTACCGACGTGCCCGTCGCGGCAACCCCGAGTGCCTTGCCCCTGTTGTTTGTAAACCACCTGGACACCACAGCCGAGGAAATCATGGAACCTGCCAGTGCGTTGGCCAGGGCCATGGTAATGCCGAAGATCACGATATATTGAATAATGGTCGCGCTCTGGCACAACAGCCACAGCCCGAGTGCAAACAGCACCACCCCTGCGGCGAAGATTTTGCGCACAGACAGTTTGTCCAACAGGATTCCGACGATGGGCATGGTGAAAAGACCGACGAACGTACCGCAGGTCAGGCTGTACATCACCATTTCGACGCCGACATCGAAAGTCTCCCGCACCGGTTGGGTGAGGAGGCTGACCGCATAGGTGAAAAAGCCGATCACGAATGCCTGCGAGAGAAAACTGCCACCGACTATACGCCAACCATAATACATCGCTTTACCTCTTAGAGACCGCACCAACGCGTGAATGATATTTCGGAAGCTACCAATCCCTGATTGGTCCCGATTATAGTGGTGGCGTCAACAACGCGCTTAGTACACCTGTACGAGACGTCCACAGTTCCGATCCCCTATACTATAGCCGTAACGAAGCCAATAGTGTTTCCTCTTTGTTCCCTGGACCTGGTCATGCGCATAGCCCTACAGACAGAAATGCCCGGCCTGATCGACCAGCTGCAATGCCTCGCGCCGGGTATTGAGGCATTCATTTTGCCGCACACAGATGTAACCGGTGAGCACCGCATAGTGGCTGACGCCCTCCTCGGTGCCGCTACTGGTGGAACCCGGTTGCCGGCTCTCATCGAACGCTGTGAGGACCTGCGCTGGGTCCATATCCTGGGAACGGGTGTCGACCAATTTCCGCTCCACTTGGTCGAGGACAAGTTGGTAACCTGCTCCCGCGGTGCCACCGCAGTCCCTATTGCCGAGTGGGTTATGGCCATGCTGCTGGCACATGAAAAACAGTTGCCGGATCGCTGGATTACCGAACCGCCCCAGGCCTGGTATATGGCCGATCTCGGGTGCCTTGAAGGCAGGACACTGGGAATTATCGGCTTTGGGGCTATCGGCCAGGCTATCGCCAGGCGAGCACTGGCGTTTTACATGAACATCATTGCCAAGGTTCGCACACACCGTAGCAGCCCGATCCCGGGCGTCGAACTGATCGAGAATCTGCATACCTTACTCCACAGATCAGACCACGTGGTTCTCGCGCTACCCTCCACCCCCGAGAGCCACGGACTTATGGGAGCTCAGGCCCTGGCAGCCATGAAACCGGGCGCGCACCTGGTGAACGTATCCCGCGCAAACCTTATCGACCAGGAAGCGCTGCGCGCAAGCCTGGACAAGGGCCACATAGGCCGCGCCTCTCTCGATGTGGTAGAGCCCGAACCCCTGCCGGCTGGCCACTGGCTATATCGACACCCGCGGGTTTTTCTCAGTCCCCATATTTCGTGGAGTGGGCCAGATATGGTCAAGCGCTTGATGGCACCATTTTTTGCCAATGTGATCGCTTTTTCCAATGACCAGCCACTGCAGGGCGTCGTTGATACGACGGCGGGTTACTAGCAGAGGGCACAGGCGATGACTGGCGAGCGGGACAGCAGGCGCGAATTACCATCAGTTGACCGCGTACTGCAGGAGTCACAGGACCTGATCTCGCGCTGGGGTCACCAGCGGGTAAGCCAGGTAATTCGCGAGCACCTGAGTAACATGCGTGAGCGTATCAGTGCGGGACAGGAACCCGAGCGTAGCATCCTGGCAATTCACTGTGCGATAAACACACAGCTGTCGGCCAGTGACGCGCGCGGTATCCGGCCCGTCATCAACCTGTCGGGTGTCGTCCTGCATACCAACCTGGGCCGGGCCTGCCTCCCGGCTGCAGCTGCCGAGGCGGCTCGCCAGGCAGCGATCTTTCCCAACAACCTGGAGTACGACCTACAGACCGGCAAAAGGGGCAACCGCGACAGCCATGTCGAGCCGTTGATCTGCGAGCTCACCGGCAGCGAAGCCGCCACTGTGGTCAACAACAATGCGGCGGCCGTCGTACTGGCGCTGAGCACATTAGCCAGAGGCCTGGAAGTGCCTGTTTCACGCGGCGAACTGGTGGAAATCGGCGGGTCCTTTCGCGTGCCGGAGGTAATGGAATCCTCAGGCTGCACCCTGGTGGAAGTGGGGGCGACCAACCGCACCCACCTGCAGGACTACCGCGCGGCAATTTCCGCACAAACTGCCCTGTTGATGAAAGTTCACACCAGCAACTACCGGCTGCAGGGTTTTACCCAATCGGTGGACGCCAAAACCCTCGCTGAGCTGGCACATGAACACGGCCTGCCCTGCATGGTGGATCTCGGCAGTGGCTGCCTGGTCGACTTTACCGCCCTGGGCCTGCCGGGAGAGCCGCAGGCCTCGGATTACATCGCCAATGGCATAGACCTGATTACCTTCAGTGGTGACAAATTACTCGGCGGGCCACAGTGCGGCATTATTGCCGGCAAGAAATCGCTGGTTGAGCGCATTTGCAAGAACCCCCTGAAACGCGCGCTGCGCGTGGACAGCATGATACTGGCGGCCCTGTCCGAAGTACTCAAGTTGTACCGGCACCCGGAAAGCCTGACGGAAACCCTGCCGACCCTGCGGCAACTGACACGCCCGGCAACACAGATCGAGGCGCAAGCAGTGCGGCTGTGCGATGAGCTTGCCAGCCACCTGCCACCCCCATTTCGGGCAGCGACAAGCCCCTGTCGCAGTCAGATTGGCAGCGGCGCCCTGCCGGTCGAAACGCTTCCCAGCTTCGCCATCGCCATCGAGTCCGACCAGGGGCGGGACAGCGACCTGAGGCACCTGGCAACGGAACTGCGCAAGCTGCCACGCCCTGTCATTGGCCGGATCCACGACGGCAGGTTGTTGCTGGATTTGCGTTGCCTGGACTGTGAATCGCTTTTTCTGCAACAGCTACCCCAACTCAGGGATGCGCTGTCATGCTAGTGGCTACCGCAGGTCATGTGGACCACGGCAAGACCAGCCTGGTGCAGCGCTTGACCGGGACCAACACGGACCGGCTGGCACAGGAGAAACAGCGGGGGCTGACCATCGAGCTCGGCTACGCATTTGGAGAAGCCGGCGTAAATGAGCGAATTGGTTTTATCGACGTGCCCGGTCACCACCGTTTCATCAACACCATGATATCCGGGATCAGTGGCATCGATCTCGGCATGCTGGTAGTGGCGGCAGACGATGGGCCGATGCCGCAGACACTCGAACACCTGCAACTTCTGCGCCTGCTGGGTGTAGAGCGATTCGCGGGGGTCATAACCAAAAGCGACCTCGTCGACCGGGCGCGGCTGGATCAGGTCGCGAAGCAGACCGGCGCCCTCATTCCCGGTGCACCGCTGTGCACAATTTCCAACCGCACGGGTGCGGGCCTGGATCGGCTGCAATCGATGCTGGACAAGCAACTGCGCGACTGCCCCCAACGCGCGACCGAAGCGCAGTTTCGCCTGTACATCGACCGTGTATTCATCAAGAAAGGTGCGGGAGTGGTCGTCACCGGCACCTGCCTGTCCGGCGCCATCAACACCGGGGATGAACTGCGACTGCTCGCCTCTGCCGGGTGCAATACACAGGATATAAAGGTCCGGGTACGAGAGATTCATACCCAGGGAAAACCTGCCACTGCAGGCCACGCCGGACAACGCTGTGCACTGAATCTCGCCGGCAAGGTCTCTCTGGAGCAGGTCCACAGGGGAGATTTTTTGTGCGCGCATCCCACCGCCTCGCCGGGTCGTCGCCTGGATACACGCTGCTGGACAGTTGCAGGATCGGGGCGGTCATTGAAACACCTGGGCAGAGTGAAACTCTACATTGGCACCCGGCGTATTGGTGCCCGAACCTATTTCCTCGATCGCGGCGAAGACAGCACGTCTGGCCACCGTGTTCAATTGATCTTGAACAGGGACGTACTCGCTTTTGCTGGCGACCGTTTTGTGCTGCGCGATGACAATGAGAGGACAACCCTGGGAGGCGGCGTCGTCATCGACCCGGAAGCACCCCAGTGGGGAAAATCACGCAGGAATCGTCTCAAGCAGCTCGATGCGCTGGAAATGGGACCGCCGCAAACAGCGCTCGATCAACGGCTGTTCAGCAATGGCGATATTGTCAGCCTGCGCCAGTGTCAACGCATCTGGAACCTGTCCCAGGAAGAGATCGACCGCTTGCTGGCCCTGCCCCCGTTTGACACAGACAATCTGGTGAGGATCAGTGCCAACGGGGATGAACTTATCCTGTCCCGTGAGTTGTGGGAGAGTTACGTTGACTGCCTGGACCAGCAGTTGGCCGAGTGGCACAGCGCGCGTCCCATGGAGCCCGGTATACGGCCCGATTCGTTGCGAGCACTGGTACACCGGCAGGTCCCTGCACACCTGTTCAAGGCGGTACTGGATGATCGTATTCGCGCAGGTCAGATCGTCCACCAGGAGCAACTGATCCGGGCTCTCGGGCACAGGCCCACCCTGTCTCCCCAGGTGCAACGGGAGTGGCAGCAACTCGAGATGCGGATGAAAGTCAGGGGCTTGAATCTTCCCCTGCGCTCTGAGCTGCAGAAGGATACGGGTTTTGATGCCAGGCGATTGGAAATGCTCACACGCCCCGCCATCAAGGCGGGAGATCTCTTTGAGATTGGCGAAAAACGGCTGGCGCTACCGGACACGCTCAGGGAGCTGGCCAAGCGGGTACAGCAGTTCACGGATACCTCAGGCGGGATTTCAGTCATCGAGGCAAAGCAGGTATTTGGCCTGGGCAGAAACTTGACCATTGAAATACTGGAGTTCTTTGATCAAATTGGCTATACGAAAAGAAGCGGAAACTTGCGATTGATTGCGGATCCAAATGCGGCCCGGCTAATACAGCGAGACTGATGTAGCAAGATTAATGCAGCGGGAGCGAACACGATGTCAGTTACCACGGAAGAGCGATATCCCCGGTGGGGTACCTGGTCTTCAAAACCAGTGAGGCGCGCAGCAACGCGCCTGGTAGGTTCGACTCCTGCCTCTTCCGCCATTTCTATACTTTAACCCTATAATAGTAGTGTTTTCTGAAAAGCAATCTCTATTGTTATCTTCCTTGCCTACTAAAATAAAGCGTACCTGCTGACCCGAATAAACGCTTGTTTGCGCCTGTGGCCTCGTAACAAAAGTTCCTATATAGGCGATTATTAAACGGGTATTCAGCGGCCCACTCCCGCACCCGGATTTTGCAATTGAATTGCAAATATCTGTGGTCGATTTTTTGTATTGAGCAGAATTCAGAGGGCGCCGCCCCGCAACCAACCCCTGAACCACGATTGTGAGCATTCTGTCGGACCAAACTGCTGTATATTGTCCTCAAAATAATGGGGGACACATGGCAATTCCTGGAGCTAAGTCCGCTTTGTCCTATAAAGACCAAATGAGCTACTCTCTGCTGACGGTTAATTACTCATCCTGGCTCACCTACTTAGAGAGACCGCCTAGCGGCTGCTATTTGGGTTGGCAACTGAGGTACTCCGGGGCAGTTCGTCAATGAAACGCCATTTTGTTCGCAATTCTCTTTCTTCGAAGCGGGTAACCATGCCGGTACTGCTGATGATCGGTTTCATCTACTTTTTTTACAGTATGAATTCAGGTATTACCATCACTAATGATGGTAGCCACTTCGCTTTGCCCCGGCGGCCACCCAAAATCC
>JAGRIH010000013.1:0-2281 GCA_020443345.1 Halioglobus sp.
TCACCGAAGGAAACAACACTATGCGAGACCTGAACTACCAACTGAAATTGTTATGCAAACACAGCCATGAGGGCAGCTTCGAAACCCGGGTGGGCCGGGAGCGACAGTTAAGCGCCATCGCCAACCAGTTACACGACCTGGGCTTCCGGCAGATGAAGGCTACGTCTCTCAAACAGAAGCATGTACAGGCCCTGGTGGACCACTGGCTGGACCAAAATCTCTCACCCGGGACCATCAAGAACCGGATGAGTTGCCTGCGTTGGTGGGCCGAGAAGGTCAACAAGCGGGCCGTGGTGGCCAGCTCCAACGATCGCTATGGGATACCGGACCGGCAGTTCGTGTCCGACCAGAGCAAGGCCAAAGACCTGACGCGGGAACAGCTCACCCGGGTCAAGGACGAACACGTGAGAATGAGCCTGCGCCTGCAGCAGGCCTTCGGGCTCCGAAGAGAGGAGGCCCTCAAGATCCAGCCCCGCTGGGCGAATCGGGGCGACCATCTGCAGCTCAAGGCCAGCTGGACCAAGGGCGGGCGGGAACGCACCGTTCCCATCCGCACCCAGGAACAGCGCGCCCTGCTGGAACAGGCCAAACGCCTGGCCGGTTTCGGCTCCCTGATCCCCCGGAGCCGCAAATACATCGAGCAGCTCAAGATCTACGAGCGCCACACCGCCAATGCCGGCTTATCGAAGATGCACGGCTTGCGCCATGCCTATGCCCAGCAGCGGTACCAGGAACTCACCGGCTGGCCCTCGCCCCATGCAGGCGGGCCGACCAGAGGACAACTGACAGAGGCGCAGTGGCAAATCGATCAACAAGCGCGGCTGATTGTCAGTGCAGAAATCGGCCACCAGCGGGAGCAGATTACCGCGGTTTATCTAGGTCGATAGCCATGCAGATCCAGCCCAGCCTGATCCGCCTCCGTGATGCGCCCGCCTACCTGGGCATGGACAAGAATCGATTCAATCGCGAGGTTCGGGCAGAGCTGACCGCGATTCCCATCGGCAAGCAAGGCATAGCCTTTGATCGGCTTGAAATGGACGCCTGGGCGGAGCAGTATATAAAGCGCTGTGGGTGTTCGCCTAAGCATAGAGGAGATTTCCTATGTCAAAGCGAATCCCGGGCCTCTACAAGAGAGGCACCCAGGGCATCTGGCACATTGATAAATGCATCAAAGGATATGGCCGACTTCACGAGAGCACTGGCACAAGCGAGCTCGAGGAAGCGGAAAGGTACCTGATTCGACGGTTGGAAGAGATGCGCAAGGTGACTGTTTTTGGCATTCGACCTGAGCGCACTTTTCGGCAGGCGGCCACCAGGTTTTTGCTGGATTACCAGCATAAGCGCAGTATTGCCCGTTACGCACAATCCCTGAAAATTCTGGACCCGTATATAGGTGATCTGCCTTTGCGCCAGGTCCATCAGGGCATGCTGGAGTCGTTTATCCGGCACCGTCGTAAGCAGGGTATGCGAGCCAACACCATTAACCGCGATCTGGCGGTGGTGCGGCGAATTCTGACGCTTGCCGCCCGATTATGGCGGGATGAGTCCGGTTTGACCTGGCTCGAGACGGCCCCTTTGCTGCAATTACTCGATTGTGACGATGCCCGCAAGCCGTATCCCCTATCTTGGGACGAGCAGGCGAGGTTGTTTGCGCGCCTGCCGGATCATTTAAGGGAAATGGCGTTTTTCAAGGTCAACACCGGCACACGGGAGCAGGAGGTGGTGGGTTTGCGGTGGGAATGGGAAGTACCGATTCCTGAACTTCAAACCAGCGTGTTTGTGGTCCCGAGCGATGGTGTGAAAAATGGAGAAGACCGCCTGGTGGTGATGAACGGCGAAGCACGGGCGGTGATTAACCGTCAGCGCGGCAGGAACCCGGAGTATGTATTTACCTATTCAAAGGGTCAGCCGGTCGATCGTATCAACACCAAGGCCTGGCGCAGGGCAAGGAAGGAGGCTGGATTACCGCAAGTGCGGGTACATGATCTGAAACATACCTTCGGTCGCCGATTGCGGGCCAAAGGCGTCAGTCATGAAACCCGGCAGGTGCTCCTGGGTCACAAGAACGGCCAGATTACGACGCATTATTCCGCCGCTGAAATCATTGATAGAGGCAGTGGAGAAAGTGAGCTGGACGGGTAGATCGGCACCGACCCTGACCTTGATCAAGAGTGAAAACTCCCGCAAATCTCCCGCAATCGGGAGGAGGGAGAACCGCAGAACGGTTTGAGGGCTCTTTAAGCTATTGATTTTTAAATTGAAAATGGTAGCTACGGGTGGA
>JAGRIH010000013.1:2323-45505 GCA_020443345.1 Halioglobus sp.
CCAGCTGAGCTACGTAGCCACATCGTGAAGGAACCGCTTGGTTCCTTGAGAGGCCGCGAATTTTCCTTAAAATGCCCGGGCAAGTCAAGGCTGATTTAGACTTGAACCCCGGACCTGGGTCCGGGAATCGAAAGCCCCTGGGGCGTTGCCGCGCGGGGTAGCAGGCCGGGGGGGCGGTGTTACCAAAGGCACTGGCGCCCACCTGTGGCGGGCGCGCAACAGTGTACACATCGGCGGGCCCGCTATACGTTGAAGCGAAAGTGCATGATATCCCCGTCCTGTACCACGTAGTCCTTGCCCTCCAGTCGCCAGCGCCCGGCGTCCCTGGCGCCCTGTTCGCCGTTGTGTGCGATAAAGTCCTCGTAGCCGACCACCTCGGCGCGGATAAATCCTTTCTGGAAGTCGGTATGGATGACCCCGGCAGCCTCCGGCGCGGTGGCCCCCACCCTGACTGTCCAGGCGCGCACTTCTTTGACGCCGGCGGTGAAGTAGGTGTGCAGGTCCAGTAGCTGGTAGCCCGCGCGGATCACGCGGTCCAGACCCGGTTCGTCCATGCCCATGTCCTGCAGGAATTCCAGCCGTTCGGCATCGTCCAGTTCTACGATCTCGGATTCGAGTTTGTTGCAGATGGCTACAACCACGGCGTTTTCGCCGGCGGCAATCTCGCGCACGGTATCCAGGTGGGGGTTGTCCTGAAAACCGTCCTCGTCGACGTTGGCGATGTACATGGTGGGTTTGCTGGTCAGCAGAAACAGTTGTCCTGCCAGTGCCCGTTCGTTGGTATCCAGGTTCAGGGCGCGCACCGGCAGTGCCTCGTTCAGATGGGGCAGCAGCTTGTTTTCCAGCAGCGCCTTCATCGCCACGGCTTCCCTGTCGCCGCCCTTGGCGGTGCGGGTGACCTTTTGCAGCTGTTTTTCGCAGCTCTCGAGGTCCGCCAGCGCCAGTTCGGTGTTGATCACCTCGATGTCATTGCGCGGGTCGATGCGGTTGGCCACGTGAATCACGTTGCCGTCCTCGAAACAGCGCACCACATGGGCGATGGCATCGGTTTCGCGGATATTGGCCAGGAACTGGTTGCCCAGACCCTCGCCTTTGGAAGCCCCCGCTACCAGCCCGGCGATATCGACGAACTCCATGGTCGTGGCGATGACGCGCTGGGGTTTGACTATTGCTGCAATCCTGTTCTGGCGCGGGTCGGGTACCGGTACCACGCCGGCGTTGGGTTCGATGGTGCAGAACGGAAAGTTCTCTGCATCGATGCCCGCCCGGGTCAGGGCATTGAACAGGGTGGACTTGCCCACGTTGGGCAGGCCGACGATGCCGCATTTGAAACCCATGTGAAAATCCTGTGATCAGTGTTGCTCAGTCGGCACAAAAACTGTGCAGGCGCGTCATCGCCCGGGTCTCGTCGCCGTCCAGTAGCAGGGGCAGGGAGGCGATGGCTTCATCGATGCTCGCATCGATGCGCTTGCGGTCTTCCGGCGCGGGAGGGGCCAGCACATAGCCGGTCACTTTGGAGGCGTGGCCGGGATGGCCGATGCCGATCCGCAGCCGGAAGAAGTTCTTGTCGTTGCCCAGGCAGGGCACGATGTCGCGCAGCCCATTGTGGCCGCCGTGCCCGCCGCCGCGCTTGAAGCGCGCCGTGCCCGGGGCAATGTCCAGTTCATCGTGTGCCACTAAAATCTCCTGCGGCGCAATTTTGTAGAACGAGGCCATGGCCGCCACGGACTTGCCGCTGCGGTTCATGAACGTGGTGGGAATGAGCAGGCGCAGATCGTGACCGGACAGGGTGAGCCGTCCGGTCAGCCCGAAGAACCTGGATTCCTCCTGCAATGTCGCACCGCCCTGACGGGCCAGTTCCTCGGCGAAGTCGGCGCCGGCGTTGTGCCGGGTACCCCGGTATTCCCCACCGGGGTTGCCCAGGCCGACGACCAGTTTGATTGCTGTCACTGCGGATAGCGCCTGTCGCGAAACGCTCAGTCCTCGCTATCTTCTGCGGGCGCGTCCTCCGCCGCGGCGGCGGCTTCGTCCCCGGCAGGCTCCTGCTCATCGTCGCTGGCACCTCGGGGTGCAATGACGGAAGCGATGGCCAGGTCGTGGTCTTCGCCCAGTGCCAGGGCAACCGAGCTGACGCCGGCAGGCAGCGTGATTTCTGACAGGTGTATGATCTGCCCGGTCGTTACGTTCAGCATATCCACTTCGATGTATTCGGGAATGTCGCCGGGCAGGCACTGCACTTCAATGTCGGTGGCCTGGTGCTGGATAATGCCGCCCTGCACCTTCACGCCGTGGCACTTTGCTTCGTTGATGAAGTGAATGGGCACGTGTACCTTGATGACTTTCTTGTCGTCGATGCGCAGGAAGTCCACGTGCATCACGCTGTTGCGTGCGGGGTGGCGCTGCAGGTCCTTGAGGATCGCCTTCTGCTTGTCCTGGCCCACGGTAACCGTCAGCACATGCGAGTAGAACGCCTCGTTTTCCAGCGCCTTTTCCAGATCCTTGCGAATCAGCGTCAGGGGCTGCGGCTGTTTATCGCCGCCATAGATAATGGCCGGGATCTGGTCGGCGGAGCGACGCAGGCGGCGGCTCGCACCTTTCCCCGTGTCCTCGCGCACTTCTGCTTGTACTTCAAACTGGTCAGACATTGTCACGACTCCCTCGATAAATCATTGCCTGGCCTGCGACCGGCGCGGCAATGGGCGGTTGTAAGCGCCGCTCCTACTGGAACAGCGCGCTGATGGATTCTTCGTTGGCGACCCTGCGCATGGATTCTGCCAGCAGGTCTGCGGTAGTAAGCTGGCGAATCTTGTCGACCGACCTGGCTTCCTCACCCAGCGGGATAGTGTCCGTAACCACCAGTTCATCGAGCTTTGATGTGCGCAGGTTTTCCAGTGCGTTGCCAGACAGTACCGCGTGCGTGCAGTAGGCGACCACTTTGGCCGCACCGCGCCCCTTGAGCGCGTCGGCGGCCTTGCACAGGGTGCCGGCCGTGTCGACCAGGTCGTCCACCAGCAGGCAGGTGCGCCCCTCCACTTCCCCGATTACGTTCATCACCCGGGCCTCGTTGGCGCGGGGGCGCCGCTTGTCGATGATGGCCAGATCGGCGTCGTCCAATTGTTTGGCGATGGCCCTGGCGCGCACTACACCGCCGATATCGGGCGATACCACGATCAGATTTTCGTAAGCGCAGCTTACGATGTCGTCATTGAGTATCGGCGAGCCGTACACGTTATCCACCGGGCAGGCGAAGAAGCCCTGGATCTGCTCTGCGTGCAGGTCCATGGTCAATACCCGGTCCACGCCCACGGTGACCATCATATCCGCCACCACTTTCGCCGTGATGGGCACCCGGGCGCTGCGCACCCGACGGTCCTGCCGGGCGTAGCCGAAATACGGTACGACGGCAGTAATGCGCGATGCCGAGGCGCGGCGCAGGGCATCGATCATCACGATCAGTTCCATCAGGTTGTCATTGGTCGGCGCGCAGGTCGACTGCACCACGAAAACGTCCTTGCCGCGCACGTTTTCATTCAGCTCCACGGCGATTTCGCCGTCGCTGAATTTGCCGACATCGGCTTTGCCCAGGGACAAATACAGGCGGTTGGCGACTTTCTGGGCCAGTTCCGGGTTGGCGTTGCCGGTAAAGACCATCATTTTTGAGGACACGCTGCTATACCCCGGCTTGCTGTGAAACTGTACCGCACATAAAAAGAGCGCCATACACCTGGTGGTGTATGGCACTGGGTGCATGGCTGGGGTGGGAGGATTCGAACCTCCGAATGCCGGGATCAAAACCCGGTGCCTTGCCGCTTGGCGACACCCCAAAAAAATGTCTGGATTAAGCTAGCGCGCCATACAGGGGCGACTCGTTTATGCCCCGCGCCACGATGGCGTTCAATCCCGGTGGCAATTGTCGCCGTGCCATCGCCGCCTGTGCCCGCGTGTCAAAGCTGGTGAATACACAGGCCCCGGTGCCGGTCAGTCTGGCCTCGCCAAACGCTGCCAGCAGCCGCAGTGCTTTATCCACTTCAGGGTAGAGACGGGCGACCAGCGCCTGGCAGTCGTTGCGGGAGTCGCCCCCAAAAAAGGCCGCTATTTTGATGGGAGAGGTGTCGCGTGTCAATTGTCGGTGGGAAAAAATTTCCGCGGTGGGGATATGGCAAGGCGGCACCAGAATGAGAAACCAGCGCGGCGGCAGCGACACCGGTGTGAGCAGATCCCCGGTGCCCTCGGCCCAGGCGCTGTGGCCGCCGACAAAAACGGGCACATCGGCGCCCAGTTGTGCGCCGAGGCGCTGCAGGCGCCCCCTGTCCAAACCGAGTTGCCACAGGTGATTGAGCGCCAGCAAGGTGGTCGCGGCATTGGAGCTGCCGCCACCCAGGCCGCCTCCGGCCGGGATGCGTTTGTGCAGGGTGATACGCGCACCCAGTGTCCCGCGTTGCAGCAGCCGGGCGGCCCGCACAATTAGATTGTCCCCTTCCGGGATATCCAGTTGGCTGCCGGCCAGGGTTATGGCGCCGCTGCGATTGGGGCTGAAGTGCAGTGTGTCGCCCCAGTCCAGCAGTTGAAACAGGGTCTGCAGGTTGTGATAACCGTCCGGGCGGCGACCGGTAATGTGCAGGAACAGGTTCAGTTTCGCCGGGGACAGCAGCGTCAGGGAGCTGGTTTTCATCCGGGCAGCACCTGCCAGTTGCTGATGATCAGTCGCACGCTGGTGTCCCCGCGCCGGATGCGCAGCCGCGTGGGCAGGGCGAGGTCTTCAAACTGCCGGTAATGCTCGTAGTGGATTTCCCAGTCGTCCTGCAGCAGGGTGCGCGGCAGCGCGAGCACCGGATCCATTTCCAGACGCTGTACCGGCGATTGTGGCCAGGGCAGCCCTTTGAGCCAGTAGGGCAGGGCGGGCAGAGGCAGGTCCCAGCCGGTGCTGGAGGCCAGCGCGCCCGGCGTGGAGACGTCCCAGACGTGCAATTCGTCGCCCTGTTGCACCTCCATCTGCCGGCCGTCGCTGTAGATCGTCGCGCTGTTCAGCCCCATCGGGCCGCTCAGACGCAGGCGGGTCTGGGGTCCGTCCTGCCGCCAGTTCAGTGCAGCAGTTTCGGCTCGCTCAGCGCTGCGCAACGCCAGCTTGCCGCTGGCTTGCCAGTGCGTGAGTTGCTGCAGTCGGGCGCGGTGTTGCAGCCAGTCCAGCGGCGTGGGCGCGCGACTGATCGGTGTGCTGCAGCCGGTCAGAACCCATAGCAACAGCGCTGACCACAGAATGGTGGATCGCACTAGCGGCGTTCTTTTGCGGTCGTCGCGCCGTGTGCACGCAGCAATTTGGCGCGCTCGACGCCCAGGCGCTGCAGCGTCTCGTTCAGCACGTGGTGGTCGGGGTCCTTGAGCAGCGCGCCCTGCCAGATGGCTGTCGCGGCATCGGTGTTGCCGATCGTCCACAGGACTTCGCCGAGGTGTGCGGCGACTTCCGGGTCGGGAAAGTCGGCGTAGGCGCGGGTCAGGTAGTCCAGCGCCTCCTCGTAGCGGCCGGTGTGAAACAGCACCCAGCCCATGCTGTCCAGAATCGCCGGTTCATCGGGTTCCAGCTCGAGCGCCCGGGTAATCAGCTCCAGCGCCTCCGTGTAGCGTTCGGTACGATTGGCCAGGGAGTAACCCAGCGCGTTGAGCACGGTGGCGTTGTCGGGTTCGCGGGCGAGAATGGCGCGCAAGTCGGATTCCATGGCGGTCAGGTCATCCTGCTGTTCACTGAGCATGGAACGCGCGTAGCGCAGGGAGGTGGAATCGGGGAGTTCCCGCAGTGCCTGGGTGAGTGTGTCGATCGCGGGTCCGGGCGCTCCGGACTGATTGAGTACATCGGCTTGCAAGGCGTAGAGCTGTTCGCGCTGCTGCGGATGTTGCTGGCGTTGTCGGTCAAACCAGGCGAGGCTCTCCTGCAACTGGCCCGCGCCGATCAGGATGCGGCCAATGCGCGCGTTGGCGCTGATGAACTCGCGGCCCCCGGCGACCAGTCTGAACTCGGCCAGCGCTGTGCGCAGATCTCCGGCGTCTTCCGCGATGCGCCCGAGATAGTAGTGCGCCTCGTCCATCCGCTGTTCCAGCGCCAGCAGTTGGCGCAGATAAGCGCCCGCCGCCAGATCGTCGCCGATCTCCCGGTTGATCAGGGCCAGCGACAGCAGCAGGTCGCCGTCGCGCGGCGACTGTGCGGAGAGCAACTCGAACTGGGCGCGCGCTGCGGAGATGTCGTGGGCGGTCAGCAGGCGGGCATACTGCAGGCGCAGTTGCGTACTATCGGGGTTGGCACGCAGCACCCGTTCCAGCCTTGCAAAGGGTTGTTTGGCGCCGCGGGCCAGCAGTATCCTGGCTTCCAGCAGCAGGGCCTGGGGCTGCTCGGGTTCCAGTGCCAGCACGTCGTCCAGCTTGTCCAGCGCCGCGGCATACTGTTCATACTCAGTGTGCAGCATGGCCTGTGTCAGCAGCAGCGAGGTGTTTGCGGGGAATTGTCCGGCCAGTTCGTCGATGCCGTGCTGTAATGCCTCCTGCTGCGCAAAGTCAAGATCATTGAAGCCGTTGAGCAGAGCAGGGAAGTTGGCCTCGCCTGTCTTGCGCTGGACCAGCGCCAGGTGCGGCAGCGCTTCCGGCCCGCGCCCCTGACGGACCAGCAGGGCCGCCAGGATGGAGTTGGCCTCGACGTTTTCCGGTTCCAGCTCTACCCACAGTCGCGAGGCCTGCAAGGCTTCGCGCTCGCGCTGCAGGAACTGGGTCAGATGCGTCGTGTGCGCACTGACGCCGGCATCGCGCAATACCTCAGCTTGCGTCATGTAGTTGTCCAGTGCTACATCGTAGGCCCGGCGGCGCAGGGCAAATTCCGCCACCAGCAGCGGATACAGGCTGTCCGCAGGAAACGCCCGCTCCGGCGCTTTGGATGCGGGTTTTTGCGGTTCGTCGGCGGCCGCCGGGGCGACCGCGGTCCGGGATGCGGGACTGGTGCAGGCGCTCAACAGCGCATAGCAGGTGGCAATCAGAAACAGGCGCAGCATAGTGGGTGACAGGACGTGGAACCGGATCGTTGACAGCCGCTATGATGACACAGACCGTAGCTGAAACCCACAGGGGCGGACCGGCGTGCCACAGGGCGCGAGAGGCGGGTCTGTGGCGGCGCAGCAGCCGCTGTCATTCGACAGACAACTTGTTAAAATCAGGGGAATTTTTTAACAGTTATGCTAAGGTGCGCCGGCGTTGGGCGCCACGCCGGAGGTAACTGCCGGACCTCGCCGGAATGTCGCGGAGCAAACACTGCAGCCATGAACCTGATCGCCCTGGGAATCAACCACAATTCCGCCGCTGTCGAGGTGCGCGAGCGCGTGGCCTTCGCCCCCGAGCAGGTCAGCGAGGCGCTGGCCGATGCCTGTGAAGCGGTGCATCTGGAAGAGGTGGTTATTCTCTCCACCTGCAATCGAACGGAAGTGTATGCAATCGTGCCCGACGGCTGCCGCGCACCGGACAAAGCCCTGCGACTGATCGACTGGATCGCCAACTACCACCACCTCTCGGCGGACGAATTGCGCCGCTGCGCCTACCACCATGAAGACCGCGACGCTCTGCAACACCTGGTTCAGGTAGCCAGCGGCCTGGACTCTATGGTGTTGGGTGAGCCGCAGATATTCGGACAGCTCAAGTCCGCGTTCTCGGTGGCGGCACAGTCGGGCACAGTGGGCACAGAGCTGGGCCGCCTGTTTCCACGGGTGTTCGCCATCGCCAAGCGCGTGCGTACCGACACCGCCATCGGCGAAAACCCGGTGTCAGTCGCCTATGCCGCGGTCAATCTGGCGGGCCATATCTTTGCCGAGCTGGGGCGCTGTAATGCCTTGCTGGTGGGTGCCGGTGAAACCATCGAACTGGTTGCCCGGCACCTGCTCGAAGCCGGGGTGCGGCGCATCGTGATCGCCAATCGCACCCTGGGCCGGGCGCGCGAACTGGCGCAGAAGTTTGGTGCCGAGGCAGTGCTGCTGGCCGAGATACCCGAGCAACTACTGGATGCGGATATCGTGATTACCTCCACCGCCAGCCAATTGCCGATTCTCGGCAAGGGTGCGGTGGAGCAGGCCCTGAAGTCGCGCAAGCACCGACCCTACCTGATGGTGGACATCGCCGTACCGCGCGATATCGAGACCCAGGTGGGCGATTTGCGCGATGTCTATCTCTACAGCGTCGACGACCTGCGTGAAATCGTCGATCAGAACCTGATGCACCGCCGCAACGAAGCGCGCAAGGCAGATCTGATCATCGCCGAGGGCGTGCGGCAGTACCTGGAAGAGATGCGCAGCCTCGACGCGGTGGATTCGGTCAGGGAGTACCGGCAGATGGCGGAGCGGCTGCGCGAGCGGGAACTGCAGCGTGCGCTGCGCGCTCTGGCCCGGGGTGAAGACCCGCAGCAGGTGGTGGCGCAGTTGGCCCGCTCGGTTACCAACAAGTTGATTCACGCGCCCACCGCGGGTCTCAAGCAGGCCAGCGCCGAGGGGCGCCAGGACCTGCTGGCCGGGGCGCGCCGACTGCTGGGCCTGGACGCCGCAGCACGAACCGATGCCCCGGGCGATACACAGGATCCCGAACTGGAGCCGCGCACCGCCCCGGGCAACCGGCCCGCAACCGGGCGAACCCTGCAGTGAAAGCCTCTTTATCGGGCAAGCTGGAAAATCTTGCCGAGCGGCACGAGGAGGTCTCGGCCCTGCTGGGGGACGCCGAGACGATTGCCGACCAGGACCGCTTTCGCGACCTGTCGCGGGAATACGCTGAACTCGAGGAAGTGGTGCAGTGCTACGCGGTCTACCGGCGCGTGCAGGCCGACCTGGCCGAGGCGCGCCTGATGCTGCAGGACGCCGACCCCGATCTGCGGGAGATGGCCCGGGAGGAACTGGACGGCGGCAGCGCGCGCCTGACGCAACTGGAGGGCGAGCTGCAGAAATTGCTGCTGCCGCGCGACCCGCGCGATGGCCGCAACGTGTTCCTGGAGATTCGCGCCGGTACCGGCGGCGATGAGGCGGCGATTTTTTCGGGGGACTTGTTTCGCATGTACTCGCGCTATGCCGAGCAGCGCGGCTGGAAGGTGGAGGTACTGTCCGCGCGCCCCGGTGAGCACGGCGGCTACAAGGAAATCATCAGCCGGGTCGAGGGGCGCGATGTCTATGCCTATCTCAAGTTTGAATCCGGGGCGCACCGTGTGCAGCGCGTGCCGGAAACCGAGTCCCAGGGCCGCATCCATACCTCGGCCTGCACGGTGGCGATCATCCCCGAGCCCGATGCCGTGGACGAGGTGGAGATCAACAGGGGCGATTTGCGTATCGACACGTACCGGGCCTCTGGTGCAGGAGGGCAGCACGTCAACAAGACGGATTCCGCGGTACGCATCACGCACATTCCCAGCGGGATCGTGGTGGAATGCCAGGACGAGCGCTCCCAGCACAAGAATCGCGCCCGCGCCATGTCGCTGCTGCAGGCCAGACTGCTCAGCCGTGCGCAGGATAAACAGGCTGCAGAGCAGGCCGCCCAGCGGCGCGACCTGGTGGGGACGGGCGATCGCTCGGACCGCATCCGCACCTACAATTTTCCCCAGGGCCGCATAACCGATCACCGGATCAACCTCACGCTGTACAAGCTGCAGGAAGTGATGGCCGGCGAACTCGATGCGGTGGTCGGCCCACTGCGCCAGGAGTACCAGGCGGACCAACTGGCGGCGCTGGCCGACGCGTGATGGCTACGGTGGGCGAATTGTTGCGCCGGGCCGGCGATTGGCCAGGAGACGAGGCGCGCCGCGACGCCGAGGTGCTGCTCGGGCACTGCCTGCAACAGCCGCGCGCCTGGCTGTATGCCTGGCCGGAGGCCGAGGTGGACGCCGGGGTGCAGCGCCGCTTCGAACTGCTGTTGCAGCAGCGCCGGCAGGGCCGACCGGTGGCCTACCTCACCGGGACGCGGGAGTTCTGGTCGCTGCCGCTGGCGGTAGATGAACACACCCTGATACCGCGTCCCGAAACAGAGACGCTGGTGGCGTGGGCACTGGAGCTGCCCCTGAGCGCGACCGCCGCCGTGATCGATTTGGGTACAGGCTCGGGCGCCATTGCGCTGGCGGTGGCCAGCGAAAGGCCGCGCTGGCAGGTACTCGCGGTCGATGCCTGCCCCGGGGCGCTGCGGGTGGCAGCGGCTAATGTCGCGGCCACCGGGTTGCAGCGTGTGACCCTGGTCCGCTCCGACTGGTATGGGGCGCTGTGCGGCCGCCGCTTCGACCTGCTGCTCAGCAATCCCCCCTATATTGCCGAGGGCGATCCGCACCTCGAACTGGGCGACGTCCGCTTCGAGCCCCGCTCGGCGCTGGTGGCGCCCGGCGCCGGCCTGGCGGCGCTGCGGCGACTGGTCGCCGGCGCGCCGGACCACCTGCTGGACAGCGGCTGGCTGCTGCTCGAACACGGCTTTGAGCAGGGCCCTGCGGTGCGCGTCATGCTGCGTGAGGCCGGCTTTAGCGAGATCGCCACGCGCTGCGATATGGCGGACCGGGAACGGGTTACCGGGGGGCAGTGGCGTGCTGAATGACGAACAGTTGCTGCGTTACAACCGCCAGATCCTGCTGCAGGATTTCGATATCGAGGGTCAGGAGCGACTGCAGCACTCCACGGTGCTGATCGTGGGCCTGGGCGGGCTGGGCTGTCCGGCGGCCCTGTATCTGGCCGCTGCGGGTGTGGGCCGTTTGCTGCTGGCCGATGGCGATGACGTGGAGCTGAGCAATCTGCAGCGCCAGATCGCCCACACGCAGGCGGATATCGGCAGCAACAAGGCGCGTTCCGTCGCAGAAGCCATCGGTGAGCTCAACCCGGAGGTGGCGGTGCAGGTGATCCCGCGCAGGTTGTCCGAATCCGGGTTGGGGGAGGTGCTGCGCGGCGTCGATCTGGTACTGGATGCCACCGACAACTATCCAGTGCGCTTTGCCCTCAACCGGGCCTGCATCGCGGCGGGTATACCGCTGGTGTCAGGGGCGGCGGTGCGCAGCCAGGGTCAGTTGTCGGTGTTTTACCCGCAGCGGGGCGGTCCCTGCTACCGCTGTCTTTACGAGGAGGACGGCGACGACACGGCGCTGAGCTGCAGCCAGAGCGGGGTGCTGGCGCCCCTGGTCGGTGTCATCGGCGCCATGCAGGCCATGGAGGCGGTCAAGGTCCTGTCCGGTTTCGGCGAGCCGCTGTACGGCTGCTTGCTACTGCTGGATTTGCGCACCCAGGATATCCGCCGGATCAACCTTCCGCCGCGCCGCAACTGCCCCGACTGTGGACACCTGCACTGATACGCTGCGTGCGGAACCGGGCACCTGGATTTCACCACTGCAACCGGTCTGCGCCAGGCACACCGCGCGGCGCCTCACCCCCGCCGCCGTGGCGGGACGGGTGGAGGGCGCCCGCGCCGAAACCTTTTGGGGGCATTGGCTGTCTCACACACCGACAACGTCCGGAAAATGACCCGATGAACCGTTTGAGTGAATCCTATTTCCGCTGGTTCCGCGCAGGTACTGAACCCCTGCGGCGACTGGATGGACTGGCTCCCCTGGCGATGCGGCTGTATCTGGCGCCCGTGTTCTGGATAGCCGGTACGCACAAGCTGGCGGGCATCGACAGGACGATCGAGTGGTTCGGCAATCCGGACTGGGGGCTGGGCCTGCCGTTCCCGGCACTGCTGGCCTACGTGGCGGCGTATACAGAGGTGGTCGGAGCACTGTTGTTGCTGCTCGGTCTGGCCACGCGCTGGATATCGGTGCCGCTGATGGTCACCATGCTGGTGGCGATTTTTGCGGTGCACTGGGATCACGGCTGGGCTGCAATTGCCGATTCCGGTGCGCCGGAGGTGGCAGTGCGACTCGGTGCTGCCAGGGATATCCTGCGCGAATACGGCAACTATGCCTGGCTGACCGAGAAGGGCCATTTTGTCATACTCAATAACGGTATCGAGTTCGCAGTCACTTACCTGGTCATGCTGTTTTCACTGCTGTTCAGCGGCGGCGGGCGCTATACCAGTGTGGATTACTACCTGTCGCGCGTGTGGCCGGCGCGCTATTGAATGGCGAATCGCGCTTTCTCGCCGCCTGTGCCCACATTTTACTTCCCGAAAATGGTAAACTAGCGCGCTTTTTCCACGGTAAAGGGGTGTTTGGCATTGATCAGGAAACTGGTGGGGCGCCTGTCGGGTAAATCAGATGCAGTGGGCGATCACGGCCCGGCGGCGGCCGGTCACGGCCAGTCGCCGCGGCACGAGCCCTTCCACAAGACGCAGGCGCAGAGTAAGGCCGAGGGCGAGGCGAGCGCCGCTACACCGGGCAAGCGCCCGAAAAAGCGCCGGCGCCGCACCGCCAAATCGAAGGCTGCCGCCCCGGCGTGGTCGCTTGAGGATTTCCAGGTTGAAACTCGGGAGGGGGAGACGCGGTTCCACGATCTGAGTTTGCGCGATGAGTTGATGCACGGCATAGCGGACCTGGGTTTCCAGTATTGCTCCCCCATCCAGGCCAGCATCCTGCCGCATACCCTGCAGGGCCACGATGCCATTGGCAAGGCCCAGACGGGCACCGGCAAGACGGCCGCCTTCCTGATTACCATTTTCAACGATCTGCTGTGTCACCCGATCGAGGGCGAGCGCTTTGTCGGCGAGCCGCGCGCGCTGGTTATCGCCCCCACTCGCGAACTGGTCATGCAGATCGCCGCCGATGCACAGGAGTTGGCTGTGCACACCGACCTGCAGGTGGCCACGCTGATCGGCGGCATGGACTATCAGAAGCAGCTCAATCGCCTGAGCAATCACGTCGTGGACCTGGTAGTGGCCACCCCGGGGCGGCTGCTGGACTTCATGGGTCGCCGTGACCTGTACCTGGACCACGTGGAAATACTGGTGCTGGACGAGGCTGACCGCATGCTCGACATGGGTTTTATCCCGCAGGTGAAGCGCATCGTGCGCGCCACGCCGCACAAGGAACACCGCCAGACACTGTTGTTTTCCGCCACGTTTACCCAGGACATCATCAATTTGTCCCAGCAGTGGACGTTCCAGCCGATCAAGGTAGAGATCGAGCCCGAGAGCGTGGCCACCGACAGCGTGGATCAGAAGGTCTACCTGGTCAGCAGCCAGCAGCGCTACCGGGTACTGAACAACCTGTTGCGTAGCGAAGAGGCCACCAGTGTCATCGTCTTTGCCAACCGGCGCGATCAGGTGCGCCGCCTGCACGAACGGCTGCGCAAGTCGGGCGTGGCCTGCGGCATTCTGTCGGGGGAAATTCCCCAGGTTAAGCGCTCCCGAACGCTGGAGCAGTTCAAACAAGGTGCCATCAAGGTGCTGGTAGCGACAGATGTAGCGGGGCGCGGCATTCACGTCAGCGGCGTCAGCCACGTGGTCAACTACAACCTGCCGGAGGATCCGGAAGACTATGTGCACCGTATCGGCCGCACTGGCCGCGCCGGTGCCACCGGTACCTCCATCAGTTTCGCCAGCGAAGACGATGCCTTCCTGCTGCCGGACCTGGAAGCACTGCTGGGGTCTAGGCTGGAGTGCACGCACCCGCCGCAGGAGTTACTGGCTTAGACAGGCTCCCAACTCCTCGCACCACAGCAGCGTTGCCCCCACCACCGCGGCGGGAACCACAAAGAAGTTGATGACTGGAATGCCGGTGCACAGGGCCACTGCGCCGCCAAAGCCCATGCTGCTGAGGCGCCTCGCGCGCACGGCTTCCTTCACGTCGGCAAAGCTCAACTGGTGGTTGTCCATCGGGTAATCCACAAACTGGATGCTCATCATCCAGGCCCCCAACAAAAACCACAATACGGGTGCCACCACATTCAGGCCCGGAACAAATGACAACAGCAACACGAAGACCGCCATCGGCACGTAGTACAGCAGTTTCGCCAGTTCCCGTAGGATGCCGCGGGGTACCGCCAGCAGTGCCGCCCCCAGACCCTCCAGTGAATCGACTGGCTTACCGGTCACCAGTTCCTCGGCTTTTTCCGCGAGCAAGGCGTTAAACGGCGACGCGATAATCAGTGCGACCGCTGTGAACAGGTAGCCTGTGGCCAGACCGATGGTGAGACCCACCAGCGGCCAGATGATCCACTTGATAAACGCCAGCCACTGGGGAATGCCGCTCAGCCAGCGGTCCATCAGGTCGCTGAGATAACCCAGCCCCAGCCCGATCAGCGTGCCGAAGATCAGGATGTTGACCGCCAGTGGAACGATCACGAACAGCCGCAGCGACGGATGTCGCAGCAGTTTTGCGCCGCGCACGAGATAGTCGGCGCCGCGTGCAACATTACCTTTCAAGGGAAACCTCTCCCTGCAACCGGCCACAAGCGGGACACAGGCAGCGCCTGCCGGCGACATCGGGGGGCAGGCGCGACAGGGCTTGTGGATCGATGGTTGCCTGCACACACCAGCAGCTTCGCGCCGCGTGTCCCGCGGCCACAGTACAGCCGTTGTCGACGCCGCACAGCGGACAGCGCCGCGCCGTTGCGTTGGTTTCGACTGCCGTTGTCGCCCTTTCCATGCCTCTTCCAGGCCTCGGTCAATTTTCTACCCGTGTGGCGCTATAATAGCGAACTGGAGGCAGTGTGTAATGATGGCCGGCGAAGACGACGACAGCTTTCTCGAGGCGATGTCCGATGTGGTGCCGCTCAAGCGGGAGCCGCGCGTGGCTGCGCGCGGCAGGGGCGCCGACAAGCGGGATTCATCGCTGCAACACCGGCGCGCCGCAGCCGTTGCTGCAAACGATCGCGACCGCAACATCCTCAGCCGGGACGGCATCGAGCCGCTGGATCCGTGGTATGTGCTGGACTTCAAGCGTCCGGGGATCCAAAACGGCGTGTTCCGCAAGCTCCGCCAGGGCCGCTATGAGGCCGAGGCGCGGCTCGACTTACACCGCATGACTGCCGCCATCGCGCGCCGGGAGCTGTTCGAGTTTGTCCAGGAGTCCCACCAGTTCGGCCTGCGCAGCGTGCTGGTCATTCACGGCAAGGGCGAGAGTACAGCCGAGCGCGAGCGCAGCTCCATCCTCAAGGGCTGCGTCGACCAGTGGCTGCGTGAACTGGAGATCGTACAGGCCTTTCACAGCGCCCAGCCCCGCCACGGCGGTACCGGCGCGATTTATGTGCTGCTGCGCAAGAGCCAGGAAAAAAAGCGCGAGAACCGCGAACGGTTTATGAAGGGGCGAGTCCCCTATGACGCTGTTTAGTTCAGTGCTTATCCGAACCCTGATGTCGAGACAGCAGGAAGTGCGCAGGGTTACCCGAAATAAATCGGGCCACGTTGAATCCAACCGTGACAGTGGGGGCCATTGGCGTTAACCCGATTGTGCGCCCGCACTGCGCAGGATATCGGCGTAGTCGGCGCCGTGCCGGTGCGTGGCGACAATGTCCAGCACCGTACGCCCGTCCTTGCCGGTGGCATTGATATCGCGTTGTGCGGTGCAAAAAAAACCGACAAAGAGTTCGAAATCCGAGACGCGCATGCTCTGGTAGGCCTTGAGTAGCATATAGAAGTTTTCATCGGTGCCATCGTGCGGGCGCACCCGCAGAAAACTGCGGACATGATCCTCGGTCCAGACCTCGTCTATTACCTTTTCCTTGTCTTTCTTCATCGATCTGTGTTCCTTTCACCCAGCTTCGCAGCTAGCAACTGGTTGACCAGCGGCGGGTTGGCCTGCCCCCGGGAGGACTTCATCACCTGCCCGACGAAGAAGCCCAGCAGTTTCTTGCGCCGGGCCCCGTCGGCCGCCAGGTACTGCTCCACCTGGGCCGGGTTGGCCGCTATGACCTCATCCACCATGGCCTCCAGCGCGCCGCTATCGCTGACCTGTTTGAGACTCCGCGCCTCGATGATTGCATCGGCGCTGCCCTCGCCCTGCCACATTGCTTCAAATACCTGCTTGGCGATCTTGCCCGAGATGCTGCCATCCAGAATGCGCTGTAGCAGGCCACCCAGGTCGGCGGCGGCGACCGGGCTGTCCGTCAGTGCGGTTTCACTGCGGTTGAGCTGGCCCAGCAGCTCCACCTGTACCCAGTTGGCGGCCATCTTGGCGTCGCTGCAGGCGTCGACCACCGCCTCGAAATAATCCGCCAGTTCGCGGTTGTCCGACAGCACCATCGCATCGTAGGCGCTCAGTCCAAACTGCCGGACGAAGCGCTCGCGCCTGGCGTTGGGCAGCTCCGGCAGCTCGGCCCGAATGCCCGCCACGTAGGCTGCGTCGATCACCACGGGCAGCAGGTCGGGCTCCGGGAAATAGCGGTAGTCGTTGGCGACCTCCTTGCTGCGCATGGAGCGGGTCTCGTCCCGTTCGGCATCGTAGAGGCGGGTTTCCTGCACGATCCGGCCGCCGTCCTCCAGGATATCAGTCTGCCGGGCGATCTCGTGGCGAATGGCTTTTTCCACGAACCGGAAGGAATTGACGTTCTTGATCTCCGTGCGCGTGCCCAGTTCGGTGGTCCCGGCGGGGCGCAGCGACAGGTTGATATCGCAGCGCATCGAGCCCTGGGCCATGTTGCCGTCCGATATCCCCAGGTAGGTGACCAGGCTGTGCAGTGACTTCAGGTAGGCGACAGCCTCCGCGGCACTGCGTATCTCGGGCTCGGTGACAATCTCCAGCAGCGGTGTTCCCGCCCGGTTCAGGTCGATGCCGGTCTGGCCGTGAAAGTCCTCGTGCAGCGATTTGCCCGCGTCCTCTTCGAGGTGGGCGCGGGTGATGCCGATGGTGCGGGTGGTGCCATCCTCCAGCGGGATCTCGAACTCGCCTCTGCCCACGATCGGGTCGTGGAACTGGCTGATCTGGTAGCCTTTGGGCAGGTCGGGGTAAAAATAGTTTTTGCGATCGAACACCGAGCGCATGCCGATCTCGGCGCCAATCCCCAGGCCGAACATGACCGCGTAGCGCACGGCCTTTTCGTTGAGCACCGGCAGCATGCCCGGCATGGCCAGGTCCACGGCGCTGGCCTGGGTGTTGGGCGCAGCGCCGAAGGTAGTGGCTGAGCCGGAAAATATTTTCGATTGCGTGGCCAGTTGCAGGTGTACCTCCAGGCCGATGACCGTTTCCCATTGCATTACTGGGCGCCCTCCACATCCGCCGGGCGGCGCCGGTGCCAGTCGGTGGCCTGCTGGAAACGGTGCGCCACGTTTAGCAGTCGCGCCTCGTCGAAGTGCCGGCCAATCAGTTGCAGGCCGACGGGGCTGCCGTCGACCAGCCCCGCAGGTACCGACATGCCGGGCAGGCCGGCCAGGTTGACCGCGAGTGTGTAGACATCCTCCAGGTACATGGCGATGGGGTCGTCGCTCTTGGCCCCCAGGGCGAAGGCCGGTCCCGGTGTGGTGGGGCCGGCGATGACATCGACCTGCTCGAAACACCGCATGAAATCCTGTTTGATCAGGCGGCGCACCTGCTGCGCTTTCTTGTAGTACGCCTCGTAGTAACCGGCCGATAAAGCGTAGGTTCCCACCAGTATGCGTCGCTTGACCTCGTCTCCAAAACCCTGCTCGCGCGTGCGGGTGTAGAGGTCGTGTAAATCGACCGGGTCGGGGCAGCGGTAGCCGTAGCGCACGCCGTCGAAACGCGCCAGGTTGGTCGAGGCCTCGGCCGGCGCGATGACGTAATAAGCCGGAATGGTGAGATGACTGTGGGGCAGGGATACCTCGGACACCATTGCACCCTGTGCTTCCAGTTCGCGCAGCGCGGCATCGATGCGGGCACCTGTGGCGACGTCCAGCCCCTCCCCGAAGTACTCCTGGGGCAGCCCGATGCGCAGCCCCCGCAGCGGCTGGTCCAGAGTGACGGTGTAATCCGGTACAGGCATTTCCGACGAAGTGGCATCCCCGGAATCGTGCCCGGCCATGGTATTGAGCAGCACGGCGCAGTCCCGGGCGCTGTGCGCCATCGGACCGGCCTGATCCAGACTGGATGCAAAGGCCACCATGCCCAGCCGCGACACGCGGCCGTAGGTGGGTTTGAGGCCGGTGATGCCGCAAAAGGCCGCCGGCTGCCGGATCGATCCGCCGGTGTCCGTACCGGTGGCCGCCGGCGCCAGCAATGCGGCAACGGCGGCGGCAGAGCCTCCGGAAGAGCCCCCTGGAACCAGGTCGGTATTCCATGGATTTCTGACCGCGCCATAGTAGCTGGTTTCGTTGGAGGAACCCATGGCAAACTCGTCCATGTTGGTCTTGCCCAGCAGCACCGCGCCAGCGCGGCGAAAGCGACGGATCAGGGTGGCATCGTAGGGCGGCACAAAGTTGTCCAGCATGCGCGAGCCGCAACTCGTGCGCATGCCCGCAGTACAGAAGATGTCCTTGTGCGCCACAGGGATACCGGTCAGCGCTGTGGCGTCCCCTGCGGCCAAACGCTGGTCCGCCGCTTGTGCATCCGACAGTGCCGCCGCTTCGTCTACACCGATAAAGCTGTTGTAGCGATTATCCAGTGCCGCGATGCGGTCCAGGAAGCTGCGGGTCAATTCCACGCTGGTAAACTGCCTGTCCCGCAAACCCTGCGCCAGTTCGGCGACAGTTTTGTCGTGCATGATGTCAATCCTGATGCGGTGGTCGGTGGATAGGACGCCTAATCGATTACCTTGGGCACCAGATACAGGCCGTTCTCGACGGCGGGGGCAATGGCCTGAAAGGCCGTGCGGCAATCGTCTTCAGTGACGGCGTCGGGACGCAGGCGCCCGGTGGCGTCCAGCGGGTTGGCCATGGGCTCGACGGTGCTGGTGTCGACCGCCTGCAACTGCTCGACCAGATGGAGTATTTGCGCAATGCGGCGGGTGACCTGGCCCATCTCGCCAGCGGCGATGCGGATGCGCGCCAGTTCGGCAATCCGTTCGATTTCATCCTGTTCGACAGCCATCGCCACGCCTTAACTCGATACACCAAATAAAACACGGAGGGTCGCCGGCACACGCGGCGGGGAGGTAAACTTATCACATTTGCGCCTTGCCCAAAATCCCCGCGATTGGTACAGTTGCGGCAATTATACAACTCCAAAACGACGACCGTCTGCGTCATGCTTCACGGCCCGGAAAGGCAGGTAGGGAAGCGCACAGAACTCCCCCCGCTGGAGTTCCCGTTGTAGTCACAGGGTAGCAAGCATTCATGTTCAAGAAACTGCGTGGAGTGTTCTCAAACGACCTCTCCATAGACCTCGGTACAGCCAATACCCTGATCTACGTGCGCGATCAGGGAATCGTACTGGACGAGCCGTCGGTGGTGGCCATCCGGATCCACAACGGCCAGAAGACCATCGAAGCGGTGGGCATGGAAGCGAAGCGCATGCTGGGCAGGACACCGGGAAATATCACCGCCATCCGTCCGCTGAAGGACGGTGTGATCGCGGATTTTCAAGTCACGGAAAAAATGCTGCAGCATTTCATTGCCAAGGTGCACGAGAGTAAGTTCATCCGCCCCAGCCCACGGGTGCTGATCTGTGTTCCGTGCATGTCCACCCAGGTAGAGCGCCGCGCTATCCGCGAGTCCGCCCTGAGCGCCGGGGCGCGCGATGTGCGGCTGATTGAAGAGCCCATGGCCGCCGCGATAGGCGCCGGCCTTCACGTGGAAGATGCGTCCGGTTGTATGGTGGTGGATGTCGGCGGCGGCACCACGGAAATTGCCATCATCTCGCTCAACGGGGTGGTGTATCGGGACGCTGTGCGGGTGGGCGGCGACCGCTTTGACGAGGCGATCGTGTCGCATGTGCGCCGCCGCTACGGCAGCTTGATTGGCGATGCCACCGCCGAGCGTATCAAACTGGAGATCGGCTGTGCCTTTGCCGGCAGCGAGTTGCGCGAAATCGATGTGCGCGGCCGCAACCTGGCCGAGGGGGTGCCGCGCAGCTTCACCTTGAACAGTGACGAAATTCTCGAGTCGCTGCAGGACCCCTTGTCCTCGATCGTGCAGTCGGTAAAATCGGCCCTGGAGCAGTCGCCCCCGGAACTGGCCGCGGATATCGCCGAGAGCGGCATCGTACTCACCGGCGGCGGCGCGCTGCTGCGGGATCTGGACAGACTGATCTCGGAAGAGACGGGCTTGCCGGTGATCGTCGCCGACGATCCGCTGACTTGCGTGGCCCGCGGCGGCGGCCGGGCGATGGAGAGGATGGACCGTCACACCATGGACTTGCTGTCGACCGAATAGGGCTGGCGCGCTCCGGACAAAGCTGGCCGCGCCGGACCCGGGACAACCCGCCAGAGGGGCCGGCCAGGGTAAGTGAGGAGTTGACATCAAGCCGCTATTTGTCAAGGAATCCACTGTAGGATTGCGCGTCCTGCTGGTGCTGTTGGTTGCCGTCGTTCTGATCAGTGCAGACCTGCACTTCAACAAGCTGGAAAAAACCCGCTCCCTGCTCAATACCGTGGCCGCTCCGGTCTACTGGTTGGCCGATATGCCCATGCGGCTGAGCGATTGGGGGCAGACCCACATACACTCGAGGTCGCAACTGCTGGGGGAGAACGCGCGCCTGCAGCGGGAAAACCTGGTATTGCAGGGGCGCTCGCAAAAAATGGCGTCACTGCAGGCGGAGAACGTTCGCCTGCGCGCACTGTTGAATTCCGCGGCTCTGCTGCGTGACGATGTGCTCGTGGCTGAGCTGATCGGCGTTTCGCCGGATCCGGTACGCCATCAGCTGGTGCTCAACAAAGGGGAGGCCGACGGTGTGTTTGTGGGGCAGCCCCTGATCGACGCTGAAGGACTGATGGGCCAGGTGGTCGAGGTCAGCACGCTCACCTCGCGGGTTCTGCTGATTACGGATTCGACACACTCCATACCGGTGCAGGTGAATCGCAACGGCGTACGGGCCATTGCCGAGGGAACCGGCTTGCTGGGCACATTGGAAATTCACCACGTGGCCGCCACGACGGACATACAACCGGGCGACCTGCTGGTGAGCTCCGGGTTGGGAGGTCGCTTCCCCTTCGGCTACCCCGTGGCCGTGGTGCGCAGCGTCGAACGCGATCCGGGCCAGGCCTTCGCGCGCGTTCTGGCCACTCCCAGTGCGGCCCTGGATCGCAGCCGTCACGTATTGCTGGTATTCACGGGTACTGCAGCGACATGATGTCGGCAAGTAGTCGACAGCATGTCGATGGAACCCTCCCTCCGGGAATACTGAGTTTTGCCTGAATCCTCAGCACATGGCTACTGGATCATATTGTTGACCTTTCTGGCCGCCTATGTACTGGCTGTGCTGCCGCTGCCGCAGTGGCTGCTGTGGGCGCGCCCCGAGTGGCTGGCCCTGACGCTGCTCTACTGGACCATTGCGCTGCCGCACCGGGTGGGTATGGTAACCGGGCTGTCGCTGGGCCTGGGTCTGGATGTACTGGAGGGGGCCGCGTTAGGGCAAAACGCCCTGGCACTGGCGGTGTTGGCCGGGCTGACGCTCACCCTGTACCAGCGCTTGCGCGTGTACGGTCTGTGGCAGCAAGCCGCGGTGGTCTTCGTGCTCATCGGCATCAACCAGCTGGTTTGCCAGTGGGTGCAAAACCTGGAAGGTGTCGGGGCCCCCGCGCTATTTTTTCTGATCCCCGCCTTCTCCAGCGCACTGTTGTGGCCCGTGGTGCTGCACACCCTGCGCGGCCTGCGCCGCTACTACCGGGTGTACTGAATGGCCGCGGTGCGCCTGGTGCTGGCATCGGCCTCCCCGCGTCGCCGGGCCCTTCTGGAGCAACTGGGTGTCAGTTTCCTGTGCAGCTCCGCAGATATCGACGAGACGCCCGGCGCCAACGAGCGGCCCGGCGCCTACGTGCTGCGGATGGCGGGGCAAAAAGCCGCGGTCGTGGCCCGCACCTATGCCGCACCGCAGTATGCCGTGCTCGGTGCCGATACCGCCGTCGTATCGGGTGGTGAGATACTGGGCAAACCGCGCAATCGCGAGGACGCACTGGCCATGCTGGCGCGATTGAGCGGCCGCCGGCACCGGGTCCTCAGCGCGGTGTGTCTGGATGGTGCGGTGGGACGACACAGTAGAATCGTTGAGACCCACGTGACTTTCACCACCCTGTCCAGCCAGGTCTGTGAGGCGTATCTTGAGAGTGCGGAACCCTGGGACAAAGCGGGGGGTTATGCCATCCAGGGCCTGGGGGGTGCATTTGTCCGCTCGCTCAGTGGCAGCTATACCAATGTGGTGGGGCTGCCGCTGTGCGAAACGTGGCAACTGCTAGCGGCCAATGGTATCGGGACCGCGCTGGACACAGCCGGTGAGTGAGTAAGTAAGGTCTCTTTGGAAAATTCCATCTTTCACAGGCTCAGCAGTGTACTTTGGATGCTCGTTGTCAGCCTGATCGTATTGCTCGCTGCCTATGTCAGTGTCGGGCGCATGCTCATGTCCAATCTGCAGACCCACCAGGATACGGTGTTGCGCGCGCTCAACGCCAGGGTGCCGTTTGTGATCGAGGCAGCTCGGGTCAGCGGCGAGTGGCGTTCGTTTACGCCGGTGGTGGTGCTCAGTGAACTGCGCCTGAGTGTTGCCGATGGCAGCCAGCCGCCCCTGCAACTGGACGCCGGGCGGATCGGTATCGATGTGCTGAACAGTCTGCGCACGCGCTCGTTGCAGATGACGCGTTTGATGCTGGATGGACTGTCCCTGGACGGTACGATCACCGACGCGGGACAGTTGCGCATCCGCGGCCTGGACAGTGCGGGGCAGACTGGCGACTGGCTGCGCGAGTTCCTGACAAACACGGAATATCTCGCACTGCACAATGCGCAGTTGGAACTGGCGCTGCCCGGTGGCGCCGTGCGCAATCTGGATCTGTCGCTGCGCCTGAGCCGCGACGGCAGCGACCGCAGCCTACAGGCCAGCCTGGCGTCGCCCGACGGCATGCGTGTGAGGCTGCTGGGTCGCGGCGTCGGCGACCTGTTCCAGCCGGAGTTGCTGACCGGCGACCTCTATCTGGATGTCACCGGGGCCCAGTTGAGTCGCGTGCAGGCGATGTTTCCGGCCAGCGCGCGACGGGTGCGCGCTGACGGCCTGCTGGACATGCAGCTGTGGCTGGCGTGGAACAGGGGTGAACCGGTCCTGGAGGCCCGGCTCGAAGCGCGCCAGTTGCAGCTTGTCGCAGGTAGGGCTGCGCAAGACACCCGGATCTGGCGGGTTCCCCTGGATCGGGTCAGCCTGGATGCGCGCCTGCTGGAGCGCGGTAATCGCTGGACCCTGTATGCCAGCGCAGTCGAACTGGAGCGCCAGGGTGTGACCGCGCGACTGCCTCGGTTGCAACTGGATGCCTGGGGCCAGGCCCTGCGGCTGCGCAGTGCGGCAGTTTCACTGGGTCCCGTCAGTGCGCTGCTGGGCGGTATGCAAGCTGCGCCGTCGTTCGTGACGGAGATCGCGACAGCCCTGCAGCCCAGCGGCGAGTTGACCGCATTGCAGTTGAGCCTGGGCGACATCGGTCGGGTCGCCCGTGACTGGGAACTGGAGGCGAACTTCGACGCCGTGGCCGTCGAATCCTGGCACGGCGCCCCGGGTGTCAGTGGGGCCAGCGGCTATGTTGAACTGACCCCGGAGGGCGGTTTTGTCATTCTGGACAGCCGGGATCTGACACTGGATTTTCCGGCCATCTATCGCGAGCCGCTGCGCTATGAGGACATCTACGGCAGCATTGACATCAACTGGGACGCACAGTCTCTGGCGCTGTCCAGCGGTCTGGTCACCGCGCAGGGGGAGGAGGGGCTGGTGCGTGCATTGTTCGCACTGGACATGCCGCTCGCCGACGGCCCCGAAGCTATTGTAATGGACCTGCTGGTGGGCCTGCAGGATTCGGCGCCGTCCCACCGCGTCAAGTACGTGCCCTATGTCCTCAACGCGGCCTTGCGAGACTGGCTTGCGGACAGCATCGGTCGGGGACGGGTGGAGCAGGGCGCCTTTGCGTGGCGCGGGGCGCTGGGGCCGGACAGGAACGCGCAGCGCACCATTCAGTTGGCCTTCAACATTGTGGACACCAGCCTCACGTACAGCCCCGACTGGCCGCCGGTGACCGCGCTCGATGGTGTTATTTTGATCGACGACGCCCGGGTGAGTGTCTGGGCCGACCGCGCCCGGTTGTACCAATCACAGGTGGATTACCTGTCTGCCGAGACCTGGATGAACAGTAAAGAGGAGCTCATGTTGGCTGTGGCCGGCGCTGTCAGCGGACCGGCAGGCAATGGTCTTGCGGTCTTGAATGAGTCGCCGCTGGGCGATCTGCTGGGCAATGCGTTTTCCCGATGGCAGGTGGCGGGCGCTCTGGATACCGAACTTCAACTGCAGTTGAACCTGAACGACCCAAGCGCCGCGGCGCAGGTGGAAGTCGCGGCACGGCTGCGCGATGTCGATGTGAAGATAGACCCGGGTGATCTGCAGGTGACCGCCCTGAATGGTCAGCTCCTTTACCGCAGTGATCGGGGTATCCGTGCGCGAGACCTGCACGGGCAGTTGTGGGGGCAGCCGGTCTATCTGCAGGTAGAGCAGTTGGCACCGGAACCGGACGCGCACGAGCGGCCCGCTAGCACGGCCCCCGCGGTGGCTGTCGCCATCGATACCCGGGTGGCGATCACAGACCTGCAGCGCTGGCTGGCGCTGGATTTCCTGCGCTTCGCCGACGGCGCGGCACATATTGAGGCCAACTTGCTGATCGCCGGCGGCGCTGCGCCGCAATTGACCATCGACAGCCAGTTGCGCGGCGTCGGGCTCGACCTCCCGGCACCGTGGCACAAGGCGCCCGATGCGGCGCGAGCACTGCATGTCCAACTGCCCCTGGGCGGCGCAAGCTACCGGGTGGGCGTGGATCTGGCCGGTGAGCTGCGGCTGCAACTGGAACTGGCGGATGGCGCGCTGCGCGCAGGGTCCGTGGGCTTGTGGCAGGAGCCCGCCGATCTGGAAACGGGCCTGCTGCGGATCGATGGACACACACCGCAGTTGCCGGTGGATGAGTGGACCGCATTTATCACCGAGTACTTTGCCGGTGGCGCGCTTGGCGGGCAGTTGGCGGGGGCAGCGCCGGACCCCAATGGCATCGCGGTCGCGCCGCCTGCCAGGACCGGGGCGCGCTCCAGCGCCGTCGATGCGAACGCTTCCACAGCACAGCGGGAGCTGGCGGTTGTCTCCGATGGGTTGCGCGCCGACCAGTTGTTGTTGCGCGGCACGCGGTATAGCGATATCGAACTCAGTATGGCCCTGCGGCGGGAGCAGTGGCATGTCCAGGCGAGTACCGACTGGCTCCGCGGCAGTCTGTCACTGGCTCGCGACGGCGGCCGCTCCGCGCTGGACATCGCCTATCTGGATTTAACCGCCATCAGCCAGTTGGAGGCCGACGACACCGCGCAGGCGCGGACACCTGTGCACCTGCCGGCCATAGACGTCACGGTGGATCGCCTGCACCGCGCCGGCCAGGCGCTGGGTCAACTGGCATTCTCCCTGCACAGCGAGGGCGACGACCTGGTGGCGGAGCGGGTGCGCGGTGAACTGGCCGGACTGCGCCTGCCCGACACACAGCCCGCACGGCTGGTCTGGCGGCAGGGCGCGCAGGCCGATCACACGCAGATGACGGCGTCCCTGGAGTTTGACGATCTGGGGCAGACGCTGCAGCGTCTGGGCTACGAGAACATCCTGGAGACGGACAGCGGCCGCTTCAACCTGGACCTGCGCTGGCCGGCGTCGCCCCAGGATTTCACCCTGGAACGGGTTGAGGGGAGCCTGCGCGTGGACATCGGTGAGGGCAGGTTTCTGGAGGCATCTTCGGGTGCATCGGGTGCCCTGCGAGTGGTCAATATCCTCAACCTCGCCGATATCGTGCAGCGCCTGAGCCTGTCACACATGTTCGAGTCGGGCATCCCCTTCGACAAGGTCAGGGGCGAGGTGCTGATGCACGGCGGCACGATTGCGGTGACAGGTATGGAGATCAGCGGCCCGAGTAGTTTTCAGTTCAGCGGGGTGTCGGATGTGGCTGCCAGGAGTCTGCAGGGCGAGCTGGTGGCCACCTTGCCGGTGGCCAGCAACCTGCCCTGGGTGGCGGCTTTGACTGCGGGCCTGCCGGTGGCCGCCGGCGTGTTCGTGGTCAGTAAGGTATTCAAGAAACAGATGAACCGTCTGTCCAGTGCGGTCTACAGTATTGGCGGCACCTGGGATGATCCGCTGGTGAAGTTCGACCATATCTTTGATGATACCGCCGGCCCGGACAATGGCGGCGGGCGGGAACCGACTGCGGGTGCAACCCCGGCGGCGCCGGCTGCTCCACCGGACCCGCAGCAGCCACTTCAGTCAGCTTCTCCATAGGTCTCGCGCAGCTCGCGCAGGAAGCGAAACAGCTTGCGGGCCGCCGCCCGCGGTTTGCCGCGCTGCTCATCCCGGCGGTGCTGCAGCAGCAACTGGCGCAGTTGCTGTCGATCCGCTGCCGGCCAGCGTTGCAGTACCAGCTCCACGCCGGCTTCACCCGCGGCGAGTACCGTATCGCGCAACTGCTCGAGTTGGTGAAACCCGTCGTTGCGCTGGCGGCGCTGTCGATGCAGGTCTTGCACGGCCCGCTCGATGGGCTCGGGGTCCACGTCGCGCATCAGTTTGCCGATCAATTGCAGGTGTCGCCTTCTGGCGCTGTGACTGCGAATCCGCTGCGTTTCGCGCAGGGCCTGCAACAGGCGCTCGTCGGCGCCCGGTAGTTCGGCCAGTTGCTTGTCCGTCAGTTGCAGCAGTGACGCCCCCAGTTGCTGCAGCGCCAGCATGCGCCGCTTCTTCGCGCTCTTGCTCGGCGTCTGTGCTCGGTCTCCTTCGCGCAGATCCAGATCGTCCGGTTCAGGCATAAAACAGGGTGGCCAAGCCCAGAAAGGAAACAAAACCCACGACATCGGTCGCGGTGGTCAGCACCACGCCGCCCGCCAGCGCCGGGTCGATTTTCATGCGCGTCATCAACAGGGGGAGCACGGTGCCGGCCAGGGCGGCCGTCACCAGATTGATGACCAGGGCCGCGGCGATGATGAGACCGATAGTCCAGTCCTCGAACCACAGCGAGGCGGCGACGGCGACCACCGCCGCCCACAGAATTCCATTGAGCAGACCGGTCAACACCTCCCGGTTGATCAGCCAGGCCTGGTTGTTCCTGCTCACCTGACCCATGGCGATGCCACGCACCAGTACAGTCAGGGTCTGGGTGCCCGCGATGCCGCCCATCGATGCCACGATGGGCATCAGTACCGCCAGTGCGACGACTTTTTCAATGGTCTCCTGGAACAGATTGATGACGCCCGAGGCGATGAACGCGGTCACCAGGTTGATGCCCAGCCACACGGCGCGGCGCGGCGCGGTGCGCAGCACGGGCGCAAAGGTGTCCTCGTCCTCGTCCAGACCGGCCATCGACATGAAGGAGTGGTCCGCATCCTCGCGGATAACGTCCACGACGTCGTCGATGGTGATCCTGCCCAGCAGGGTGCCGGTGCTGTCCACCACGGGCGCGGAGACCCAGTCATTGCGCTCGAACAGCCGCGCCACCTCGGTATCGGGCATGTCCACCGGGATGGGTTCCACGTCGGTTTCCATCATCTCGCGCACGGAGGCCGAGGGATCGGTGACCAGCAGGGTCCGCAAAGGCAGCAGTCCGATAAATTTGTCCGAGCGATTGACCACGATCAGGTGGTCGGTCATCGGGGGGATTTCGTCGTGACGGCGCAGGTAGCGCAGTACCACGTCCAGGGTGAGCGGCGCACGGATGGTGATGGTGTCCGTGTTCATCAGGCCGCCAGCGGTATCCTCCGGATAGAACATCACCCGCTCGAGCCGTCCCCGGTCCTGGTGATCCATGGAGTTGAGCACTTCCCGGGTCACCCGGTCCGGCAACTGTTGCAGGATATCCGCGACGTCGTCGTCCTCCAGCCCCTCCATGAGCAGGGCCACCTCGGCGGCGTCCATATCGCTGAGGAAATGGCTGCGCAGTTCGTCGCTGAGCTCGTTGAGGACTTCGCCTTCGTTTTCCTGCTCGACCATCTGCCACATGATGTGGCGGACCTTCGGCGGCGAGGATTCCAGCAGGTGGGCGACATCGGCTGGAGGCAGTCCGTTGAGCATGCGCCCGACGTCCACGAACGTGCCGCTGTTGAGCGCCACAGTCAGTTTGTCGAGCGTGCTCGGGGGTGTCGTCTGAGTCTGATCCATTATTGTTCCCGCACAGACGGCATTGAGTCTGGGGGAGTGATTATCTGAAAAAGCGCCGGCTGCAACAATGTGATTAGTTGACTGCGGTTGCCAACATGCACGTTTCAAAAGCCCTGCGCCGGGCACGCACTTGCCCGGTCACCGCTCGCCGCCCCCAGCGCAGTGGTGATCGGGTGTAGAGGTGCTGCGCGGATTTATGGATTACTCCGTTTCGTCGAAGCGGTTGTCGATAAGGGCTTTGATGGCTTCCAGTGCCGCGCTTTCATCCCTGCCGTCAATATGCAGATCCAGCACGGTACCCTTGCCGGCAGCCAGCATCATGACCGACATGATGCTCTTGCCATCCACCAGTTGGCCATCTCTGCCGGCGCGAATGGTACTGGAAAAAGCCGACGTACAACTGACGAACTTGGCCGCCGCGCGTGCGTGGAGTCCGAGCTTGTTTATTATGATGACCTGGGTTTTGATCACGCACTCATCCGTTCACTGCAGCTCTCTGTGCCGTACCTGGATACTGGGAAACTGCTCCCGATAGTGTCGGAACAATCGGTCGGCCAAATATACTGACCGATGTTGGCCGCCGGTACAACCCACTGCAACAGTCATGTAGCTGCGGTTGCTATCCCTGTAGTGGGGCAGCCAGTGGTCCAGGTAGTGACAGATGTCATCGTACAACTGGCCGGTCATGGTATGGGATTCAAGAAAGCTGCGCACCGCCGCGTCAAGCCCGCTTTTGCGTCGCAGTTCGCTCACCCAATAGGGGTTGGGCAGCATGCGCACGTCAAACACCAGATCCGCATCGACCGGTACGCCGCGCTTGAAACCGAAGGACTGCACCAGGATCGACATGCTGCCCTTGCTGGCTCCGAGCAGCTTCTGCCGGATACTGTCGCGCAGTTCGTGGACGGTCATGTGGCTGGTATCCAGCACCAGCGACGCGCTGCCGGAGATGCTGCCCAGCACTTCGCGTTCCCGCTCGATCGCCTCGGCCAGGGAGGTATCGGCACTGCTCAGAGGGTGCCGGCGGCGAGTTTCACTGAAGCGCCGCACGAGTGTGGCGTCGTCCGCGTCGAGAAACAGGATGCGGTGCTCCACAGTGGCCGGCAGGGAGTCCATGATGGTGCTGAAGCTCTCCAGACCCAGGCAGGCATTGCGCGCGTCGATGCACACGGCGGTACCGCAAAAAGCGCTGAACCCCGGGCTGCTCGACTCCAGTACCAGCGCAGGCAGCAGTGCGACCGGCAGATTGTCTATGCAGTAGTAGCCTTCATCTTCGAGTTGATGCAGCGCGGTGCTCTTGCCGGAACCCGATCGGCCGCTGATGATAATCAGTTGTATACCGCCAGCGCTCATTGCGGGGGACGTGTCGCGATATCGTATAATTGCCGGTTGTCGCGGGCCTCCCGTAGTCGCTGGCAGAAGTCGGCGCGGCTGAACAGCCGCGCGACGTGGGCGAGGATATCCAGATGCTGCTGGTTGGCCTCGCCGGGCACCAGCAGCACGAACAGCAGATCGACCGGTTGGTCATCGGGGGCGTCAAAGTCGATCGGGTCCTGCAGGGTGAGCAGGGTGCCCAGGGGGTCCGGGCAGCTTTCCACGCGGCAGTGGGGGATGGCGATACCCTGGCCGAGGCCGGTGCTGCCCAGCTTTTCCCGCGCGATGAGGTGGTCGAACACCTCGTCGTAGGTCAGGGTCGGCTGATCCTCGCTAATGATTCGGGCGATGGTTTCAAACAGTCTTTTTTTGCTGACGCCCGGGGCGCAGCAAACCGTGCGCCCCGGAGTCAGTATGTCGCTGAGGGTTTGCATCGAAGCAGCGTCTAGTGCCCCCGACTTTTCTGTTTGTGCTTGATGAGTTGGCGGTCCAGTTTATCGGTCAGGGCATCGATGGCGGCGTACATGTCTTCTGATTCGGCCTGGGCAAAAATATCGGCGCCGGAGATGTGCAGTGTCGCCTCGGCCTTCTGCACCATTTTCTCTACGATCAAAGTCACCTGAGTATTGCTGATCTGGTCGAAATGTCGCTGCAGACGCTCGAATTTGTTTTCCACATACTCCCGCAATGGCGTTGTAACATCCACATGGTGACCACTGACATTCAGTTGCATAAGTAGCTCCTTTTCACGTTGAATCGGGCCGGGCCCGATACCGGCAATGCCGGATTTAAACTGTCGCCCTGCGGCTAAGTCTACACCAATCTCTTGCGTTCGTTGGACGGCGGTATAAACAGGGTATCCCGGTATTTGGCGATAGTGCGCCGCGCCACCTTGATTCCCTGCTCTTCGAGGAGTTGCGTGATTTTGTTGTCGCTCAGCGGTTTGCGCGGATTCTCCGCCGCCACCAGTTTCTTGATCAGCGCGCGTATCGCCGTCGAGGAGCACTCGCCGCCGGCAGTGGTCGACACATGGCTGGAGAAAAAGTACTTCAGTTCGAAAATACCGCGCGGCGTATGCATGTATTTCTGCGTAGTGACACGAGAGATGGTGGATTCGTGCATCTCCACCGCCTCGGCTATGTCGTGTAGTACCAGGGGCTTCATGGCCTCGGCGCCGTGCTCGAGGAAGTTGCGCTGGTGTTCGACGATCCTGGTGGCCACCTTCATCAGGGTTTCGTTGCGGCTGTGCAGGCTCTTCAGGAACCAGCGCGCCTCCTGCAGGTTGTCGCGCAGAAACGTGTTGTCCGCGCCGCTGTCGGCGCGCTTTATGAGACTGGCATAGTTGCTGTTGATGCGCAGTTTGGGTGCGATATCCGGATTGAGTTCAACCAGCCAGCGACCATTTTTCTTGGACACGAAGACGTCGGGAACGATATATTCAACGGCGTCGGGTACCGCCGATTGGCCGGGATTGGGGTCCAGCGACTGGATGAGCGCCAGGACTTGTTTCAGTTCATCTTCGCTGAGCCGCATGCGCCGCATGATCTGGTTGAAATCGCCGCTGCCCAGCTGCGTGAGGTGCCGGCTCAGAATCGTCCTGGCCTGTTCCAGCCAGGCCGTGGTGGGCGGCAGTTGCTGTAACTGCACCAGCAGACACTCCTGCAGGTTTCGGGTGCACACGCCAGCGGGTTCGAACTGCTGCAGACGGTGCAACACCGCCACCACTTCATCCAGGTCGATGTCCAGTTCCGCCGATAGCGATTCATGAATCTCTTCCAGCGGCTGGAGCAGGCGCCCATTGCCGTCAGTGGCATCGATGATGGCCAGCGCGATCAGGCGGTCAGTGTCGGACAGTCGCGTAAGACCCAGTTGCCACAGCAGTTGCTCGCGCAGCGATGCATCACTGGTGTTGCGGCTTTCAAAGTCAGCCTCCGCAAAGTCCTCGCCGGCCGGCGCAGGCGCGGAGGCAGAGGGCAGCAGGTCGTCCCACTGCGTGTCGACCGGCAGGTCGTCGGACAGCAGCTTGCCATCCCATTCGGTGTCGTCACCGGCAGATTCTCTGGAGGAGAGCTCCGCGTCCTGCGGCGACTGGTTCTCGCCCGAGCGCTCGTCCGGCTGGCTCGGCTTGTCCGGGTCCGTCGAGCCCTCGTCCTCCTCGGCCACTTCAAGCAGCGGATTGCTGTCCAGGGCCTGTTGAATCTCCTGCTGCAAGTCCATGGTTGACAGTTGCAGCAGCCGTATCGCCTGCTGCAGTTGAGGCGTCATGGTCAACTGCTGGCCGAGTTTGAGCTGAAGCGACTGTTTCATGTATGCAGTGCGTGTACCCTGTTATGCGGTGCGTCTAAGATAATAGCAGGGTCAGTGTAGCCCCGGGAGATGGCGCGTGGCAACACCTTGGCGCGGAAATTGCTTGTTGCAGAGGCGCTGCGTGGAATGGGTCTGCGAGTCGGTCGACGGGCTGCCCTTTTCCGGGTGTTACATGTGGAAATTATCGCCGAGGTAAACCTTGCGCACCCGCTCGTTACCCAGAACATCTGCCGCAGTGCCAGACGCGATGATGTGTCCGTCTCCCACGATATAGGCTTTCCTGCAAATATCCAGGGTGTCGCGCACGTTGTGGTCGGTGATGAGCACGCCGATGTTCCGGTCGCGCAGGTGATTGATGATCTGCTTGATATCGATGACGGATATCGGATCGACGCCGGCGAACGGCTCATCCAATAGGATGAAGGCCGGCTCCGTGGCCAGCGCCCGGGCGATTTCGATGCGGCGGCGCTCGCCCCCGGACAGAGACTGGCCGAGGCTGTCGCGCAGGTGCTCTACATGGAATTCCTCGAGCAGTTCGTCGCGCCGTTCCAGGCGCTGCCTTTTGTTGAGGTCGGCGCGGGTTTCCAAAATGGCGAGGATGTTGTCGCCCACGGTCAGTTTGCGGAAGATTGATGCCTCCTGGGGGAGGTAGCCGATGCCGCGACGCGCGCGCTGGTGCATGGTCAGTGCCGTGATATCCGTATCGTCGATGGAGATGCGGCCGCGATCGGCCCGGATAATGCCGATGATCATGTAGAAACACGTGGTTTTTCCCGCGCCGTTGGGGCCCAGCAGGCCCACGACCTGGCCGCTGTCGATTTCCAGGGAAACATCCTGCACCACTTCCCTGCCGCGGTAGGCTTTGGCCAGATTAGTCGCCCGAAGCTGTGCCATCGGCGTCCCCATCCGTCTGGTCCGTTACAGTGGCGGCGGGGGGCTGCTGGTCCTTTCTGGCCGCCGGCAGGGCTTTTTCCTGCATGCTCGGCTGAATGACCACCTGCACGCGGTTACCCTCGAGCGTCTGGTCAGAATCAGCTTTGACCAGTTGCTCGGCGATGAAGTAATCGATGGAGTCCCCCGTCACCATGGAGCCCTCCTGCTCGATACGCGCATTGGCCTGCAAATGGACTCGTTCTTCGCTCTGGTAGTATTCGATGACGCCGGCCTGGGCGTGCACCGGACCTTTGTCCACGTCCGGACGTTGGCGCAGCTTGGCGGGACTGCCCTGGGCCACAATTTTGTCGGCCTGCTCGCGCAAGTGGTAGATGGTGAGGGTGTCTGCCTGAATGTGCATACTACCCTGGTTCATCTGCACATTGCCGCTGTAGACGGTGACGCCCTGCCGGTCATCGCGCAGCGCTTTGTCGGCACTGATGTGAATCGGTTGTGCGCGGTCATCCGGCAGGGCAAACGTGGGGTCTGCCGCCACAATGAGCCACGCCAACACGACAGCAACTGATGCCGGCAGGCGCGGGAGACGTCCCTCAGCGCTGCGTTGGTACATAAATGCTCTCCACGTTGAGATGGGTTGGGCGCGCAGCGCTGCGTGCTGTCGACGGCAGGCCCGGGGTCGGGTGGTTCTGTACAGCGTGCATCAGCCAAACGCCTCCAGCGCGGTCGACAACTGCCCGCGCGCCGACAGCAGAAACTCGCAGGCCTCGCGCACCGCACCGCGCCCACCTGCGCGTTGACTGCGCCAATCCGCGGCATCGCGCACGGTGTCGCAGGCATCGGCTACCGTCATGCCCAGGCCGGCAACAGCGATTGCGGCCAGATCGGGCAGGTCATCTCCCATATAGGCACAGTCCTGTAAGGGGATTGCATATCGCTCACAGAGTTCCATCAGGGCCGTTTTTTTGTCCTCGCGCCCCTGAATTATATCGGTGATGCCCAGTTCGCCGGCACGCCGCGCGACAATCTCCGACTGCCGCCCCGTAATAATGGCGATGCGCACACCCGCCGCCTGCAACAGCTTGATACCCAGGCCGTCTTTGATGTCGAAAGCCTTGAGTTCCTCGCCGTTGTCGCCATAGTAGATACGCCCATCGGTAAGGACTCCGTCCACATCGAGAGCCAGCAGGTGGATATTGGCGGCGTTAGCCTGTGTGGTAGACATCTGTGACGGTTCCGTTTCAGGCAATCCCCGCATGCAGCAGGTCGATCAAGTGAATCACGCCGACCATCTCGCCGGGTTCGTCAAAAACCACCAGTGAGCTGATCTTGTTTTCCTCCATGATGCGCAGTGCTTCGGCCGCCAGCATGTCAGTGTTGGCACTTTTCGCGCCGCGCGTCATGAGCCTGGACATGTGCGTCTCGTTGATGTCGATGCGCTGATCCAGCGTGCGGCGCAGGTCGCCGTCGGTGAACACCCCGACCAGTGCTCCATCGTCTCCGACAACGGTGGTCATCCCCAGGCCTTTTTTGCTGATCTCCAGCAGTGCCGCTGCAAGCGTGGTGTCCGGGCGCACCCGGGGAATGGCATCGCCGCTGCGCATGACATCGGCCACTTTCAGCAGCAACTTTTTGCCCAGGGTGCCGCCGGGATGGGAGAAGGCGAAGTCTTCCGCGGTAAAGCCGCGCGCCTCCAGCAGAGCGATAGCCAGCGCATCTCCCATCACCAGTGCCGTGGTGGTGCTCGAAGTCGGTGCGAGGTCCAGTGGGCAGGCTTCGGTTTCAACCCCGGTGTCCAGATGCACATCGGAGGCCAGGGCCAGCACCGACTGGTCGTTGCCCGTCATGCTCACCAGAGGAATGCCCAGCCTTTTCAGCAGCGGCAGCAAGGTGATGATCTCGTTTACGTTGCCACTGTTGGACAGCGCCACGACCGCATCGAGGGCCGTGATCATACCCATATCGCCGTGGCTGGCTTCCCCCGGATGCACGAAGAAGGCGGGTGTTCCGGTGCTGGCCAGTGTGGCGGCGATTTTGCGCGCAATGTGTCCCGACTTTCCCATACCCGTGACGATAACACGGCCCTGGACCTGCAGCAGCAGTTCGCAGGCGCGGTCAAACTCAGCGCCGATGCGCTGCTCCAGTGCGGCCACCGCAGCCGCCTCCATGGCGATGGTGCGCTGTGCGGAACGAACGTGGCTGATCGCGCTTTTTTTTGACATAAAAAGGCTCAGGCTACTACATAATGTCTAGGAGCCTGTCGGACTCAGGATGATTCTACTGCGGCGGCGGGAAATTGGTCTATTTTTCCGCGTATTTTCGTTACATAGGCACCACTATGCGCCTCAAATACGCGAAAAACTATCCTCGATTTCCCACTCACCTCGTGACGAACCCCTAAGTCCGACAGGCTCCTAGAGACTCAGGTACAGCCAGTAATAATACAGTGCGTAGAATGACACTAACAAGACTCCGGCGGTGCGGCCCAGGTAGGAACGGCCCGCCGGCGCTTTGCGTCGCCTGCGGCTGGCGTATATGGCCGCCGCGACAAACAGGGTCAGGAACGTCATGGCGGGATAATCGCGGTAGAGCACGGCTCGCTCCAGATTCTGTGGCGCGATGATGCCGGGCAACGCCATCACCACCAACAGGTTGAACAGGTTGGACCCGATCACGTTGCCCAGGGCGATCTCTGTATGACCGCGCAGCGCGCTGGCGATGGTGGCGGCCAGCTCCGGCAGGCTGGTGCCCACGGCGATGATGGTCAACCCAATCACGAGTTCGGAGACGCCGAGCTGCTGCGCGGTGACCACCGAGCCCCAGACCAGCATGCGCGAACTGACCACGAGCAGTATCAGGCCTGCACTGAAACTGAGCCACGCGCGCAGGGGTCGCAGGTGCGGCAGTGGTTCCTCGCCCATTTCTCCAGCGAGGATGGCGTCGTGAGTCTGGCTGCGTACCATATGCGTCAGGATCAGGACCAGTGCGCCCACCATCAGACAGCCGTCCAGGCGGGAGAGCACGCCATCCCACAACAGCGCGGCGCAGCCCCCGGTGGCGACCAGCAGCGCCGGTACTTCCTTCTTGATACAGCTTTGGTGCACGATCAACGGGGCTATCAGTACGGTAATACCCAGTACCATGCCGATGTTGGCGATATTCGAGCCGATGGCATTGCCGATCGCCAGCGGGCCCGCGCCGGACACAGAAGCAGTGATGGATACCAGGACCTCGGGAGCAGAAGTCCCCAGGGAAACGATGGTTAAACCGATGACAACGGGGGGCATTCCCAGGTTTTCGGCAATGGATGCGGCTCCCGCAACAAACAGGTCGGCGCTCCAGATCAATATGACGAAACCCATTAGAATGCTGGCCGCTGCTAACAGCATATCGACAAATTTCCTGTTAAAGTACGTGTCGCGCTGTGCGCCGGTACATCAGCGGACCGCCGGAACTGCGATGACGTGCCCGTGGTCCAACATTGCGGGGACTGCGGGCTGCCGGGGTGATGGATAGTGCGCTCGCCCGGCGCGGATTATACAACCCATTGGGTTGCAGTGTAGTAAGAAATTCTAATTTCAGGAGATGGAACAGTGCGTCGTTTGATCGCAGTTTGGCTGGGGCTTGCGTGCCTGTTGGCAGCGGCCGCCAGCGCGCAGCAGGGAACTGCCGGCCAGAGCGCCTACGATGTGGTCGAGGACACCACGCGGCGGGTGATGGCGGTGGTGGTGCAGGCCAGCGAGTATGCCGAGGAGGACCCGGAGCGGTACTACCGTGCCGTGCACGAGATTCTCGATCCGGTGATTGACTACCGGGGCTTTGCTCGCAGCGTGATGGGGCCCTATGCGAGCAGTGCACGTTATCGTTCACTGGACGCAGCGGGTCGCGGGCAACTGCGCGACCAGTTGGACCGTTTCACAGAGGTTATGCGCCTCGGTCTGGTGCGCACCTACAGCAAGGGACTGCTCGCGTTCGGTGGGTCGCGCATTGTGCTCGCGCAGCCTGCCGATGACGCCAGCGACAAGTCCCGGGTGTCGGTGCGGCAATTGATTTACAGCGAACAGGCTGAGCCCTATGTGGTGCTGTACCAAATGGGCAGGGACAAGTCCGGCGGCTGGCAGTTGCGCAACGTCATTATCGAGAGCGTTAACCTGGGCGAGATCTACCGCAGCCAGTTCGAAGCAGCAGCGCGCAAGTACGATGGCGATCTGGATGCTGTAATCGCCAACTGGACGACCGAGGAAGTTGAAACCTGAGCACGCCGGTCTTCAGGTAGCGGTCGCCATCGGTGTAATTTTCTCCTAGAATGCGGGTTTTCCCCAGGTGTGCAGTCAGCAACTGCGCCCAGTGGGAAGGCCCAAGATAGAAAGGTCTGACAAACCAGCGCCATGCGCATGATCGGGAGACAATTTATGGACGCCGCTGCCGTCGAGGCGCTGCTGCGGGCGCAGCTGGAAAACTGTGATTTTCGTGTTCAGGGCGAGGGAAATCACTACGAAATCACTGCCATAGGCGCTGTTTTCGAGGGCTTGCGTCCGGTAAAAAAACAGCAGTTGGTTTACGCGGCCCTCAGCGCGCAGATCGCCGACGGGACTATTCACGCCGTCAATATTCGCACGTTCACGCCGGCCGAGTGGCAGGCCCGCGGGTCTGCCTGAGCCAGCAGTGATCACTGGCTATGGATAAGCTGCTTATCCAGGGCGGCAAGCCGCTGCGCGGTGGGGTGCGCATAGCAGGATCAAAGAACGCGGCGCTACCTATCCTGGCGGCCACGCTGTTGGCTGAGCAGCCGGTAACCATAGCGAATCTGCCCCATCTTCAGGATGTGACCACCATGGTCGAACTGCTCGGCTGTATCGGAGTCGATCTCACCGTGGGGGAGAAACTGACTGTCGAAGCCGACGCCAATGCCATCGTCCACTGTTCAGCGCCCTATGAACTGGTCAAGAACATGCGCGCTGCCGTATTAGTCCTGGGGCCGCTGCTGGCGCGCTTTGGCCGGGCGCGGGTGTGGTTTGCCGGAGGCGCACTGAGCGGGGCGCGTCCGGTGAACCTGCATCTGCGCGGCCTGGAGGCCATGGGAGCCAGGATTCACCAAAGCGGAGGCTACATCGAGGCGCGGGTCGAAGGGCGCCTGCGCGGAGCACGTATCGTCATGGATCAGGTCACCGTTGGCGGCACTGAGAACATTATGATGGCGGCGACGCTCGCGCAGGGACAGACTGTCATCGAAAACGCCGCGCGCGAGCCCGAAATCGTGGACCTGGCGCAGTGCCTTATCGCCATGGGGGCAAGAATCCGTGGCCACGGCTCTGCGACCCTTGTGATTGACGGTGTGACCAGCCTGGGTGGCTGTACCTATGAGGTGATGCCCGACCGGATCGAAACCGGCACCTACCTGGCAGCGGCGGCGGCCACGCGCGGCAAGGTCCTGTTGCGGAACACCTGTCCCGCGAACATGGCAGCAGTGCTGCGCAAGTTGGAGGAGGCGGGCGCGTGCCTTGAAGCCGGCGATGACTGGATAGCACTGGATATGGCGGCGCGCCGGCCTCGCGCAGTCAGTCTCACAACAGAACCGTATCCCGGATTTCCAACCGACCTGCAGGCCCAGTTCATGGCGATGAACGCTCTCGCGCAGGGGACTGCCACGGTAACAGAGACCGTGATTGCAGATCGGTTGGGCCAGGCGCACGAACTGCAGCGCATGGGTGCCGATATTGTGGTGTCAGGCAACGTCGCGACCATTGTCGGGCAGGACAGTCTGCGCGGGACTGCGGTAATGGCGTCCGATCTGCGGGCATCAGCCGGACTGGTCATCGCCGGCCTGGCGGCTCACGGCAAGACACGCATCAGCGGCATCCACCACATCGATCGCGGCTATGAGCGGATCGAGGAAAAACTACAGATATTGGGCGCCGATATACGGCGAGTGGGATCGAGGTCATCGTGAACCGAAAACTGACCGTTGCCCTTACCAAGGGGCGCATTCTCAAGGAGACAATCCCGCTGCTGGCACGGGCCGGCATCGAGCCGCTGGAGGACATTGGGCTCAGTCGCAAACTGGTGTTTGATACCAGTCACGAGGATGTGCAACTGGTGGTCATTCGCGGTACGGACGTTCCCACTTATGTGCGCCATGGCGCGGCTGACCTGGGCGTGGTGGGCAAGGATATTCTGCTGGAGCACGGAGCGGAGGGCCTGTATGAACCGCTGGACCTGGGTATCGCTCGCTGCCGGCTGATGACTGCCGGACCCGTCGGCTGGCAGAGCAGCGGGGCGCGTATTCGTGTGGCCACCAAGTTCGTCAATATCACACGCAGACACTTTGCCTCCGTTGGCGTGCACGCAGATGTAATTAAGCTGTACGGTGCGATGGAGCTGGCACCGATCATGAATCTGGCGGACTTGATTGTCGATATTGTCGATACCGGCAACACCCTGCGCGCCAACGGCATGGAGCCGCTGGACGAGATCGCCTGTATCAGCTCCCGTCTGATTGTCAACAAGGCGGCCATGCGCTCGCGCTGTGGCGCCGTGCAGCGGGTCGTTGACGACCTGTCGGAGATAGTCCATGCAGCGACTTGACACGCGCCAGGCAGATTTTGAGAGTTGCCTGCGACAGCTTGCAGCATGGCAGGATGAACTCGATGCGACGGTGAGCGGAGCGGTGGCGGCAATTCTTGCCGATATCGCCGCGCGCGGCGACGAGGCCCTGCTCGAGTATACGGCGCGCTTTGATCGGCTGGCGGTGTGCAGCGCGACTGAGCTGGAGGTCGGCCGAGCGCGACAGGCCCAGGCGCTGCAAACGATCGACCCTCGACACCGGGCGGCCCTGGAGTCGGCGGCTCAGCGTATACGCACTTATCACGAGCACCAACTGCAGCAAAGCTGGCAGTACAGAGATGCGGCAGGGAATCTGCTGGGGCAGAAAATCACTCCGCTGGAGCGCACTGGTATCTACGTGCCAGGCGGCAAGGCCAGCTATCCTTCGTCAGTGCTGATGAACGCGCTGCCGGCGCGCGTGGCAGGCGTTTCCGAGATCGTTATGGCAGTGCCTGCCCCTGCCGGTGAGATAAACGAGCTGGTACTGGCTGCCGCTCATATCGCCGGCGTCGACAGGGTGTTCACAATTGGCGGGGCGCAGGCCATTGCCGCATTGGCCTACGGTACTGAAAGCGTACCGGCAGTAGATAAAATTGTCGGTCCGGGAAATATCTATGTAGCGACTGCCAAGCGCCAGGTTTTTGGGCGAGTGGGTATCGACATGATAGCCGGCCCTTCCGAGATACTGGTCATAGGTGATGGCAGCACTGATCCGGACTGGGTGGCCATGGACCTGTTTTCCCAGGCCGAACACGATGAAAACGCCCAGGCACTGCTGCTCTGCCCCGACGCAACCTATCTTGATGCCGTGCAGGCCAGTATGGAGCGTTTGTTGCCGGATATGGAGCGCGCCGCGATCATACGGCAGTCACTGGCCTCCCGCGGCGCCATGATACAAACCCGCGACCTGGAAGAGGCCGTGGCGCTCAGTAATCGCCTCGCGCCGGAGCACCTGGAATTGTCGGTTGCTGATCCGGAGCAACTGCTGCCACTGGTTGTGCATGCCGGTGCCATCTTCATGGGCCGCTATAGCTCTGAGTCACTCGGGGACTATTGCGCGGGCCCCAATCACGTGTTGCCTACCGCGGGGTCGGCGCGCTTCTCATCGCCGCTGGGTGTCTACGATTTTGTGAAACGCAGCTCCATCATCATGTGCAGCGAGCAGGGCGCACAGGAGTTGGGTCGGTTGGCCAGTGTGCTGGCGCGGGGTGAGTCGCTCACTGCCCACGCGCGCAGCGCCGAAATGCGACTGCGGGGCTTTACGGCCAACCCGGAACGCGGCTAGTTCTCGCCGGGAAGCGGTGCAGAGACTGATTGGCGCAGTATACCCACCACGGCGCGAAGCTCGAAGCTCTGCAGGTTGCGCCGCACGGTGATCGCGACGGTATCGCCGGGGCGCAGCATGGCTATGCGGTGCATTGTCAGCCTGCCATCCTGAACTGGTTCGCCATCTATGTGGGTGATGATGTCGCCCAACTGGATACCGGCTTTTTGTGCTGGACTGTTGTCGGCAACTGCAACGACTGCCAGTGCCTGCTGCCGCGTCCCGTTAGTCTGCGCGGCGCCGATCGGTTCCACGCTCACACCCAGCCAGCCTCTGATCACCTCTCCGTAGTCGATCAGATCCTGCATGACAAAGATTGCCAGGTTCACTGGGATGGCCAGACTTATCCCAATACCGGTGGCTGTATTCTGTGACTGACTCGCGGCGGTGTAGATCAGGGTGTTGATACCGAGCAGCCGGCCACGCGTGTCTATCAGCGCGCCGCCAGAGTTGCCCGGATGGATGGTGGCGTCAGTCTGGATGTAGTCTTCGTAGGTATTGAGCTGCAATCCGTAGCGGCCCAGCGCCGAGACAATGCCCTGAGTTACCGAGTGTCCGAATCCGAGCGGGTTGCCGATCGCCAGCACGACATCTCCAACGCGCGCCGTATTTGAATTGCCCTGTTCAATGGGTTGGAGGTCCGGCAGATCAATGCGCAGGACCGCCAGGTCCGTTGCGGAATCCGTGCCGACGACCACGGCGCTGGCCGAGCGCCCATCCTGGAGCAGTACCTGTATCGCATCGGCACCACTGATCACATGGTTATTGGTCAGTATGTGTCCCTGTCTCGTCATGATAACGCCTGAACCGAGAGACCGTTCGATACGCTGGCGTTGCGATTCGGGGGGAGAAAACCGGCGGAAATATCTGTTCTCCAACAGAGAACTACGCCTGGGATTCACCAGTTTTGCGGTATAGATATTGACTACTGAGGGGGTGGCCGTGTGTACCGCTTGCGCATAACTGATGGGTTCCTGTCGGGGATTCCCACCGGGCGTGACGGGCAGGACCCAGCGATCGAGAATCAGCAGGGCCGCCAGTAGTCCGGCGATGGCAGGCCAAGTCAGAAATTTCACGCATTTTATCCTGATATGTCATATGTCGTTCGCGCTCGCATTGTATATGATGCGGAGTGTGAGAGCACTACAGGTGAAGTTGCATGAGCGTTTCCCGGACAGAACTGGTCGCCTATCTGACGCAATCCCTGCGACCGGACCAGTATCAGGATTACTGTCCCAACGGGCTCCAGGTTGAGGGCCGAGCGAGCGTTGCACGACTGGCTACCGGGGTTACCGCCTGTCAGGCACTGCTCGACAAGGCCATTGCCTGGGAGGCGGATGCGATCCTGGTCCACCACGGCTATTTCTGGCGCAATGAGCAGCCGGAAATTACCGGGATGAAGCGACGTCGACTCCGCGCACTACTGCAGCACGATGTCAATTTGCTGGCTTACCATTTGCCGCTGGATGTCCATCCGCACTTTGGCAACAATGCTTGCCTGGGGCGTCTCATGGGGATAGATCAATACGGGCCGCTACAGCCCGCAGACCCCGCGAATCCAGGCTGTATCGGCACTCTGCCCGCCGCCCTGAGCGCCGGCGAGTTCCGCATCAGTGTGGAGAAGATAACTGGCAAACCCGCCTTGCATATCGGTGACAGTGATGCTCCGGTGCGCCGTATTGCCTGGTGCACAGGCGCCGCACAGTCTTACATCCAGGCGGCGGTCGATGCGGGAGCCGACCTGTATCTTACGGGTGAGGCGTCTGAGCAAACGGTTCATATTGCACGTGAAGAGGGCATTCACTTCGTCGCGGCCGGCCACCATGACACAGAGCGTTTTGGTGTGCAGGCGCTGGGAGAACACCTGGCGCAGTACTTCAAGATGGAGCACTGCTTCTTCAATATTGATAATCCGGTATAGGGGCACTCCGGTCGGCAGCAGAGAGAGCCATTTTGGCGCTGGTCAGTTTTTTTCCAGCTTCTGCTGATTTTCGCGTGCCACGGCCTTTTTACGCTCGAGCCCAAACTCTTCGTTCAGCATCCCCTTTTCGTCAGGAGACGTTTTGGGAGCATAATCCAGCGGCGGTTGAACAACAGCCAGGTGCTCCGGGATCTCCGCAGCGTCCTTGCCATCTTCGAGCCGGGCCAGGGATACCGGACCCTCACCCAGACAGAGTGTGCTGGCCCCCCGGGCCAGGTGGTTGTGGACCTCACGGTAGCTCTGGGTCAGATTGTTGAGCAGTTTGGCCGTATCGGTGAAATGCGCCACCACTTCATCTTCGTAGGCTTTCTTGTCCTGCAGCAACTGGTCCAGCTTGCGTTCAACCTCCCGATATTTTTTTGCCCCAGCAGAGCTGCGGCGCCCAATCATAGTACCTATGCCCAAGCCAATGACAAGCAGGACAATACCAATAGCAATCAGAATGGCAACGCTAATTTCGGGGGACTCCACAAGTTATACCTCGCACCGGGTTTGATAACGGAGCGAGAGTATAACGCTTATGGAGTCCGACCTGTAGAGGAGTGAAGTGGTCTAATCGGAATA
>JAGRIH010000014.1 GCA_020443345.1 Halioglobus sp.
TGCGTTTTGCGATCCGCGAGGGCGGTCGCACGGTCGGTGCGGGTGTGGTGTCCAAGATCATCGAGTGATTTATCCGGGGACAGAATCAATGCTGTGCCCGGTTCACGCCGGCTCTAGTATCCGCTGTTTACATCGGATATCTGTTCGTTCAGGGTCAGAAAATCCCACAGGATACCCACTCCGAACAGACCGGCGCTCACCAGGTAGAGAATCCCCGTGAAGATCTTGCCCATATAGAAACGGTGAATGCCCAGCCATCCCAGGAAGGTGAGCAGTATCCAGCTCAAGTCATAATTGACCGGACCCGGTACAAAACGACGCTCGGCCTGGCGCTCCATTGACGGGATCAGAAACAGATCGATGATCCACCCGATAAAGAACAGGCCCAGCGTGCAGAACCAGATTACGCCGGTGAGTTGTTTGCCATAGTAAAACCGGTGGGCGCCGATAAAGCCGAAAATCCACAACAGGTAACCCATCAGTAGCGAGTGCGTGCCGCCAGGGCGGTTTGACATGGGGACCTCCGCGTGCCTGGGGACAGAATGCATTCTGTCCCCTCTGTCAGAGTGAATTCTGCCTTCTTTCCATGCCCGGGGACAGAATTAATTCTGTCCTCTTTCCATGCTAAGCTTGCAGTTTCTGCCTACCCCAACTACCCGGGAAGTTTGTTTGATTCATGGATTACGACGTATTGAAAGGTCAACTGGAAGAGCGCCTGGCGGTACTGCTGGCGCGCCTGCACAAAATCAAGAAGGATGTCACCCGCAGCCATTCCGGCGACTCCGCCGAGCAGGCCCAGGAGCGGGAGAACGATGAGGTGGTGGACGCCATCGGCAATGAAACAGCCCAGTCCATCCGCATAGTGCAGGCCGCCCTGGAGCGGATCGAGGACGGCAGCTACGGCATCTGCGAAAACTGCGGCGAGGATATCGCCGAGGGTCGCCTGGAAGCTATTCCCGAGGCCACCCGCTGCGTGTCCTGCGCCTCCTCAACGCGGCTTTCAGGGAAATAATGCAAAGGCCCGCTTGACAGGCACTGGGGCGCTCATTAGAATTCGCGTTCCTTTTTTCGGGGGGCTCCCTTGCGGGCCCCTGGTTTTTTATTGATTGGAGTCAGGTCAGGTGCAGAGTCAACGTATTCGGATTCGCCTCAAGGCCTTCGACCATCGACTGATAGATTCGTCTACTCAGGAGATCGTGGAGACTGCACGCCGCACCGGCGCGCAGGTCAGGGGCCCTATTCCACTTCCGACCCGGAAGGAAAAATTTACCGTGCTGGTCTCCCCGCACGTCAACAAGGACGCGCGTGACCAGTATGAGATCCGTACGCACAAGCGTCTGTTGGATATCGTCGAGCCCACCGAAAAAACGGTGGACGCGTTGATGAAGTTGGACCTGGCAGCAGGTGTGGAAGTACAAATCAGTCTTGGTTAACTGCAACAATTTGTAGCAAGACCTGCTCGCGGCGGGTGCCGTGGGTGTGTAACGCCCCGCTGAGTATAGACCTGGGGGCGGCCATAGAGGGTTCAGCCCCGTACACTGAGAGGTTAACAGGATGGCTATTGGCTTAGTCGGCCGCAAGTCCGGTATGACTCGCATTTTTACCGAGGACGGCGCATCAATACCAGTAACCGTAGTGGAGGTTTCTCCAAACCGCGTTACTCAAATCAAAGAGCTCGACTCCGATGGGTATCGGGCTATTCAGGTCACGGCGGGTAACTGCAAGGCCTCCAGAGTGAGTAAATCCGAAGCCGGACATTTCGCCAAGGCGGGCGTCGAGGCGGGTACGGGTCTGTGGGAATTCCGCCTCGAGGGCGCCGATGAGGCGCCGCAAGTGGGTGCCCAACTGACGGTGGAGTGTTTTCAGGCCGGCCAGAAAGTCGATGTCGCCGGCAGATCCAAGGGCAAGGGTTTCCAGGGCGGTGTCAAGCGCTGGAACTTCAAGATGCAGGACGCCACTCACGGCAACTCCCTGTCGCACCGCGCCCCCGGCTCGATCGGCCAGTGCCAGACGCCCGGTCGCGTGTTCAAGGGTAAGAAGATGGCGGGCCATATGGGTGCGCAGAACGTTACCACCCATGGACTGGAGATCGTCCGTGTCGATGTCGAGCGCAACCTGCTCCTTATCAAGGGCGCCGTACCTGGTGCACCCGGCGGAGACGTGATCGTTCGTCCCGCGGTCAAGGCTTAAGGTCAGGGGGTCTGTAACGTGGAATTGAGTGTAATCAAGCCGGGCAATGAAGCGGCGGGCACAATGTCCGTTTCCGATGTTGCCTTTGCACGCGAGTACAACGAAGACCTGGTGCACCAGGTGGTAACCGCCTACCTGGCAGGTGCACGCCAGGGGACTCGCGCACAAAAAAATCGTGCTGCAGTAGCCGGCGGTGGCAAGAAGCCGTGGCGGCAGAAAGGCACCGGGCGCGCCCGTGCGGGGACTATTCGTTCGCCCATCTGGCGCAGCGGCGGCGTGACTTTTGCGGCGCAGCCCCAGGACCATTCGCAGAAAGTGAACCGCAAGATGTATCGCGCCGCGCTGCGTTCCATCATGTCCGAACTGGCGCGCCAGGACCGGCTGGTGGTGGTGGAAAGCCTGGATGTCGAGGAGCCCAAGACCCGGCTGCTGGCCAGACAGCTTGGTGAATACGGTCTGGACAGTGTGCTGATCGTGTCCGCGGAAGTGGGTAAAAACCTGTATCTGGCGGCGCGCAATCTGCACCAGGTCGACGTGCGCGACGTGGACGGTATCGATCCGGTGAGTCTGATCGGCCACGACAAGGTCATGTTTACGGTGGATGCGGTGAAGAAGGTGGAGGAGATGCTGGGATGAATCGGGAGCGCATTTTTCAGGTGCTGGTCGGCCCGCATGTTTCCGAGAAGGCGGCCATCGTCGCGGACAGCAGCAACCAGTACGTGTTCAAGGTTGCCGCCGATGCGACCAAGACAGAGATCAGACAGTCTGTCGAACAACTGTTCAAAGTCAAGGTGGACGATGTCACTACCTTGAAGGTCAAGGGCAAGGTCAAGCGCAACCGCTATGGTTTCAGCAAAAAGCCGACATGGAAAAAGGCCTATGTGCGGCTGGAACGGGGTCAGGAAATCGACTTCGCGTCCACCGAGTAAGGAGCAGGTGTAATGGCAGTTTCAAAGAGCAAGCCCACTTCCCCCGGACGTCGCCATGCCGTGCGCGTGGTAAACGACGATCTGCACAAGGGTGCCCCGTACAGACCTCTGCTGGAATCGCAGTCCAGGAACGGCGGTCGCAACAACAACGGCAGGATCACCACGCGGCATATCGGCGGCGGTCACCGCCAGCACTACCGGGTCATCGATTTCAAGCGGAACAAGGACGGCATACCAGCGACAGTCGAACGCCTGGAGTACGACCCGAACCGCACCGCCCACATTGCCCTGTTGCTGTTTGCCGACGGGGAGCGCCGCTACATTCTCGCGCCCCGGACTGTACAGGCCGGCGATGTGTTGTTGTCTGGTTCCGGCGCATCGATCAAGACCGGAAACTGTCTGCCGCTGCGCAACATTCCCGTCGGTTCCATGGTGCACGCGATAGAACTGAAGCCCGGCAAGGGTGCGCAGCTGGCGCGTTCTGCCGGGGCCTCGGCGCAGTTGGTGGCTCGCGAAGGCCAGTATGCGACGCTGCGTCTGCGTTCGGGCGAGACGCGCAAAGTGCTGTCCGACTGCCGGGCGACGCTGGGCGAGGTCTCCAATCCGGAACACAGCCTGCGCAAGCTGGGTAAGGCGGGTGCGGCGCGCTGGCGCGGTGTACGCCCGACCGTGCGCGGTGTGGCGATGAACCCGGTGGATCACCCGCACGGCGGCGGCGAGGGCCGCACTTCGGGCGGCCGCCATCCGGTGAGCCCCTGGGGTACGCCGACTAAAGGGTACAAGACGCGTAAGAACAAGCGCACGGATGACTTGATTGTGCGCCGTCGCGGTAAGAAATAGGTTCGAACCAGAGATTAGAGGAAGATTATTGTGCCGCGTTCACTGAAGAAAGGTCCTTTCATTGACCTTAACCTGATGAAAAAAATCGAAGCAGCGACTGCCAGCAACGATCGTCGCCCGATCAAAACCTGGTCGCGCCGCTCCATGGTATCGCCCGACATGGTTGGCCTGACCATCGCCGTGCACAACGGTCGCCAGCACGTACCGGTGCTGATCAGCGAAGACATGGTTGGACACAAACTGGGCGAGTTCGCGCTCACTCGCACCTTCAAGGGACATATCGTGGACAAAAAGGCCAGGCGCTAGGCGCAGGGCCGTAGCGAGGTTGAAGAAAATGGAAGTAGCAGCGAGATTGAAGGGTGCGCGTATTTCTGCGCAGAAGGCTCGCCTGGTTGCAGACCAGGTGCGCGGCATGCCTGTCGAGCAGGCGCGGAATCTGCTGGAATTCAGCCCCAAGAAGGCGGCTCACATTGTCAAGAAGCTGCTTGATTCTGCGATCGCCAACGCAGAGAACAACGAGGGTGCGGACGTTGATGACTTGAAGGTGTCCAGCATTTTTGTCGACGAGGGTATGACGATGAAACGTCTGCGTCCGCGAGCCAAGGGCCGTGCGGACCGGATATTGAAGCGCAGCTGTCATATCACGCTAAAAGTTGCAGACGGCGAACGCTAAGTTTAGGAGACGACCAAATGGGTCAGAAAGTACATCCCATCGGCATCCGGTTAGGTATTGTCAAAGACCACACCTCAATCTGGTATGCAGACAGCAAGAACTATTCCAGGCAGCTCATTACCGACCTGGAAGCGCGCAAGTACATTGAAAAAGTACTCGACAATGCCTCTGTCAGCCGCGTGGTCATAGAGCGTCCCGCGCAGACAGCGCGCATTACCATTCACACGGCTCGGCCCGGTATCGTTATCGGCAAGAAAGGCGAGGATGTGGACAAACTGCGCAAGGATCTGGCGGACAAGATGGGTGTACCCGTACACATCAATATCGAGGAAATCCGCAAGCCCGACCTGGACGCCAAACTGGTTGCACAGAACGTGGCGCAGCAGCTCGAGCGCCGCGTGATGTTCCGTCGCGCCATGAAACGCGTAGTGCAGAATGCCATGCGCCAGGGCGCCGAGGGGATCAAGGTGCAGGTCGGCGGACGCCTGGGTGGCGCCGAGATCGCCCGCAGCGAATGGTATCGGGAAGGTCGCGTGCCGCTGCATACGCTGCGCGCCGACATCGACTACGCGACCTACGAGGCGGTCACCACTTACGGCATCCTGGGTGTAAAGGTCTGGATTTTCAAGGGCGAAGTGATCGGTACCGATGATCGCGTCGACGGCGCCAGGAAAACGGCAACTAGTTAAGGGTCACGCAGATGCTTCAACCAAAGCGTACTAAATTTCGAAAGGCTATGAAGGGCCGCAATCGCGGCCTGGCGCACCGCGGCAGCAAGGTCAGCTTCGGCGAGTTCGGCCTGAAGGCGACGGGTCGGGGGCGCATTACAGCGCGCCAGATCGAGGCGGCTCGCCGCGCCATGACCCGCCATATCAAGCGGGGCGGAAAAATCTGGATTCGCATTTTTCCCGACAAGCCCATTACCGGCAAGCCGCTGGAGGTGCGCCAGGGTAAGGGTAAGGGCAACGTCGAATACTGGGTGGCCCAGGTTCAGCCCGGCAAGGTTCTCTACGAGGTGCAGGGGGTGAGGGAAGAGTTGGCGCGTGAGGCCTTTGCACTGGCGGCAGCCAAGATCCCCGTCGCCACAACATTTGTCAAACGGTCGGTGATGTGATGAAAGCGAGTGATTTGCGTAAGAAGTCCGGCGAAGAGCTGAACAGTCAGCTGCTAACGTTGCGCGAAGAGCAGTTCAAGCTGCGCATGCAGAAGTCTACCGGTCAGCTGGGGCAGACGCACCTGCTGCGGCAGAACCAGCGTGATATCGCACGTGTGAAGACGGTACTCAACGAGAAGGCGGGTAATTAAGGATGTCAGCTGCAGAGAAGCGTACACGGGTCGCGACCGGCAAGGTTGTGAGCAACAAAATGGACAAGACCATTACCGTATTGATCGAGCGCCGGGTAAAGCATCCGGTGTACGGCAAGTACATCACGCGTTCATCCAAAATCCATGCGCACGATGAAGACAATCAGTGCGGGATTGGCGACACGGTCACTGTTGCAGAGACGCGGCCGATTTCCAGGACGAAAAGCTGGAAGTTGCTGGAAGTGGTAGAGAGCGCCGCGCGGGCATAGGCGCGGATTTAGCGGCCGCGGTCGCAGTTTGGAGTAGAAAATGATTCAGACACAGTCGTATTTGGAAGTCGCTGACAACAGTGGTGCCCGCCGGGTGATGTGCATCAAGGTGCTGGGTGGGTCCAAGCGCCGCTATGCGCGCGTTGGGGATCTGATCAAGGTGACTGTCAAGGAGGCGATTCCCCGCGGCAAGGTGAAGAAAGGCCAGGTGATGACTGCTGTTGTTGTGCGCACGAGAAAGGGCGTGCGTCGAGCGGACGGCTCCTTGATCAAGTTCGACGATAATGCGGCGGTCCTGCTCAACGCCCAGCAGGCCCCGATCGGCACTCGTATTTTTGGCCCGGTGACGCGCGAGCTGCGCGGCGAGAAGTTTATGAAGATCATTTCTCTGGCCCCCGAAGTCATCTAGATCGGCCAGCAGGGAGAGGAACACACATGTTGAAGATCAAGCGCGACGATGAAGTGGTTGTCCTGGCTGGTAAGGACAAGGGTAAGCGCGGCAAGGTGCGCAGGGTTCTGAGCAACGGCAAGCTCGTCGTCAGCGGCGTCAATGTCGTGAAGAAGCACACCAAGCCCAACCCACAGGCGGGGGTGGCCGGCGGTATTGTCGAGAACGAGGCGCCGATTCAGGCCTCGAATGTGGCGATTTTCAATCCCGCAAGCAACCGGGCCGACCGTGTGGGCTTCAAGATGGATGGGGGTCGCAAGGTGCGTATCTTCAAATCCAGTGGTGAGGCGATCGACGCTTAGTCCGCGATTGGTCGACCGAGAATACAGGTAAAAGACATGGCAACGCTGCAAGAAAAGTACAGAAGCGAACTCGCTCCCCGGCTCCGGGAAGAGCTGGGCCTGAAAAATGTGATGGAAGTCCCCCGGATCACCAAGATCACCCTGAATATGGGTGTCGGAGAAGCGCTGGGTGACAAGAAGGCGCTGGAAAATGCGGTCGCGGACATGGAGCGTATCGCCGGCCAGAAAGCGGTGGTGACCAGGGCGCGCAAGTCGATCGCGGGTTTCAAGGTGCGCGACGGCTGGCCCATCGGCTGCAAGGTGACACTGCGTGCCGAGCGGATGTATGAATTCCTGGATCGTCTGATCAGTATCGCCATACCCCGTATCAGGGACTTTCGCGGCATCAGCCCCAAGTCCTTCGACGGCCGCGGCAACTTTGCCATGGGTGTCAGCGAGCAGATCATCTTTCCGGAGATCGAGTACGATCAGGTGGATGCCCTGCGTGGCATGGATATCACGATCACCACGACGGCGCGTACGGACGATGAGGGACGCGCTCTGCTGCGAGCGTTCAACTTCCCTTTGAAGAGCTAATTTAAAGAGCAAATTTGAACAGCTGAGAGGCGTTATTAATGGCAAAAAAATCTATGGTTGCGCGCGAGGCAAAGCGTGCGCGTCTGGTGGCCAAGTACGCGGACAAGCGTGCATCTCTGAAGGCGATTTTGAGCGATGTTGATGCTTCCGACGAAATGAAGTGGGATGCTCAGGTGGCGCTGCAGAAGCTGCCGCGCGATGCCAGTCCGGTTCGCCGGCAACGCCGTTGCCAGATTACCGGGCGCCCTCACGGCGTCTATCGCAAGTTCGGCCTGTGCCGCAACAAGCTGCGCGAGGCGGCCATGCGCGGCGATGTCCCCGGTCTGGTGAAATCCAGTTGGTAACGGCCGCGTCGGTTTACACAGAGAGCTAGATTATGAGCATGCAAGATCCACTGTCAGATATGCTGACCCGTATTCGCAACGCCCAGATGGCTGGTAAAACCACTGTTGAAATGCCGGGCTCCAAGCTCAAGGCCGCGGTTGCCAATGTGTTGAAGGAAGAGGGCTATATCAGCGAATGTACCTCGTCGAACCAGGGCGGCAAGCCGCGCCTGGCGATCGAACTCAAGTATTTTCAGGGCAAGCCGGTGATCGCGGAGATCGACCGTATCAGTCGTCCGGGCCTGCGCAGTTATCGCGGCAAGGACGATCTGCCGCGAGTCCGCGAAGGCCTGGGGGTCGCCATCGTTTCCACCTCGCGCGGGGTGATGACCGATCGCGCGGCGCGTGCCGCCGGCGTCGGAGGCGAAGTCCTGTGTACAGTTTTTTAAAACGTCGATTGATTTAAAGAGCAGCCAAAATGTCTAGAGTCGCAAATAATCCGGTACAACTGCCCCGCGGTGTGGAGGTCAGCCTGAATGGCAGCGACATCACCGTGAAAGGTGGTAAAGGTACGCTGCAACTGCGGGTGGTTGAGGGTGTGCGGGTAAGCCAGGATGACAACGTTCTGACGGTTTCATACGACAGCGACGCGTTGAAGGCCATGGCCGGAACCACGCGTGCGCTGGTCAGCAATATGGTCAAGGGCGTCAGCGAGGGCTGGGAAAAGAAACTGATTCTCAATGGCGTTGGTTATCGCGCCAGGGCCACCGGCAAGACGGTCAACCTGAGCGTTGGGCTTTCGCATCCGGTGGACTATGAATTGCCGGAGGGTGTCTCGGTTGAAACACCGACCCAGACGGAAGTGGTGGTTACGGGCATCGACAAGCAGGCAGTCGGCGAGGTCGCTGCCAAGATTCGCAGTTTCCGTCCGCCGGAGCCATACAAGGGCAAGGGCATTCGCTATGCCGACGAGTACGTGCGGCGTAAAGAAGCCAAGAAAAAGTAGGTAGGTTGAGATGAGTGCAAAGAATGAATCGAGGTTGCGCCGCGCCCGCCGCGCGCGCGCCCGCATGCGGGGGCTGGGCGTCAACCGCCTGAGCGTGCACCGCACCCCGCGGCACATATATGCGCAGGTTTTTACGCCGACGGGTGACCGGGTGCTGGCCAGCGCTTCCACGCTGGATGCCGATCTGCGCAGCGGCAGGACGGGAAATATCGACGCCGCCGCCGCCGTGGGTAAGCTCGTTGCCGAGCGCGCGAAACAGGCCGGCATTGAAAAAGTCGCCTTTGATCGCGCCGGCTACAAATACCATGGGCGCGTCAAGGCGCTGGCAGATGCCGCCCGCGAAAGTGGACTGGAATTCTAGGAAATAGACATGGCGTACAACGATCCGAGAAAGCAGCAGGACGGCGACCTGCAGGAGAAACTGGTACAGGTCAACCGCGTAGCCAAGGTGGTCAAGGGGGGTCGTATCTTCGGCTTCACCGCGTTGACCGTCGTCGGTGACGGCAATGGCAGGGTCGGCTTCGGTCGCGGCAAGGCCCGTGAAGTGCCGGTGGCGATCCAGAAAGCCATGGAAGCGGCGCGTCGCAACATGATCCAGGTCGAGTTGAACAACGGTACGATCCAGTACCCGGTCAAATCAGTGCACGGCGCATCCAAAGTGTTCATGCAGCCGGCCTCCGAGGGTACCGGTGTCATTGCCGGCGGTGCCATGCGCGCAGTGCTGGAGATTGCCGGCGTGCACAACGTGTTGGCCAAGTGCTACGGCTCGACCAATCCGGTCAACGTGGTGCGCGCGACTTTCAACGGGCTGCGCGACATGGTTTCCCCCGACGACGTTGCCGCCAAGCGCGGCAAGAGCGTCGAAGACATTCTGAACTGATTACTGGACCGGCTGAATCATGGCGAAAGAAACAATCAAGGTTACCCAGGTAAAGAGCGGCCACGGACGTCTGCAGAGCCACCGTGCGTGCCTGTCCGGTCTGGGCCTGCGCCGCATAGGGCATACGGTGGAAGTGGAAGATACGCCCTCTGTCCGCGGCATGATCAACAAGGTGAACTACCTGGTACGGGTCGAGGAGTAGAACATGTCAGACGTAATGCGACTGAACAGCCTGAGCCCGGCACCGGGCGCCAGGAAGGACGCCAGGCGCGTCGGACGCGGCATCGGCAGCGGCCTGGGCAAGACCGCCGGACGCGGCCACAAGGGACAGAAATCCCGTACCGGTGGCACCGTCAGGCCCGGTTTCGAGGGCGGTCAGATGCCGCTGCAGAAACGGCTGCCAAAGTACGGCTTCACCTCCCGGGTTTCCCGCACCACCGCCCAGGTGCGCCTGGGTGAACTCAAAGCCGTGACCGCTGACGTCGTTGACCTGGCCGCCCTTAAGGCTGCCGACCTGGTCAAGGACAATATTGTCCGGGCCCGGGTGTTTCTGTCCGGGGAACTGGACCGGGCGCTGACCATCAGGGGCCTGGCGGTCACCAAGGGGGCGCGCGAAGCCATCGAGAAGGCCGGTGGGAAAGTCGAGGAGTAGATGGCCAGAGGTCAAACACCTGCGGTAAGCAAGGCCGGACTCGGCGAGCTGTTTGCTCGCCTGCGGTATGTGCTGCTGGCAATAATCGTATACCGTATCGGGACGCACATCCCGGTACCGGGCATCGACCCGAGCCAGTTGCAGGCGCTGTTCAACCAGAATCAGGGTACGATTCTGGGACTGGCCAATATGTTTTCCGGCGGCGCCCTGGAGCGGATGAGCATCCTGGCACTGGGTATCATGCCGTATATTTCCGCATCGATCATCATGCAGCTGATGTCCGCAGTGACCCCGCAACTGGAACAGTTGAAGAAGGAGGGCGAGTCCGGGCGGCGCAAGATCAGCCAGTACACACGCTACCTGACGGTGCTGCTGGCCATCGTACAGGCAACCGGCATGACGGTGGGCATGGCCAATCAGGGTATGTCGTATGACGTCTCCCTGCTGTTTTATGTGATTGCCATCACTTCGCTGGTAACCGGTGCGGTATTCATGATGTGGCTGGGAGAGCAGATTACCGAGAAAGGGGTGGGCAACGGCATATCGCTGTTGATTTTCGCGGGCATCGTGGCGGGGCTGCCATCCGCGATCGGCCAGTCACTAGAGCAGGCGCGGCAGGGTGAACTGAACATCCTGGTGTTGCTGCTGATCCTGACGCTGGCGATAGCGGTGATTTACATGATCGTGTTCATCGAGCGCGGCCAGCGCCGCATTACAGTGAACTACGCCAAGCGGCAGCAGGGCCGCAAGATGTACCAGGCGCAGAGTTCACACCTGCCGCTGAAGGTGAACATGGCGGGCGTGATTCCGGCAATTTTTGCCAGCAGTATCCTGCTGTTTCCGGCGTCGATTGCGCAGTGGTTCGGCGCCTCCGGCTCGGCCGACTGGCTGCAGGACCTCGCCGTAGCCATCGGCCCCGGACAGCCGCTGAACATCCTGCTGTTCACTGTGTTTATCGTGTTTTTCTGCTTCTTCTATACGGCGTTGATGTTCAACCCCAGTGAAGTGGCGGATAACCTGAAGCGCTCCGGCGCCTTTGTGCCGGGAATCCGGCCCGGACAGCAGACCGCCAACTACATCGACGGTGTACTGACCCGGCTTACGGTATTCGGTGCCGCCTATATAGCGCTGGTCTGCCTGCTGCCGCAGTTTCTGGTGGTGATGTGGAACGTGCCCTTTTACCTGGGCGGTACCTCGCTGTTGATCGTGGTCGTCGTGGTCATGGATTTCATGGCACAGGTGCAGAGCCACCTGATGTCTCATCAGTATGATTCGGTGATGAAAAAGGCCAATTTGAAGAACTATGGTGGCAGCGGGCGCGCGCGGTAGACGCGGAGGCGGGCCACAGTACAGTGCAATCGGAGAAGCAGCAATGAAAGTACGTGCATCGGTAAAGAAAATGTGCAGGAACTGCAAGGTGGTGCGCCGCAACGGTGTGGTGCGCGTTATCTGTCAGACGGATCCCCGCCACAAGCAGCGCCAGGGTTGACGCCCCGCGCGCGGGTTGATTTTTAGTAACGATATCGCTAGAATGCGGCGCCTTTTGTGCTGGCCCCAGGTGGCTGTTCCCGATAAAGGCTAGTTAAATCAGGGGCTTGGCTTTAAAGACGTCGCTGCTAGCGACGACAAACGAATGGAGAACATTGAATGGCTCGTATCGCCGGCGTCAACATACCGGACAACAAGCATGCTGTTATCTCATTGACCTATATTTTTGGTGTGGGCCGCAGCCAGGCCAGGCGGCTTTGCGCGGACACCGGCGTGCCGGAAACTGCCAGGGTCGGCGACCTGTCTGAAGAACAGATGGATGCACTGCGCGCCCGGGTGGGAGACTTGACCATCGAGGGCGACCTGCGTCGCGAGGTCTCCATGAATATCAAGCGCCTCATGGATCTGGGGTGCAATCGCGGTCTGCGGCACCGGCGGAACCTGCCTCTGCGCGGCCAGCGCACCAAGACCAACGCCCGAACCCGCAAGGGACCGCGCAAACCGATTCGCAAGTAACCGCTTTTCACCGACAGCATCACAGCGAATCCTTCTTAGTGTAGCTGCACCCGGGTGCAGTGTTGATATTACAGCAGGAACTACAGTATGGCCAAGCCAGGTGCGAAAGGCACTCGCAGAAAAATCACCAAGACGGTTGTCGACGGTATCGCGCACATTCACGCGTCGTTCAACAACACCATCATCACGATCACCGACCGGCAGGGCAACACCCTGAGCTGGGCCACCTCTGGTGGTTCGGGTTTTCGCGGTTCACGCAAGAGCACGCCCTTTGCCGCACAGGTAGCGTCCGAGAAGGCCGGCGAAGCGGCCCGGGAGTACGGCCTCAAGAATCTGGACGTGCAGGTGAAGGGGCCCGGACCGGGGCGTGAATCCGCGGTGCGCGCACTCAACGCCTGCGGCTACAAGATCACCAACATTACCGACGTAACGCCTATTCCGCACAACGGCTGCCGTCCGCCCAAGAAACGTCGCGTATAACACCGCCGTATTACGCTTACAGGATAGAACTGACATGGCTCGATATATTGGACCCAAGTGCAAGCTCTCCCGTCGAGAGGGAACCGACCTGTTCCTGAAAAGCGGGGTGCGTGCACTGGAAAGCAAGTGCAAACCTGAGACCGCACCGGGTCAGCATGGAGCCCGTCGCGGGCGCCTGTCGGATTACGGTGTACAGCTGCGCGAAAAACAGAAGGTGCGCCGCATTTATGGGATTCTGGAAAGGCAGTTTCGCAACTACTACAAGCAGGCGGCCCGCCTGAAGGGCGCCACTGGCGAAAACCTGCTGGTGTTGCTGGAAAGCCGGCTGGACAATGTCGTGTACCGCATGGGTTTTGGTGCGACCCGCGCCGAAGCCAGGCAGATGGTTTCCCACAAGGCGGTTCTGGTTAACGGTGCCACAGTCAATATTCCCTCGTACCAGGTACAGGCTGGAGACGTGATTTCGCTGCGCGAGAAAGCCAAGAAACAACTGCGTGTGCAGTCAGCGCTCGCCCTCGCGGCCCAGCGCGGCGAGCCGGTGTGGATCGAAGTGAACAACGACAAGCTCGAAGGAACATTCAAGTCCGCGCCTGAGCGTCAGGACCTGTCTTCCGAGATCAACGAAAACCTGATTGTCGAGCTTTACTCCAAGTAATCCACTGAAGGACCAACCTACTTTTACAGGTGACCCAATGCAGAATGCAGTGAACGAATTTTTGACTCCGCGCGTGATCAATGTCGAAGAGAAGAACAACAGGCGCGCACAGGTTACCCTGGAACCTCTGGAGCGCGGTTTCGGCCACACGCTGGGCAACGCCCTGCGCCGTATCCTGCTGTCCTCCATGCCCGGTTGCGCGATTACAGAAGTGGAGATCGATGGTGTGCTGCACGAGTACAGTGCCATCGAGGGCGTACAGGAGGATGTTATCGAAATCCTGCTGAACCTCAAGGGTGTCGCCCTGGTGATGAACGGCAAGGATGAGGCCGAACTTACCTTGAGCAAAAAGGGCAGCGGGGTGGTGACTGCCGGCGATATACAGGTGGATCACGATATCGAGATCCGCAACCCCGAGCATGTGATCTGCCACCTCAATGGCGATGCGGGAATCAACATGAAACTGACCGTGGCCCGCGGCCGCGGTTACTCGCCGGCCGACTCACGGGACAACCCCGAGGACGAAACACGCGCCATTGGCCGTCTGCAACTGGATGCCACCTTTTCACCAGTGTACCGCGTGTCCTACGTGGTGGAGGCGGCCCGCGTGGAGCAGCGCACCGACCTGGACAAACTGGTTCTGGACCTGGAAACCAACGGCACCATCGACCCTGAGGAAGCCATTCGCAGGGCGGCGACCATTCTGCAGCAGCAGCTGGCGGTATTCGTCGACCTCGAGAGCGAGTCGGAATTCGAGTCGGTGGAGGAAGAGGACGAAGTCGATCCTATCCTGCTGCGCCCGGTCGATGACCTGGAGCTCACAGTCCGCTCCGCCAACTGCCTCAAGGCCGAGAATATCTACTATATCGGCGATCTGGTGCAGCGCACCGAAGTGGAGTTGCTGAAAACGCCCAACCTGGGCAAGAAGTCACTCACCGAAATCAAGGATGTACTGGCATCGCGCGGTCTGTCGCTGGGTATGCGCCTGGACAACTGGCCGCCGGCCAGCTTGAAAAACGACGATCGGGTGCTGAGCGTCTGAGCCAGTTCACCCGGTTCTATAGTTGCAGGTGCTGAGATAGCACAGAAAACAGGAATGGAAAAATGCGTCATCGTCACAGCGGACGTCAGTTAAACCGCAACAGCGCTCACCGCAAGGCCATGTTCCGGAATATGGCCGTGTCGTTGGTCGAGCACGAGCTGATCAAGACCACCCTGCCCAAGGCCAAGGAACTGCGCAGTTATGCGGAACCCCTGATCACGCTGGCCAAGGAGGACAGTGTGGCGAATCGTCGCCTGGCCTTTGACCGCACCCGCAGCAAGGCGGCGGTGGGCAAGCTGTTCAGCGAGCTGGGACCGCGCTACCAGGCGCGTCCGGGCGGTTACATTCGCATCCTGAAGTGCGGCCATCGCGCGGGAGACATGGCCCCCATGGCGTACGTGGAGCTGGTGGACCGGCCGCAGCGGGACGACTTCGGGGACGACGAGGACTGACCCTCACCGATTTTTTTTTTGCCTGACCAGCAAGCCGGGCACCGCCCGGCTTGCTCATCGCCGGTCCGCCACGCACACCGCTCCAGGCTATGCGGCTCGTTTGCCCGATTTGCGTTTGAGCGCGGGAGCCAGGAAGCGTCCGGTGAACGAGCGCTTGTTGCGGGCCACCTCCTCGGGTGTGCCCTGGGCGACGATCCGCCCGCCGCCGCTACCCCCCTCGGGACCCAGATCCACGATCCAGTCCGCGGTCTTGATCACGTCCAGATTGTGTTCGATGATCACCACCGTGTTGCCGTGATCCCGCAGCCGGTGCAGTACCTCCAGCAGTTGCCTGATGTCCTCGAAGTGCAGCCCGGTGGTGGGTTCGTCGAGGATGTACAGGGTCTTGCCCGTGTCGCGCTTGGACAGCTCGCGTGACAGCTTGACGCGCTGCGCCTCGCCGCCGGACAGGGTGGTGGCCGCCTGCCCCAGCCGTATGTAGGACAGCCCCACGTCCATCAGCGTCTGCAGCTTGCGCGCAATGGCCGGTACGGCATCGAAGAAGGCCAGCGCATCCTCCACGGTCATCTCCAGGACTTCGTGGATGTTCTTGCCCTTGTAGCGTATTTCCAACGTCTCCCGGTTGTAGCGTTTGCCCTTGCATATGTCGCAAGGCACGTAAATATCGGGGAGGAAGTGCATTTCCACCTTGGTGACGCCGTCCCCCTGGCAGGCTTCGCAACGCCCGCCCTTGACGTTGAAGCTGAAGCGCCCCGGCTTGTAGCCGCGCGACCGGGCTTCCTGGGTGCCGGCGAACAGGTCGCGTACCGGGGTGAAAATGCCGGTGTAGGTGGCGGGATTGGAGCGTGGCGTGCGGCCGATGGGGCTCTGGTCGATGTCGATGCACTTGTCGATGAGGTCCAGGCCGTGCACGCTCTCATAGGGAGCGGGGCTCAGAGTAGTCGCACCGTTCAGTTCGGTGGCGGCGATGGGATACAGGGTGTTGTTGATCAGGGTGGATTTGCCCGAACCCGAGACGCCGGTGATGCAGGTCAGCAGGCCCAGCGGCAGCTCGAGGCGCACCGAGCGCAGGTTGTTGCCGCGGGCGCCCTCGAGTACCAGCAACCGCCCTTCGTCGCGCGCTGTACGCTGCTCGGGAATATCGATCCTGCGCTTGCCCGACAGATAGGCGCCGGTGAGGGACTGCCGGTTGCGCAGGATGTCCTTCAGCTTGCCCTGGGCCACGATGCGGCCGCCATGAACGCCCGCGCCGGGTCCGATATCGATGATGTGGTCGGCGCTGCGGATGGCGTCCTCGTCGTGCTCCACAACCAGCACGGTATTGCCCAGATCGCGCAGGTGCGTGAGCGTTTTGAGCAGTCGCTCGTTATCGCGTTGGTGCAGGCCGATGGAGGGTTCATCCAGTATGTACATGACACCCACCAGTCCGGCCCCGATCTGCGAGGCCAGGCGGATACGCTGCGCCTCCCCGCCCGAGAGGGTCTCGGCACTGCGGTTGAGGCTGAGGTAGTTCAGGCCGACATCCACCAGGAAACGGTAGCGTGCGCGCAGCTCCTTGAGAATCTTGTCGGCGATTTCCCCCTTGCGTCCGGGCAGTTGCAGCTGTCCGAAATAAGCCTCCGCCTCGCCCACCGCCATTGCTGTGATGCTGGGCAGGCTGCGCTCGTCCACGAACACGTGGCGCGCGTCCCGCCGCAGCCGCGTGCCCGCACAGTCGGGGCAGGGCTGGCTGGACAGGAATCTGGCCAGGTCTTCGCGCACCGCCTGGGAGTCCGTATCCCGGTAGCGGCGCTCCATGTTGGGGATGATCCCTTCGAAAACATGGGTGCGCCGGAACACATCGCCGCGGTCGTTGATGTAGGAAAAGGCAATCTCCTGTTTGCCGCTGCCGTGCAGGATGATCTGCCGGTGCCGCTTGTGGAGTTTTGCAAAGGGTGTGTCGATGGCGAAGCCGTAGTGCTCGGCCAGCGCAGTGAGCAGGTGGAAGTAGTACACGTTGCGCCGGTCCCAGCCGCGAATGGCCCCCTCGGCGAGGCTGGATTCCGGGAACAGTACGATGCGCTCCTCGTCGAAGTACTGCTTTACACCGAGTCCGTCGCAACTGGCGCAGGCGCCCGCCGGGTTGTTGAAAGAGAACAGGCGCGGCTCCAGTTCATCGATGCTGTGGCCGCACTCGGGGCAGGCAAAGCGTGCCGAGAAACTGACGTCTGCGCCCTCGCCGTCCATATGACTGACGCAGGCCAGGCCGTCGGTCAGTCCCAGTGCGGTCTCAAAGGACTCCGCCAGGCGCAGGCCGAGGTCGTCGCGCACCTTGAACCGGTCGACCACCACTTCGATGCGGTGTTTCCGGTTTTTTTCCAGCTCGGGTACATCGTCCAGATCCGTCACGATCCCGTCGATGCGCGCGCGCACGAAACCGCCGGCCCGCAACTCCTCGAACACACGCAGGTGTTCGCCTTTCTTGTCCCTGACCACCGGCGCCAGCAGCATCAGCTTGCTGCCGCGGGGCAGGGCCAGCACGCTGTCCACCATCTGGCTGACGGTCTGCGCTTCCAGTTGGTGACCGTGCTCCGGGCAGCGCGGCTCTCCGACACGGGCAAACAGCAGCCGCAGATAGTCGTATATTTCAGTGATGGTGCCCACCGTCGAGCGGGGGTTGTGCGAAGTGGATTTCTGCTCGATGGAGATTGCCGGGGACAGCCCCTCGATGTGGTCCAGGTCGGGCTTTTCCATCATCGACAGAAACTGCCGCGCGTAGGTGGACAGGGACTCCACGTAGCGCCGCTGTCCCTCCGCGTACAGGGTGTCGAAGGCCAGGGAGGACTTGCCGGACCCGGACAGGCCGGTAATCACCACGAGTTGGTCCCGGGGGATGTCGATATCGATGTTTTTCAGGTTGTGGGTGCGGGCCCCGCGCACTTGAATGGTATCCATGATTCCCCTGGTGCAGGCGTGCAGTGAAAACACAACAGTATATGCCGTGGCCTGTGTTGCGGGCAAAACCCACGTAAAGATCTGCGCGGTGGCAAGGAAATAACCGGCAGCGGCGGCTCTCTGGATTTCCTGTGATGAGTGAAGCTGCTACCATTACGCGCGCGAGCTTTCCGAAGATCTTTTTCCCGTGATTACAGAACATCCCATGACAGCGCTGGAACGGCGCACCGTCAGTTCCCTGGCACTGCTGTACAGCTTCCGCATGCTGGGCCTGTTTATGGTGCTGCCGCTGCTGGCGCTGTACGCCGCCGATCTGCCGGGCGCGACCCCGACCCTGATCGGCCTGGCGCTGGGCATCTACGGTCTCACCCAGGCCCTGCTGCAGATCCCGTTTGGGTGGCTGTCGGATCAGGTGGGTCGCAAGCCGGTGATCGTCGGCGGACTGGTCCTGTTTGCCCTGGGCAGCGCCCTGGCCGCGTCGGCGGACAGCATCTACGGCATCGTGGCGGGGCGCACCCTGCAGGGTGCCGGCGCCATTGCCAGCACGGTGATGGCGCTGGTGGCGGACCTGACGCGCGAGGAGCAGCGCACCAAGGCGATGGCCGTGGTCGGTATGAGTATCGGTCTGTCCTTTGCCGTGGCACTGGTGCTGGGGCCGCTGGTCGCGGCGGCGGGCGGCCTGTCCGCCGTGTTCTGGGTCACCACCGCACTGGCCGCGATCGGCATGGCGATCGTGCTGCTGCTGGTGCCGACGCCGCCGGCCAGCGGCATCGATCACAGCGAGGTGGGCGCGCGCGCCGGTCTGATCGGGCGCAGCCTGCGCGACCGGGCGCTGGCGCGACTCAACTTTGGGGTGTTCACGCTGCACTTTACCCTGATGGCCTGTTTCCTGGTGGTGCCCGCCTTTCTGGAGCAGGTGGTGGGCCTGGACCGGGACAGCCACTGGCAGGTCTATCTGCCGGCCCTGGTCCTGTCCATAGCCGGCATGGTGCCGCTGATGATCATGGCCGAGCGCGGCGGCCGCCCGCGGCAGGCATTTTTGCTGGGTATCGGCCTGTTGTTGCTGGCCGTGACCGCACTGGGTTTCGGCGGCTCTGCCCTGGTGTTTTACGCCGCGCTATGGCTATTTTTTGTCGCCTTCAACTACCTGGAAGCGACGCTGCCCTCGCTGGTCAGCAAAACCGTGTTTCCCGGTGGCAAGGGCACCGCCATGGGAATCTATTCCACCTGCCAGTTTATGGGTGTCTTCGCCGGCGGCGCGGCGGGCGGCTGGCTGCTGCAGCACGCCGGCGTCACCGCCCTGATCGGCGCGTGCCTGCTGCTGGCGGCGCTGTGGTGGCTGCTGGCGTGGCGCGCCCGCCCGCTGGCTGTGGCGCCACGGGCGCAGGTGTCGGACGCCTGAGATCCGTCCGGGTTTTGCTTTTTTTATTGGAGGCCATCATTTGCGCGCCGGGACTGGCGTCTCGGACCCGTGAGCGGTATCGTTAGCGGTCCGGCAGGCTCCTTGAGTCAGCGCAAACCAGACAGACCTGTGGTACCTCTGCTGTAGATGTCGTGTAACACATTGGTAGAAATGGAGAATATCGGAATATGAGCAAGGGTACCGTGAACAAGGTGATCCTCGTGGGAAATCTGGGCAACGATCCGGAAACGCGTTTTTTCCCGGACGGTGGCGCCGTCACCAATGCCAGCGTCGCCACCAGCGAGAGCTGGAAAGACCGGCAGACCGGCCAGATGCAGGAAAAAACCGAGTGGCACCGGGTGGTTTTCCGCGATCGGGGCAACTACCGGCTCGGCCAGATTGCCGGAGAATACCTGAAGAAGGGTTCCAAGGTGTATGTCGAGGGTAAACTGCAGACCCGCAAGTGGCAGGACCAGTCGGGTCAGGATCGCTACACCACCGAAATCGTGGCCAACGAGATGCAAATGCTCGACAGCCGCGGCGCCGGCCAGGGCGGGGGCTACGCAGATTCCGGCCAGTACAACCAGGGCGGGGCAGCCGGCGCAGGCGCCCCCGGCAAGGCGTCGCCGGCGGACTCTGCGGCGCCACAGGCCGACCCCGGGGGCGCGTCGGAGGGTTTCGGCAACTTCGACGACGACATTCCGTTTTGATGGGCAGCCGCGGTTGACACTCGAGCAGTAGGGCAGGGCAGCGGGTCGGCGGCGGTGCGCGTACTTGTCCTGGGTTGTGACACGCCCCTGGGCGAGGAACTGGCGGAGCGCCAGCGGCACCTCGGGCGGCACGACATAGTCGGCCTGTCCCGCGCTGCCTGCCGCTGGAAGAGCGAACGCCAGACCAAGAAGAGCATTGCCCGGGCCGAGTGCGACATCGTGGTGGACGTGCGCATCGAGGCGGCGGGAGACGGCGGCAACACCATTCAGGAGCTGGATCTGAAACGCTGCCACTGGGTGGCCAAGGCGTGCCAGCGCAGCGATATGCCCTACCTGTATGTATCCAGTGCCCGGGTGTTTTCCGGACAACTCCCGCAGCCCTATACCGAAGAGGATCTACCGGACAGCGACGAAAGCGTGGGGCAGTTGCTGGCCAGTGCAGAGCAGATCGCGCGCGAAAGCTGTGCTGCTCACTTCATCCTGCGCCTGGGGCCGATTTTTTCTCACACGGGTCCGAACCTGACCGCCCGGATGCTGGATGCGATCGCGCGCGGGGAGAGCCTGTCACTGGACAACAATCTGCGCGGCGCGCCGGTGGCGGCCGCGGACGCTGCCAGGGTCCTGTCGGGGGTGCTGGATCAACTCGGGACCGGAATGCAGCCGTGGGGCATCTATCACTACTGCAGTTCCGATTCCACAACCTATTACGAGTTCGCGGAGGCGGTACTGGCCGCGGCCTCCCAGTTTTCCGAGTTGGGTCCGGCGGCAGTGCAACTGGCCGGAGCACAGGACAGTCTGGCACCGTTGAATCGCACGCTTAACTGCAGCAAGATACGCAGCACTTTTGCGATCAAGCAGGTGAGCTGGCGCAGCGCCATTGCCGATCTGGTCGAACGATACTACGCACAGCATGGAGAGTAAGGATGTCAAAGGCAACAGATGCAAAGGCAGAACCGTTGGCCATCGCGGTACTGACCGTTTCAGATACGCGCACACAGGAGAACGATACTTCCGGTCAGTACCTGGTCGAGGCGCTCGAAGCGGCGGGACACAGCACCGCTGCCAGGGCTATCGTGATCGATGACATCTACCAGATCAGGGCGGTGCTGTCGGCCTGGATCGCCGATGCGGCAATCGATGCGGTACTGGTGACGGGCGGCACGGGGTTCTCGGGCCGCGATTCCACGCCGGAGGCTGTGGCGCCGTTGTTCGACAAGGCCATAGACGGCTTTGGCGAGCTGTTCCGCAGTCTGTCCTACCAGGAAATCGGCTCTTCCACGGTGCAATCGCGGGCGGTGGCGGGATACGCCAACAATACCGTGATCTTCTGTATGCCGGGTTCGACCGGCGCCTGCCGGACCGCCTGGACCGGCCTGCTGCGCGAGCAGTTGGACAGCACCCACGGCCCCTGCAATTTTGTGGGTGTGCTGAAGGTGCGGGAGCAGCACCCTTGAGCGAACTGCTCCCCGTCGCAGCGGCCCTGGCACAGGTGCTGGCCAGTGCCCGGCCCGCACCGGAAGCCCTGGAATTGCCGCTGCTGGAGGCCCTGGGGTACACCCTGGCCGAAGACGTGATAGCGCGGGTCGACGTCCCCAACTACGACAACAGCGCCATGGACGGCTACGCGCTGCGGGCGGCGCAGGCCGGCAGTGCGCTGCCCGTAAGCCAGCGCATACCCGCCGGTGCCCCGGGGGACGAACTGCGCCCGGCGACGGCCGCCAGAATATTCACCGGCGGCGCCATTCCCCCGGGTGCCGATGCGGTGGTGATGCAGGAAAACTGCAGCGAGCGGGACGGCGTGGTCACGGTGAGCGGCGCGGTCGCCCCGGGGCAAAACATCCGCCCGCACGGACAGGACATCGCCGCGGGCGCCACCGTGCTGTCCCGCGGTCGTGTGCTGCGCCCCCAGGATATGGGCCTGCTGTCCTCGGTGGGTTGCGCCCGGGTCAGTGTCTACCGCCCGCTGCGCGTGGCAGTGCTCTCCACCGGGGACGAACTGGTCGAACCGGGCGCCGGTGAACTGCGCGAGGGACAACTGTACAATTCCAATCGCTACACCCTCGCCGGCCTGTTGCACTCGCTGCATATGACCGTGATCGACGGGGGTATTGTGCCCGATAGCGCCGACCTTACGGCGCGCGCCCTGCGCGACGCCGCCGCCGGGGCCGACTGCGTGATCACTTCCGGCGGAGTGTCGGTCGGCGAGGAAGATCACGTCAAGGCGCAGGTCCAGCGCCTGGGCCACCTGGATCTGTGGAAGCTGGCCATCAAGCCGGGTAAACCGCTGGCTTTCGGCCGCATCGGCGACACGCCGTTCATCGGCCTGCCGGGCAACCCGACCTCGGTGTTCGTCACCTTCTGCCTGATCGCGCGGCCCTACCTGTTGCAGTTGCAGGGTGTGCTGGAACCCGCTTTCCCCGCGCTGCGGGCCAGGGCCGCGTTTGCCGTCACCAAACCGGGGTCCCGCCAGGAATACCTGCGGGTCGCTCTTGTCGACAGCCCGCAGGGGCCGCTGGCAAGTCGCTTCCCCAACCAGAGTTCCGGGGTGCTCAGCTCGGTGAGTTACAGCAACGCGCTGGCGGTGGTGCCACCGGGCGCTACGGTAACCGAAGGCGATATGGTGCAGGTGATACCGCTGGATTTGCTGGCCTGAATTATATAAATGCACTTTTCACGCCCTGGCGGCGTCAGGTCCGTGCTCAGTCAGTCACATATTATTGTATATGCTCCTTCCCTGCGCGCGGTCCTTCCTTGCCGGGACGCGAAAATCACGATTTATAGAGATGCGCTATAGTTAGTCGGTGTACTTCTGGAACACCAGCGAGGCATTGGTGCCGCCAAAACCAAAGCTGTTGGACATCACCCGCTGCAGATTCACGTTGTCGCGGCGGGTGACGGCGATGGGCAGGCCCTCGGCTTCGGGGTCCAGCTTCTCGATATTGGCCGAGGCCGCGATGAAGCCGCGCTGTTGCATCAACAGCGAGTAGATCGCCTCCTGTACGCCCGCCGCACCCAGTGAATGGCCGGACAGGGACTTGGTGGAGCCGATCACCGGTACGTAATCGCGGTCCCGATAGGCTTCGCGCACCGCCTTCAATTCCTGTATGTCGCCCGCCGGGGTGCTGGTGCCGTGGGCGTTGATGTAGTCCACCGCACCCTCTACCGTGGCCAGCGCCTGTTGCATGCAGCGCACCGCGCCTTCGCCCGAGGGCGCCACCATGTCATAGCCGTCGGAAGTCGCACCGTAACCCACCAGTTCGGCGTAGATTTTTGCCCCCCTGGCGCGGGCGTGCTCCAGTTCTTCCACCACCAGCATGCCGCCGCCGCCGGCGATAACAAAGCCGTCGCGGTCGGCATCGTAGGCGCGCGATGCGCGCTGTGGTGTGTCGTTGTACTTGGTGGACAGTGCACCCATGGCGTCGAACAGGCAGCTCAGGGTCCAGTGCAGCTCCTCGCCGCCGCCCGCAAAGACAATGTCCTGCTTGCCCAGCTGAATCTGCTCCATGGCGTTGCCGATGCAGTGGGCGCTGGTGGAGCAGGCCGATGAAATAGAGTAGTTGATGCCCTTGATCTTGAATGGCGTGGCCAGGCAGGCCGACACGGTGCTGCCCATCGTCTGTGTCACGCGATAGGGCCCTACCCGGCGCAGTCCGCGCTCGCGCAGGATGTCCGCTGCCTCGGTCTGGCTGCTGGACGAAGCGCCGCCGGAGCCGGCGATAATCCCGGTGCGCACATTGGAAATCTGTGCCTCTTCCAGGCCGGCGTCGGCGATAGCCTGCTGCATGGCGATATAGGCATAGGCCGCCGCGTCCCCCATGAAACGCAGCTGTTTGCGGTCGATATGGGCTGCGATATCGATCTGCGGTGCACCGGCCACGTGCGAGCGCATGCCCATGTCGATCTGTTCCTGGCGCAAGGCGATACCCGAGCGGCCCTCGTACAGCGACCGGGTGACTGATTCGGCATCATTGCCCAGGCAGGACACGATGCCCAGTCCGGTAATTACGACTCTGGTAGACACTAAAATGACTCCGTGGATGTGAACAGGCCGACGCGCAGGTCCTTGGCCAGATAGATCTCCCTACCGTCTACTGATACGGTGCCATCGGCAATGCCCATGATCAGCTTGCGCTCGATGACACGTTTCACGTTGATGTGATAGACCACCCGGGATGCGCTGGGCAGTATCTGACCGGTGAATTTCACCTCGCCGCAGCCCAGCGCCCGCCCCCGGCCGGGATTGCCGCGCCAGCCCAGGAAGAACCCGACGAGCTGCCACATGGCGTCCAGTCCGAGACAGCCCGGCATCACCGGATCACCGGGAAAGTGACAGCGGAAGAACCACAGATCGGGATTGATATCCAGCTCCGCGATGACCTCGCCCTTGGCATAGCTGCCGCCGCTGGAGCTGATGTGTGCAACGCGATCGACCATGAGCATATTATCGGTCGGCAGTTGTGCGTTGCCGTGACCGAATAATTCACCGTGGCCGCAGGCGACCAGCTCTTCCTTGGTGTACGCGTTCTTTCCAGACATAGATTTTCCATTGCTGCCAGTAGCCGGCACAGCGGCGCGCGGGGCGAAACAGAGCGGTTGGGCACGGGCGGCACCCGGTGCGCCACCATTTTAATTGCTGGGGACCACAAGTCCAGCTCTTTGCTGGTCAAAAATCCGGTCGTCCGTTACTATGCGACGCACTGTGTGTATCTGTCTCAGGTCACGTTCACTAGCGCAACCTCGCCTGCCGACAGCGGGTGATACAGGAACCGGATGTTAGTACCCGTACTGCTCAGCGGCGGAGTTGGCAGCCGCCTGTGGCCGGTCTCCCGGGAGACCCATCCCAAGCAGTTTCAACCGCTGACCGGCGAACTGTCCATGCTGCAGGAGACCCTGCAGCGCACCTCGGACCTGGAGGAGTCGGCACCGGTCGTGGTGTGCAACGAGGACCACCGTTTCATGGTGGCGGAGCAGTTGCGCCAGGTGGGTATGCGCGCCAGCGCGCTGATCCTGGAACCCCAGGGGCGCAACACCGCGCCGGCGGTGGCGCTGGCGGCCCTGCACGCCCAGGCCAATACCCCCGGGGCCATTCTGCTGGTGCTGCCGGCCGATCACCTGATCACCGACGTGGGCGCTTTTGTCGACGCCGTGGAGCGCGCCGTGCCGCTGGCCGGGCAGGGGCGCCTGGTGACCTTTGGCGTGGTCCCGACCAGCCCGGAAACCGGCTACGGTTATATCAAGTGTGGGGCCGGCTCAGGTAACGGGCTGTACGATCTGGCACGTTTTGTGGAGAAACCCGACGCGGCCACCGCCAGGGCCTACCTCGACAGCGGCGATTACCTGTGGAACAGCGGCATGTTCCTGCTCAGCGCCGCCACCTACCTGGAACAACTGCAGCGCTACGCCCCCGACATCCTGGACTGCTGCCAGCGGGCGATGGAGCAGGCGGCGACGGATATGGACTTTGTACGGCCCTGCGCGCAGGCGTTCCAGGCCTGTCCCAGCGACAGTATCGACTATGCCGTCATGGAAAAGACCGAGGTGGGCAGTGTGGTCTCGCTCGACTGTGGCTGGAGCGATGTCGGCGCCTGGTCGGCCCTGTGGGATGTGGCACAGCGCGACCCCCGGGGCAACGCCAGTTGCGGGGACGTGATTCTGGATAACTGCAGCAATGGCTATTTTCGCAGCGAGTCGCGGCTGGTGGCCGCCGTCGGCGTGGAGAATCTGGTGGTGGTGGAGACAGCCGACGCAGTGCTGGTGGCGGAGCGCTCCACGGTGCAGGATGTCAAGCGCATCGTCAGCAGGCTGAAAGAGCAGCAGCGTCCCGAAGCCTTTCTCCACCGCCGCGTCTATCGTCCCTGGGGAACCTATGAAACCCTGTTCAGCGCACAGCGATTCCAGGTAAAGCGCATCGTGGTCAATCCGGGGCAGACCCTGTCGCTGCAAATGCACCACCATCGGGCCGAGCACTGGGTGGTGGTCCGCGGCACCGCTGAGGTGACCTGCGAGGACCGGGTGTTCATGCTGGGAGAGGATGAGTCGACCTATATCCCGCTGGGGCACAAGCACCGCCTGTCGAACCCGGGCCGCATCGCCCTGGAGTTGATAGAGGTCCAATCCGGCGCCTATCTGGGCGAGGACGATATCGTGCGCTTTGAAGACGTTTACGGCCGCGACAGTTGATAGCGGGCAATAGGGCCTGTTAGCGGCCCGACAAGGAGGTTCTAAGATATGATCAGCAAGTGTCTGTTCCCGGTGGCCGGCTACGGCACCCGGTTCCTGCCGGCTACCAAGAGCATGCCCAAAGAGATGCTGCCGGTGGTCAACAAGCCGCTGGTGCAGTACGGTGTGGAGGAGGCGATCGAGGCCGGTATGACCACCTGTGCCATGGTGACCGGGCGCGGCAAGCGCGCCATCGCCGATCACTTCGATATCAGTTACGAGCTGGAACACCAGATTGCCGGCAGCGGCAAGGAAAAATACCTCGAGAGTATCCGCAACGTATTGGAGCAGGGCGTGTTCACCATGGTGCGCCAGCGGGAAATGAAGGGCCTGGGACACGCCATTCTCACCGGGCAGGTGCTGACCGGCAACGAGCCCTTTGGCGTGCTGCTGTCCGACGACCTGTGTCTGAACGACGGCCCGGGCGTATTGGCGCAGATGGTGGAGCTGTACAAGCAGTTTCGCTGTTCCATCGTCGCCATACAGGAAGTGCCGCCCGAGGAAACCCACAAGTACGGAGTGATTGCCGGGGGGTGCTTGAAGCCCGGTATCTACAGTGTGGAACAGATGGTGGAAAAACCCGCGCCCGAGGACGCGCCGTCCAACCTGGCGATTATCGGGCGCTATATCCTCACGCCGGATATCTTCGATATCCTGCGCGAGACCGAAGCCGGTGCCAACGGCGAAATTCAGCTCACCGACGCGCTGCAGGAACAGGCGCGGCGCGGCTGTGTGATGGCCTACAAATTCCGCGGACGCCGCTTCGACTGCGGCAGCGTGCCGGGCTTTGTCGAGGCCACCAACTTTGTCTACGAAAACTACTACTCGGGCGACTGAAAAGGCCCGCTGTGCAACGGATCACCTGCTTCAAGGCCTACGACGTGCGCGGTCGCGTGCCGGATCAGTTGAACGAGGATATCGCGTACCGTATCGGGCGCGCCTACGCAGACGTGGTCGAGCCGCGCCGGGTGGTGGTGGGGCACGATGTCCGGCTGACCAGTGCCGCGATACTGGCGGCGCTCACCCGGGGCCTGCTGGAGCAGGGCGTGGATGTCTACGATATCGGCCTGTGCGGCACCGAGGAAATCTATTTCGCCACCTCCCACGCCGGGATGGACGGCGGTATCGTGGTCACCGCCAGCCACAACCCGAAGGACTACAACGGCATGAAGTTCGTGCGGGAGGAGTCGCGGCCGATCTCCGGCGACACCGGCCTGTTCGACATCAGGGACCGCGCGCAGGTCGGCGAGTTCGAGTCCGTGCAGCAGGCGGGACAGCGGCACCGCCTGGACACATCCGGCGCCTATATCGAGCACCTGCTGTCTTACGTGGATGTGGCGAGCCTGCAGGCGCTGAAGATCGTCGTCGACGCAGGCAACGGCGGCGCCGGCCGGATCATCGACCTGCTGCAGCCGCACCTGCCCTTTGAATTCATCAAGCTGCACCACCGCGCGGACGGCAATTTCCCCAACGGCGTGCCCAACCCCCTGCTGCCGGAAAACCGCGCGGCGGCCATAGCTGCGGTGCGCACGCACGGCGCCGACCTGGGCGTTGCCTGGGACGGGGACTTCGACCGCTGTTTTTTCTTCGACGAGCGCGGCGATTTTATCGAGGGCTACTACGTGGTGGGGCTGCTGGCCGAGGCCTTCCTGCGCCGGGGCGGGCCGGCGCGTGTCGTGCACGACCCGCGGCTCACCTGGAACACCATCGACATCGTCGAGTCCCTGGGTGGCGAGGCGGTGCAGAGCAAGACCGGGCACGCCTTTATCAAGGAGCGCATGCGGCTGGAAAACGCGGTGTATGGCGGGGAGATGAGCGCCCACCACTATTTCCGGGACTTCGCCTTTTGCGACAGCGGCATGATCCCCTGGCTGCTGGTCACGGCCCTCGTCAGCCGCGCGGGCCAGCCCCTGTCCAGCCTGGTGGCGCAGCGCGTGGCGGCCTATCCCTGCAGCGGTGAGATCAACCGCACCATCGCGGACCCCGCCGCGGTCCTGTCGCGAGTCGAGGCGCATTATCGCGAGCGGGCGCAAAGCGTCGAACACGTGGATGGGCTGAGTATGGTCCTGGGCGACTGGCGCTTCAACCTGCGCATGTCCAATACCGAACCGGTAGTGCGTCTGAATGTCGAAAGCCGCGGCGACCGCGCGCTGATGGAGGCGAAAACGGCGGAGCTACTGGCCCTGATCGATACCTGACTGCGCTTCTTGCCAGGCCGCTATCAGGTGCTCGGTGGTCGGGTCCAGGCCCTGCGCCGGGCGGGTTGCGGACAATACCTCCAGTATTTGTGCACTGATCTCCTTGCCCAATTCCACGCCCCACTGATCGAACGGGTTGATGCCCCACAGCCGTGCGCTGCAGAACGTGCGGTGTTCATACAGAGCCAGCAGTGCGCCCAGCGCGGCCGGGGTGAGTGCGCTCATGCTGATAACACTGCTGGGCCGGTTGCCGGGCATGGCCAGGTGGGGCGCGAGCCGCGCGGCATCCGCCGCACCCAGGCCGCGCTGGAGCAGGGTGGCGCGGGCCTCTTCCAGGGAGCGTCCCACCATCAGGGCGCGGCTCTGCGCCAGGCAGTTGGCCACCAACTGGCGATGCTGCTGCGCCAGGCCGGTGTGGGTGGTCAGCGGCAGCACGAAATCCACCGGACACAGCCGCGTGCCCTGGTGCAGCAACTGGTGAAAGGAGTGTTGTCCCATGGTGCCGGCAGCGCCCCACAGGATCGGCGCCGTGCTGTAATCCAGCGGCGCCCCCTGTGCGCTGACGCCCTTGCCGTTACTTTCCATGGTGAGTTGCTGCAGGAAATCCGGGAGCCGTCGCAAGCTGTTGTCGTAGGGCAGCACCGCGTGGTTACTGGCACCCAGGTAGTTGCAGTTCCAGATTTCCAGCAGGCCCAGCAGCAGCGGCATGTTGTGCGCCGCCGGGCTGTCGCGAAAGTGCGCATCCATGGCCGCGGCGCCAGCCAGGAATTGCTCGAAATGTGCCCAGCCGACCGCAATGGCACAGCTCAGCCCGATGGCCGACCATACGGAATAGCGCCCGCCCACCCAGTCCCACATGGGCAGGCAATGCTGTGCCCGAATACCGAACTGCGCCGCCGCCTCGAGGTTGCTGGTAATCGCCAGGAAATGCCGCTCGAGGTCGGCGTCGGCGGCGCCCGCGTCGAGTATCCAGCGCCGCGCCGACAGGCTGTTGGCCAGGGTCTCCTCGGTGCGAAAGGACTTTGAGCACACGATGAACAGGGTCGTCGCCGGGTGCAGTGGGCGCAGGGTGTCCTGCAGATCTGCCGGATCGACGTTGGCCACGTAGTGGCAGGCAATGGTGCCGCGGTAGGGACGCAGCGCCTCGGTGACCAGGCGCGGGCCGAGGTCGGACCCACCGATACCGATGTTGACGACATCGGTGATAGCCGCGCCGGTATAGCCGCGATGTTCGCCGCGTTGCAGGCGCCCGGCCCAGTCGCGCATGCGCGCACGGGCGCCGGCGACCTCCCGGAAGCGCTCCTGCTGGCCGTCGCCGGATGCCGCGCGCAGCAGGGTGTGCAGGGCCGGCCGGTCCTCGGTATTGTTGAGGTGTTCCCCGCCGAACAGCGCCCGTATGCCGTCCTCCACGCCCGCCTGACCGGCCAGGCGCAACAGCCCCGCACGGGCGTCACGGTGCAACAGCTGCCTGGAGTAATCCAGCCGCAGGCCGGCGGCGGTCAGGGTGAAATCCTCCGCGCGTTGCCGGTCCGCGGCAAACAGGTCGCTGATGGATGCGCCGCGCAGGGCCGCGGCGTGGCCCTGCAGTTCGCCGTGAGCCGGTAATTCGTTGAGCAGCACGCGCGATGCCATTGCCGAAACCTGCGGGATCAGAAGCGGAGGTACGAGTATAGAAAGCGCGTCGGCACCGCGCAATTATCCGGGCGCGGCCGGCCGGCGCCGGGCCGCGCGTCGGGACCTGTTCAGTGGTCGCGGTCGACGGCTAGCGCGGTGATCTGTTCCAGGGCGCCGCGGGCGATACCCGGCGGCAGCTCGGACAATCGCGCCATGGCCAGATCGCGATAGCGGCGCGCCTCGGCGCGGGTGTGGTCCAGAGCGCCGCAGCGCTGCACGGCAGCGACGATCTGCTCGATGTCAGCAGCGCTCTGGTGCGCAATGGCGCGGCGCACCAGCGCCTGTTCGTCCTCGCGGCCGCGGGCCAGGGTGTAAATCAGCGGCAGTGTTGGCTTGCCCTCGCTCAGGTCGTCACCGACGTTCTTGCCCATGGTGGCCGCCGCGCCGTCGTAGTCCAGAATGTCGTCCACCATCTGGAAGGCGATACCCAGGTTCAGGCCGAAATCCAGCATGATCTGACAGGTGTGATCGGATTGGCCGCCCAGTCGCGCCGCACCGTAGCAGCCCGCGGCGAACAGTATGGCTGTCTTGCGCGTGATGACATCCAGGTACTGCGCTTCGGTGGTGTCGGCATCGCCCGCGCGGGTCAACTGCAGCACCTCGCCCTCGGCGATGGTGTTGGTGGTGTCGGCCATGTGGCGCAGCAGATCCATGTCCTGCAGTTGCACCATCAGTTGGAAGGCGCGTGTGTAGAGAAAATCCCCCACCAGCACCGATGGGGCGTTGCCGAACTCGGCGTTGGCCGTGGGGCGTCCGCGCCGCAGGCTGGAGATATCCACCACGTCATCGTGCAGCAGCGTCGCGGTATGGATAAACTCGATGACCGCCGCAAACTTGATATGGGCGGCATCGCAGCGCCCCAGGGCGGCGCCGGTGAGCAGTACCAGCAGGGGGCGCAGTCGCTTGCCCCCGGCATCCACAATATAGTGGCCGACGTTTTCCACCATGGGGACATTCGATTGCAGCTGCTCGATAATGAGCTGGTTGACCTGCTCGAATTCCCTGGCGACGCTAGCGCGGAACTGTTGCATAGTAGTGGTGCGAAGGAAAGTGCCCGCATGCTAGGACGCACCACCCACCCTGTCAATACTGCGAGCTGGCCGAGCGCCGTGTAAGCCGTTGTTTTGGTGTACAAATAAGCCTTGCCCGCCAGCGGCGATTTGCGTAGAATCGCCGCCCTCTGGCTGTCCGTGTCCGCCGATGCGCGCAGCGAGTGTCAAGCAACTGACTGTTAGTGCCTGGCTCTGCCCCCTCGCTTGTCGAGGGTTTTGTGCTTCGCGAGCAGGCTAACTCAACGGAGTAGGAAATGTACGCAGTGATTGAAAGCGGTGGCAAGCAGCACCGCGTGGTCGAGGGCGAAACCCTCAAGTTGGAAAAAATGGAGGCCGCCACTGGCGACACGATCGAATTTGACCGGGTGCTGCTGATAGGCGGGGGTGAAGAGCTCAAGATCGGTACGCCGGTCGTTGCCGGGGGCCGGGTGACCGCCGAGGTGCTGTCCCACGGTCGCCACAAGAAAATCAGGATTGTTAAGTTCAATCGCCGCAAGCACTTTCGGAAAGAAACGGGCCACCGCCAGTGGTTCACCGAAGTGAAAATCACTGGTATCACGGCGTAGTGGAGGGTTCGAACGATGGCACACAAAAAAGCTGGTGGTAGTACCCGCAACGGACGCGATTCCGTTAGCAAACGTCTCGGTGTGAAACGTTTCGGTGGCGAGAATGTGGCGGCCGGGAACATCCTGGTGCGCCAGCGCGGCACCCGTTTCCACGCGGGAGAAAATGTAGGAACAGGCAAGGATCACACGCTGTTCGCCACCGCCGATGGCACCGTGGAGTTCGTGGTCAGGGGCCCGAAAAGCCGCAAGTACGTGCGGGTGGTGAGCGCCTGAGTCTCGGTTTTGCAGCGACGCGCCGATCAGACTCCAAAAAGCCTCGTCATCCGACGGGGCTTTTTTATATACAGGACGTATGGTATGCCGCGAGAGCCATGGATGGCGGCAGCGGCGATATCGGGTAAATAAACACAGCGCCAATGAAGTTTGTAGATGAAGCAAGTATCCGGGTTTTTGCCGGCAACGGCGGCAACGGCTGCCTGAGTTTCCGGCGCGAGAAGTACATTCCCAGAGGCGGGCCGGATGGAGGCGACGGCGGCGACGGCGGCAGTGTGATCCTGGCGGCGGACAGCGAACTCAACACCATGGTGGACTACCGTTTCAAGCGCAGTTTTCGCGCCGAGAACGGCGCCCCCGGGCGCGGCAGGAACTGTACCGGCAAAAGTGGCGCGGACCTGGTGTTGCCGGTGCCCGTGGGCACCACGATTATCGACGAGGACACCGCTGAGGTACTGGGCGATCTGTCACAACACGGGCAGCGCCTGGTGGTGGCCAAAGGCGGTTTTCACGGGCTGGGCAACACGCGCTTCAAATCCAGCACCAACCGGGCGCCGCGCCAGACCACCAGCGGCAGCGAGGGTGAACAGCGCGCGCTGCGGCTGGAGCTGAAAGTGCTGGCCGATGTGGGTTTACTGGGTCTGCCCAACGCGGGCAAGTCCACGCTGATTCGCGCTGTCTCCGCGGCGCGCCCCCGCGTGGCGGACTACCCTTTTACCACACTGGTGCCGAACCTGGGTGTGGTGAAAGTCGAAGAACACCGCAGTTTTGTCGTGGCCGATATCCCCGGCCTGATCGAGGGCGCATCCGAGGGGGCGGGTCTGGGGATCCGCTTTCTCAAACACCTGACCCGCAATCGGGTACTGCTGCACCTGGTCGATATGGCCCCTTGCGATGGCAGCGAGCCGGCCGCCGCGGCCCTGGCCATCGTGCGCGAGCTGCAACGCTTCAGTCCCGCACTGGCCGGGCGCGAGCGCTGGCTGGTGCTGAACAAAGCCGACCTGCTGGACGCCGAGACTTTCGCACGGCGGCGCGCAGCGGTACTGCAGGCGCTGCAGTGGCGCGGGCCGGTGTACGCGGTGGCGGCAATCAACGGCGAGGGCACCCAGGCCCTGTGCGCCGATTTGATGAACTACCTGGAACAGCGTCGTGCCCGAGAGGTGGACGACCCCGAACTGGCCGAGGCCGAGCGCGCCGAGCAGTTGCGCATGCAGGAGGAGGCGCGCCAGCGCATCGCCGGGTTGCGCGCACGGCATCGCCGCGTGCAAGCAGCCGCCAGCTCGGCCAGTGACAGCGGCGTCGATGACGATGATGATGATGACGTCGAGATCGAGTACGCGCCGTAGGATGAGCCATGGCTGAACGCAATGAAATAGCCGCGTCGCGGCGCTGGGTGATCAAAGTCGGCAGCGCCCTGCTCACCGACGACGGCCGCGGCCTGGACGAGTCAGTGATCACCGCGCTGGTGGAGCAACTGGTGCAGTTGCGCGCCGCGGACTGCGAGGTGGTGCTGGTCTCCAGCGGCGCAGTGGCCGCGGGTCTGGTGCGGCTCGGCTGGACGTCGCGTCCGCACCTGCTGCACGAGTTACAGGCCGCTGCCGCGGTGGGCCAGTCGGTACTGGTACGCAGTTACGAGGCGGCTTTCAATCGGCACGGGATTGCCGCGGCGCAGATCCTGCTCGGGCACGACGATGTGATCGCCCGCGATCGCTACCTCAATGCGCGGGGCACGATCAAGACTCTGCTCGGCCTCGGGGTAGTGCCAGTGATCAACGAGAACGACACGGTGGTTACCGACGAGATTCGCTTCGGTGACAACGACACGCTGGCTGCGCTGGTGGCCAATCTGATCGATGCTGACGCCCTGTTGCTGCTCACCGACCAGCAGGGCCTGTATGAGGCGGACCCGCGCTTGCACCCCGATGCCGCACTGGTATCGCTGTGCGATGTGCACGATCCGCGCCTGGACGCCATGGCGGGAGAGGGCGGCGCGCTGGGTCGCGGCGGTATGGTCACCAAACTGCGCGCGGCGCGTCTGGCGGCACGCTCCGGCACCGAGACCATCATCGCCAGTGGTCGCAGCGCCAATGTCGTGCAGGCCGCGGCGGCCGGCGAGGCCGTGGGTACCTGGCTGCGCACCGGCAAGCGGCCGCAGAACGCGCGCAAGCAGTGGCTGGCCAGTATGGTTCAGATACAGGGCAGCCTGGAACTGGACGACGGCGCGGTGCGGGTGCTGCGCGAGTCGGGGCGCAGCCTGCTGGCGGTCGGCGTGCGCGGCGTGCACGGCAGTTTCAAGCGCGGCGACATGGTGTCGTGCCGAGCCCCGGACGGCCGCGAAATCGCCCGCGGCCTGGTCAACTACAGTGCCGCGGAAACCCGCCGCATCATGGGCTCTTCCTCGCGGGCGATCGAATCCATCCTGGGCTACCAACTGGACGAGGAACTGATCCACCGCGATAACCTGGTTCTGGCCTGACTGGGCAGAAGCCGCGCGATGCGCTAAGTTCAGCACACGCCCTGTTCGTGGACTCATAGCGATGGCCATAGTCGTGCTGCTACTCGGTGTGTTGCTCAGCGCCGGCAGTATCTATCTGCTGCTGCGCCCCGACGCGCTGCGCGCCCTGTTGCACCGCGTATTTGCGACGCGCTGGCTGTACGGCGCCGCTCTGCTGCGCCTGCTGCTGGGAGCGGCCCTCATCGCGGCGGCCCCCGCCGTGGCCTTCCCCGTCGCGGTGGCCGTGCTGGGCTGGCTGTTCGTACTGGGCGCCCTCACCCTGGTGGTGGTGCCGCCCCGGGCCCTGCGCAGCACGGTGGACTGGTTTGCGCAGCTGCCGCCACGCGCTCTGCGCCTGTGGCTTGGCGCCGCGCTGGCGCTGGGACTGTTCCTGGCGTGCGCCGCGCTGGCCTGAGCAGCGCGCTGTTACAAGCGCCGGTGAATGTGGAATAATGCGCGCCCACTGTCGCTGACCGCAAGAACGCTCCATGACCGCATCGCCAACCCTGTTGCTGGCCGTTTACTGCCTGGCGGTGACCGGCTTTTCCCTGCTGGGAGGCTGGCTGCCGAACCGGGTGCGGATGACACATACCCGGACGCAACTGGTGATGAGTTTTGTCTCGGGCCTGATGCTGGGCGTCGCTTTCTATCACCTGCTGCCCCACAGTATGGCCCTGGCGGAGGGTCCGGGCGCGGCGGATTTTTCGGTGTGGTGGCTGATGGTCGGGCTGATCGCCATGTTTTTACTGTTGCGCACGTTTTACTTTCACCGGCACGATTTCAGTCGCGAAGACGCCTCGCAGCACGGCCACACGCATCGGGGTGCCGGCACCGGGCATGCGCACGGCCTGAGCTGGGTCGGGGTCACCCTGGGACTGGGCCTGCATTCGCTGACCGACGGGGTGGCGCTGGGCGCCGTCATGCACGGCGCTGCGGCAGCCGGTCCCGGTCTGGCCGGCATTGGTGTGTTTCTCGCGGTACTGCTGCACAAACCACTGGACGCTCTGGCCATTACCACCCTGATGAAAGCCGGCGGCTGGAGCGGGCCGGCGCGCAACAGAACCAACATCCTGTTTGCGCTGCTGTGCCCGGCGGCGGCTATACTGTTTTACTGCGGTGTGGATTTGCTGCCGTACACGCGCAGTCATGTGGTCGCCGGCGCACTGGCTTTTTCGGCCGGAACGTTTATCTGTATTGCACTGAGCGACCTGCTGCCGGAAGTGCATTTTCACAGCCACGACCGCGTCGCGCTGACCCTGGTTTTTTTGCTGGGCATAGCGCTGGCCTACGCCGTGGGCGGCACCGAACCCGCGGGTACCCACCTGCAGGGTCATTGACCGCTGCGCTGGCCGTGACCGTGGCCTGTTTCAGGGAGAACAGCTATGAAACGAATTGTTGCAATGGGCTCTACGCTGCTGCTGGCCGGTGCGGTACTGGCTGGTGACGAACAGATGTGTCTGGACTGTCACGAGCCCGCGGACGACTGGCAAGGCATGACCCGCGAGCAGCTGATGGCCGATGCCAGGGACCCCGACAACCGGCGGCACCGGGACATTCAGGCCCTCAGTGACGAGCAGTTGGCGGCGATTTTCGATGCCCTGCTGTCAAAGTAGACCGGTCAGGTGTTGCCTGAGAATCGCCCGCAGGGCGGCAATGTGTCCCGGCTGTGCATTGAGGCAGGGAATATAGCCGTAGTTCGTGCCGCCGGCGCTCAGAAAGTAATCGCGATTCTCCACTCCGATCTCCTCCAGGGTTTCCAGACAGTCGGCGGAGAATCCCGGGCACACCACCTGTACTGAGTTCACCCCCTGGGCGGGCAGGGCACGCAGTGTCGCGTCGGTGTAGGGCTGCAGCCACTGCGCCCGGCCGAAGCGCGACTGGAAGGTGGTCACGTAGTCCGCTTCGTCCAACGCCAGGGCCTGGGCCACCAAACGGGTGGTTTTCAGGCATTCACAGTAGTAAGGATCCCCTGCCTCGAGATAGCGCCGGGGCTCGCCGTGGTAGGAAAACACCAGTTTTTGTGCCGCGCCGTGCGCTTCGCGGTAGGCCCTGATGCTGTCTGCCAGCGCCCCGATATAGGCGGGGTGGTCGTGGTAGTGGGTTACCAGGCGCAGGCCGGGCAGCCAGCGCCGGCGGGTGAAATCGGCGGCCAGCGCATCGAAGGTCGAGCCGGTGGTGGGGCCGCTGTACTGGGGGTACAGCGGCAGCACCAGCAGTGTCCTGACCCCCGCAGCTAGCATTTCCTGCACCACATCCGCTATGGCCGGGCTGCCGTAGCGCATGGCGAAGCGCACCACGACACGCTCGCCATAGTCCTGCGCCAGTGCCGCCTGCAGGGCCTCGGCCTGGTCGCGGGTGTGCAGCAGCAGGGGCGAACCCCGCTCTGTCCACACCCTGCGGTACAACGCGGCGGAGCGCGCCGGCCGGGTGTTGAGTACGAACACGTGCAGGATAAACAGCCACAGCAGGCGGGGAATTTCCACCACGCGCGGGTCTGACAGAAACTGCCGCAGGTAGCTGCGCAGCTCGCGTTTGGCCGGCGCCTGCGGCGTCCCCAGGTTGGTGATCAGCACGCCCACCCGGGGCGCTTGCTCGTGGTCGAAGTCGTCGGTGCCGATGTATTTCATGGTGCGCCAATATACGGATGACCCGCGGCGATGCCAAGTGCCGCTGCAGGTCAGTGCGGATTGTGCACCTGCGCCACGTCGGCGCTCCTGCCGGTGGCGTGACACACGCCGCACTGCTCCACCACCTCGCCGCGGTCGATGGCGGCCTGGCTGGTGCCAAAGCTGCCCCCGTTGGACGCCATGTGCGCGCGCGCCACCGCGTCGTCGTGACAACTGGCGCAGACCGCCGCGGCCGGTGTCACCACGGTGTCGTCGGCCGGATCGCGCCGGTCATCCCCGGTGTCGATCGACGTGCCCAGTACCGTCTCTGCCAGCGGCAGTCGGAAACCGTCCGCGGTGTGGCAGGCGGTACAGTTGGCCAGATCGCCTGGGTAGTGCACCTGCTGTGTGTCGTACACGTGGGTGCTGAAGCCGCGAAAACCCACGATCTGCAGGGGCTTCTCGCGCATGCCCGCGGCGTGGATGGCGTGGATCATGGTCTTGAAATCCAGCGATTCCTCCGGCTTGCCGTCCGTGGGTGCATCGAGGGCCACCTCGCGCACCGCGCGATCGGTATTGCGCGGGTTGTGGCAGCTGGCGCAGCTATCGATATTGTCCGCGCGGTTGCTGCCGTGCAGCACCAGGGTGTCGTGGCAGGCCAGACAGGACTGGAGTGCGACCGACTGGCGGCGCGGCACCGCGCGGCCGTCGGCCTCGTCGATGGCGAAGAACCCGGTGGCGTCGCCGACCGGCACCGCTACCGGTTCACCGTTGCCGGCGACATCGACCATCGGGTGGCCCTCGACGCTCGCCATGCCGCTGCCCGCGGCGGACACCCCCGGGGCGGTGCTGCCATCGGGCAGCGCCAGGGGCATGGTCACTGAGTAGCTGCCATCACCGTTGGTCACTGCCGCGGCGAGCGCGTCGACCTGCACCTGGTCGGCGCTGTCGCTGTCGTTGCCGGTATTGTGAAAATCGACGGTGTTCCAGGCCATGCCCACGGCGAGCCGCGCCCCGGGGCTGGTAAACACCGGATCGTTGCGCAGGTCATGGGGCTCGCCAGTGAGCGGATTGCTCACCCGGAAGCTGACCACCGGACGCTGGCCCGGCATGCTGTTGGTAACCCCCAGCACCTGCGCTTCGAATGCCGTGCGCGCCGCGGCTACCAGCAGGCGGTGGCTGTGCTGCACAGAGCCTGCGGGTCCGCCGGTGGCGTGACAGCTGGCGCAGGCGGCGTCGTCGGGCTGGCCGCCGGCGTGGCGCGAGAAATCCACGTCGTCGTGACAGCTGCCGCACGCGGCGGCGCTGGAATATTCGGCCCAGTTGTCCCCCTGGGCGGTCAGCACCAGATCCTCCTTACCCGCTCCGGTGGCCGTCCCCGCGTGGCAGTTGGCGCAGGCGCGAATATCCTGGGGGTAGCGCAGGAGCGAGTAGTCGTGCACGCTGTCGCGAAAGCCGTAGAGGACGTACGCGCCGCCGGCGCGCACGCTGGGCAGCCCGGCGCCGCGGTGTATCTTGTGGATCATGACTTTCATGTCCACGGTGTTGCCGCTGTTGGCATCGGTAGAGCCGGGGTTGTGGCAGGTCACGCAATACGCCACCTCGCGGCGCCCGCCGCCGTGTATGGCCAGCGGGTCGTGGCAGCGGTTGCAGTTGGCCGTGGCCGCGATATCCAGGGTAAAGATGCCCTCGGTGGCGCCGCTGGCGGGTACCCAGTCGTAGCTCGGGTTGGCCTTGCCCGGCGCCCCGTCGAACTGGATGGACACCCGGTGTGTGCGCGCCGGCTCGTAGGCCAGGCTGAGGCCCTCGCGCTCGGCCTGGGCCAGTATGTCCGCCGGCAGGTCGCTCAGGCGGGTGGCGAACTGGTAGGTGTAGGTGCCGTCGCCGCGGTTGCTGAACTGGCCGTTGTTTTCCGACGTCGCCTGCAGGCGGGCCTCGGTGCCGCTGCCGACCCCCGGCTGTTCGATGCGGTTGATATAGGACTGCCAGGCTCCCGTGAGGTTGCCCAGGGGGCTGGCCTGCAGCTTGGCGATGACAAAGCGCAGGTTGCCCAGCGACAGGTCGGTAATCGCGGTGTTGTCGCCGTCGCTGAGCTGGAACTGCACCACGGGCTGGTCGGCCGCATTCAGGGACACACCGGTGATAAACGCGTACAGCTCCCCGGCCTCGGCGTAGGGCGCCGGGTTGGGCTCTGGCAAGTCCGGCGCGGGCGGGGTGACGGGCCCGCCCGGTGGCGGTGGCCCCGGGTCCACCCCGGCTGCGCGATCGCCGCCCCCACCGCCGCCGCAGGCGGCGAGCAGACCGAACACGCCGGCCAGTAAGCAGTTGCGCAAAGTTATTGCCATTGCTGTTCTCTCCCGGGCGCTATTGCCAGCGATAAATGACTGACGCGCCCACATAGTGGATCTGTTCATTGGGGTTGCCCTCACCGAAGCTCAGCAGTTTGTCGACGGTGGCAGCCCCGACCTGCTGCCGGGCCCAATCGTCGCTGCGGTAGCGGTAATACTGGTAGTCCAGTTGCAGCGCGAGGTCGTCACGCAGTTGCCAGCTGCCGCTCAGCTCGATCTGGTGCAGCCGGGTATTCACCCGGGGCAGGTCGTCCGCCGCTAGGGTGCTGCCCTCGGGGGTGGTAAAATCCTGCTCGGATTGTGTGTCGACGTAGCTGTAATCGGCGCTCAGTGCCAGAGTGGGCGCCACCTGCCACTGCACGCTCGCGCCCGCGGTAAAACTGTCGTCAGTGGTCTGCAGCTGCCAGTTGCGCCCGGGGTCGCTGGCCTGGGGCAGCGGTGGATAGACGGCGAAGGCGTTTTTCTCCTGCCCGCCGCGAAAGGCCCGGCCGGCCTGGTCCGAGCGGTAGCGGTCATAGCCGCCGTAGACGCTTGCCGTAATGCGCCTCGAGGCGGCGTAGCTCGCGCTCAGGTGCACGCGCTGCCAGCGGCTGTCGGTCAGCCCCAGTTCGCTCTGGTCGAAATCGTCATCGCGCCAGCTCAGGTTCAGCCCCAGGCTCCAGCGCGCGTCCGGCTGGTAGCTGAAATCCGCACTGGCCTGGCGGCGCTCCCGGTTGGACAGGTGGTACTGGCTCAGGGCGGGGTGATTGGTGTAGCGCTGGTTGTCGGGGGTGGCGTTGATCAAACCCGGATCGAGCAGCGCGTAGTAGGACTGGTCCCAGTGATAGGTGTCTGCGGCGCGATCGCCGTACTGCAGTTCAAACCGGGCGCTGACCCCGGGCCAGGGCTGTACGCGATAGCCCAGGGTGTAGCGATCCTCCCCGGTCTCATCGACCGCCGCGTTGCGGCGCGTTATTAGTTCCCGCGCGTATTCGACATGCAGCCGGCCGCGCAGGGGCAGCCGGTAGGCCAGCTCGGCACCCGCGATTTGCGTGCGCAGGTCGCGGCTGCTGTTGTACACCGTAAAGTCGGCCCCCGGCTGGTCTCCGCCGTCGCCGCGGACATAGCGGTAGCCCGCGCGCGGGGCATCGTAGTCGCGATCGCGCAGGCGGTAGAACAGCTCGGCGTCGAGGTCTGTCGCGGGGCGCAGCAACAGGCGCGCGTGCAGCGTGCCGGTGGCGACCTCGCCGTCGTAGCTGTCCCGCGGCGGGGGCGAGTTAACCCGCAGTGCGGAATTCACGGTGTAGTCCAGGTAGTCCTGGTCCTGGGAGGTGACGGCATAGCTGCCGTCGAACTGCAGCCGCGTGGTGGCGGAAAACACGTATTGGCCGCGCAGGCGGGCGCTGGTCTGTTCATTGTCGGGCGCCAGGGCCAGTTGTCCCTCACCCGCCGGATAACTGACCGCGGGGCCGAAATCGTCGTAGGGGTTCTGCCAGCGCAGGCCCTCGTCCCGGTTGTCGAAATCCGAGTAGCTCAGGCGGCCATCCAGGTGCAGGCGCTCGCCGTCGTAGTTGAGACCCAGATCGAATTCTGCGGTCCTGAAGTCCACCGGCGAGGGCAGTAACAGCGCGTCGCCTCCCGAGGCATCGGTATAGATGGCCGCGCCGGTATCGGCGGTGCCGTGTTTGTCTTCGTAGGCGAAGTTGCCGTACAGGCGCCATAGCGAGCTGAGCCGTGTCTCCAGCGCCAGGCTGATGCGTTCGCGGGTGAGTTCCCGCTCGAAGGGGTGCAGCGCCTGCTGCAGAGCTGTCCATTTGCCGGTCGTGCTGCCACTTACCCACGCGTCGGGCAGGCGCAGCGTGTCGCCGCCTCCATAGGGCGTGCGCGCGCTGTCGTTGCGCACCTGTTGCTGCGCGTCGAAACCCAGCCGCAGGCGCAGGCGATCCGGGCGACCCCAGGTTACTTCCCCCTCGCGGGTATCCAGCCCCAGGTCGCTCACCGAGACGCGCCAGTAACTCTCTGCGCTGAAGTCCTGCCACTGCAGCTGGCCGATCAGGCTGGGTTCCCCGCTAGACAGGCCGTTGTACTGGCCGAACATCGTGTTGTCCTCGCCGGTATAAGCCAGCCCCAGTTGCAGCGCGCCGCGGTAGTCGGTCTGCCAGCGGGTCGGCAGCGGGCGGCTCTCCGCCATGAGCGGTGCATAGGGATCGGGTTCCGGTGCGGGGTCCCGCGCCAGCGCGGCAGTGGCCAGCAGCAGCGCGGCGGCGGCACCGGTCAAGGACATGGCGTGGTCGCGGGCGCCGCTCATCGCGTCAGTCGCGCGCCCGAGGGGTGGTTGGAGCCGTGCACCTGGCTGTGGCAGTTCAGGCAGTTCTTGCCCAGCAGGTTCGGGTTGGGTGCCCCGCCAGGCAGCCCACCGCGGCCGTAGGGCAGGCTGGGATGAAACGCCGCCGCGTGGCATTGCTGGCACAGGGCCGGTCCGCGCGCACTCAGCAGGCGCTCATGGACGGAGCCGTGGGGCCGGTGACACAGGGCGCAGTCTTCCGCCACCGGCGCGTGCTCCCACAGGAAGGGTCCGCGCTTGTCCTGGTGACAACTGAGGCAGTTGTCGTTGACGGACACCTGGTACAGGTCCGCCTCGCCGCTGCCGCCGTGGGGATTGTGGCAATCGCTGCAGGCGGTCTTGCCCTCGGCGATGGGGTGGCGCGAGGGCAGGCGCAGCTGCGCGCGCACCGGCTGGTGGCAGGCGCCGCACAGGTGGGACGAGGTGTCCTCATCCAGGGCGCCGTCGCGCTGGCTGTGGGACGTGTGACAGCTGTCGCAGGCCAGGTCTTCTCGCTGGTGCGAGCTGCCCTGCCACGATAACAGTGGGCCGTTTGCCTGATGACACGCCAGACAGCTGCCGTTGCGTACCTCGATGCCCGACCGCCAGCGCGGTCCGAAACTGACCTCGGGGGCCTCGCCCGCGGGCTCGCGAGCGTGCGCCGGGCTGTCGCCGTGACAGGCGCGGCAGGTCTGCGCGCGGCCCTCGCCCAAGTTGCCGTGCACCGTGCGCAACACCGCGTGCACGGGGGCGTCGGCGGCGGCGGTGTGGCAGTCCAGGCACCCGGCTTCCCGTCCGGCGGCCAGGGCGGCGCTCAGTAAGACGCAACAGCCGCTCAGCAGCGCTCTCGAGCCCGGGGGGAGTGCCATGTCTCAATCGCCCATACTGCCCGCGGCCTCGTGGGCGATGCCGCGATGGCAGTCCAGGCAGGTCCTGTCGGGCTGGGTCATGACCTTGTGGTAGCTCTTGGCCGTGGCCGAGACGCTGGCGCGGGTGGCCATGCGCACCAGGTCGTGGCAGTGGCTGCACCCCTGTGAGCGGTTGTCCAGCATGCGCGCCGCGACGCCCTCGCCGCTGTGGGGACTGTGGCAGTCCGAGCACGGGGGGTTGCGCGAAACGCGCGCTTGCATGCCGTGGATACCCGAGCCTTGATCATCGTGGCAGACCGTGCAGACCTCTGCCTGGCGCTCATCGAACAGCACCCGATCCCGGGTGTGGATGTCGTGGCAGGCCACGCACCTGACGTCGCCGGCCCGGTGCGGCGAGTCCCGCCAGTGCCGGGCCGTGTCGCCGCTGTGGCAGGACAGACAGCGCTCGTCCTGTGCGTCGCCGCCCGCGCCCCAGCGCGGTCCGAAGCTCACCGCGGGCGCCGTGCGCAGGGGCGCTGCGGTGTGTGCGGCGCTGGGGCCGTGACAGTCTTCGCAGCCCCTGCGGCCGGCCATGGCGGCGGCATCGCCAGCCAGGCCGTGGGAGCCGGCCAGCACGCCGTGCACCGGGGACTCCGGCCCGAAATCGTGGCAGCTCAGACACTGGGTGGCGCCCTGGGCGGCATACGCCGGCGGTTGCTGGGCGAGCGTGCCCGGACCCGGAGCGCTCAGCAGCGCCGCGACAACCAGCAGAGTTTTGCCACACACTCGTTTAAACATTGCGTCCCATCCCCCCGTGTAACGCGCGCCGCAACGGGTTTTCGCGCTCCCGCCCTAAGTGCGCGGGTGGGCGATGCCCGCGTGGCAGTCGATACAGGTTTTGTCCCTGCTCTGCATTCGCTGGTGAAATTGTTGTGCCTTGCTCGACTGCAGCGCGCCCAACATGCGATCCGCCGCGTGGCAGTTGCGGCACTCCTGCGAATCGTTTGCCCGCAGACGGGCGATTTCGCGCGCTTTCATCGCCGGCGTGTGGGCGGCGTATTTTTCCGGCGTGTCGATCACACCGGTGATGCTGCCCCATACCTCCCTGGCCGCCTCCACCTTGCGCACCATCTTGGGCAGGAATTCCCGGGGAACGTGGCAGTCGGAACAGGTCGCATGGAGCCCGCTGGCGTTGCTGTAGTGAATGGTTCTTTGTAGCTGCGCGTAGGCGTTGTCCTCCATCTCGTGACAACTGATGCAGAAGGCCTCGGTGCTGGTGGCGTGCAGAGTGGCATTGAAGGCGGCGACCCCGGCCACCCCGAGCAGCAGGCCGATTGCCAGCAGGCTGAGGACGGACAGGGAGGGCGAGGGGCGCCGCAGACGGCCAAACCAGTGACTCGATATCCTTTCTGTCGTTTTTCCGGGCATGGACTGCGCAAATCCTGTGCAAAAACACGATGTCGGACAGCACTAGTAAAGCACAACTGCCGGTTGCATGCCTAAGACCATCGAAAAAGTGGGGTTATGGCAGCAGGGTAGCGAGCAGCACGCCCAGTAAAAACAGCGAGGTAAAGCGCCGGGTATGGCCGAAGGCCAGGGCGGAAAACCACAGGGGCCACACCGCGGCGGGGTAGCCCCCGGGCCGGCTGGCGGGCTTGGGCTGGCGGTAGGCGGCCACCAGCCGGCGCAGTCCCGGCAGGCTGCAACCCACCAGCAGCAGCGGCCAGCCGAAGCTGCTTCGCGCGACCAGGGCGACACACAGCAGGTACTGTGCGGCCACCATGACCAGCACGCAGTGGCGCGAGGCACGCTCGCCGAGCAGCACCGGCAGGGTGTGTACCCCCTTTGCCCTGTCCGCTTCCAGTTTGTCGGTGTGCTTGCCAAACAGCACCGTGGTGGGCCCCAGGGCGAACACCAGGCTGAGCCAGGCCACCTCCCAGTTCCACTGGCCGGCCTGCACATAGTAGCTGCCGCCCACCATCAGCGGGCCCCAGACCAGCAGCACCGCGGGTTCGCCCAGGCCGTAGTACTTCAGCGGCCAGGTGTAGAACAGCACGAAAAAGGTCCCGGCCAGCATCAGCTCCAGGGTCAGGCCGCCGCGCTGCCACACCAGCCAGACGCCGAGTGCCAGGGCGATGGCCGCGGTGATACCCAGGTAGCGCCAGAACTGGGCTCGATTCATCAGACCGTCTTCGAGGACGTGCACCCCGTACTGGTTGCGGTAATAGTTGTCGCGATCGATGCCGCGGCGCGAATCGGTGTAATCGTTGAGCAGGTTGTTGGCGGCGTGGGCAAAGACCAGTCCCAGTGCGGTGGCCAGCCACAGCGGCCACTGGAACAGACCGGCGCGCCAGGCCAGCAGACCGCCGAGGCCCGCCGCGGTAGCGGTCATGAACAGCACCGGGGCGCGACAGGCAATCAGCCACCTGGCCACCGGGTCCAGTTGCTGCCACTGGTCGGCGGACAGTTTGGGCATCTGCGCGAGGGCGCGCCCCCAGGTTTTCACGTCTATCACGGTATCGCGGTATCCCTGTCCGGTCCGTCAGCGACCCGGTCAAAGGAGTCAAAGGCCCAACGTTATTTAAAGGTATTGTCGTTGCTACAGCCAGGGAGCACAATCGTATATACTTGCGCCCCCAGTCCTGCTACCCCCCTGAATTTCATGTCAAAAAAACGCCGTACACTCAAGCGCAGTGCAATTCCCCGCAGCCTTTCGGTATCGCTGGCCGGCATCCGGGCCGGCAGTGCGCTGGCCGTGGACAGCGCGGTACAGAAAGTCATGGGACGCAGCGGCGGCAGCGATGACTCGGAGTTCGCGCGGCGCGAGGCCCGGCGCTTCGTGCATGAGCTGGGCAAACTCAAGGGCACCTATGTCAAAATCGGCCAGATGCTGGCGCTGTTCGGCGAGCAGTTCCTGCCGCCGGTGCTGGTGGAGGCGCTACGCGACCTGTCGGATGCCACCGAGCCGCTGCACTGGGATGCGCTGGAATCCTTTGTGCGCGACAGTCTGGGCGAGCGTTTTGACGAACTCGAAATAGATCCGGAGGCGGTGGCAGCGGCTTCGCTGGCCCAGGTACACCTGGCCAAGGTGCGCGCCACCGGCGAATGGATCTGCATCAAGGTGCAGTATCCGGGCCTGGCGGATGTCATCGATGCAGATTTCGATGCCGTGGTGCGCATGCTGCTGCTCGCGCGCTGGATCAAGACCGGGCGCGAGATGGACGACTGGCTGGAATCCATGCGCGTACATCTGCACCACGAGATCGACTACTGGCGCGAGGCGGCCCTGACCCGGCAGATGGCGGAGCTGGTGCAGGGGGTCGAGCTCTCCGCAGTGGGCTATCACGTGCCGGAGGTCTACCCGCACTTCTGTACCGGTACGGTACTGGCGATGGAGTTTGTCGAAGGCTATTCGGTCGCGGACCCCGCTGTCGCCGCACTGTCACAGGAGCGCCGCAATGCCTTGGGGCGGGCCATGCTGGAACTGTTTTTCTACGAGGTGTACGACTGGGGTCTGATGCAGACCGATCCCAATTTCGGCAACTACCTGCTGCGCCTGGACGACCGCCGCAGGAAAGCGGCGCACGATGAACTGGCGCTGTTGGACTTCGGTTCTGTGCTGGAGTGTTCCGGGGATTTTCTGTTTCACCTGCGCCACACCATCGATGCGGGACAGCAACAGGATGTCCCGCGCCTGGTGGACGGCCTGGTGGGCCTGGGCTGCCTGCAGACGAACGCCAGTGCACAGGCCCGGGACCTGTTTGCCGATTTCTGCCTGCATCTACTGGAGCCGCTGCGCGCGCCCGAGCAGCTGCCCGCCCAGTACCTGAACGAGCGGGGCGAGTACTGTTGGGCCAAATCGCGGCTGATGCGCCGCGCCGGCAGGCAGGCCGCGGCCTCCGCCGCGACACGCCACTTCACACCGCCGTCGCGGGATTTCGCCCTGATCGCGCGCAAGCTCACCGGGGTGTTCAATTTTATCGCTGCGCTGCAGGCCGAGTTCAATGCCCACGAGATGATCGTGGCGCACATCGAGCGCTGGCGGGAGCGGGAGACTCGCGAGGTAAACTAGGGCCTGCTACCGGTCATCGAGCGGGGCGGCTGTGACTCATCCCCGCGCCCGCCGCCCAGGTATGCCGCACCGCGAAGTCGTCGTCGAAATGCACCAGGTCGGCGCGGTAGCCGGCGGCGATGCGGCCCAGCCGGTGGCCCAGACCGACAATGGCAGCCGGGTACAGTGACGCCATGCGCAGGCACTGCGCCAGCGGCAGACCCGCGCCGTGCACTGCATAGCGGACCGCCCCGATCAAGCCGATGGCGCTGCCGGCGAGCGCGCCCTCGGTATTGAACAGGGCGCCGTCCCGGGCGCAAATGCGCTCGCCATAGAGTGTGAAAGCACCGCTGCTGCCGCCCACGGTGGCCATGGCGTCGCTCACCAGCACCATGCGGCCCTCGGGCTTGGCGCGCGCGGCGAGCCGGATAGCGGCGGGGTGCACATGGTGCCCGTCGGCGATAATACCCAGCCACAGCCGGTCGTCGTCCAGTGCCGCGCCCACGGCGCCGGGTTCGCGCGCGGTGAGCGGGCTCATGGCGTTGAACAGGTGGGTGATGCCGGACAGCCCGGCTGCGGCCGCCCGGGTGATTTGCGCATAGCTGGCTCCGGTGTGCCCCGCGCACACCAGGATGCCGCTGGCGGTGAGCCGTTCGATCTGTTGCGGCGCCGCATGTTCCGGGGCCAGGGTGACGATGGTGCTGATATCGTTCAGCGAGCACAGCCAGTCGATGTCGCTGTCCAGCGCCGGGCGGATCATCCGGCTGTGGTGCGCACCGCGCCGCGCCGCTTCCAGATGCGGCCCCTCCAGGTGGATGCCCAGGATGCCGGCGTTGCCGCCGGCGCGCGCCGCGCGCACTGCGGCTACCGCGCGGCGCTGTTGTGCCGGCGTGTCGCTGATCAGGGTGGGATACATGGCGGTGGTGCCGGCGGCGCGGTGCGCGGTGCACAGCGTGTCCAGGGCGGCTACAGTCGGCGCGTTGTTGAACATGACATCGCCGCCGCCATTCACCTGCAGGTCGACGAAGCCGGGGGCGAGAACACCGCGGTGCAGGATCAGGCGCGCCAGCGCGGGCGGGCACTGCGCCGCGGGCAGCACCTGTGCAATGGACTGCCCGCGCACGATCACGCAGTGTCCGGACAGGAAGCGCTCCCCGTCGAACAGCGTGGGGGCCTGGATGGCAAAGTCAGAGCCTGCGAGGCCGGGGTCTGTAAGCGTGCGTCCGCTGTCTGGCATGGGGTGGCCCTCCGCCGCCGAGTTTACCTCAAAAACCATTGGCACAGGGTTGTGCCGTGCCCCGCCGCACCCGGTTGCGACAGGACATTTGGGAGAATTCGCGTTATGCTCGACCCCCCAACCAGGAGACTAGCCATGTTCAAAACAAAAATGATGGTGCCCGCTATCGCGGCTTTCTGCCTGCAGGCTATCGCGCCCGCGCAAGCCGGAGAATTGGCAGATGAGGCGCTGGGCCTGTGTGAGAAAGTGAAGTCCTGCGCGCTCGCGCAAATGAACCAGTCGGACATAACGCCGCAAATGCGACAGATGATCCAGCCGACCCTGGACACCATGTGCGACCAGGTGACCAGCAAGGTGAGCGATGTGCCCCAGGGGCACGCCATGTACGACAGCGCGGTGGCCTGTATGCGCAGCATGCGGACGCTGGCGTGCGAAGACATGGTCAATTCTCAGCCGACCGTGACGCCCGCCTGCCGGGAGTATGAAGAGATGGCGCGCCGCTACGACGAAGACGAATCCTGAGTCTCTGCCGCACAGCGCTGCTGCAACTGGGTGCGCCACAGGCCGGCGTAGTGGCCCCCCTGGCGCAGTAGTTGCCGGTGCGTACCCTGCTCGATGATTTCCCCCCGGTGCAGCACCACGATCTTGTCCGCATCGACAATAGTCGACAGGCGGTGGGCGATTACCAGGCTGGTGTGATCCTGGGAAATTTCCCGCAGCGCGCGCAAAATGGCCTGTTCCGACTTGCTGTCCAGCGAGGAGGTCGCCTCGTCGAATACCAGGATGGGCGGGCGCTTGAGGATGGTGCGGGCGATCGCCACGCGCTGCTTTTCCCCGCCGGAAAGTTTCAGGCCGCGCTCTCCAACGAGCGTGTCCGCCCCGTCGGGGAGCGCGGCGACAAAGCCGTCCAGGTGCGCCATGCGGATGGCCTCCCACACCCGCGCGTCGTCGGCGTCGGGATCGCCGTAGCGCACGTTCTCGAAAATGCTGTCGTTGAACAGCACCGTATCCTGGGGCACGATGCCGATCGCGTCGCGCAGTGAGGCCTGGCTGACCTGCCGGATATCCTGGCCGTCGATCGCGATGCTGCCGCTGTCCGGGTCGTAAAAGCGGAACAGCAGCTTGACCAGCGTGGACTTGCCCGAGCCGCTGGCGCCGACCACCGCTACCTTGTGCCCCGGTTCTACGCGAAAGTCCACGTCGCGCAGGATGTTGCGCCGCGCGTGGTAAGCGAAGTTCACCTTGTTGAAGCTAATTGCCCCGCGGTCCAGGCGCAGCGCCGGCGCAGCGGGTGTATCCACCACCGCGGGCTGCACCGCCAGCAGTTCAAACATCTTCTCGATCTGCACCAGGGAGCTTTTTATCTCCCGGAACACGAAGCCCAAAAAGCCCAGCGGAATAAACAACTGGATCATGAACTGGTTGATCAGGATGAAATCCCCCAGGGTGATCTGGCTGTGGCGCACCTGCCAGGCCGCCATGCCGATCATAACGGTCTGCGCCAGCGCGATAATCAGCGCCTGGCCGCCGTTGAGGCCGAACAGCGACAGGCGATTCCGCCGCCGGGCCATCTCCCACTTGTGCAATTCCACGTCGTAGCGCTGTGCCTCGAATTCCTCGTTGGTGAAGTACTTCACGGTCTCGAAATTCAGCAGGCTGTCCAGCGCGCGGGTATTGCTGGCCGAGTCGGCCTGGTTCATCTCGCGCACGAACTGGGTGCGCCACTGGGTGGCGCGCAGGGAAAACAGACCGTATGCCGTCACCGCCACGAGGGTGACGACGGCGAAACCGGGACCGTAGTTGAACAGCAGGATGCCCGCCACCATGGCGATCTCGAACAGGGTGGGAATGATATTGAACACGAAGAAGCGCAGCAGGAAGCTGATGCCGGTGGTGCCGCGCTCGATATCGCGTGCCAGCCCGCCGGTCTGGCGGTTGAGATGAAAGTTCAGGTCCAGGCGGTGCACATGGCGAAACACCTGCAGGCCGATGCGGTGCATGGCGCGTTCGCTGACGCGCCCGAATACGGTGTCGCGCAGCTCGGCAAAAAACACATTGCCAAAACGCGCCGCACCGTAGGCCAGCACCAGCCCCAACAGGAGGCCCGGCGCCAGCGCCCGCGGGTTGCCGGTGTCCAGCGCGTCCACCAGGTGTTTGAGCAGGAAAGGGATCAGCAGTACCGCACCCTTGGACAGCAGCAGACACAGCAGAGCCACGGCCACGCGCTGGCGCGATTCGCGCAGATAGGGAATGAGATTCGAGACGATGCGCCAGTTGACGGGTGTGTCGGGGGCGGGGTCAGAGTGTCCGTGGCGCATGACACGATTCTGCGCGCAATTGCCGTCGAAATCTGCCCGCCCCCGGGGCGGCGTATCGCGCGGAAAAGGCCATATCAGAAGCTGTATCTGGCGGTTACGCCATAGGACCGCGGGTCGCCCGCCGTGGTCAGACCCTGGAAGGCCGAGAAGCCGGGGCCGCCGGTTATCGCATTGGCCAGCGAGGCGGGATCGGTGGTGAAGACCGCAGAGGCGTTGTACGTCTCGTCCGCCAGGTTGTAGGCCCACAGGGTAACGGTCCAGTGTTCGTCGCTGAACCCGGTCCTGAGATTGACCACAGTAAAGGAGTCGATCACCGCGTCGTTGGTCTGCACCGCATATTGCTCATCGGTATAGCTGGCATCGAGCCGGCTGAACCAGTCCCAGCCGCCGGCCACAGGCCGGGTGTAGGCGAGGGAGCCGTTCCAGGTCCACTGCGGTGCGTACTGCAGGGTGTTGCCGTCGAGTACCGGGTCCATGCCCAGCGGCGCCAGGATCGCAAAGAAATAATCGTCATACTCTGAGTTATTGTAGGCCGCACCGAGTTTGAGTTCGAGTCGCTGCGTCAGACGCGCCTGCAGCTCGAATTCTGCACCGCTGGAGGTGGTCTGCCCCGCGTTGCTGTTGAGTACCGCGCCCGTAGCGCCTATCGCCCGCACGATCTGGTCGTTCCACCGGGTGTGATAGAGCGCCAGGCTGGTCAGGACGCGGCCGTCGGCAAACTGCGATTTGATCCCGATCTCGTAGTTGTCGCTTTCCTCCGGATCGTAGCGGCGCTCGTCGGGCAGCACGGCGCCGGTGGCCGTCACCACGTTGAATCCGCCGGATTTTTCGGCGTAGGCATAGCTGGCGTAAGCCATGTGTGCCTCGCTGAACTGCCAGTCGAGCGTCACCCGGGGCTGGAACGAGCTCCAGTCGTCGTCGTCCCTGAACGTCGCGCGCGCGAGCGTGCTCAGGTTGGTGTCCACGGCGTCGACGTCCTTATCCTCCTCGCCGTAGCGCGCGGAAATGCCGAGAGTCAGTGTGTCGGTAACGGCCCAGTCCAGCGAACCGAATACGGCCAAATCCTCGGTGCTCTGCTCGCTGATGGAGTTGAGCCCATTGAACCGGGCAATGGGGATGGAGGCGAAGGGTTGGGAGTAGGCGGAATGGATGTCGTTGTCATCGTCCAGGTCGTAATAGTACAGGCCGAGCATCCACTGCACCGGGCCCTGCATGTTGCTGCTCAGGCGCAGCTCCTGGCTGAGTTCAGTGACGTCGTTGTCGGTGGTGATGTAGTGGATGTCCGCAGCGGTATAGTCGTCATCGGCGCGGCGCTCGTGCGAAAAATCGTTATAGCCCGTGATGGAGGTGAGGGTGACTGCGCCCAGTTCCCACTCGACCAGCAGTGAACTGAAGACCTGGTCGCGCTTTAGTCCGCCCGGGGTAACCGCGTAGCCGTCGTCAAAATCGGGCAGGGTGCCCACGTACATCTGGTAGCCGGGGGGGGCGCCGAAGGCGGAAGCAAAAAAAGCGTTGTTGGTCACATAGCGCAGGGCGAGGTCGCCGTTGTCCACCTCGTTGTACATCAGGTTGAGATCGGCGCGAAGATGATCGCCGGTCCAGGACAGGGTGCCCATGGCGGCCGTGGTCTGGCGATCGTCGAGGTCATCACCGGTGAGTTCGTTCTGGTAGAAGCCGTCGAACTGGTCGTAAAAGGCGCCCAGGCGATAGCCGAACGCGCTGTCTCCAATCGGGCCACCCACGGTAGCGCGGAGCGCCTGTTTGCCGTCGCTGCCGTAGGAGGCCTCCACCTCGCCTGCTACCGTCTCCCCCGGCCTGCGGGTGACGAAGTTGACTGCGCCGCCAAAGGTATTGCGCCCGTACAGTGCACTCTGCGGGCCCTTGGCCACCTCGATGCGTTCGACAAAGGGACCGAGCAGGCGGGTCATGGTCAGGCGCGAGCCAGTGTAGACACCGTCGATAAAAAAGCCGACATTGGGCTCTCCGATGGTCGTGGATAGTCCCCGGATAACCGGAGTGGCTGTATCGCCGCCGAACAGCGGCGCCAGGTTAAAGCCCGGGGTCAGATGGGCGACGTCCTCGATGTTGCGCAGGCCCGCGCTGTGGATATCCGCTGCGGTGAATGCCGTGATGGCCATGGGGACCTGTTGCAGGCTCTCCGAGCGCTTGCGCGCAGTTACGACCACTTCCTCCAGCAATGGCGCGTCGGCCGCCAGCGCGCCGCTCGCCCCCGCGATACTCGCCAGACCGCCCAGGGTCGCAGGTAGCACAACAGTGGATGACAGTGCGGCAGACAGGTGTTTTCTGAACATGATGGACCCCGTAATGGCTGCGTTGGTCACTTGCTGCTAGCCACACTAAGCGCCAGCCCGAAAGCAAGTCAATACTCGATGTGTGGTTCTTTTACCGCTATGCGCGGCTCCGGCTGTAGCCGAGGCGTCCCCGCCGCGCCCGCCCCAGCCGGGGAGTGTCAATGGCGCCGGGCGAGTGGTAACCTGCGCTGCGGTATGCGCCGCCCGGGTTGACCGCGGCAGCGCGTGCCCGCGATGCGTCCCGGCGTGCTGCCGGGCACTGCCAGACAGGAGGATGCTGTGACAACGACCCCCCGGAAACCGTCTCTGGCGCTGGTGCTGCTGCTGGTCCTGTTCTCGACAGGAGCGTCGCGCGCAGACGCCGTAGTGCGTCATTCCTATGTCAGCATTCCGGTCAGCAGCGGCGGCGCCTCCTGGAGCGTGGCGGCCAAACTCAACTACCCGCTCGAGTCCGCCAACGGCGCCGCGGTGCTCATCGTGCACGGTTCGGCCGGCGTGGACAGCCGCGGCGCGCTCCATGCCAAATCGCTCAACGCGGCGGGTTTCGTCACGCTGGAGGTGGATCTGTGGGCGGCTCGCGGCTGGCTGGGGACGTCTTTCGGCCGGCCCGCGGGGGTGCCGGAAACCCTGCCGGACGTCTTTGCGGCGCTGCAGTTTCTGGTCGATCTGCCGGGTGTGGATGCCAACCGGATTGGTCTGGTGGGTTTTTCCTGGGGCGGCGTCGTCACCATGTTGTCCAGGGGCAGAGCGTATCTCGAGAAGTTTTCCGGGGGGCATGAATTTGCCGCCAACGTGGCGTTTTACCCGGTGTGTTGGTTATATAACACTGTGCCCGGGTACGAGTTGCAAGACGTAATCGACACGCCGCTGCTGATTCTCACGGGCGAACTGGATGATTACGACACGCCCACCTCCTGTACACAGTGGCGGGCCGGCCTGGCAGAGCCCGATCGGGATAAGGTGGAGATCGTGGTGTTCCCGGGCAGTTATCACGGGTTTGATACCGCTGCCGAGCGGGTGGTAGTAACCGACCCTTTCAGTCACCAGGGGCAGGGCGGACAAGTCGTGATGCAGGCCAACGAGCGCTCGCGCGAACAATCCGATCGTTTAATGGTGGAATTTTTTAGTGCGAAACTGGAGAGTGACGATGATTAAAAGCGTTTTTGGTTTGATGGCGGCGCTGGTGTTCGCCGGCAACGCAGCGGCGGGATCACTGGAAGTACTGGGGGCAGATGCCACAGGGCGTTTGAACCTGCCGTTTTCCGAGGCGGTGGCGGTGGGGGACCTGCTGTTTGTGTCCGGACAGATCGGTTCCAGGCCCGGCGAACTGCGGCTGGTGGAAGGGGGCGTCCGGGCACAAACCCGGCAGGCGATGGCTAACATTATCGCCATACTCGAAAAGTACGGGTCCGGCGCCGAGAAAATCGCCAAGTGCACCGTCTTTCTCGACGACATGTCCCGCTGGGGGGAGATGAACATCGCCTATATCGAGGCCCTGGGCGAGCACCGCCCGGCACGCAGCGCGGTGGGCGTCAGCGGCCTGGCGCTAAACGGCAGTGTAGAGATCGAGTGTATCGCTGCGCGCTAGCTTTGTGGTGACGTGCCGCTCGCCGCCGCTGTCTGCCAGCGACCTGTGACGGATCGGTCACCGCATTGCGGTGCACGCCGGCGGCGGTGCCAAGCCGATAGTGCAGTCGGGGGCATCGGGGCCGCGACAACAGACCCTTGACATACCGGGAATAATAGGTAGGATTCCTACCTATAGACGGGAGTGCAGGTATGCCCGAGACATCCCACACCAGGTTCGACACCATCACCGAGCCGCTGGAGCGCCGGCTGGCCGATGGGCTCACCCGGCTCGCCGCGGTGGCGCGCCAACTGGACTGGCAGGCGGCCGCCGCAGCCGGCCTGTCGCCGACCCAGGCCGATATCCTGCGCTTCGTGGCGAGCCGGCCACAGGGCGCGCGCCTGACCGCCGCCGCGGCCCACAGCGGCGTGCGCAAGGCCACTGCCAGTGATGCCGTGGCCGCGCTGGAACGCAAGGCACTGCTGCGTAAACAGGCAGATGTCGCGGACGGCCGGGCGGTGGCCCTGCAGGCCACCAGCCGGGGCCAGCGGGTGGCCGGCGACTGGCCGGCGAGTTTCCGGCCGGTGGTGCAGGGGCTTTCCGGGGCCGAGCAGGAGCTGTTACTGGGACTGGTGATCAAGATGATCCGGCAGTTGCAGCAGCGCGAACTGATCGCGCCACAGCGCACCTGTGTGAGCTGTCGATATTTTCGCGAAAACGTTGCACCGGGCACAGACACCCCGCATTACTGCGCTTTTGTCGGTGCACCCATGGCCGAGCGGCACCTGCGGGTGGACTGCGCAGAGCACGAACCGGCCGCCTGATAGCGGCCTGAACTGCCCCGTCACAACACGGCGGGTTTTATATACAGGATGTATGGTATGCCGCGAGAGCCATGGATGGCGGCAGCGGCCATATACAGGATGTATGGTAGGTCGCAAACGGCAGGATGCCGGCAGCGACGTTTGATATATATAGTTAGGAGTCCTACTATGAAAACCAAAATACTGGCTACGCTCTGTGCCGCCACGGCCACCCTTGCGCTGGCCGCGGAGCCCGAAGTGCCCTATCCCACAGGCTATCGCGACTGGCATCACGTCAAGAGCATGGTGATCGAGGAGGGTCACCCCCTGTACGGCGCCTTTGGCGGAATACATCACCTCTACGCCAATCCCCAGGCGCTGGCGGGCTATCGGGAGGGCGCGTTTCCCGATGGTGCCGTCATCGTCTTCGACCTGCTGGAAGCGGTGTCGAGCGGCAACGCCATCACCGAGGGACCACGCAAGGTGCTCGGCGTCATGCACAAGGATGCCGGCAAGTATGGCGCGACCGGTGGCTGGGGTTTCGAGGGATTCGGCGCCGGCGATGCCGACAACCGGGTGGTAGGTGACCAGGCGGCATCAGCGTGCTTTGCCTGCCACGTACCGCAGCAGGAGCGGGACTACACTTTCAGCCGCCTGCGCGATTGAGCATCCGCGTAACCCGTTCTGGCGGTGCTGCGGTGGTGTAATCTGCACCTGCTATGGTACCGGTCGAGGCGTACACGCCTGTAACCTGAGTGCGGTGATCACCGTCATGGATGACGGGATGTCTCGCGCTGCACAAGGGGCGGGCCGTGTAGGGTTGCAATTACGATAGCCTGTGCGTTCAGTCCTGGGCCGAACCGGTAGGGAGCGCGGCAGCGATCAGGGTTATCTGTTACTCTGAGAATTGTCCACGCGCGACTCGCGCCTGGCGTCACACGAATAGTCAATGGTGCAGGTTCTGGTGCATGTTGATTTGTGTGCAAAGAACAAGAAAGTCGATGTATGCACGGACCCCAGGATACCTGGCGGCTGGCAGGCGATACTGTCCAGATCAACCGTCGCGGCTGCCGGCGCGCACTGCGCATCGGCAAGCGCCTGCAGGCGCGGAAGGGCATTGTTCTTGGCCAGCAGGCAGGCGCTCGAATCATTTGAGCCAAAGAAACCTTCGTCTACACCAACGCCCCGCACGGGGCCGACGGTTTGTGCATAAGCGATCGTCGTTACTGCCGAAAAAAACAAGAGCGAAAGAACGCCTGGCAGAATCCGTCTAATGTGCATTGCAGCCTCCGGTCCGCTGGGGTTGTAGCGCGTACCCGGATTATAGACTATGCGATTTGAGCAGCATCCGGCAGGCTGGATCACTTGCCCTCGATCTAGCGTGAAATTGCGCCGTGTTCTTGTCGGGGCGGCTTTGTTATCTTTCACCGACGAATATCCCTGCAGGCCGCCTCGTATAAATCGTGCCGGGACAGGATGTAGCGCCGTGATCACCATTGCCTTCGCCGGCCGCGTCAACCTTGGCTGGGGTGTCAGCGCTCGGGCGCAGCGGCACGGTCCGGAGTATCCATGGGGCGCGATCTGCAGGGAGCCATCGCGCCCGTCGCACTCGAGGTGGCGGGGGGCGTGTGGCCGTTATCTCCAGGCCTTCCAGGTGAAAAAATACACCCAATGGATAAAATAGTCGGCCGAGTCCCCTGCTATCCACTTTATTCGTGGCCACTGAAGCATACCTCACGCCGTTTTCCACCGTACTGTGCCTCGGCGCCGCTCAGGGCGTATTTCTTGCTGTCGCGATTATCACGGCACCTGCGGGGGACCGAAAAGCCAAACGTCTACTGGCGCACACGCAACAGTCGGTACTCAGCATCGCGCTGGATGCTGGTTTCAACTCCAAGACTGCGTTTTACACGGCCTTCCGCAAGCGCTGCGGTACGACTCCGCGGCGTTATCGCAGCGAGCGGGCGCCGCACGTCGACCAAAGCTAAGTCCTTGATCCTGTTGAGCTGATTTTTCGTCCGTTTGTATAGGGACGAACGAAATCAGCCGCGGCAGATGCCAGATTCTCCCTCTTTCGGTCGCATTGGGCGACGCGCAATTCAGGAGAGAAATATGAACAGACTTTACCGTACCGCTACCACAGCGGTGCTACTGATCGCCGGCGCGCTGGTCGGTTGCGGCAGCTCAGCCGGTCTGGTTGAGATGCCCCTTATGACGATCGAACAACGACTGCAGCAGGCGCTCGATGAGGCGGTCACGGCCGGCCTGCCGGCCGTCAGCCTGGCTGTCAGTTCTGCTACCTTTGAGTTTTCGGGCGCCGCAGGCTTCGAAGATCTCGAGACGCAGATTCCGGTCAGCCCGGACCACCGCTTCTACCTGGCCAGTGTCGGCAAGACTTACACGGCCGTCGCGATCCTGCGCCTCGTCTTCGCGGGAACGCTGGATCTCGATGATCCGATCGCCCGCTGGCTGCCGACCGCGGTTACCGAGCGCATCCCGCATGCAGCGAACATCTCGCTGCGGCAACTACTCAATCACACCAGCGGCATTTTCGACTTTCAGAATGACGGTGATGACTGGAACGAGGCCTTCCAGGCCGATCCCGAGCGCCAGTGGTCGAACGCGGCTACGCTGCCGTATTTCCTCGACCGGCCTCTGCACTTCGAGCCCGGCGCCGACTACCGGTACTCGAACTCCAACTATGTTCTGGCGGCACTGATCGCCGAGGCAGCTACCGGCACGCCGCTGCGGGACATCATTCGCTACCAGTTGCTGGAACCGGCCGGCCTGCACCATACAGTTCACGGCAACGAGGCGGCCGGGCTCGCCAATCTCGTGCATGGCTACGTCGACGACGAGGGCAAACGCGTGGACGCGTACCCATGGTATAGCCATTTCGGTGTGGCCGATGGCGGTATGCAGGCGTCGATGCCAGACCTTGTTCGCTTCGTGCGAATTGTCCTGACGACGGATTTAATCCTTGACGAGGCGATGCGCGAAGTATTCACCACGCCGTCTGGCCTCGGGCAGCCGGCATCCGACTACGCACTCGGCATCCAGACAATCGAGGGCGAGGCGCCCGGCGAGTATATCTACGGACACAGCGGCAAAGACCCTGGCTACCAGGCGGACTTCTTGCATGTGCAAACGCCGAGCGGATCGCTGACACTTGCGCTGGCTGCCGGCGGCAGTTTCGAGCCGTACGACACGACATACCAGTGGCTTTTGCAGACCGTACTCGAGATACTGGCTGACCTCAAAGGTGGGGACTAGATGCGCGGTGCAATACAGGGTTTTTTAATAGCGATTAGCCGGGTGCCCGTTCGCGACAGTGCGGGTAAGCAGGCGGCTCCTGGTCGCCTGCTTTGTGTGTGCCGTGCCCTGATACGTCTGGCGCGACGCCTGGGTGCCAGGTGGATCACTGGCCCTGTACACAGACGACACATCTTCACCGTCGCAGTCATGCTTCTGGCGAGCGGCTGCAGCACTCTGCCGGTGCCGAAGAGGGTGGTTACGGACATGGCCTCGCACGACTACGTACTTGCCGGTAGTGGCGGGCCAGCCGTGGTGCTCGAGGCAGGGCTGGGCGACGGCAAGGATGCCTGGGCGCCGGTGTTCAGCCGATTGTCTGAAGCCACTAGCGTGTTGGCGTACGATCGCGCCGGCTACTCGGGTAGCCGCAGTCGGGAACCGGTTCGTGACGGCGCTGCCATTGTCCGGGAACTGCGGGCGACCCTCGACCGGCTCGGCCTGCAGCCGCCTTACGTGCTGGTCGGGCATTCCATTGGTGGAATGTATATGGAACTGTATGCGCGTACCTACCCGGACGAAGTGGCGGGGCTGGTATTCGTCGACGCCCGCCACGCTGAGTTCACCGGGCGGTGTCTGGCGCAGGGCGCTCGCTGGTGCGAGCCGCCGACATTGCTCGAGGCGATGCTGCCGCCGGTAGCCAGGCGTGAACTCGCCGGGGAAACCGCAACTCGAAAGGAAATTTTGCGCGCCGGGCCGGTACCGGACGTCCCCGTGGTGGTGCTTACGGGCATGCACAAGCCCCTGGAGGGCGAGCGATTCCGCGCCGTCTGGTTGGCGACACAGCGCGACCTCGCCTCGGTGACCGCCGCTGCACGTCACGAGATCTGCGACCGCTGCGGCCACTACATACACCGCGACGACCCGGACCGCGTGGTGAATGCGATCCTGTGGGTGGTCGGTGAAGTTCGCCGGCGGACTTCGGGGGCGACACCATGAGATTCAGCTACCGGGTTGATCTGTGCAAGGTCCGGGAGTCCAAGTGCCAACACCTACCGCAAGTGATGTCAGCAACGGACATCCCGAGACGACGGCGGCTCGAAATCGGTCGGCGGCGATGGTCGAGTTGCCTGCTTTCGCGCAATGGCTGATCTGCCGGATCGTATCGAATCGTCAACCTGGCGGGCCCGGCGTGTCCCGCTCTCCCGTTTACACAGCGTCAGAGCCGTTACTGTTCGAAGTGGTGCAGGCATCGCAACCGCAATGCACCGGACGAGGGTGACGGGTTTGCAGTAAAACCGGATACCCGGCGTCGAGCCGCAACCACCTCGCTTCCGGTTTTTGTACGCCGGTTCGATTATCAAACCGGTAATCACATTGTTAAATAAATCGGTTGCGTCGCCCAAAGCCGCGAATACCCCCAAAGATACCCCCAGACCTGGTGTGATGCGCTGATGGCACGTCGATCGCCGTGGCCACGCGGTAGGCCGACAGGCCAAGCGGCTTCATGAACTCCTCGCGGAGAACTTCACCTGGGTGCATCGGCTGCAACGTCATGCTGGTCGAGTTGATGTTCCTCGGTGGTAGTCCACGATGTCGACATCGAAGGTATCGCCGTTGCGCCAGCATTTGCTGTGGGCGGTGCGCGGCCCCTCGCCGGGCTGGAAATGCACTGCCTTCACAGGAGCCGCCAGCATCCCCGGCATCATCGCCTTGCGATACCAGGCCGCCCTACCGGGTTACATATTCCGTGACGCGGTGATCATTGAGGGCGCTGAAGAATGCGATACAGGAGGCTTCATCGGCAAAATGTTCGCCGGAAAAGGCCTCCCAGCCGCCGTACAGACAGGCGTTCGCGCCCTCGGAGACTTCTATGGTTGACAGGGCGGCAGCGGTGACATCTTCCGGATGATAAGGGATATCTACTAACTGTTTGTCGGAAAACAGGGCCGTCATATCGTTGTAGTGAGCAGATTCACTGCTGGTAGACAACGAGTACACCAGGATGCCTCTGGCAACCGGTCCGTCATCCGTAAACTGCACTGTCATCACCCAACTGGCCCCCGACCCCGTGGGCTCGGGATAACCGCCTGCCGCCTCATCCAGGTCCATACCGATCTTATTGAAAACGCCTTCAAATTCCTCGCCGCCGTGCCAGGGAAACACTTCGCCACGAGTGACGGTCTGGATATCGCCCAGCTTCGCATCCAGTGGCATGCCGGCGCTCTCGAGTTTTTCAACGGCCAGCGCCAGGGCCTGCAAGGCGACGGGATTATCGACGTTATCGAGCCCGCGAGGTGTGTTGACGGGGTCGTCGATGTCAAACGCCACGCTGTAGTTCAACAGCGCGGGCAGGAAGCGTTTCCAGTCGTCGTCGTTACCGGTGTCCAGCGCATGGGCCTCGCGCAGGAATTCGCGAAACAGGTGGGAGCCGCGGCTACCTGTGTTGGAGTGCAGGTCCCATGCCGCCAGTACGGGGCAGGCTGCACCGATACGCACCTCGCGCGCGTCCGGCGTGCCGGTATCCAGTGCAACCATGGCGTGGTCTTCACACAGTTTGACCAGATCGTCCCTGAGCAGTTGACCGGCGTAGTTCTCGTTGCTGAGCATGCGTTGTGTGAGAGAGTCCAGTCCAAAAACGTTTCCCCCCAGGCCGTCGCTGCCCTCTATACGCCGTTGAATCATCGCAAGGCCCGAGCGGGTGCGCAGCGTACGCTCATTGCCGACCCTGTCGCCCTGAACGAGCGGGATGCCCACTAGTGGTTCATTGGGATTACTCAGCCAGTAGGTATCATTGGAGTTGGTGACGTAGTCGGTGCGGAACAGATAGGCCTGTTTGCTGGGGCCCAGGAGGCCGGGTGCGGCGGCGTCGGCGTCGGTATTCCATTCACAACGACTGGTGTTGCCCTGGTATGTTGGCCCGCTGAATACGCAGTCACTCAGTTGCTGATCGGTGAAATTCACCACCGGACCCAGGTCCCCATACAACACCTCGCCGCTGCTGTCCGCCGCAATGGTGTTCGTCGCCGCGGTGTGCTGGCTCTTGTTAAGCGATGCTTTGAGTTCCCGCACGTTTTTTGAACGGGCGATACCAATTGCTCCGCCCTGCATGCCGCGAGGCCCTTCTTCGGCAATCCGCAGGGTAAAGGCCAGGCTGGGCAACCAGGGGAACTGGCCGCCTGTCATCGGCCCGAAATGTGAAAAGTAGAATGTATGGTTGGCATCACTCAGGCTGTCGTCAGCTCCCTTGACCCTGACAGTGACTTGCAGCGGCTCTATTTTGCGTATCTCGCCATCGAAGAGGTAGCTCATGGGATCGCCGGAAACCAGGTCCAGCTTGTAAAAGGTCAGTCCGGTTGATGTGCTCACCGTGTTGGTCCAGGCGATGTCGCCATTAGTGCCGAAGCCGACGTTGGGGCGCTCGAAGGTGTTTGCGCCCAGTTCGTTGAGCACACCGGGGATGATGTGGTGGCGCGGATACATACGAAAATCGATGGCCCAGTCCAGGTGGGGGTTGGTATACAGTATGCCCTTGCCGGTGGAGCTCAATTCGCGCCCGATGGCCACGCCATTACTGCCATTTTCAAAGGGGTTGACCAGGTGATCGACAAGCGCGGTCATCTGGCGTTGCTGCTCCGCGCTCCACAGGGGCGCCGGTCCGACGGGGCCCGGGCCGCCGGGCACGGCGACAGGAGCGGTGCCGGCATCGGGCCCCTGCGCCAGCAATGCTACCCGGGGGGTTGTCGCGCCCGGCGCTATGGTACTTGCCACGGTATTCCCAGGTGGCCTTGCCGGCAGGATAAGGGATGCGAGATTAGGGAGGAACACCGGTTTGAGATTGAACCGGCGCACGTCTTCCTGGGTCATCTGCTGTACCCAACTGGCGCCGCGGCACGCGGGGTCGGGAATGTTGTCGATGCCGGTATCTTTCAGGTAGCGGTTGAAGCCCGCGGCGAAGCCACCGAACTGGGCGTCGAGTTCGGGGTCGATCGCGTGATCGTAGTAACCCCGTTGCACCATCATCTGGTAGAAAAAGTCAGAATCCAGATTGCTCCCGATCGAGTTGTCGTCATCCTCGCCTTCACCCAGATACTGGGCAAGCTGGGCGCGATACTGCAGGATATTACGCGCAAGCGCGCAAAAATTATCCTGCGCCGCGGCGTATCCGGTGCCGAAACCCAGGCTGCCGAAATCCTCCGCCGTAATATGGGGTATGCCGCCCTGGGTGCGCTCGATGGTTGCCCGGTAGGTTACCTCGGGCAGGGGTGCAACCGGGTTCCTGGAACTGTGGCTGTTATCATCACAGGCGGCGGTTAGCGCGAGAATGGCGGCGCTCCCGAGTAGTCGTATGTGCGCTTTGCGGGTTCGAGACAGCGATACTGTGTGCATGGTGACCTTCCGTATATCATTATCAGGACAAGGTCGGGATGATAGTTGAAAACCCGGTGGGGTGGAATAAGCCAGCCATGGTCTGCCGCCTCCGGTGTCGGTAGTATGACAAGGCTAACTCCTTTCAGGAGCGGAGTTTTTTGACGTACTGCACGTAGCGACGGCCGATCGACTGCATCAAGCCTGAGACGCCGTCGCCAGGCGAAGGGGTCAGCAGTAGATGGACGTGGTTGGTCATCAGCACATAGGCGTGCACGGATTCTCCGTAGCGCTTCGCAGCATCGCGCAGGCAGGCGAGATAGAAGCGGTAATCGTCGTCAGTGAAGAAGGTGGCTTATTGCGTCGAAGGATTGCTCTTCGAAGGCAAGCGCATCCATCGAGGCGGCGAGCGTCTCGATCTGTTTCGTGAGGTTCTGACGTTCCGCGGCGATTTCGAGGTCGTGGAGCAAGTCCGGCAGAAAATCGACGGCGGTCACCGAAGCGTCGAGTGCCTTCGCCAGCACGAGGGTGGTTGCACCGGTCCCGCAGCCGATGTCAGCAATCTTCAGGCCGATCCAGAGCTCATCGCCAAGATCCTCGATCACGTCCATAGCCGCGCTCCCCCACGCATACCGCCCGCTCGGGCCGAGCCGCACACTACTCCTCTTGATCTATTCGGCGAACGGTAAAAGCCTTCGTCAGCAGGCGCGCCTGTACTTCCCATCTGCGAGCTTCACAATTCCCCTGACAACGCGTCCGCCAAAACACCGCTTCGCGGTGAGACATCCCAGGGCCTCTTCGGCGCTCCCTCAAATCCAGCCTGCGACACAGCGCACACCCACTGACCTCGATACAGAACACCTACATCGAAAAGACCCATTGAAATTCCTATCCTCGGAATGAAGTGTGCATTGTATTTCGTCGAACAGGTTATGAAAAAAAGTGACGGTGTAGCGGCCCGGCCGAACGCTCAATTCAACGACGTCCATTTCCTCCGGAGGCGGTGAGTCCAACATGTCTTCTCTCGACTGCGTTTTCAGCGTAACCGCGTCGCCGTAGTCATTCAGCTGACCCGTAAAGAATATCCGCTTACGATTGCCCGCGGTAGCATACGTCGTGAAATTGCCGTAAATGGTCCGGAAGCCGGACTGCGACACGCGAAGCAACACCGCATCGTCGGCGATGTAACGTCTGTAGCCCGTTGACGCGCACCCGACCAGCAAAGGCAGCAGCAACAATGCGAATCTCAAAGCGTTTCTTTGTATGATTGAATTCACCTCTTGCGTCGTTCGATAAATCGCCCGCTGCGGCAAATGTCTCATATATTTTAGAGGCCAGCCCTACATCCGTCCCTTGGGTTTAGAATCACTCGCGCTCGCGTCCGGTTTTGGCATCGACCGGCCATACATTGTGTTCGGTTAACTGGGTTATCGTGAGTCCGCTCTCGGGCGAAATCGGAGGCCTGCATTTACTCCATACCAACCAAGAGTAGTTTCGATACCTCGCCGCGGGCGCCAGCGTTGTCAGAACTCGTATTTTTTGCGAATTTCCGCCAGCTGCCGTTGCAACCGCTCGTTTGCGTCGCGCTGTTCCTCGGCAAACCGTCTTTGTAGTTGCATGCGGGTCATCGGGTTCGAGGTTTTTCGGACTTCGACCATCATGGAGTCTGTCCGGGCTTGCTCCGCCTGCTGATGTGCTTGCTGGGCTGCCTGCATTTCCGAGTTCATCAGGTCAATAGCCTCTTGCGGTGTAGGCTTTGCGGCCATCGGCGCCGCCGCGGGGGCCGGGGTGGCGGGCGTGCTTGATTGCACCGCTGCGCTCGCGGGGGCTGGCGGATTCGGGCTTGGCGCCGCCGGGCCCAGTCGCGTGCTGCTTGCTTGCGCCGGTGGATCCGGTTCCGGCGGAGGCAGCGGCTGAAGCTCTGGACGCACTCGCAGCGTCGCGTCGCCGTCTGGCACTGGGTCGCTTTCCGACTCGGCGCGAGCCAGCAAGATGCCGTCTTCCTGCAACGACTTCGAGCCCTTGGCCGCGCGTACAAAATTCTGCCGTAGCTGCTCGACCACCGCCGAGCCGCAGTCGTGTTGATTGAAGAAATCGATCATTTCGTACATTTCGGGAAATCCGCGGCGGCCCATACCCGGTAGCTGCTCTGAAAACTCCCGAACCGTCATCTGCAGCCACTCACGTCCAGATGGCGCATTACGCATAATGCTCTGCATCAGGTAAACGTTAACTGCGGGACGGTAAGCGCCCCATTGGGGATCGAAGCGGGCGTCGATAGGAACCTCCATCACGCCGCTGCGCTGGTAAACAGTTCGGGATCCGTCCAGGTGCCAATCCGTGCCCGCATACTCTCGGTAAGGAATTTTGTAGCTGACCCAGGATGGGACCTGGGCCTTACATTGCGAGGAGTAGCGCTCGGCAAATAAGTTGAACAGGACTTTAAATTCCACGTCGTCGATAAAGGCGAAATCTCCATCGAATACGCGCCGGGCGGGATCGAAGTGTAGGTATTGCGCCCAATAAGGCTCAAGCTTATAGACCACCCCGGGACGGCGACCCTCCGCCACTGCATGGGTTTTACGGTACTCGGCGGCATAGGCGGCACGGCGACGCGCGCGCGCTTCCGACGCGGCTTTCAGCGCCAACTGTTCCTCCCGGAAACCCGCGAGGCTGAGTGTCCGGTTCTGCTTGGGATTGTGAACAGAGTAGCCATTAGCACCGGCAGGCCTGGGCTTGTATCGGAACTGGCCGTCCTCCCGCTCGAAGGTCAGCGTAATGACGTTGCGTTCCAGGCCGTCCACCCAATTCGGATTGAACCCGTCGGCATAGTAGTGAATGGTGGCTACCGTGCGCACTGTCCCACAAGTGCTGATCAAAGGCTCCAGCGACTGCAGCAAGGCCGCAACAAAAGCCGCGTCGGGCCCGGCTTCGCCCATGGGAAAAATAAAGCCGTCCGGATCCGCCAGGTCATGTTCAACCGGTATCACCAAGCGCGCTTCGATTTGGGCGCGCTGCGCATCGAGTTCTGCGATCCGCGCCTGGTTGGCTGGCGTTAGCGGCATCTGATTCAGAGCGTCGATCTCAGCCTCGCCATGGCGCACCAGTGCTTGTTGTTCCAGCTTGGTAATTCGACCGGCGTCGAAGCGCCGCTGATACTCGGGAAACACCTTGCTGTAGTAGGGATCGATCCGGCGGCTGATCTCCAGCTTATGTGCGTATTCGATTTCGCTGCGTTCTTGGGTAATCTCCCCAAGACGCCGCCGGTGGTCATCCTCGGAGATCGGTGCAAAAACAGATTCCGCGGGACATCGCCATCCCCCCGCTACCTTTGAATCCTGCACAGCAGTGGGAAAATGCGCACGGTAGCGCCCGCCCGTGTAGGTTGCTTCCGCAACTACCGGTCCCAACATCGCCACGCGCTGGGCCCGCAGAGCGATCTCTTCCTCAGACGCGGTGGCATGACCCGCATCGGCAAGCCCTACGATCAACACCAGAAGAATCCAGCGACGCCGCGAACCCATCGTCTTCCCCCCTTGCTATTTCGCTCGGCGATCTTTACCGGCCGGCCCGGTCACACCGAGTACCCATGGGTTCGACGACGATCGGGAGCCAGGGGACGGAGTTTAAGCTCTCCTGGCTAAAAAGTAACAGCAGTAGGGCTTTTCTATTTTTTACTGCAACCGTCTGAACTAGTCCACCGTCACCGACTTCGCCAAATTCCGCGGCTGATCGACGTCGGTGCCCTTGAACACCGCCACGTGATACGACAGCAACTGCAGCGGAATCGTGTAAACCGCCGGTGTCAGGAAATAGGTAACGTGCCATGGCATGGGGATGACGGTGACACCCTCGCTGGATTCCATGCCGGCATCCGGATCGGCGAAGACGATGAGTTCGCCGCCGCGGGCGCGCACTTCCATGAGGTTGGATTTGAGTTTTTCCAGCAGGTCGTTGTTCGGCGCTACCGCGATGACGGGCATGTCGGCATCGACCAGGGCTAGCGGGCCGTGTTTTAGCTCGCCGGCGGCGTAGGCCTCGGCGTGGATGTAGGAAATTTCCTTGAGCTTCAGCGCGCCTTCCATGGCGACCGGATGCACGCCGCCTCAATCCGCTATCGCGTCGCGGTGGGACAGGGGGCTGGTGGCAAAACCCTCACCCTTAAGAACCCCGCACTGGTCCGGGCCGACTCAGAACCCAAGCCGTTCACCGCCAATTGGGACGGGTTCTCGCTGAACTGTGCCGTCGCCTGCCAAGCGCATCAGCGCGATCGACTCGAGCGGTTGTGCTGGTACATAACGCGTCCTGCACTGTGCCTCGAACGGCTTTCAACCAACGCTGCCGGGCAAGTGGTCTACCAACTCAAGAACCCGTTCCGGGACGGCACGACACACATCCTGTCCAGTCCCCAGGACTTTATCGCACGGCTAGCTGCCCTCGTACCACGCCCGCGATCCAATCTCATTCGTTATCACGGCGTCTTCGCCCCGAGTTCGCCCATGCGCCAAGCGATCGTACCGACGACAGCAAGCCTCCGGCAGCGACGAAAACACAAAAGCCCGACCGCTGCGTCCGCAACCCTGCAGAGCAGACCGGCAGAACCGCCCATCAACAACAGCGATACGCCCACCGCGCCGCTGACCTGGGCGCACCGCTTGAAGCGTGTGTTCGAAATCGACATCACCGGACACGACCTGGAGGCGGAGACAATCACATCGCCTTATGAATCAATACGTTGCGCTGCAAACGCCAGAAATGCCCCCATAGATACCCCCAGTTAACCTCGCCTGGCTTTTTGGCCAGATTCCGGCAGATTTTAACGCTCTTCAGGCGCTCGCCATGCGCTGAATCGCTCCAGCGCATCGGTGCCGCCGATCAGGGCGCGCGCCCGCCGAAGCCGCTCTATTGTGCGCTCCCGTTGCTCGTCCGGTAAATCCTGCGCGCGGCGTTCGGCGTCCGCGAAGAACTCCTCGAGTCGCTTGGCTTCCGCCCAGGCATCGATGACGTGGAGCAGGTCCTCTTTGCTGTCCTTCAGGGCCTTGGCAGCCCTCCGTGACTCCTCTTCGAGGCGCCACTGCTCGCGTTGAGCCTCCCAGCGCTGGCGTTCGATCTCCGCCTGGCGCTCTCCTTCCTCGACGATCCGCGCGATTTCGACCGTGGCCTTCTCCAACTCCCGAACAACGTGCTGCTGGTCAATCCGCCGATGCTGGTGTTTAATGCCAAGGCAAGAGCCGCGCGCAAAAGTGCCATCACGAAATGCAGTCAGGCAAAGATGCCGGATCAGGGAGATGATCTGTCATGTTGTTACACAAGACCCGCGACGTCGGGGTCCTTCTCGGCGTCATGACCTTGGCGCTTTTTCCTGCCACGCTCGCAGCGCAGGACGGCGGCGACGCACAGGCGAACAATCCGCTGGCGCAGACCACCTCGCTGAACTTTCAGACACAATACACGGGAAGCATCACGGGTACGGATGGCGACGCGAATTCCGTCCTGCTTCGCTATGCCGTGCCATTCTCGGCTTTTGGCGGTGAATGGATCAGCCGCTTCACCCTGCCAATCAACACCGGCACGCTGCCGGACGGCTCCAGCGAAACGGCGATCGGGGATTTCAACTTCTTCGCGGCGTATCTTTTCGACACGGGTGATCCGGCCGTCAGCTTCGGTTTCGGCCCGTCCCTCACCGCCCCGACCGCGACAGACGACCGGCTCGGGTCCGAGAAGTGGTCCGTCGGGTTCGCCAATATCCTGTTCAATGCGCGAAATCCGAAGTTTCAATGGGGTTACCTGCTGCAATGGCAGACAAGTGTGGCCGGAAACGGGGATCGCAAGGACATCAACATCGGGGCCTTCCAGCCTTTCGGCTTCTACCAGTAGGGACAGGGCTGGTACCTCCGGTCGACGGGCATCTGGACCTATGACTTCGAAAACGACGCTTATGCGATCCCAGTCGGGCTGGGTGTCGGAAAGGTTTCAAAGCTCGACTTCGCGACGCTCAACGCTTTCATCGAGCCGCAATACTCCGTTGCGACGCGTGGCGACGGGCAACCCGAATGGGGCGTGTTCGCTGGCCTGAATTTCCAGTTCTGACGACATGCGCGCCGAGAGCCGGGGCATCGCGGATAACTCTGCCGGGCCTCGGGGCACGGGAAACGCAACTCCCGGCGGCAAACCGCGATCAAGGAGACGAAAGAAATGAGCATGACACGTCGGGCACTATACCGCCTCGCATTGGGATCCGCCGCCTTTCTCGGGCTGGGTGGCCATGCAAGCATCGCCGCGGCGCAGGCGCTGCGCACCACCGGGCCGCTGACCAACCGCGATTTCGAGCCCCTGGGCGGGCAGCCCGGACCCGGTGCGCGCCCTTCGGTCGAGGATTTCGACTATCAGGTGAAATACCAGCGCGCCTTCGAGGCCGCGCTCTGGGCGATGCCGGCTTTGGCGATCTATCGCTTTCGCGCCGCCGCGCTGGAGGATCTGGGCCTGCAAGATAATGACATCATCGCCTATTCGGGCGTGGCCACCGCCAAGCTGGAGGCGACCACCGCCAATGCGTCGACGCCCTACATCACCGCCTTCACCGATCTTCAGGCCGGCCCGACCGTGCTGGAAGTGCCCCCCGCTGGCGAGAAGGGCAGCCTTTACGGTCAGGTGGTCGATGCATGGCAATATACCATCGCCGATGTCGGCCCGTCGGGCCTGGACGCGGGCAAGGGCGGCAAATACCTTTTCACGCCGCCGGGCTACGAGGGCGAGATTCCGGAAGGCTATCTGCATGTGCCGTCGCCCAACTATCGCGTCGCATTCGCCTTCCGCTCGGTGCGCGGCCCGGGCATGAGCGAGGCCGACGCCTATGGCTATGCCAGGCGCCTGCGCATGTACCCGCTGGCCGAGGCTGCCAGCCCGCCCGAGCAGGTCTTCTTCGATCCGATCGACACGCGCTATCCGACCTTGCCGCTCTGGGGGCGGGCGCAGTTCGAGGATATCCACGCCATCGTCACGGTGGAACCGGTGAAGCCCGAGGACAAGCTGGTCATGGGTATGTTGGCCACATTGGGCATCAAGCGTGGCGAACCCTTCGCGCCCGACCCGGTGGCCGAACGCGCGATGATCCAGGCAAGCCATGACGTCTGGTTCTTCCTGCAGGACTGGTACGACAATTTCCCCAAGGAACAGCTCTACTGGCCGGATCGGCACTATGCGTCGCTGTTGCAGGCCGACGAGAACAACACGTTCACCTGGACCTATGACGACCGGATCGACACGATCGAGCGGGCGGCGGAGTATTTCTGGTGCACCTATATGCCCAAGGTCCTCTCCGACAGCCCGGCCACGCAATACATGATGGCGCTGGCCGACAGCAGCGGCGCGCATTTCGAAGCCGGCGCGACCTACCGGCTCGACGTGCCTGCCGAGATGCCTGTTGAGCAGTTCTGGGCGCTGACGGTCTATGACCGGGCGACGATGGGTTTCATTTACACGGCCGAGGACCGCACGACGCTGTCGTCCTACGATCTGGAGAACATGGCGAAGAACGACGACGGAAGCGTTCCGATCTGGATCGGCCCGCAGGCGCCGGAGGGGATGGAAGCCAACTGGATCCCGACCGCCGGAAAGCGGCCGCTGCCCGCGATGCGGCTTTACGGCCCGATGCAGGCCTTCAATGACAAGAGCTTCAAACTGCCCGACTTCGTAAGGGTCGGCTGAGCGACATGACAAGGATCTACCCCATGCCAATCCTGAAGAAACAACTCCTCGCGGCCATCGCCTCGGCCGCCCTCGCCGTCTCGCTCGCCAGCCGGCAAGAGGCCGCCGCGCAGGATACGGTCGAGGCCTATATCCAGGAATACCCCAACCAGGAGCAGGTCCGGATGATGACGGCCTGGCTGGCCGAGAACGAGGCCGGCCAGTTCAGCTTCACCGGGCTGGTCGACCCAACCGATGCCACGGTGATCACGCCGCAGGCGACGGTGAACTACGGCTATAACTGGTTCAGCCTGTCCGAGGGACCGGCGGTGCTGACCACGCCGGACTATGAGCGATTCTTCTCGGTCTCGATCTTCGACATGAAACACAACGTCCCGGCGGTGATCGTGAACCCCAACCTGTCGATCCTGCTGACCCGGCCCGGTTATGACAGGCCCGAGGGCGACTTCACCGTGGTCGAACTGGAAACCGATCAGGGGGTCGTGCTGACACGCATGGTGGTCGTCGACAATCTCGATCAGGTGATGGCGCTGTCCGACCAGATCACGATGGAGGGCGGCGCCGGCGACATGGCCCGCCCCGTGCAGCGGTTTTCCGACAGTGTGCGGGAGCGTGCCGAGCACGTCATTGCGGCCATGGTCGAGGTGCTGAACCCCGACGAGGCCTTCGGCAAACGCTCGGGTGATGTCGGCGCGCTGTCGCTTGCAGCTGGCGTCATGCAGGGGCAGCTTGGCACCCCACCCGAAACCGTGCGTTATGCGCTGAGCATGACCGATGATGACGGGCAGCCGCTCAAAGGCGTTGCGACCTACGAGGTCACCGTGCCCGCCGGCGTCGTCGAGGATGCGGGATATATCTCGGTCACCGCCTATGGCACGGACAACAAGCTGCTGATCCCCAACGATCAGGGCATCTACGACCGCACGACCTACAGCGCCGAGCCGAATGCCGATGGCACGTACACGATCACCCTGTCGCCCGATGGCAGCGGGATGAACGGCATCCCGACGGGCAAGGATTTTTATCTCATCACCCGCGCCTATGTTCCGGTGCAGGGCGCCGACCTCCAGCCGAAGGTGGAAAAGAAATGAAACCGGTGTTTTCCCTTCTCGCCGTTGTTGCATTGGCAACCCCCGCCATCGCCGAGATCCCCGATGTCGACAGCTCCGGCTGGGCAACGGACCCGCGCCCCCTGGGCATGAGCCCGGCGGACTACATCAACGGCGAAAGCCGCGCCTTCATGGCCGATTTCCTGGGCCGCGCGGGAATCAACAACTTTTATCATTTCGAAGGCCTCACCAAGGCCGCTGACAGGTGGGTCGTCTCGCCCAACAACGACACGATCTATTCGCTGGCCGTGGTCAATGCGCGCGAGGGCTTCACGCTGGAGCTGCCCGATGTGGGCGAGCGGTTCCTCTCGGTGCAGATCATCACCGAAGACCACATGACGCCCTTCTACATTTACGGCGGCGGCACCCAGACCTTCACGGCCGAGGAGTTGCAAACCGATTTCGTCGTCGTTGGCGTGCGCATGGGCACCGACGGCTCGGACGAGGACGTCGCCGCCGTTTCTTCCGATCTGCAACCGCAGTACAGGATCACGGGGGCGGCCGAGGCGGATGACCTGCCGCCGGTCGACATGGAGCTGCTGGAAGCGGTCCGCGCGGCGATGCTGGCGGAGTATTCGAAACTGCCCGACTCCTTCGGCGCCATGCAGAAACGCGTCGAGGACGTGGCGGACTGGGAATACTTCACCTATGTCACGGCCGGCGCCTGGGGCCTCTCGGCGGACGAGAACGCCATGTATGCCGCCGGCGGCCCGGCGGATGCCAGTGGTGGGGCCTGCTACAGAGCGAGCTTCCCACCGGTGCCGGTCGAGGCATTTTTCTCCATCACCGTCTACGGGCCGGAGAAATACCTGATGACCGACGCGGACAACATCGTCAGTTCCAAACACGGCGTGGTGACCAACGACGATGGCTCCTTCGACGTGGCCTTCGGAGGCGAGGCGTGCCGCACCCTGGCGCCCAACTACGCCGCGACCCCCGAGGATGGATGGAGCTTTCTGATGCGCGCCTACCGACCGCAGGTGGAAGCGTTCAGAAGATACAACATGCCGGAGATCGTTCTGGTCAACTGAAGCGGCGGCGCGTGGCGCAGGAGTCCCGTTTGGAGCACCCCGGGCATTCGAGGCACCTTTGGCGAACCTGATTAGCAAGAATTCGGCTGGCGGAAGCAGGTTGCTAATCAGGTGAAGATTTGTTCTGCGGTGTCCTTCGGTTGTATCCGGCGGTGCCGGTCCCTGCGTTGTGTCTCGCTCCTCTGTCACGATGCTCGATCGGCCCCACATTCGCCTGCCAGCGTTTTTAAGGTGGCGCGTTGCGCGGATAAATGATACAAATCCTCGGTACTCAGGGTCTACACATAGAGTATTTGTATCAATGACAAAGCCCCGAACGCAGCGTGAGCTCGCCCAAGACCTGCTGAAGAAGCAGGGAATCATGCGCCTGCTCGAGCTGCGCGAGGCCGGTGTGACCGCAGCCACCATGAGTCGTATGGAGCGGGCTGGCGAAGTCATCCGCCTGGTGCGGGGCGTCTATCAGCTGCCAGATGACGACCTAGACCCCAATCACGGCCTGGCGGAGGCCGCGAAGCGGGTGCCCAAGGGCATCGTGTGTCTCGTCTCGGCTCTGGCATTCCATGGCCTGACCGACCAGCTACCGCCGAAAGTCTGGATGGCGATCGGAC
>JAGRIH010000015.1:0-33091 GCA_020443345.1 Halioglobus sp.
TTCAGCTTGCCCGAGAATATGCAGCCCGGCACCGTGTAAAAACGCCATTTCTGTTCGCCGGTGGCTGCGTCGTAGGCGGTGACATAGCCGCGGGCACGGTACTCGGCTCCACCATTGCCGACAATAATCATACCTTTGACTGCACGTGGCGCCGCGGTGATGGTGTAGCCATCAGCCATTGATGCGGTCTGTGTTTGCCACACCTGCCTGCCGGTATGGCGATTCACCGCGATCAACTGGCCGTCGATGGTGGCGAGGTAGATATTGTCACCCCAGGCGGCGAGCCCGCGGGTAACCTGGCCGCAACACATAACGCGGCCGTGGGTGAGATCCAGCTTCGGGGTGAACTCCCACAGCAGCCGTCCGGTTTTGGCATTCAGCGCCCACACCACATTGCCCGGCAGCGCGGCGTACATCACCCCGTCGATGACCAGCGGCGTGGCCTCCACGGCGTAGCGCGAGTTGATATTCCGGTACCAGGCGAGTCCGAGCTGAGTTACTGTCTGGGTATTGATCTGGTCCAGGCCGCTATAGCGCTGGTCACTGTAATCCTTGCCGTAGGACAGCCAGTTGGCGTCGTCGCGAATCGCGTTTACCAGGCGTTGGTCAGTGACCGGGGAAGGCGCAGAGAGGCTGTCATCCCGGGCCGCGTCAGCCGCTGGACCACCAGCGCAAAGCAGCAGAGTGAGCGCCAGTCCGGCAAGTGAGCGGCCAGCCGAAAGAGCATCATGAAAATGCATCGATCTAACTCCTGAGTTATCACCAATCAATCGCCCGCCATGGCAACCATCGGTGGCCGTCTGGCGTGGGCATCCCAGAGTCTTCGACTATAGTCCAGGCATGCGCCCAACGTTTGTATTTATGCGCCACTAAGTTGTTTATTGACGCCAGGAGAATGAGAGTTCAACCATGCTGGAGGGGGGTGCCGCAAGGGCTGCGAGCCTGGGCGGCGCGAGAAGGATGTTGCATTGTAATACCAACACCAACCAACCCACTTGGTGGACTGGCTGGTGGTTGCAACAGTCGGGGTTTTGCGTGCTTGAAAGAGTTTCCAGTGTACTGCTAGTTGTTCGTATCGAGGTATTCAATCTGTACCTTTTCGATCGCGCCATTGAACTTGAACGGAGCTTGGTCGTAGTAGACCTCCGAGACCGGTGACCCGAAATCCGAGCCAATGTCAAAACCGTCACTGAGTGAAAACATCGCCGGCGCTGTTTTTGGTACCTGCCCCTGGGCATATATCCTGCCATTGACCTTGATGGTCACTGCAAGCGGAGAATATAGCCGCGCGTCTAGCAACCTGGACTCGATCTCTATTTTTGCCTCACCCGCGGGCAGCTTCTCGGTTGCCTGAATCCTGGTCCGCTGCATCAGGAACAGATTGTATTCGTAATAGATGATGCCATCTTTTACGAAAAGGCTTACACCGCCAGCGTAAGGGCCAAGCGCGTACAAAACACCGTTGGCGTTCGCCGGAACCTGCGTATCGATAGTGACGATATTTGACCTGCTACCAATACGGGGAGCGACAAATTCCGGGACCCGGGTGATCGGGCCAGGAAAGTCCCACGAGCTCGTCGGTTTTCTCGGGCCGTCTTCGGGGTGCATCAGCACGGTTGACCAAAAGGCTCCCCCGATGGGAAAGGCCTTGTTGCGAGCAGCCTCCACCAGAAAAATTTCCTTCGTCTGTGCAACCTTGTCGGGCATTTCCTCCGCGAGGTCATTGGCTTGTGACCAGTCCTCCTGCAAGTTGTAGAGCTCCCAGCGATCGGTCTCAGGAGACCAGGTTTTGAAACCTTCTGGGGGACCGGGAACCCAGGGGATGCGCGGCCCGAAGGCACCGGCGAACCAGCCATCGTGGTAGATGCCGCGACTGCCGTAGATTTCGAAATACTGGGTCTGTTTGGTTCCCTCGGCCGAGGCGTCAGCAAAAGTGTACCTGAGGCTGACACCGTCGATAGGGTCCTGTTCGACACCGTTCACCACTTCGGGAGGGGAAATACCAAGAATGTCGTATAGGGTCGGTACAATATCGTTGACATGGTGGAACTGCGGACGGGGGGTGCGATCGGGCCGTATTTTCTTAGGCCACCGGATCGCCATCGGCTGACGGGTTCCGCCGAAATGAGCGGCGACCAGCTTGGTGGATTTATAAGGTGAGCCGCCGGCCCAGGCCCAGGCAGCGTGGGCCATACTCTCGACTTTCGGCCCGCCCAGTGCATCGAGTCCACCGATGGTATCAAGTGCGGCTATCTGCTGTTGGGGGGGAATATTCATGAGGTTCTGAACCAGCAGTTGCGCGATGGTACCGTTCTGGCCTTCCGCCGAGGCCCCATTGTCGCCCCAGATATAGAAAACGATGGTGTTGTCCTTGTACCCCAGACGATCGACTTCATCGATGATGCGGCCGACCTGAGTATCGACGTGTTCTATGAAACCCGCATAGACCTCCATCAGGCGTCGCTGGAACGGCTTCTCATCTTCAGGAATCGAATCCCAGGAGGGCATACTGTCTGGCCTGGGCGTCAGCTTGGCATCCTTCGGAATCCAGCCTTTATCCCTGGCGTTCTTGAAGACATGCTCCCGGTAGACGTCCCAGCCCTCATCGAACTTGCCCTTGTATCGATCCGCCCATTCCTTGGCAACCTGGTGCGGTCCGTGGGCCGCTCCGCTAGCCCAATACATAAAAAACGGTTTCTCGGGCTGCAGGGCCTTGTGCTCTCGCAGCCAGCCAACCGCGTGCTCGGCGAGATCCTCGCTGAGATGGTAACCCTCGGGGCGCGGCGTATGAGGATCGACCGGCGTCGTATTGTTGACCAGGGTCGGCTCATACTGCGACGTCTCCGCTGCGAGAAATCCGTAGAAATGCTCAAATCCATACCCCGTCGGCCAGTGATCGAAGGGACCGGCGGCACTCGTCTCTGTGGCGGGTGTGTTGTGCCATTTGCCGAAGGCGGCGGTAGCGTAACCGTAGTCCTTGAGTACTTCGGCCATCGTCGCGCTGCTTTTCGGAATCACCCCCGAGTAACCGTCCCAGTCGTTCGCAAATTCCGTAATCTGGCCGCTGCCGACGCGGTGGTGATTTCGGCCGGTCAGCAACGCCGCCCTGGTAGGTGAACACATAGCCGTTGAATGGAAGCGATTGTAGGTGATGCCCTCCCCCGCAATACGACTCAGTGTGGGGGTCGCGATCAAGCCCCCGAACGCATCGGCCTGACCCGGACCCACATCATCGATGAGTACGATGAGAATGTTGGGGGCATCCTGCGGAAGGTGCCGGGGTTCTACGCGTTTACGATAGACAGACTCTTTGAGGGTATGTCCGGCAATGGACTGTGAAGGTGCAGGCGGGAACGGCAGCACATCCTGCGCTCCGGCATTTCCAGATACGCAGATCAACAATCCGAAAAGATAATAACGAGTAGACTTTTTCAACAAGCTAGCTGCTCCCTGTTTCTGTCATCACAAGAAGGCGATATGGGTCATAGGTGCTGTGCCATCGAGGTCGTTCACCGATCAACTTAATCCGGAAATTGATCGAGTCGGAACCTCCGATGGTGCCCAGCCCGTTTGCCACTGTAGCGATTTCTGACCATCCCGACTTGAATATTCGCGCCACATATTTGCATAATGCTACCAAATCTTCGATGCGTGTGGGTGCCGGGATAGAATGGGTTTCCAGTGCTGCGGAACCCTGCCCGCGGGCATGTAGCTGGCGCGCCTTTGCATCGAACCCATGCCTTGAATGTTGGGCGTATCTAGCCTGCCGTTGCCGGGGTACGGCATGCCTCAGTGGAAAGGATATGAACACAGCACATAGCACGAATGAACTGGTCAGAGCCTCGGTGCTTGTCGGTTTCGAAAGCTATATCAGGGAACGCGGCCACGACCCCTTACATCTGTTGAGTCTGGCGGGCCTGCCCGAAGTGTATCTTCGAGAACCTGATATGTACCTGCCCTATCGGGCTTTTATCCACCTTCTTGACCTGTGTGCCGGTAAAATGAGCAACCCGCTATTAGGCGCGGAGTTTGGCTTTGAGCAGGGACACAAGGCTTTCGGACCCACGGCTTACTTGATATCCAGCAGTGACAACTTGAAACAGGCCCTGGAAAGCATGTTCAGGTATTACAGGCTGCATACAACGGCCTGTCGCCTGGAGCTCAGGCAGACTGACCGCAAGGTCATGTTCCATTTCGAGATTGCGATACCGACAACCTGTAACGTCACCCAGGTGTTGGACAATGCTTGCGCGGTCGGCATGCGCATGATGCAGACATTTTGCGGCAGCGCCTGGAAAGCCGATGAACTCCACCTGCAGCACGACGCCCCCTCCCAACTGAAGCACCGTTACAGCCGCCTGTTCGGCCTTGAACCGCAATTCAATTCCGACTGGACCGGGTTCGTGTTCAACACCTCGTTTTTAAACGTCGCCCTCCCGGAGGCGGACCAGGCTCTGCACAAACTGATAGAGCAGCAACTCAGTGTGATGATGGATGATCACACACAAAACCTTCCTCGACGGGTAGCGGCAGTTATTCGCGAAGCAATGCCTGCCGGAGATATCAGTCTGAAGGCGATTGCACGCCTGATGGCTATGAGTCCACGTAGCCTGCAGCGTCATCTCAATACTCAAGGTACGAGTTTTCAGTCCATCGTCAGCGAATCCAGGCGACAACTGGCGGAACACTACCTGCTGCATACCAGCATCCAGCTTACGTGTATTGCGGATTTGCTGTGCTTTAACTGCCTGAGTCACTTTAGTCACGTCTTCAAGCAATGGCATGGTGTTAGCCCGGGACAGTGGAAGAAACTGCACAGGTAGCCGCTGAAACTGCCCTACAGGCTATTACAATCATTGATCTGCCGCCATGCTGAAGCCGTGGTTCTGAACGACGTCCCGCATCTGTATGGGTGAGAGCTGTCAGCCACCCGGCGCCTGCCACCACTCCCCTACCCTCGTACAAGTACAAAACTACAAATAATTGGCGCGAATTTTCAAGTCTCGTCCGTGAGCCGACGATAGAGTGAAATCGAACTGAAGGCGCAAACCTGCGCTCTATGCGTTAGGCTGCGATCCAGACTGTGGGTTGAATGGATAGCCAGGGAAAAAGGGTCTCCCGATTATGAGCAAACACCGCATCAGAGGCTGACAGGGTATGGCCGCTGCAAATATGCTTCTACAGAGCGTTACAAAAGCAGCCTTTCACTTTGCTCGCGGCAACCTGAGCCAATCGAGGAGCATGACGGCCAATGAACGATAATAGTTACAACAAAATTCTGCAGCCGATAACCCTGGGATCACTGACGGTCAGAAACCGCGTCATGATGCCGGCAATAGAAAACTTGCTGAACAATGCGGACGGATCCGTTTCACAAACATTGATTGACTACTATGTCGCCAGGGCGCGAGGTGGCGTTGGTATCATCGTGGTGCAAAACACCGGTGTCGACGCCTTCGCGAGCCGTTCCATGTACAGTCAGCTAATGCTGCACAGTGGGCATATGATGGCGGGGCTGGCGCGCCTGGCCGCGGCGGTTCATGCAGAGGGAGCGGCACTGCTGGTGCAGCTTGGCCATGGCGGTCGACAGAGCAATCCGGATGCGCTGCCCGTCGGCGTGCAACAGGTGGCCCCGTCGCCGATTGCCAGCGGCTTCTATGGCGTTGTGCCGCGGCAGCTGACGCTTGAGGAAATCGATCAGATCCAGACGGCTTTCGCCAGGGCCGCTGCCAGGGCGAAGAGTGCCGGAGCGGACGGCGTGGAACTACACGGCGCCCACGGTTATCTGATCCACCAGTTTCTCTCGCCATTATCGAATCAGCGCACCGATCAATACGGCGGCAACGCAGAGAACCGCACCCGTTTTATTCGAGAAATCATCTCCAAAGTGCGGCAGCAGGTTGGTCGCCATTTCGTTGTGGGCTTGCGGATGGACGGTGATGAGTGCCTGCCCGGTGGTATTGGCATCGACGACGCTCTCAACCATGCCAAACTGATCACCGCAGCGGGGCAGCTGGATTTTCTGTCAGTCTCGGCCGGCGTCTACGAATCCGCTCCGGCGATGTATCCCTGCATGTACGGCGGCCGAGGGGTATACACATCACTCGCCAGGCAATTCAAAGATGCATTGGATGGCCTGCCTATTGCGGCTGTGGGAGGGCTCGATGCGCGAACCAGTGAGCTCGCGCTGCAAGAAGGTGCCGCAGATATAGTTGCCATCGGTCGTGGTCTGATCGCAGACCCTGAGCTGGTGAATAAGATAGCCGACCACAGGGAGCAAGACATCTGCCCCTGTATACAGTGCAACGAAGCCTGCCTCGGCAATATCATCCAGGGACGCCCCATGAGCTGCGCCGTCAACCCGCGCTGCGGCCGGGAAGCAAAGGATGACCTGGCACTTGTCCAAACATCGAGGCAAGTGCTGGTTATCGGTGGCGGCATTGCCGGCATGGAGGCCGCCCGGGTGGCCGACCTGAAGGGGCATCGAGTGACGCTGCTGGAGAAAAGCGGGCGCCTCGGCGGGCAACTCAACGAAGCCTCGGCGTCCCCCTTTAAGACCCAATTGCGAGAACTGCTGGCCTGGTCCATGGCCCAGCTCGAAGCAAGTTCAGTGGACATCCGGCTGCACACCGAAGCGACGGTCGAGCTGGTAAAACAGGAAAGCCCCGACTGCATCATCGTGGCGGTGGGCTCGCTATGGAGCAGCCCCTTTGCTGGTGAAGGCGTAGTAACCGGGCGCGAGATTCTGGCGGGCGAATGCGAACCAGGAGAGCACGTGGTTATCGTCGGCGCCGGCGCCAACGGCGCGGAATTGGCCCTGGATATTTCGGCCATGCACGAAATTGCACCTGTCGTTGTCGAGCGACTGGACGAGACCATGGTGGATATGGAAATGAGCCACAAGGCAGTGCTCAATCAAATGCTGCGCGAAAAGGGGGTAGAAATCCACTCAGGCTTGAACGTAACGCGCATTGCCGGGGGACGGGTGGACTGTACAAGCGCAACAGGCGAGCAGCTCAGCATGCCGGCGGATACCGTTGTCCTGTGTACGGGGCTGACGCACAATACAGCCCTGGCCAATGCATTTCACGGCCTGGCACCGCAGGTGTATTGCGTTGGCGATTGTGTCTCGCCACGCAAGATTTATCAGGCGCTGCATGAAGGCTTCAACGCCGCACTCCGAATTTAGCCCATGCAACGGAAAATGGGAATGGCAAATATTGAAAGCAATCTCGACCCGGATCGATTTCTACATGTTGGTGTGATCGTCCGTGATATCGACCAGCAGATGGACCAGATGTCTGCATTCTGGGGTGTCAGTGATTGGTCCACCATCGAGTACGGTGCGCAGGGCCAGCAGATTATCAAGGGCACACCGTTCAACCTCAAAGTGGCTGTCAACCGCGTGGGGCCAGTCACCGTGGAGTTGCTGCAACCGCTGGACAGCCCCGGTTCAATCTGGCAAAAGTTTCTGGATGGGCAAGGTGAAGGAATACACCACCTGGCCTATCGGGTGGACGACCTCGAGCAAAGCATCGCGGCAATCGAACGCTCCGGCGGCGAACTGCTGTGGCACATCAGCATTACCCCCACAATGAACTACTGCTACGCGAAAGTACCGGGGGCATTGATCGTGGAGTTGATTGATTTTGATTTCTAGCTCGGGCCAGGCCGGAACGCTGGATGCCAGACCGACATGTCACACCTGCCGGCGCGGTTGATTGCGCCGGCGGTGGCGGCGTCATGACCGACAAGCTGACCGCCGCGGGGATGAGTGATCGCACACACACTGATTGGTTTTCTCGCCGATCCAGGTTACGGCGGCAACCGCAGCTATACCGGCTGGCGGGTGGTGGGGTATCCCGGTGCGGAACACCACATGGGAGGCTACTCTGAAGATCAGGTTGAGGGAACAGCGCCCGTGGTGCCAGTTTGGAAGCCGGACCGGCGTCACCAGTAGAAGGTGTCACCGTCACCAGATCACTGCGCCGAAGTGTCGGTTCGCGTCGACAGTATCAACTTGCTCAGGCGCGCGACTTTGCCCGGCGCACTTGAGATCGGCCGGGATTCGCCGCGGACAGGGTGGTTCCGCCCTGGAGTGTCACAGTGCACAACGAACGGGAATGTGGCAGTACAGTACGAAATGACTACCTGTTATCGCGGCTGGAAATGTCACCTAATTGACAGTTGCCGATCCGCTTATTGATTACACTATCCTTGTTTCAATTGATTCAATCACCAATAACGCCCACCACGGAGTACCATCATGCGCAACGATGACTCAGCTGCGATCGCTGAATTACATGAGCTTTTCGATCTGCAACGCGCGGCCTATTTCAACAATCCCGAACCAACGCTGCAAGAGCGCGTCGAATTGATTCAACGCATACCGGCCATGATGTTGGAACACCACGACCAGGTGCTCGATGCCATGCACAGCGACTATGGCAACCACCCCGCGCTGACCACCACCATGTTTGATTTTCTGAATGTGCTGGAGCGGGCGCAACACGCACTGGAGAACATCGAGAGCTGGATGCAGCCCGATATGAAGCCGCTGTCACCGGAACTGTACGGCAGTTCTACCGCCTACATCCGCCACCAGCCCAAAGGAGTCATCGGCAACCTCGCGGCCTGGAACTTCCCCTTTGATATTTCCATTGGCCCGCTGGTGGATATGTTGGCCGCCGGCAACCGCGTCATCATCAAGCCCTCTGAGCAAGTCCCCGCCTGTGGCGACCTGATGAAGGAAATGATCACCAAAACCTTCGATCCCCAGTGGGTTGCCGTGGTTACCGGCGGCATCGAACTGGCCAGCCACTTCAGCACTCTGCGCTGGGATCACCTGCTGTACACCGGTAATACCCGTATCGGCCGGGAAGTGGCGCTCAAGGCGGCCGAAAACCTGGTGCCGGTCACCCTGGAACTGGGTGGCAAGAACCCCACGGTATTTACCGAGGACGCGGTTAACGAGAAGACCGTCAGGAGCATGCTGCGCATCAAGTTCACCAAGAACGGCCAGCTCTGTATCAACGCCGATCACGCTTACGTGCCGTCCTCGCAACTGGACAACTTCCTGGCGCTGGTGCGCAGCCAGATGGACGATCTCTTCGACGACTTTACCAATGCCGACGACATCTGTACGGTGATCAATGAGCGCCAGTGGGCCCGCCTGCAGAACCTGGTTCAGGATGCCCGCGAGCGCGACCACCAGAGCCTGATCGAATTTGGCTCACCGGCACATACCGACAGGGGCTGTCGTATGCCTTTTACGCTGGTGTGCAACCCCGCTGCCGATGCTCTGGTGTCGCAAACCGAGATTTTTGGCCCGATGCTGCCCGTCTACAGCTACGACAGCCTCGACGAGGTTATCACCCGCATTCAGCAGGGTGAGCGACCGCTGGGTGTGTATATGTTTTCGAACGATCAGGAAAAAATAGAACAGCTTCGCCGGCGCACTGCCTCCGGTGGCTTCACCCTCAACTGCTGTTCGCTGCACGGCGCCCAAGCCAACATGGGCTTTGGCGGTGTCGGCCACAGCGGCACAGGCAGACACCACGGCTATGCGGGATTCTGCGAGTTCTCCAACCCCCGCGGCCACATGGAGCTTGCAGACGACGCCAACATCGAGCCGCTGCTGTCGCCGCACCGGGACAGCACCGCGCAATTTGTACAGCAGGTGCTTGGTGGCGCTGGCAATGCGTAGGGCCCGCAAAAGATGCCGAAAGTTCCGCTATGGAATACATCCCCGAGTTTATTTCGAATCTGACCAAACAGCGCCTTCCGCGATATTTCGCAATGAACACGATAGGATAGTTACACTCCCATCGGGTGTGATTTAAACTGCTCACTTGTCTCATGGTTTCTTCCTTGTGTGGTGCTTGGCGGCTCACACTTGGGAGTGACTGTGAGACTTTCGGACCGGTCAAGCTTAAGGTGCCTGCCCGGCAGAGCCGGAGGGTCTCCCTTTTGTATTATCCGTGGCCATTCATGCATAATCCGCTAAAGTAACACTACTACAGATTATGTAGAGACGTCTCTCATGGCGAAACCAGGATCGCGAAACCAGGGCGCAACCAGGACAGGCGCGCGTCCGGTGCTCTCCATGGTGTTGGCCCGGTTTGTGCGAAGCTTTGGGCTCCCCCGACCGGGTCGGCGGGCCGCGCCAAACCGTAGACTGGCGCGACTCGATCAAGTGAGGACTGGAAGTGATTGACAATATTTTTTCAGTGTCCGGGGAAACGGTGATGGTAACCGGCGGCGGTACCGGGCTGGGCAGGCAGTACGCCACCGTCCTGGCGCGCGCCGGTGCCACCGTCATTCTCTGCGCGCGCCGCACGGACAAGCTGGAGGAAACCGCGGCGTCCATACAACAGGCCGGCGGACAGGCACACTGCATCGCCATGGACGTCAGCGACAGTGACAGCGTGGCGCAGGGCTTCGAGCGCTGCCGGGACATCGCGCCGGTGAGCGTACTGGTCAACAATGCGGGGATCACCTGTGAACCGATGCTGCTCGATCTGTCCGAGGCCGAGTGGGACAACGTGCTCGATACCAATCTCAAGGGCGCCTGGCTGGTGGCGCGCGCCGCCGCGCGGCACATGATCGAACACGGCCGGGGGGGATCGATTATCAATATCGCATCGGTGCTGGGCACCTGTGTGCAAAAAGGCACCGGGCCCTACTCCGTGGCGAAATCCGCTCTGCTGCACCTTACCCGCTCGATGGCATTGGAGTGGGCGCGCTACGATATCCGGGTAAATGCCATTGCCCCCGGGTACTACCGCACGGACATGGCACAGGATTATCTCGATTCAGCATCGGGGCAACGCCTGATCAAGCGCATTCCACAACGCCGCCTGGGCGACCCCAGGGACATGGACGGCGCCTTGTTATTGCTGGCCTCGTCCGCCTCCACCTACATGACCGGGTCGGTGGTGAGCGTGGATGGCGGTTTGTCGCTATCGATTGTCTAGGAGCCTGTCGGACTCAGGATGATTCTACTGCGGCAGCGGGAAATCGGTCTATTTTTCCGCGTATTTTCGTTACATAGGCACCACTATGCGCCTCAAATACGCGAAAAACTATCCTCGATTTCCCACTCACCTCGTGACGAACCCCTAAGTCCGACAGCCTCCTAGTGAGCGTGGATGGCGAGTTGTCACAGTCGATTGTCAGGCAATTGCCATCGACAGTTCAATGTAGCGGTTTCGTCGACAGGCAAAACTATTATAATACAATTATCATAACTGGCCGCGAGACGACAAGCAGTGGAAAGCAAGACAGCACGTTTTACCGTCCTGATGGACCCCCGCAAAAAACAGGCGTTTGAAACACTGTGCGCATCGCAGGACCTGACGCCATCCCAGGTTGTCAGGCAATTGATTCGGGAATACCTCGAAAAACACGGTGTCGATTATGGTGCAATCGGCGCACTCGACAACCCACAGGTGAAAACGTGAGGTGACCAGAATAGGTTGCGGCGACATACCGGACACTGTGGATTACTCTTGAGGCGACCGGCACCTGCCTGATTGGCGCTTTCGATAGCGCGTGTGTCAGCGTTTCTCCCCTTTGGCTATTTTGTCCTGCTGCTCTATTCCGTCGACCTTAAAAACTACTCCCGGTTTGTTTCCCGCATGGTTGCTACTGGATCCTCTACCGCTATTTGTTGTCCGGTTGTACTTGTTGCAGGTGCGCAGACCCGTGCCTGTGCGGCGACAAGCGCGTCATCAAAGGCCTTGAAATGATTCTGCTCACCAACCAGCTCGACAATGCCCGCCTTGCGCAACTTCGCCTCCACCCGCGCGTTGGCACCGCTGAGCATGACATTCACCCCGCGCTGGTGTAAGTCCCTGACCACCTCCTCCAGTGTCTGCAGTCCCGTGATGTCGATAAAGGGCACCCACTTCAGCCGGATGATCAGATGTTCAGGGTCACTGTGCGTTCCGGCCAGTGCGCGCTCGAAGTTCTCCACGGCGCCAAAAAAAAACGGCCCTTCAACCGCAAATACCAGCACCCCGGGGGGCAGCGTGAGCAAGCCCTTGTGGGCAAATTCCTGGGTCAGCTCCTGTGCTGTTGCCTGGCGCACCTCAACACTGGTGGCCATGCGTCGCAAGAAGTGCAAGGTCGCGAGAATCACGCCGATATTCACCGCGACCACGAGATCCACCAGCACAGTCAGTGTAAAGGTAATCAGCAAGATGACGACATCCGCGCGCGGTGCGCGGCGCACCATTCTGACAAAGTGCCTGGCTTCGCTCATGTTCCAGGCCACGACAAAGAGAATCGCCGCGAGTACGGCCAGTGGAATATGCACGGCCAGGGGCGCCAACAGCAGCAGAATGGCTATCAGGGTGATCGAGTGCACGATGCCGGCCAGGGGGCTGGTTCCGCCGTTGCGAATATTGGTGGCGGTGCGTGCAATGGCGCCGGTAGCGGCAAAACCACCCAACAGGGGCGCGGCGATATTGGCCAGGCCCTGCCCCATCAACTCCTGATTGGAGTCATGCCGGGTGCCGGCCATGCCATCGGCGACCACCGCCGATAGCAGCGACTCGATGGCCCCGAGCATGGCTATCGTAAAAGCCGGCCCCACCAGTTCTGTCACCTTGCTCCAGGTCACCGACGGCACGGTAAATTCGGGCAGTCCCGCCGGGATACCGCCAAACGCCGAGCCGATGGTCCTCACGCCTTCGAACTGGCATACCGCCTGGAGCAGCGTGATGGCAATGAGCGCCACGAGCGGGCCCGGCACACGCTGCAGACCCGGTACCCTCGGGCTGCAAATCAATAGCGCCAGGGCGCTGATCGCCAACAGTGTGGTGGCCCGGTGAAGCGTGGGAAGTGCCTGTACCAGGTGCAGTACCCTGGTGTGAAAGTGCGCGCCGTCGACTCCGGGCAGGCCGAAGAAATCGGGGCATTGGCTGACGAAGATAATCAGTCCAATACCCGCTGTAAAGCCGACAATCACCGGGTCGGGGATGAATTTTATGATGGCACCCATCCTGGCCAGACCCAGCAACAGCAGCATGATACCCGCCATCAGACTGGCCAGTTGCAGGCCCTCGATGCCGTATTTTGCGGTGATCCCGGACAGCACCACGACGAAGGCGCCGGTGGGCCCGGCAATCTGCACCCGGGAACCGCCGAAAACAGCGACAAACAGTCCCGCCACAATGGCAGTGTACAGGCCCTGCTCCGGTTTGGCGCCGGATGCAATGGCAAATGCCATGGCCAGCGGCAGGGCAACCACGCCCACGGTTACCCCGGCGACAATGTTGCTCATCCAGTGTTCGGGTCGCAGAATTCCGGCCCGTTTTGCCTCAAAAAGCGCCAGCATGGTGTCTTCCCACAGTGATACCGTGAAGCCTTGGATTATAATCTTATTATTGTTTTATTATCATATTAGAGATGCCATACCAGTACTTTTGATATTGGTAGTAATATAGCGGAGCCGCTGCTGTTGTTAAGCCGCATCCAAGGAAGCTACCGCTGCTGACCTCCTCACCGCAAACTCCAACGCAGTCACCAGCCAACAAGAGACACCCATGGCAACATCGCTCTACGACCTCAGTGTCCCAACGTTTTTGCAGACCGTACGTGCCGTCGCGGGATTTTTGGACCGCACGACCAGACATTGCGCCGAGACCGGTGCCGACCTGGAGGAGCTTGTGAAAGCCCGCCTCTTCCCCGACATGGCACCTTTTCATTTCCAGATCGAAGCCCTGACGCATCATGCCGTATGGGGGCTGAAGGCTGTGAAAACCGGTGTGTTTGCCCCACCGCCTCCGATCGGCGGGATGCCTTTCGCCGACCTACGGGCCATGGTCAGCCAGGCAGTAACAGCGTTGGAGGCATTGAACCCCGATGAAGTCAATGCCTGGTCCGGCAAAAATCTCGATCTTGACCTCTTTCGACCGGTCGACGAGGAGCATGCCTCCACTTCGAGTTGGGCGCCGCGGACATTGGCGTTCACGTCAGAGACTTTCCTTCTCTCGTTCTCGTTACCCAACTTCCATTTTCACGCGGTCACTGCCTACGACATCCTGCGCCTGCGGGGCGTGCCGCTCGGAAAGCGCGACTACGAGGGCCGGCTGCGCACTCGGTCATCCTGAATTCGCCCCGTCCAGTGCTGCCTACAGGGGTTCAATCTCATTGTGAAAACTCGATTGCAGCCGGCTGTGCAAGGGGAGCGGTGAAGCCGACTTTTCTCTGGCGGGAAAGGACAGATTTCAGCAGATCCATACCCCACTCCTCATACACACGTAACCGAATCTCCGTATCGGTCCGGGTACGGAACACGTGTCCCGCCGTTTTGAGCTCCGCGCGCAGTTCGATGTAATTGTGGATGGCGCCGTTAAAGACAACGAAAATGTCGCCTGCCTCGTTGCTCATCGGCTGGCGCCCCGCGGTGCTGAGATCTGTGACCGCGAGCCGGCGGTGGGCCAGGAAAACGTTTGGCGCGAAGTCAGTATGCTCGTCCTGGGTGAGGTGCACTTTGCCGGTCAGGGTGCTGGCATAGAGATAGGCAAAGTCATCCGGCCCCCAGTGCGCGAGCACGCGGGCCATTAGCGCAAGCCGCTCGCAGTCTCCTGCCCGCGGCCGCGTTTTGCGCCAAAATCCGGCGATTGCACACACGGCTCAGTATCGGCTTTTGCCGGGATCAGCCGATTTTCTGCAGCGAGGTCTGGGTGTAGTCCAACTGCCTGTCAGATGCCTGCTCCAGCAACTTGCAGCAGGCGTAAACCGACTCAATGCGGGGCGCCTGCGTGTCAGTCAAGCGCGCCAGCTCGATCACGCTGCCCAGAATGGCCTCCAGTTCAGTGGCACGCCCGGCCTCGAGATCCTGCAGGGTCGAGGTCTTGTGAGCGCCCACCCGCTCTGCCCCTGCAATACGTTTTTCCAGCGGAACCCTGAAAGTAATCCCCAGTTTACTGGCGATAACCTGGGCTTCGCGCATCATCTGCGCAGCCAGTGACCGGGTAGGCTCGCAGCGACAAATATCCTGCATGGTCGCGCGGGTCAACATGCTGATTGGATTGAAGGCCAGCACACCCCAGAGTTTGAGCCAGATTTCACTGCGGATATCCGCGAGCGGCGGCGCTTTGAAACCCGCCGAAACCAGCAGACGGCCGACCCACTGTGCGCGCGCGGACTCGGTCTGGTCCAGCTCGCCCAGCGGAAAGCGATCCCCCTCTATATGGCGGATGACCCCCGGAGACTGGACTTCTGCCGCCGGGTAGGCGACACAGCCGAGCAAGTGGGCCGGATCGATATGACGACTTATCACCCCCTCTGGATCGACGCACGTCAGCCGCTGGCCCTCGTATGCGCCGCCGTGGCGCTGAAAATACCACCAGGGCAGCCCGTTTTGCAGGGTAACGAGCAGTGTCTCAGGGTGCATGATCGTGCCGAGCTGTCGGGCAATGGCCGGAATCTGCTGCGACTTGACCGCGAGCAAAACAAGGTCCTGCGCACCGCAATCAAAGCTGTCCGTCGCCTCTACCGGGACTTGTACCAGCGGCTCGCCATCGGCAGCGCACAGCAGGAGTCCGTTGCGCTGCAGAGCCCGCAGTTGTGTGCCCCGCTCGATAATCTGTATGTTGTGTCCGGCGGCAATCAGGCGGGCCGCCAACAGCCCGCCGATCGCACCGCAGCCAACGACGGCGATGCGAGGCCTGTCCTTATTATCTACTGCTTGCATTTCTGGTTCTGTTCTCGTCAGTATGTGCTGTAAATGACCTGGGGAGCGGCAGCGCCCCGGGCGCGGGATGCACTGCCTTCCATCGGCGCTATCCTCTCATTCTTGCCGCCCGCGCGGTGTTTTTTCCAATCAATTTGTGCTCGAGAGCTCACTTTCCAGCCCCGTTGCTGCCGACGGCTTTGGAAAAACCGCGCAGGCGCTGTTTTTGTGTATATTACAACATTAACCGACAGTCTAGCCGGGCGAACGCCAATTCAGATCTGGAGTAACTTTTATGTCAGTAAAAATAAGGAAAATGCGCAGTGAAGATTATGCCGCCTCAATGCAGATTCTCGATAAATGGAACATGGCGCCCGTCGCGCCCAGTGCGACGCTGCAAAACCCGGAACGCAGCGAACTGGATATCGAGCACTCATTCGTTGCCGAGCGCGACGGTGTGATAGTGGGCGTCAGCAGCTACATCGTGCACAGCCCCGAACTGGCGGAAACGGCGAGTCTGGCCGTCGATCCCTCGTGCCAGGGGCTCGGACTGGGTTACCAGCTACAGCTTGCCCGCCTGCGGGAAATGCAGGCAAAGGGCATTCGCAAGGTGCACACGGAAACAGATCGCGAGGACACTATCGCCTGGTATATGCGCAAATTCGGCTATGTCCGGGTGGGCACCAATCCCAAGAAACACGATTTTAGCCTGGCCGATGTCGACGAGTGGACCGTCCTGCAACTGGATCTGGACACCTATCAACCCTGACGTTGAGGTCTGCCAAGCGCTGATGTCGGGCTCTGGCTCCCGATCAAATCCAGTGTGGGAATATCCACATTGGCGGCGTGGATGGGGTCCGGCTGGTTGTTGAGCTCGACGATAAGCGGGCCATCCGGCGCAATGGCGATGTCCATACCCACCAGGCGTGTCTCGGGAAAAACTGCCAGACACTCTTTCGCCAGTTGTACCGCCCGCGGCCAGAAAGGGATGACAAAGCCATCGAGCACGGCGGGATCGACCCGCTCCTCTGGCGGCCCCGGGCGCACATGCACCTCCCTCAGGGTGCCCGTCGCGAGATCAATCGGCGCATAGAGACCGCCGGCTTTTTCCAGATTGAAATCCGCCAGGCTGGTGCGGCTGCCCACTTTGAGCACACCCGATCGCACCTGAATATCGCGCTCGGTTTGCCTGACCCACAACCGCAAGGTGTTGACGCTGCTGGGATTCAGGGCCGCCATGGCGGGGTGCTGCTGTATCAAGGCTTCAATATGAATGCCCTGGTCGCCGTATTCTTCGCCTTTGAGTTGCAGGTACTCATCCAGCGGCAGGCTGCGCTGCAGCGCCCGCGAAAAGATCTCCTGGTCTTCTCCCGAACCGATGTCGATCAAGTCAAAACCGATACCGCGGGCCCCCACCGGTCGCTTGAAGGCAACCGCCTGCTGCTGTTTACGCTGCAACAGGGCCCACAATTGCGCGCTGCTGGTCAGGGGCTGGCCGTCACAACTGCGCCCCCACAGCGGGTGAAAGCAGCCCATAAAGGGCGCTGTAGGAATACCGAACAGGGTCAGCATCGCCTTCTCGCAGACCTTGTTCTGGGACAGGGTTTCGTAACGCGGGTGATTGATGCTGGCGAGGGCGTCCAGGTAGGGCTGACCGAGCCGATAGCGGGTTTTCTGCCGGAAAGGCATTTCGCGCCGCCAAAAGCGCGCGCGGTGGTAAAAGCCCGGGCCGATGCGAAACCGCAGTTGCAGGTACAGCATTTCGCCGAGCTGGCGATACAGTGGCAGATGACCTTCACGCGCGCGCGAAATGGAGAGCTTGATGTAGCTCAGAATCGGTGTCTGCATGGCTGGATCAGCTACCTGCACAATTGGCTGCAATGCGTTTAGAACCCGCAAGACTAAGGCAGCTAACGGGATCGTACAAGCGCCCCTTCGCGCACGATCGAAGTTAGACGCGCTCGTATCCTCAGGCCAGCTTCGCGCTTACCACTGGGCAGCCAGGCCTGTTCCAGGACAACCGACGAGTTTCGGCAGGCCGTGCTGTAGCCTGTCGAGAAAAGGACTCCGCCTGAGAGAGGCATGGGTATCAACAATGTTGCAACACATATCTCCCAGTGATAATGTGTCTACATTGTAGATACGGCGGTCTAGGCATATGAAGTTGGCTATAAAAAAATGGGGCAATGGTGCTGCAGTTCGCATCCAGCGAGTCTTGCTCCGGCAAATCAACTGCGATATCGGTGAAAGCCTGGAGGTTGAGGTCGTCGACGGCGGCCTGTTTTTGCGACCGGCACGCGAACCGGAGTATTCCCTGGATGACCTGCTGGCTTCCTGTAAGCCTGAGCAGTTCAAACTGTCTGATGGAGACAAACAGTGGCTCGACGCAAAGCCTGTTGGTCGCGAAGTGCTCTAAATGGCCAGACGATACACGCCGAAGCGCGGGGATATCGTGTTCACTGACTTTGATCCTGCTGCTGGACACGGGCAGAAAATGCAGCGGCCTGCGCTAGTTCTTTCGCCGGAGTCGTTTAATAAGAAAATCAAGCTGGCCCTGGTGGCTCCGATCACATCGACTGTCCGTGGACACGGTTTTGAAGTAAAGCTGGCTGATACCAAAATGACAGGCGTTGTCCTGTGTCACCGGGTCAAGGTCATTGATTATGAGGCCCGCGGCGTGCGTTTCATCGAGAAGGCGCCCCGCCCAATCATTGTCGATGTGTTGGCGAAGGTTCGCTTGTTGGTTAACTGAGTTCCAGGCGCCAGAGACATGGATTCTGCCAGGCTCGTCAACAGAATTCGAGTAAATGGCAGTGGACTACAACCGAACCCGCTCGACACTCACGCCGACTGCTTCATCAGCCCGGCAGCGTTTGAGGCACATCGAGTCGCTTCAAGACGTCTCCGGTGCTGGTGGGCAGGACCACAACCAGCGATGCCAACCAGTTCTGCAAAGAATCGGGCAAGCAATCTATAAAAAACATTATATATGTGGCATAAGATATTGTAATAATTAATTATTTATTATTTTATTCTGCCCGAAGAATAGGTGAGCGTGCGCTGCGCGTCACCAGTGTGCAGAACTTTTCATAGAGCGTCTTATCTATAGTTCAGTGTTTGCTCCAGCGTCGCAGGGCGTTACACTTAAACACTGGATTTGCAAAGGGTAAAACTGACTTGAAAGCAATCAATCACCTGGCCGCCACCATGCGGTTCGCCTGCTGTGTCGCCCTGCTGGCCGCCGTGTCCCTGCCCGGCTGGGCGCTTATCGAATACAGTCAGGAGCAGCAGAACACCATTATCGAGATGGTGGAACAACTGGAGAGCCGACACTACGCCAAGCTCAAATACGATGACGTGCTGTCCTCCCAGCACCTGGACAACTACGTCGACAGGCTGGATCACGGTCGTTTGTTTTTTTCCGCCGCGGACATCAGGGAATTCGAGCGCTACCGCTCGGTGATGGACGACGAGGCCCACGAGGGCAATCTCGATGCGGCCTTCTATATTTTCAACCGCTTCCAGCAGCGTCTGGAAGAGCGCCTGCAGGGGCTTATCGACACTCTCCCCCAGGCCATCGCCACTATGGATTTCACCATCGACGAGTCCTTTGAACTGGACGTGGAAGACCGCGACTGGGCGACCACCGACGCAGAGCTCAACGACCGCTGGCGCAAACAGCTCAAAAACCAGGTGCTGAGCCTGAAACTGGCCGACAAGACGCCCCAGGACATTGCACCGACGCTGGAAAAACGCTACCGCAGCCAGCTCAAACGCGTACAGCAATACAACAACCAGGATGTGTTCCAGATCTACGCCAACGCACTGACCGAACTGTATGATCCGCATACCAATTATCTGTCACCGGCGCGCTCCGAAAATTTCAACATCAATATGAGCCTGTCGCTGGAGGGCATTGGCGCGGTATTACAGATGGAAGACGAATACACCAAGGTCGCGCGGCTGGTGCCCAAGGGTCCAGCGGATAAGCAGGGCGAGTTGCACCCCTCTGACCGGATCGTAGCGGTGGGTCAGGACACGGACGGAGATATGGTCGATGTCATCGGCTGGCGCCTCGATGAAGTGGTAGAACTGATCCGCGGGCCCAAGGATTCGACGGTGCGCCTGGAGGTCATACCTGCCAAATCAAAGTCCACCGATCAGCGCAAGCTCATTACCATTGTGCGCAACAAGGTAAAACTGGAGGAGCAGTCGGCCCAGAAAAAAGTGCTGGAGATTCCCGGCGGCGACAGCATCATGAAGATCGGTGTGATCGATATTCCGGCGTTCTACATCGACTTTGAAGCCATGCGCCGCGGCGAAAAGGACTACAAGAGCACCACTCGCGACGTGCGCAAGCTGCTGCAGGAACTGCAGGAAGACGGCGTCGACGGCATTGTCATCGACCTGCGCAACAACGGCGGCGGCTCCCTGCAGGAAGCAAACGAGTTGACCGGCCTGTTTATCGAATACGGGCCGACGGTACAGATCAGACACTCCTCGCGCCGCGTCTGGCGCGATGGCAAGCGGCTCAAGAGCGACTACTACGAGGGGCCGCTGGTGGTGCTGGTGAACCGGCTGAGCGCGTCGGCGTCGGAAATTTTTGCCGGCGCGATACAGGACTACCAGCGCGGCATCATCGTGGGCGACCGGTCCTTCGGCAAGGGTACCGTACAGACGCTGATCCCGCTGACCGAGGGGCAGCTCAAGATAACCGAGAGCAAGTTTTATCGCATTTCCGGGGAGAGCACCCAGCACCGCGGCGTGGTGCCAGACGTGGAGTTTCCCACCCTCTACGACCCGCAGGAGATCGGCGAAAGTGCGCTGGACCACGCCCTGAGCTGGGACCATATCAACCCGGTACGCTTCCATCGCTACAACGACCTGTCCACCCTGATACCGGACATCATCAAGCTGTTTCAGGCGCGCAGCGTAGAGAATGCCGACCTGCAGTATCTCGAAGAGCAGGTGGACCTGGCGCAACAGACCCGCAAGCTCACGCAGTTACCGCTCAACGAACGGGCGCGCATCGCACTGCGCGACAGCCAGGAGCGCAAGGCCCTGGCGATCGAGAACAAACGGCGCACGGCACGCGGCGAAAAGCCGTTGGCATCCCTGGATGAAGACGCCCGCGCAGCCGGGGACGAAGGCATTGCGGAAGACGATGTCGCCGCTGCCACAAATGAAGCGGAAGAACCGGACGTGCTGCTGATCGAGGCCGGCAACGTGCTGGTGGACGCATTGCTGCTGCGGCAGCAGCGCTTCGCGGCGCATACCTCGAACAGGGAAATGTTCGACTAGTGTCCTGTCCGTGTATAGGGATAGAACACCAGCTCATTACGAGACCCGGAACCAAGCCAGGTCGCGGTGCAATTTCACCACGTCGCCAACAATGATCAGCGTCGGGGCCGCGGGCTGTTCGCGCGCCACGATGGCTTCCATCGTCGCCAGTGTGCCGCGAAGGACGCGTTGCTCACGGGTAGTGGCCCGCTCCACCAGCGCAATTGGCGTGTCGGGCGCCCTGCCGTAGGCCTGTAACTGCCGGCAAATCGACGGCAGCCCCAGCAGACCCATATAAAACACCAGGGTCTCGGTCGGCGATAGAAACTGCCGCCAGTCGTGCGTCAGTTCCCCGTCCTTGAGATGCCCCGTCACGAAGCGCACCGACTGGGCATAATCCCTGTGGGTAAGCGGGATACCCGCGTAACAGGCCGCGCCGCTGGCGGCGGTGATACCCGGCACCACCTGGAAGGGGATGTTGTGGTCGGCCAGCAGTTCAATCTCCTCCCCGCCCCGACCAAAAATGAATGGGTCCCCGCCCTTTAGGCGCACCACACGTTTGCCCTGCAGCGCCAGCTCCACCAGTAGCTGATTGATCTGCCTCTGCGGCAGGGCGTGGTTCGCACGCGCCTTGCCCACGTAGATCTGTTCGGCGTCGCGCCTGGCCATGGCCACGATGGCCGGCGCTACCAGTCTGTCGTACAGCACCACGTCCGCGCTCTGCAGCGCCCGCATGGCTTTGAAAGTCATCAGATCGGGGTCCCCCGGCCCCGCACCCACCAGGTACACTTCACCAATAGCACCGATAGTGCCTGTCCCTTCCCCCCCTGCTCGTTCGCCCGCTTCATCCGACGCCGCGTCCGACAACTGTTGCAGCAACAGCTGCGCGGCCCGCTCCTCGTTGCCCGTCAGCACCTGCTCGCCGACAGCGCCTTCGAGCACCGTCTCCCAGAACCGCCGGCGGGGACTTGGAAGTGCCATGCGCCGCTTGACGGTATCGCGCATGCGCCCGGCAAACACCGCCAGCGCACCGTAGGAGGCGGGCACCAGGGATTCGATTTTCCCGCGCAGCATGCGTGTCAGTACCGGGCTGCGACCACCGCTGCTGATGGCAATGCTCAGGGGGGAGCGATCCACGATGGCCGGGAAGATAAACGTGCACAGCTGCGGAGCATCCACCACGTTGACCGGCAGATGCAGGGCCCGGGCGTGTGCAGACACCGCGCGGTTGACGGCCCGGTCGGAAGTGGCGGCGACGACCAGCACCTTGCCGTGCAGATCGGCTTCCCGGTAGCGGCGATTGCGCCACTGGCCGCCGCGCTCGGTCAGCAGCGTCTCGAGCTCCTGCGTGATATCTGGCGCCACGACGGTGAGTTCGGCACCCGCAGCCAGCAGCAGACGCGCCTTGCGGGTCGCCACACTGCCGGCGCCAATCAGCACCACCGGCTCACCGCGCAGGCGCAAACTCACCGGCAGGTAGTCCATTTCAGCCGTCCAGCGTGCTCACACCGCCCAGGTACGCAGACAGCACCGGCGGCAGGGCAACCGTGCCATCGGCCCGCTGGCCGTTTTCCAGGATCGCTACCAGCGTGCGCCCCACCGCCAAGCCGGAGCCATTGAGTGTGTGCAGCAGTTCGGGTTTGCCGGTGTCCGGGTTGCGCCAGCGGGCCTGCATGCGCCGCGCCTGATAGTCGCCAAAGCTGCTGCAGGAGGATATCTCGCGGTAGCTGTCCTGCCCCGGCAGCCACACTTCCAGATCGTAGGTCTTGCGCGCGCCGAACCCCAGATCGCCAGTGCACAGAACCACCTTGCGATAGGGCAGATCCAGCAGTTGCAGCACTTTCTCAGCATGGCCGGTGAGCTGTTCCAGCGCGGCCTCGGACTGCGCCGGGCGCACCAGCTGTACCAGTTCCACTTTTTCAAACTGGTGCTGGCGAATCATGCCGCGCGTATCGCGCCCGTAACTGCCCGCCTCGCTGCGAAAGCAGGGCGTGTGACAGACATAGCGGATCCCTTGCGCGCCCAGCTCATCGGCTTCGAAGAGGCGCTCCCGCGCCACATTGGTCACCGGCACTTCCGCGGTGGGTATCAGGTAATAGCCCTGCTCGCCGTGCAGGCGGAACAGATCTTCCTCGAACTTGGGCAGCTGTCCGGTGCCGCGCAGCGACTCGCGGTTGACGATATACGGTACATAGATCTCGCGGTAACCGTGCTCGCGGGTGTGCAGGTCCAGCATGAACTGGATCAGCGCCCGCTGCAGCCGGGCCAGTTCACCGTACATGACGGTGAAACGCGAACCGGCAATTTTGCTGCCCGTGTCGGCGTCCAGCAGGCCCAGGGACTCGCCCAGCGCCACGTGGTCGCGCACCGCAAAGTCGAAGCGCGCCGGCTGGCCCCAGCGCAACACCTCAGCGTTCTCGTTCTCACCGGCCCCGCTCGGCACATCCGGTGCGGGCAGGTTCGGCACCGCGAGCAACAGGTCCTGCAACTCGCCCTGCACCTGCCGCGCCTGTTCGGTGAGGACATCGATCTGTGCGGCAATGCTCTCCAGGGTCGCATGCACCCGCGCCTTGGCATCATCGACGCTGACGCCCTGGTTCACCAGTTGGCCGATTTGCTTGGAGGCGCTCTTGCGCTCTGCCAGCAGATTCTGGCTGTCTACATCCGCCTGTTTGCGCCGGGCATCCAGTGCCTTGAAGTGCGCCACATCGAAGGTGAAACCGCGCGTCGCCAGGGCCGCAGCCACACCCTCGGGGTCACGCCTGACGGCTTTGATATCCAACATCGTGATCGTTCCTGTAACGGTAAGCCAAAATCATGTAACCAACCCGGCACCGGTCTCAGGTCAGCACCCGGGCGAGCTGCATGGCGGCGCCGGCCATTGCCACGCAGAGGACGGCGCTGCCGAGCATATAGGCCATTGCATGGCCCGTATGTCCGGCCTCCAGCAGCGTCATAGTCTCCAGCGAAAAAGTCGAAAAAGTCGTAAAGGCACCCAGAAAGCCCACCATCAGGACGCCGCGCCAGTCCGCATGGACAAGCTGGCGCTCCACCAGCAGGACATAGATGATGCCGATGGCAAAGGAGCCCAGCATATTTACCAGCAGCGTGCCCACCGGCAACTCGCCCTCCCACAGGCTGTGCACCCAGGTGGCCAGCGCGTAGCGCGACACCGCCCCGGCGGCGCCCCCCAGGGCGATAAAGAGCAGGTATTTCATGTGTTAGGGCCCTGGTTCCCACCTAATCGTAGCGGCGCAGTGTACTGGTTTTATCCAGCTCGCGCAGATGCCTGAGCTTGTCGCGAATCTTCAGCTCCAGGCCGCGATCGACGGGGTGATAATACTGTCTGTCCCGCAGCGCCGGGGGGAAGTAGTTTTCACCAGCGGCATAGGCGCCCGCTTCGTCGTGGGCGTAGCGGTACCCGGCCCCGTGTTCCATCTCCCGCAGCAGTTGGGTCGGCGCATTTCTCAGGTGCAGCGGCACCTCTTCGCTGGCCCCGGCCGCCACGTCCGCCCTGGCGGCATTGAACGCGCTGTACACGGCATTGCTCTTGGCGGCGCAGGCCAGGTAGACGATGGCCTGAGCAATGGCCAGCTCGCCCTCCGGGGTGCCCAGCCGCTCCTGCACCTGCCAGGCTTCCAGCGACAGGGTGAGCGCCCGGGGGTCGGCATTGCCGACTTCCTCGCTGGCCATGCGCACCACGCGGCGCGCGATATACAGCGGATCGCACCCGCCGTCCAGCATGCGACAAAACCAGTACAGGGCGGCGTCCGGCGCGCTGCCGCGCACCGCCTTGTGCAGTGCGCTGATCTGGTCGTAGAACAGGTCGCCGCCCTTGTCGAAGCGCCGCAGCGAGCCCTGCAGCACTTCGCGCAGCGTATCCTGGGTTATGACACTATCCACGGCGAGATCCGCCGCCAGCTCTAGCAGGTTCAGAGCGCGACGGGCATCCCCGTCGGCCTGGCGCGCAAGCACGGCGAGGCTGTCTTCGGGTGCACTGATGCGTTCGCCCAGTTCGGCCAGGCCGCGCGCCAGCACGCTGCGGATATCGGTTTCATCGAGCGCGCGCAGCTTGTAGACCCGGGCGCGGGACAACAGAGCGTTGTTGAGTTCAAAGGAGGGGTTTTCCGTGGTGGCGCCGATAAAAATAACCGTACCGTCCTCCACATAGGGCAGGAAGGCATCCTGCTGGGACTTGTTGAAGCGGTGTACTTCGTCCACGAATAACACCGTGTCGCGGCCCTGTACCTTGTACTGCTGCGCGCGCTCGATAGCCGCGCGAATGTCCTTTACCCCGGACAGCACGGCGGACAACTGCAGGAAGTGCGCAGCCGCTGTCCCGGCGGCGAGCCGCGCCAGTGTGGTTTTACCCACACCGGGAGGCCCCCACAGGATCATCGAGTGCAATTGCCCGGCGTCTATTGCCTGACGCAGCGGCTTACCCGGTGCCAGCAGGTGCTGCTGACCGGCGTAGTCGGGCAGCCGCGTGGGCCGCAGGCGCGCGGCCAGCGGCCGGTAGCCGGTGCTGTCCTGCCCCTCGAAGAGCCTGGCCTGCCCCGGGTCACTCGTCATAATAAAACAGGTCGACGCCGTCAGGGGGCGTGAACTCGAAGTCCTGGCTGGTCAGTGTCGACGCGGCATCGAGCTGATCGAAGGCGATCTCCACGCGCTGCCCCAGGTTGTCCAGTATCTCCATGCCGGACAGCAGGTCGTCTTCGAGGGTCAGGGTCAGGCGCCTGAAACCCGGGTCCCCGGCCAGCGGCGTCAGCGTGAACCGATGCTGTGCATCGCGCTGCACACGGTAGTGCTCGCGCAATGCCGCCTCGTCGCCGCCCAGCACCTGCAGGGGCGACATGCGCACGCTGTCGGTGACCGGCCGGCGCGTCAGGGTCTCCAGGTCGCGGTCGTAATGCCAGACATAGCTGGGGTTGGCGATGATCAACTGGCGGTCGGGAGCGAGGATTTCCCAGGAAAAATAACCCGGACGCAGCAGGCGGAACGTCCCCGTGGACTCATCCGCCAGCGCGCCATCGGCATCGTACTGGCGCTGGGTGAACTGCCCCTGCAGATGACCCATCGGGCGCAGCGCCGCCAGCAGCGCATCGGCTGCACCATCATCCTCTGCGCTGGCACCGACTGCCAGCAGGGCGAGCCATACCAAGGCTAGAAATCGCTTCATGTCGTATTCCCGTAGTGCAGTGCTCAGGCTTCCGGTGGCGGCGGCGCCAGCACTTCGCGCTGCCCGTTAGTACCCATTTCCGTTACCACGCCCGCCGCTTCCATCGCCTCTATCAGGCGCGCTGCGCGATTGTAACCGATGCGCAGCTTGCGCTGTACGGAGGAGATGGACGCCCGGCGGCTCTGGGTGACGTAGTGCACCGCCTCGTCGTACAGCGCGTCGTTCTCATCATCTTCAAGCGCCCCGCCCGCCTGCTGCAGTTCGCCGGCCGTAACCGGAGTGGCACTGCCCTCATCCAGCAGCCCGTCGATATACTGGGGAGAGCCGCGGCGCTTCCAGTCCGCCACCACTCGATGCACTTCATCGTCGCTGCAAAACGCGCCGTGTATCCGGTTGGGTACGCCGCTGCCCGGCGGCAGGTACAGCATATCGCCGTGGCCCAGCAACTGCTCCGCCCCGCCCTGGTCGAGAATGGTGCGTGAATCGACCTTGGACGATACCTGGAAGGCGATCCGCGTGGGGACGTTGGCCTTGATCAGGCCGGTGATAACATCCACCGAAGGCCGCTGTGTCGCCAGGATCAGGTGGATGCCGGCCGCCCGCGCTTTCTGCGCAATCCGCGCGATCAGCTCCTCCACCTTCTTGCCGACGATCATCATCATGTCGGCGAACTCGTCGATCACCACGACGATCGCGGGCAGTTTCTCCAGGCCGGGTGGACGCTGCTCCTCATCCGTCTCGGCAAAAACGGGATCGGCAGTCCACAGGGGGTCCGCCAGCGGTGCCCCGCTCTTGATCGCATCGAGCACCTTGCGGTTGTAGCCCGCCAGGTTGCGCACTCCCAGCGCCGCCATCAGTTTATAGCGCCGCTCCATTTCCGCCACGCACCAGCGCAGGCCGTTGGCGGCGTCTTTCATATCGGTAATCACCGGCGTCAACAGGTGTGGGACACCGTCGTAGACCGACAGTTCCAGCATCTTCGGGTCCACCATGATCAGTCGCACATCCGCCGGACTGGACTTGTACAGCAGGCTGAGCAACATGGCGTTGACGCCCACCGACTTGCCGGAACCGGTGGTGCCAGCCACCAGCAGGTGCGGCATTTTGGCCAGGTCCGCCACCACTGGCTGTCCCGAGATGTCGTGGCCCAGCGCCAGGGTCAGGGGCGACTTGGACTGTTCGAAAGCGCGGGACGACAGCACTTCGCGGAAATTGACGATTTCCCGATCCTCGTTGGGAATCTCGATACCCACCACGGACTTGCCGGGAATCACTTCCACCACGCGCACGCTGATCACCGCCAGCGAACGCGCCAGGTCCTTGGCCAGACCGGAGATGCGCGACACTTTGACACCGGCCGCCGGCTGGATTTCAAAGCGCGTAATCACCGGCCCCGGATAGACCGCGGTCACCTCGGCGCTGACACCGAAATCCGCCAGCTTGAGTTCCAGCAGTTTGGACAGGGCCTCCAGCGCCTCGGGCGAATAGCCCTTGTTGGGGTCCTTGACTTCCTTGTCCAGCAGTTCCAGGGGGGGCAGATCGCCGGTTAGCGGCAGATCGAACAGCGGCTGCTGTTTTTCCCTTTCGATGCGCTCACTCTTTTCGGCGCGCGGCTGCAGTGGCTTGATTTTGGGCGGTGTACGCTTCTTTTCCTTTTCCACGTACTCGCTGATCACGGCCTTGCGCGCCTCCACGGCTTTTTCCCGGGCGCGGCGGTCGCGGAAGGCGTCTACGCGCCCGCGAACCCCGTTGCGGCAACGGCTCCACGTGGCCAGGCTCAAGGCCCCCAAGCGTTCCATCAAGCGCAGCCAGCTCAGGTCGGTGAAAATAGTCATGCCGAAGAGGAACACCGCCAGCAGTATGAGGCGGCTGCCCACCGCGCTGAAGGCGACCGTAGAGCCAGCGCCAATGGCCTGCCCGAGAATCCCGCCAGCGCCCTGGGGCAGGCCCGAGCGCCCGCTATCGTTCATCGCGGCCAGAGCCGTTCCGGCGATCATCACCAGCACCAGGCCCAGGGTGCGAATGCCGAAGGTGGTCCAGTCGAAGTGCCTGTGCTGATGCCGGTCAAACAGGATAAACAGCGCCCGGTAGGCCAGCAGCAACGGAAACAGGTAGGCGGCATAACCGACCAGGGAGAAAAACACATCCGCCAGCCAGGCCCCGGTGGGACCGCCCAGATTATGGATTTTGGCGCCCGCCCCGGTAGCCGACCAGCCCGGATCGCGCGGGCTGTAGGTAAACAGGGCCAGCAACAGGTAGGCACACGCGGCACTGACCCCGATAAAGGCGCCTTCGCGCAGCCGCGGTCCCAGGAAACTATCGGTATCGGTCATTTGCACCACGGGTACTGTTGTCCTTGCAGGCGCCGCCGCCATGCGCTGGATACGGCGCCGCCATGCGGTTCATAGCAAGCAACAATTGTGAACTAATTTATCATTTATTTCAAAGGGTTATGGGTGGTATTTAGAGTTAATCTTGCCTTTGCCGCAAGCGGACCTTTTACAGTACCATAGGCAGCCTCGAATGCAGGGGTCTGACCACAGCCACTGTCCTGAACACGGCGCGCCCGATGCGCAAAAATTGTACTGCGGCGCCCATTGCCCAACAACCACTAGCGGGACGACAACCGATGAGCGACAGCAACCACCATTCCCTGATCATCCTGGGCAGCGGCCCCGCGGGTTACACCGCGGCTGTGTACGCGGCGCGGGCCAACCTCAAGCCCGTGGTGATCACCGGTATCCAGCAGGGTGGCCAGCTTACCACGACGACGGAGGTGGAAAACTGGCCCGGCGGTCCCCCGGATCTGCAGGGACCACAGCTGATGCAACAGATGCAGGCGCATGTGGAGCGGTTTGACGCACAGGTGGTGTTTGACCATATCGAGGAGGTCGATCTCGCCGCCCGGCCGATCCGGCTCAGCGGAACCGCCAGCTACAGCTGTGACGCCCTGATCATCGCCACTGGCGCCTCCGCCCAGTACCTGGGGCTGGCCAGCGAGCAGGCCTTTATGGGCAGGGGTGTCAGCGCCTGCGCCACCTGTGACGGATTCTTCTACCGCAACCAGAAAGTCGCCGTTATCGGCGGCGGCAACACGGCCGTGGAAGAGGCGCTCTACCTGGCCAACATCGCCTCCGAAGTGGTGTTGGTGCACCGCCGCGACGCGTTGCGCGCAGAGAAAGTCCTGCAGGATCGCCTGTTCGCGCGGGAGCGCGAGGGCCGGGTAACCATACTGTGGAACCACACCCTGCAGGAGGTTGTCGGCGACGCCGGCGGCGTCACCGGCGTGCGTGTGAAATCGACGCAGGACGGGCGGACTAGCGAACTCGACCTGTCCGGTGTGTTCATCGCGATCGGTCACAAACCCAATACCGACATGTTCGCCGGGCAGCTCGAGATGCACGATGGTTACATCCAGATCAGAAGCGGCACCCAGGGTAACGCCACCGCCACCAGCGCCCCGGGCGTGTTCGCTGCCGGCGATGTGGCCGACCACGTCTATCGCCAGGCGGTGACCTCGGCGGGCTTTGGGTGCATGGCGGCACTGGATGCTGAAAAGTACCTGGACAACCTCCAGGGCTGACACCGCAGCGCATGCCACGGCGAATCCGGCGCCTCGACGACACCCTGGTTTTCCCGCCGTCGAGCGAGGCCCTGGATGATCCCAACGGCTTGCTGGCAGTCGGCGGCGACCTCAGCCCGGCGCGCCTGCTGGCGGCCTACAAGCGGGGTATTTTTCCCTGGTACGAGGCCCCCCAACCCATCCTGTGGTGGACGCCCGACCCGCGCTGCGTCTTGTTTCCCGAGGAATTGCACCTGTCGCGTTCCCTGCGCAGGACCTTGCGCCGCAATGCCTTTGGCCTGGCCGTGGACAGGCACTTTGAAGTGGTGATGCGGCACTGCGCCCGCCTGCGCGGCGACGGGCGCGGCACCTGGATCGACGACGACATGGTGCGCGCCTACTGTCGCCTGCGCGAGCTGGGGGCGGCCCACTCGGTCGAAGTCCTGGCGCCCGACGGCACACTGGCGGGCGGTCTGTACGGCGTCTCGCTGGGGCGGGTGTTTTTCGGAGAATCCATGTTCAGCCGCGTGGCGGACGCCTCCAAGGTGGCGCTGGTCGCCCTGGTGCACATTTTGCGACACGGCCGGTTCGAGCTGATCGACTGCCAGCTGCCCAGCGCCCACCTGCGTTCGCTGGGCGCGCGGGATATCGACAGGCTGGACTTCGAGCAACGCCTTGCCCAAACTACGAACTTGGGCAATAGAGCCGACATCTGGCAACTGCCGGCGACGTGTGGAGGCTTGCTGTGACATCATCGATGCGCGATCTCAGGGTGTATACCACCTACCCCCACAATTGCAGCTACCTGGATGACCAGGAAGCCACCACGCTGTTCGTCGACCCGCGCCAGCCGGTCGACCAGGCGCTGTACAGCAATCTGTCACAACTGGGGTTCAGGCGCAGCGGCAACCATATCTACCGCCCCCATTGCGAGCACTGCAAGGCCTGTATTGCCGCGCGCATTCCGGTGGCGACGTTCACGCCCCGCCGCGCTCAGCGCCGCATTCTGAGCCGCAACCGCGACCTGCGCGTGGTGACCACGCACGATATTCGCGACAGCGCGGCCTACGACCTGTACCGTCGCTACATCGAACAGCGACACGCCGATGGCGACATGTACCCGCCGGACCGCGAGCAGTACGAGTCATTTCTGAGCAACGCCTGGAACTGCACCTGCTACTACCGTTTTTCCGCCGGCGACACACTGGTCGGTGTGGCCGTGGTAGACGCCCTGACCGATGGCCTGTCCGCCATCTATACGTTCTTCGAGCCGCAGGCGGAGCGCCGCAGCCTGGGCACGTTCACCATTTTGTGGCAGATTGAACGAACCCGGGAACTCGGCCTGGACTACCTCTACCTGGGCTATTTCATACGCGATTGCCGCAAAATGGCCTACAAGTCAGCGTTCCGGCCCCTGGAACTGCTTGTCGACGGCCACTGGACGACACTGCTTTAGCGCTCCAACCACCGGATTATTACGGTGGCGCTGTGCGCCGTATTCAGGCAAAATGCGGCCTGTTTTTTTACGAGGGCTGGCGCCTGATGGCAAAAGAAGACCAGATTGAAATGGAGGGTGAAGTGATCGACACTCTGCCCAACACCACGTTCCGGGTACAATTGGAGAACGGCCACGTGGTGACCGCGCACATCTCCGGCAAAATGCGCAAAAACTACATTCGCATTCTCACCGGGGACAAAGTGCGCGTGGAACTCACTCCCTACGACCTGAGCAAGGGCCGCATTACCTACCGTGAGAGATAGCGCGGCCTAGCTCTCCTCCAGTTCCGCCTCTTTCTCTGCCACCGTTACTTCCAGCTTGTCGCTGGCCCGGTCCAGTCGCACCAGGGCCGTGCCGCCCGACTGAGCCAGCTTGCCAAACAGCACCATTTCCGCCAGCGGTTTCTTGATGTGCTCCTGAATGATGCGCTCCATCGGCCGCGCACCCATGTGGATATCGTAGCCTTTTTCCACCAGCCACAGGCGGGCATCCTCGTCCACGTCGATGGTGACGCGCTTCTCATCCAGCTGCCCCTGCAGTTCGGTGAGAAACTTGTCCACCACGGTGAGAATGACATCTTCGCCCAGGGGCTGGAACTGCACGATACTGTCCAGGCGGTTGCGGAACTCGGGCGTGAACATGCGATTGATCGCCTCCATGCCGTCGCTGCTGTGATCCTGCGTGGTAAAACCGATGGTGCGGCGGCTGATGCTCTCGGCCCCGGCGTTGGTGGTCATCACCAGAATCACATTGCGAAAATCCGCCTTGCGCCCGTTGTTGTCAGTGAGGGTACCGTGATCCATCACCTGCAGCAGGAGATTGAACACCTCGGGGTGCGCCTTTTCGATCTCGTCCAGTAACACCACTGCGTGCGGGTGTTTGGTGACCGCGTCGGTGAGCAGCCCCCCCTGATCGAAGCCGACGTAACCCGGGGGCGCGCCGATCAGCCGCGACACGGTATGGCGTTCCATGTATTCGGACATGTCAAAGCGTATCAGTTCCAGGCCCAGCAGGCGCGCCAGTTGGCGCGTCACTTCCGTCTTGCCGACCCCCGTGGGGCCGGCCAGCAGAAACGACCCGATCGGCTTGTCACCGGTTTTCAGGCCGGCGCGGGCCAGTTTGATGGACGTGGCCAGACTGCCGATTGCCTGGTCCTGACCAAACACCACCATCTGCAGGTTTTTCTCGAGTTTCCGCAGGGTGTCGCGGTCGTCCGCACTGACTGACTTTGGCGGAATGCGGGCAATCTTGGCAATCACATTTTCAATATCGCCAACCCCGACGACCTTTTTGCGCTTTGAGGGCGGCTGCAACTGCTGATAGGCGCCGGCCTCATCGATCACATCGATGGCCTTATCCGGCAGGAACCGATCGGTGATGTAGCGCGCCGACAGGTCGGTCGCCACGCGCAGGGCCCTGTCGGTGTAGCGCAGACCGTGGTGCTCCTCGAAGCGCGACTTCAGTCCCTTGAGGATCTTGTAGGCGTCATCGGCAGAGGGTTCCATGACATCGATTTTCTGGAAGCGGCGGCTCAGCGCCTTGTCTTTGTCAAAAATGCCGCGGTATTCATGGAACGTGGTCGAGCCGATACAGCGCAGCCGGCCTGAAGTGAGCAGCGGCTTGAGCAGGTTGCTGGCGTCCATCACCCCGCCGGAAGCGGCACCCGCTCCGATGATGGTGTGGATTTCATCGATGAACAGGATCGCCCCCTCGCGCTTTTTCAACTCCGCCAGCATACTTTTGAAGCGCTTTTCAAAGTCGCCGCGGTACTTGGTGCCGGCCAGCAGGGCACCGAGATCCAGCGAGTAGACCGCGCTGCCCCTGAGCAGTTCGGGTACCTCGCCGTCGACGATCATCTTGGCCAGGCCCTCGACGATCGCCGTCTTG
>JAGRIH010000015.1:33117-53796 GCA_020443345.1 Halioglobus sp.
GGTTGTTCTTGCGCCGCCGCGCCAGTATCTGCGCCACCCGCTCGACCTCGGGAATGCGGCCGATCAGGGGGTCGATACGCCCGGCGGCGGCCTCCTCATTGAGGTTGGTGGTGAAGTTGTCCAGTGGATTGGCCTCGCCTTCTTCCAGCGACGGCTCTTCAGAGCTCGCCGCGCCGGAATCCGGTGTGCCCCCCTCTTCGGACACCTTGGATATACCGTGGGTAATGTAATTCACCACATCCAGGCGCGCGACAGACTGCGTCTTGAGGAAAAATACGGCCTGGCTCTCCTGCTCGCTGAAGATCGCCACCAGCACGTTGGCACCGGTGACCTCACTTTTGCCGGAACTCTGCACATGAAACACGGCGCGCTGCAGCACCCGCTGGAAGCCCAGCGTCGGCTGGGTGTCCCGGTCCTCCTCGTCCTGCGGAATCAGCGGCGTGGTGGCGTCCACGAACTCCACCAGGTCGCCGCGCAGGACACCGATATCGGCTCCGCAGGCCTTGAGTACCCGCACCGCGTCGTTGTTGTCCAGCAGCGCCAGCAGCAGGTGCTCCACCGTCATGAACTCGTGGCGTTTGGCCCGCGCGCCGCGAAAGGCGTCGTTCAGGGTTTGTTCCAGATCTTTGCTCAGCATATTAACCCTCCGATGCTTCGATCTCGCACATGAGCGGATGTTCGTTTTCGCGGGCGTACTGATTCACCTGCGCTGCCTTGGTCTCGGCGATATCCCGGGTGTAAATCCCGCACACGCCCTTGCCCCTGGTATGCACGGTCAGCATGACATGCGTGGCCTGCTCCCGGTTCATGCGGAAGAAGGACTCGAGCACCTCGACCACAAACTCCATGGGGGTGTAGTCGTCGTTGAGCAACACCACTTTGAACAGCGGCGGCCGCTTGAGTTCCGGCTTGGACTCCTGCAGGGCCAGTCCGCCATCGGACTGCCCCTCCCCACCGCTCATCCGCCACTTTGTGCCGCGGCTGGAACTTTGCACGCCAACGCTCCTGTCGATACCACTTATACCACTCGCCACACTAACTACCCTACGTACCACTAATTACCATACGTACCACTGACACCATCCGTATCACTGACCCCGTCCATATCACTGACGCCATCCAAGCCCGGCTACCACACCAGACAAATATGGTTTGAAAGTACATTATACGGTATTTCGGCGGGGGGCAACGGTCCGGCGGCAGCGGCTGGCACTGCCCGGTAGTGCGGCGGGGGGAAAAGCAAAAAAGGGGTCAGAGCGCCGGCTCTGACCCCTTTCGGGGTCACGGGCTGAACGCTGGCCGTTACATCGAGTCGACGATGGCCTGGCCGAACTCGGAACAGCTCAGCAGGGTGGCCCCCTCCATCAGCCGTTCAAAATCATAGGTCACGGTGCGCTTCTGGATAGCGCCGTTCATGCCCTTGATGATGAGGTCGGCCGCCTCGTTCCAGCCCAGGTGGCGCAGCATCATTTCCGCAGAGAGGATCAGGGAGCCGGGGTTGACCTTGTCCTGCCCTGCGTATTTGGGCGCCGTGCCGTGGGTCGCCTCAAACACTGCAATGTTGTCGGACAGGTTCGCCCCCGGCGCGATGCCGATGCCGCCGACCTGTGCGGCCAGGGCATCGGACAGGTAGTCGCCGTTCAGGTTCAGGGTGGCGACGACACTGTATTCTTTCGGACGCGTCAGTATCTGCTGCAGCATGGCGTCGGCAATGACATCCTTGATGGTGATTTCCCTGCCGTTGTTGGGGTTTTTAATGCGCACCCAGGGACCGCCGTCGAGCAGTTCACCGCCGAACTCTTCACGCGCCAGTTCGTAGCCCCAGTCGCGGAAGGCGCCCTCGGTGAATTTCATGATATTGCCCTTGTGTACCAGGGTCACCGACGCCAAGTCCTGGTCGATGGCATACTGGATGGCCTTGCGCACCAGCCGTTTGGTGCCCTCTTCCGAGACCGGTTTGATGCCGATACCGACGTTTTCAGGAAAACGGATCTTGGTGGCACCCATCTCGTCGATCAGAAAATCCACCACTTTTTGCGCTTCCGGCGTTCCCGCCCGGTATTCCACTCCGGCGTAGATGTCCTCGGAGTTCTCGCGGAAGATCACCATGTTACAGGCGCCGGGGTCTTTTACCGGCGAGGGCACACCTTCAAACCAGCGCACCGGGCGCAGGCAGGTATACAGGTCCAATTCCTGGCGCAGAGCCACATTCAGCGAGCGGAAACCACCACCTACGGGCGTGGTGAGCGGACCCTTGATGGCCACGGAGTATGCCTTGATGGCCGCGAGCGTCTCTTCGGGAAACCAGTCCCCGTCGTACAATTCAGCGGCCTTTTCACCGGTGTATATTTCCATCCACGAGATCTTTTTGTCGCCGCCGTAGGCTTTTTCAACCGCAGCGTTCACCACGTCGATCATCACCGGGCTGATATCCACACCGATACCGTCACCTTCGATATAGGGAATGATAGGATTGTTCGGGACGTTCAGGCTGTGGTCCTCATTGACGGTGATTTTTTCGCCCTGGGAGGGCACCTGAATATGCTTGTAGCCCATAGTTGTACTCCATTGCTGCTTGGTGGGGGGATGGTAATGACGGGAGACCGCACCAGTGATGCAACCGGCCAACACATCGGCAGCGGATGGTTTGAAGCACCGGGGGCTCCGCGCATAAAGCGGCGCGTATTGTAGCATGATTGGCCTCCGATTCCGGCACGCAGCCAGTGCTTTTCCGGGATAAGATGATCAGGATCATACTGTTTAACAAGCCCTTTCAGGTGCTCAGCCAGTTCACCGACCGGGGCGGCGCGCGCGCCACCCTGGCGGACTACCTGCACGCCCCCGGCATGCGGCCCGCCGGGCGCCTGGACTACGATTCCGAGGGCCTGCTGGTGCTGACCGACAACGGGCGCCTGCAGCAGCAGCTCGCCAACCCCCGCCACCGGCACTGGAAGCGGTATATCGCCCAGGTCGAGGGCATTGTCGACGACGACGCCCTGCGTCGACTCAGCGCCGGCGTCACCCTGCGGGACGGGCCTACCCTGCCCGCCCGCGCGCGCCGCATCCCGCCGCCGGTGTTGTGGCCGCGCGAGCCCGCCGTGCGCAGGCGCAAATCGATACCCGACAGCTGGCTGGAACTGTGCCTGCGCGAGGGGCGCAACCGCCAGGTCCGGCGCATGACCGCCGCCGTCGGCTTCCCCACTCTGCGCCTGGTACGCACCGCTGTCGGTGACTGGTCACTGGGTGAACTGCAGCCCGGGCAATACCGTGAGGTGTGCGTGCACCTGCCCCAGCACACCGGGCGCAGAACCCCGCAACGGCGCCGCCACGGGCGCTGAACTAAACGCCTGTGGCGTCATCGCCGACATAGCGATCTCGCCCGGCGCCCAGGCCCGCGGCCATGGCCCCCGCGCCGACGACCCCGAGAAACAGACCCGCCACCTGCCAGCCCTGAAACAGATCGTGCAACACCCCCACCGCCAGTGGACCAAAGGCGGCCAGCGTGTAGCCGACGCCCTGGGCCATGCCCGACAACTGCGCCGCAGTGGGGGCATCGCGCGCACGCACGGCCAGCAGAGTCAACGCAATGCTGAAGGCGCCGCCCTGGCCGAGGCCCAACACGACTACCCAGAACCACACGCCATCGAGCGGCGCATAGATACAGCCGGCCAGGCCGATCAGCGTCAACGACATCATGGCGCTCAACATGATCCGCTGATCCCGCATGTAGCTGGCGATCCAGGGTGCGGCGACGGCGGTGGTGATCTGCGTCATGATCGATGCCGACAACGCGAATCCGGCGCCGATGGGGTCGAGCCCGCGATCCTGCAGGATGGTCGGCAGCCAGCCGAACACGGTATAGGCCATCGAGGACTGCAGCCCCATGTACAGCGCCACCTGCCAGGCCAGTGCATCGCGATACAGCGACTTCGTTCGCGCGACGAACTGCCGGGGCAATTGCGTGCCGTCGAGCTGTAACCACCACAGCACCGTCGCTATCACGGCGGGGCACAGCCAGAAGGCCAGCGCCGGCTGCCAGGGGCGCTCGGACACACTGGCGAACGCGATGCGCAGCGGCTCGCTGGCACCGGCCGCCACCGACGCGCCGATACACAGAACGGCTGTGTACAGGCCGGTCAACAGGCTCGCCGCAGCGGGAAAGTCGCGCTTTACGATACCCGGCAGCAGCACCCCCGCGACACCGATACAACCGCCGGCAATGGCGGTTCCGACGAACAGGCCCACGGTGCCCGTGTAGGGACGCAGACCCAGTGCCAGCGCCAGGATCAACATGGCCAGCAGCACGGTGTGCTCCATACCGATCCGGCATGCGGCGCGCGGCGCCAGCGGCGCGGCCAGCCCCAGGAACAGCACCGGCAGCGTAGTGAGCACGCCCTGACCGACGGGCGACAGCGACAAACTGTCGCCGATACTGCGCAGCATGGGCCCGATGCTCGTCAGCGCCGGGCGCAGATTAAATGCGATCAGCATCATTCCGATCAGTGTCAGTATGGCGTGCCGGTTGCGGTGGCTGGCGACAGCGGTCGTCATCAGTGTTGAAACCTGTTTGCTAATAGAAGCTGAAGTGGGCCGGTGCAATCACACGTTCGTACGGATCGCCCCTGTGTGGATAAACCCGACGACAGGGATGCACCATGGCAAAACCCGCCCCAAAGTACAAGCAACCAGGACGCCGGTGCGCACTCGGGCCCGAAACTGATGGCGCCCGCATTAATCTGCTAGAATGCGCAGCCTCCCCCGGCGGCCGTCAGCGAGCAGCGTGCCGTCGGGGGAGGCTGCTACTTCCTGGACCTGATTTAAAGCACATGGGTACACATAACTCCAGCACAGTCATCGTCGGCATGTCCGGCGGCGTCGATTCCTCCGTGGCCGCGGCACTGCTGCTGGAACAGGGCTATCGGGTGGAGGGGCTGTTCATGAAAAACTGGGAGGAGGACGACGGCACCGAGTACTGCAGCGCGAAGCAGGACTACGCCGACGCCCTGGCGGTGGCCGACAAACTCGGTATTACCCTGCACGGCGCCAACTTTGCCGCCGAATACTGGGACCATGTGTTCGAACATTTCCTGGCTGAATACCGCGCCGGGCGCACCCCGAACCCGGACGTCCTGTGCAACCGTGAAATCAAGTTCAGGGCTTTTTTGGATTACGCCCTGACCCTGGGAGCGGATTGCATCGCCACCGGGCACTACGCCCGGCGCGGCGCCGACAGCGGCCGGGCGACGCTGCTCAAGGGACTGGACGAGAACAAGGACCAGAGCTATTTCCTGCACGCGGTGGGCCACGCGGAGCTGGCGCAGACCCTGTTCCCGCTCGGCGCCATGGAAAAACCCGAGGTGCGCAAACTGGCCCGGCAGTTGGGCCTGGCTACGGCTCGAAAAAAGGACTCCACCGGTATCTGCTTTATCGGCGAGCGCCGCTTTCGCGACTTCCTGCAGCGCTACCTGCCGGCACAGCCCGGCGACATTTACAGCCTGGACGGGCAGTACCTGGGTCGCCACCAGGGCCTGATGTACCACACCATCGGCCAGCGCCAGGGACTGGGTATCGGCGGCTTGAGCAAACGCGCGCAGGCGCCCTGGTATGTGGTGGACAAGCGGCTGGCGGACAACGAGCTGCTCGTCGCCCAGGGCAACGATCACCCCGCCCTGTTCCACACCGGCCTCACCACCGGTGCAGTGTACTGGGTGGCCGGTGAAGCGCCGGCACTGCCGCTGCGCTGCCGCGCCAAAGTGCGCTACCGGCAGGCGGACCAGGCCTGTACTCTGACCGCCGCGGACCCCGCCGCCCCGGACAGGCACTACCGGGTTGACTTCGAACAGCCGCAGCGCGCGGTGACGCCGGGCCAGTCCGTGGTCTTTTACCAGGGCGAACGCTGCCTGGGCGGCGGCGTTATCCACACGATGGGAACCTGAATGAACGACAGCCGACTGTCCAGTCTGGAACAGCAGACCATCGCCCTGGCCGGCGTTGCGCAGGCCGCGCGACTGGTGGACCAGATATCGCGGACCGGCAGCTACCCCCTGGAATTTCTTGAGCCCTCCATCTACAGCCTGTTCCGCTTCGATGTGGAGCGGGTAGAGGATGTGTTTGGCGGGCTGAGCGGTGTCAAGTTGGGGCTGCACAATCTCAGCAACCTGCTGGCCAGTCAGAAGGAGCCGGAGAGCCGCCAGATGGTGCGCTACGTCTTCAGCTTGCTCTATCTGGAGCGCAGGTTTGCGGCAGATCCAAATATGATGGCGGTGGTGCGCTCACGCCTGGAACACGCGAGTTTTCGCGCGGAGCATTTTTCCAGCAACGTGAACGAGCTCTGCCACAGTGTGTCCGGTATCTACCAGGATACGCTGAGCCGGCTGCAGTTTCGGATCAAGGTGTCCGGCAGTGCACAGCACCTGCAGAATTCGCAAAACGCCGACGTCATTCGTGCCCTGCTGCTGGCCGGCATCCGCGCCGCCTTTTTGTGGCGCCAACTGGGCGGGCGCCGCTGGCGCCTGATCGTGCGGCGCAGGCGCATGCTGCAGGCATCCCAGAGCCTGTCGCGCGGCCTGGGTCTTGTGTAAAATTTGCCCGGTTGACCATTCCCCACTGTATTCTGGAGAAGTTCATGGACCTGTCTGCGCTGAGTGCCGTGTCTCCCATCGACGGTCGTTATGGCGACAAGACCGCTCCCCTGCGCGAGATTTTCAGCGAATACGGCCTGATCAGGCGGCGCGTACTGGTGGAGGTGCGCTGGCTGCAGTGCCTGGCCGGCCACCCGGATATCGCCGAAGTTCCCGCGCTGACCAAGGACGCCAGCCGCCTGCTGGAAAACCTGCTGGAGCACTTCGGCGAGACCGACGCACAACGCATCAAGGCCATCGAGGCCACCACCAATCACGACGTCAAGGCCGTGGAGTACTTTCTCAAGGAGCGCTTCGCCGGTCACGCCGAACTGGCGGCCGTCTCCGAGTTCGTCCATTTCGCCTGCACCTCGGAGGATATCAACAACCTCGCCCACGCGCTGATGCTACGCGATGGCATGCAGCAGGTGTTGTTGCCCGCCATGGGGGAGATTGCGGATCGGCTGGCCGCCCTGGCGCACGACACCGCAGCTGTCGCCATGCTGTCGCGCACACACGGGCAGACAGCGAGCCCCACCACCATGGGCAAGGAGTTGGCCAATGTGGTGGCGCGCCTGCGCCGCCAGCTGGCACAGTTGCAGGCAGCGCAGTACGTGGGCAAGATCAACGGTGCCGTGGGCAACTACAACGCACACCTGGCGGCCTATCCCGAAGTGGACTGGCAGGCCAATGCCCAGCACTTCGTGGCATCCCTGGGCCTGCACTGGAACCCCTACACCACCCAGATCGAGCCGCACGATTACATGGCCGAGCTGTTTGACGCCATCGCGCGCTTCAACACTATCGTGATCGATTTCGACCGCGATATCTGGGGTTATATCTGCCTGGGCTATTTTCGCCAGCGCACCGTTGCCGGCGAGGTGGGCTCGTCCACCATGCCGCACAAGGTGAACCCAATCGACTTTGAAAATTCCGAGGGCAACCTGGGCCTGGCCAACGCCGTGCTGCAGCACCTGGCGGCCAAGCTGCCGGTGAGTCGCTGGCAGCGCGACCTCACCGACTCCACGGTGCTGCGCAATATGGGCGTCGGTATCGGCTACAGCCTGATCGCCTACCGGGCCAGTCTCAAGGGCATCGGCAAGCTGCAGCTCGACGAGACACGTATCGCGCAGGACCTGGATCGCGCCTGGGAGGTGCTGGCCGAGCCGATCCAGACCGTGATGCGGCGCTACGGTATTGAACAACCCTACGAAAAGCTCAAGGAACTGACCCGCGGGCAGGCCATGAGCAGGGACGTCATCCTGCACTTCGTGGAGGCGCTGGAGCTGCCACAGGAGGCCAAACGGACCCTGCTGGCCCTCACTCCCGCCAGCTATACCGGCAACGCCTGCGCCCAGGCGCGGGCCATCGAGTAAATGGCGGCGGGCGATTTCCTGACGGGGGTGGCCTACCCCCAGCCCTTCGACGAGCTGGCGGTACGGCTGTGTAACAGCGCCCTGCGCAGGCTGTGCATACTCAGCCCCCGGCTCGATCGCGAGGCTTTTGACAACGAGGCCCTGGCACAGGCCATCAGCGCCCTGGTGCGGCGCAGCCGCCAGACCGAGGTGAAGATACTGGTGAGCGACTCGCGCGGACTGGTCAGTCGCGGTCACCGCCTGCTGCAGTTGCATCGGCGCATGCCCAGCTCGGTGCATATCCGCAAGCTTGCGGAGCACCCGGAGTGGAAGGGGCAGACCGTGGTGACCCGCGACCGGGACGGCGTGCTGTACAAGCCCGGTGACAGCGATCACGAGGGCTTTTACCGGGGCGATTCTCGATCATCGGCGCGCCCGCACCTGGAGCTGTTTGAAGAGCTGTGGCGTCACAGTGAAGTCGACATCGAACTGCGCAGCCTGAGCATTTAGACATATCTCACCGATCGGCAGACATATCACGAGTTTTGCCCTTTGTTTCACTGTAGATAGCCTATTTCGTTTCTCGCCGACCGGGCGGGCACTCACAGGGCGGCGATAACCTCCCTGGCCGCGGCGTATGCCGTGGTACGGCCCGCGGCAACAGCTTCCTCGAGCACTGGCAGCAGCCTCTTCACCTCGGGATTGGTGGTGAGCTTCAGCAACAGCATCTGCTGTATCAACTGGTGCATCCAGTCGCGATTCTGGCTGGCGCGCCGGGATTCGAAACCGCCGTGCGCCAGAGCCTGGTCGCGATATTCCAGCACCATATCCCACACCGCGTCGATATTGCTCAGTTGCAGGGCCGAGCAGGTCATCACCCGCGGCGTCCAGAAGCCGCTGGCGTGATGCAGCAGCCGCAGGGCGCTGCTGTACTGCTGCCGGGTGATACGGGCGAGCTTTGCACTGTCGCCGTCGGCCTTGTTGATCACCAGCGCATCGGCCAGTTCCACAATGCCTTTCTTGATGCCCTGCAGCTCGTCGCCGCCGCCGGGCAGCATCAGCACCATAAAAAAATCCACCATACCCGCGACCTGGTACTCCGACTGCCCCACCCCGACAGTCTCTACCAGAACCACGTCATAACCGGCGGCCTCGCACAGCAACATGGTCTCGCGGGTCTTCTGCGCCACACCGCCCAGCGCACCCTCGGCGGGCGAGGGACGAATAAATGCCTCTTCCCGGCGGGACAGCTCCTCCATGCGCGTTTTGTCGCCCAGTATGGAGCCGCCGCCGATGGGTGAACTGGGGTCCACCGCCAGCACCGCCACCCGCCTGCCCTGCGCGATCAGGTGCAGGCCGAAGGCCTCGATAAAAGTGGACTTGCCGACTCCCGGCACCCCGGTGATGCCGATACGAATACTGTTGCCGCTGTGCGGCAGCACCTGTTCGAGTATCTCCTGGGCCTGCTCCCGATGCGACTCGAGCCGGCTTTCAACCAGCGTTATCGCCTTGGCCAGGGCGCGTCGATTGCCACCCAACAGAGCTTGTAGATCGAGTTTTGTCATTTAGTCGGGATTATAGCGGCTCAGCGCGGTCCCGCCCGCTTCAATCACCCCTGCGCAGCATTCACCGCATCGATGACTTCACGCGCACAGGCGGGTATCGAGGTGCCCGGCCCGAAGATAAAATCGACGCCGGCCGCGCGCAGGAAGTCGTAGTCCTGTCGGGGAATAACGCCGCCGGCAATCACCAGGATATCCCCGGCGCCCTGCTTTTTCAGTTCCTCGACCAACTGCGGCACCAGGGTCTTGTGGCCCGCGGCCAGGGACGAGGCGCCCACCACGTGCACATCGTTCTCAATCGCCTGGCGCGCCACTTCCTCCGGGGTGGAGAACATGGGCGACAGGTCGATATCGAAACCGACGTCAGCAAAGGCCGTGGCTATCACTTTGGCGCCGCGGTCGTGGCCGTCCTGGCCCATTTTACACACCAGCATCCGCGGGCGGCGCCCGTGGCGCTCGATGAAACGTTCAATATCTTCGCGCATGGCCCGCCACCCCTCGTCTTGCTCGAACGCGGCGCCATAGACACCGGAAACCGTGCGCGCCTGTGCTTTATAACGCCCGAATTCGCGCTCCATGGCATAGGATATCTCGCCCACCGTCGCGCGGCGGCGTGTCGCCTCGATGCACAGTGCCAGCAGATTGCCCTCACCGCTCGCCGCACACCGGTAAATGGCTTCCAGCGCCGCCTCTACCGCCGCTTCGTCGCGACTTTCCCGAATTCTGGACAGGCGCGCAAGCTGTGCTTCGCGCACCACCTGGTTGTCGATTTCCAGGACTTCCACCGCATCGGCACTGTCCGAAATGTATTTGTTGACGCCCACGATCACGTCATCGCCGCGATCGATGCGCGCCTGCTTCTTCGCGGCGGCCTCCTCGATGCGCAGCTTGGGCAGGCCGGTTTCAATGGCTTTTGCCATGCCGCCCGCCGCCTCGACTTCCTCGATGAGTTCCCAGGCCTTGTCGGCGATATCCTGGGTGAGGCTTTCCATCAGGTAGGAGCCGCCCCACGGGTCGACGACCCTGGTGATGCCGGTCTCCTCCTGGATAATCAACTGAGTGTTGCGCGCGATGCGCGCGGAGAATTCCGTGGGCAGCGCGATCGCCTCATCCAGGGCGTTGGTGTGCAGCGACTGGGTGCCGCCAAATACCGCCGCCATGGCCTCGATGGTGGTGCGCACCACGTTGTTGTAGGGGTCCTGTTCGGTCAGCGACCAGCCCGATGTCTGGCTGTGGGTGCGCAGCATGGAGCTCTTGGGGTTGGCCGGGTTGAACTCGCTCACAATGCGCGCCCACAGCAGACGCGCGGCCCGCAGCTTGGCGATTTCCATGTAAAAGTTCATGCCGATGCCCCAGAAAAAGGACAGGCGCGGGGCGAAGTCGTCGATGCCCAGGCCCGCGGCAAGGGCGGTGCGGATATACTCCTTGCCGTCGGCCAGGGTATAGGCCAGTTCCAGGGCGGCATTGGCGCCCGCTTCCTGGATGTGGTAGCCCGAGATGGAGATGGTGTTGAAACGCGGCATATTGGACGAGCAGTAGGCGATGATGTCGCCGATGATTTTCATGCTTGGCGCCGGCGGGTAGATATAGGTGTTGCGCACCATGAACTCTTTGAGAATGTCGTTCTGGATGGTGCCCGCCAGTTGCTCCTGGCTCACTCCCTGCTCCTCGGCCGCCACGATATATCCGGCCAGCACCGGCAGCACCGCGCCGTTCATAGTCATGGACACCGAGACCTGATCCAGCGGGATGTCGTCGAACAGGATCTTCATATCCTCTACCGAGTCGATGGCGACACCGGCCTTGCCCACGTCGCCGGTCACCCGGGGGTGGTCCGAGTCGTAGCCGCGGTGGGTGGCCAGGTCAAAGGCGACCGACACGCCCTGTCCGCCGCCGGCGAGCGCCTTGCGATAAAAGGCGTTGGATTCCTCCGCGGTGGAAAAACCGGCGTACTGGCGGATGGTCCAGGGCCGTCCCGCATACATCGTGGCCTGCGGCCCGCGAATATAGGGCGAGATGCCGGGCATCGTATCGGTGTAAGGCAACTGCGCGGTGTCGGCGGCCGTGTACAGCGGCTTTACCGGTATGTCCTCGGCGGTGTGCCACACCAGGTCGTCCGGGCTCTTGCCGCGCAGTTGCTCGCCGGCAAGTTCCCGCCACTGCTGCGGCGTGGCGCTGTCCGGATCGTAAATGTTGTCGCTCATGTTGCCTACTCCTGAATTGCTGCCGCTCGCCCGGCGTCAAGGCATAGTCTACTGCTCATGCGCCGGCTGGTTGATTTCGATCAGCACCCCGTCACAGCTTTTCGGATGGATAAAAATTACCCGTGAACCATGTGCTCCGGGGGTGGGTGCGTCGCTGAGGAACTGGTAACCCAGTGTTTTCAGTCGCGCCACGTCCGCATCGATGTTGTCCGAGCGAAAGCACAGGTGGTGCAGGCCCCCGCCCTTTTTCTCCAGATAGCCGGCAATGGGACCGGCACCCTCCAGCGGGTGCACCAGCTCGATGCTGGTGGGTGGCAGCGGAAAGAACGCGGTTGTGGTGCGCGCGGCCGCCACGTCTTCGGTACCCTCGAAGGGCAGGCCGAAATCCTCCATAAAGCGCTTGATGGCCTTGTCCAGATCCGGCACTGCGATAGCGATGTGGTCCAGTGCGGTAATCATGCTGTCTCTCCTCCCTCAACTGTCGTGGTCGGCTCCGCCAACAACTGGGCGAGAAAACCGTCAGTGGCGGCGCGGCGGCGTGCAGCTATTTCCTGTGGTGACTCCACCACGATGTTTTCATCCGGTGTGATGCGGAAAATGGTCTGGCCCTTGGTGATGATCACGCCGTCCGTATCCACCACGACCTCCTCCACTGTTCCGGCAAACGGCGCGTACACCTTGTTGAACATTTTCATCACTTCCACGATATACAGGGGATCGCCGGCATTGAAGTGATCGCCCTGGCGCACGTAGGGTTCGTGGTGGGGCGTCTCCCGGGAGTAAAACATGCCGCCGCTGGCGGCGAGTATTTCGTCGGACTTGGCCACCGGCGGCGGCACCAGTGTTTTTGCCATGCGCTCCTGCAGCGCCTTGTCGTGCAGGCGCTGCGGAATGTGGATACTCAGGTCGCGGTTCACTGACAGCTCGAAGTAGCCGGTGGCCTCGGCGATCGTCGGCAGCAGTGCCAGAATGTCGGTACCCGCCTGGTAGCCACGGTGGGCCGCCCTCACCTGCTGCCACAGCGCCGGGCCTAATCCGGCGGGCAGTGCGTCGCCCTCCAGCAGGGACTGCAGCTCGATCCAGTCCTGGGTCTGCAGGCGACTGTTGAGCTCGCTGTAGAAATCCAACGCGTCCTGCAGGATCGTGTTGTCGTGGCCCCAGATCATGCTCGCCGCCGGTGCGCCGGGCAGGTAATCCATGTTGAGAAAGTGGTAGGTCGCGGCCAGCAGTTCGATCGGGTTATCGTTCCAGCTCACTCGCGCATCGATAATGGTGTAGCAGTCCCGGTTGCTGCTCAGCCAGCCGCTGAGAACGTGCGGCTGCGCCAGGAGTCTTTGCAGCGGCCGCAACAGCAGCGTGCGCTTGCGCTCCAGGGTATGGCGCAGTGCCGCGGCACCAGCCTCCGCGCAGTCGCCGACGGCGTGCGCCACGAGCTGGTTCCAGGCGTAGTCCAGGTCCATATCGTTGGCCTGCTGCTGCAGCTCCCCTACCGCCGTCAGGTAGGGTACGATAAATCGCGTGGTGGGCCGCGCATTGATATTCTGGCCGATGATCCAGTTCACCAGGCCGTAGTGAAATTCCAGGTTGGTGGCCAGGTCTTTGCCGCGCATACTGGTCTGGCGCAGGGTTTCGGCCATGCGCTCGAAGGTGTGCAGCCGGGTGTCGCCGACCGTCAGCAGCAGTGCGATATTGGAGTCGTAGGCGCCGGCCAGGGTGTACTTCATGAACACGTCGGTATCGGGATTGTGCAGGCTGATGCCCTGGTCATCGCGGATCTCTCCGGCAATGGCATCGCTCCAGTACTCGATGACACCGCCGGCGCTGGGCTGCAGCGCCTGATTGGTGGCATTGAGCCGCGCCTCCACGGCGTCATTGTGCCGCAGGATGCGCTGTGGCCGCGGCAGCTTGGGGCCGTGCGCAGCCAGCAGCACCATGGCCTCGACCAGGGACTCGACGACGAAAGATTCCTGCTCGTTCTCGGGGTTGGTAAATTGCAGTGCGTAACACAGCTCGGTGACGCGGTGTTCGACCTGTATCCGGGTATTCATTTCCATAAAGAAGTGCTTGTCGCGATCGACAATGCACTCGAAGGTGGACACTGAATCGAGCCCCACGGCCTCGCCAAAGCGGGCGGCCTCGTCCTCCATGGCCTTGAGTGTCGCCAGCTCCTGGGTCAGTATGCGCGCCTCCTCGTGCAGCGCACTGTTCGCGGCCTCTTTAATCGCCAGTTCCAGCGACTCCACGGTAATGGAGACCTCCAGCAGCTTCTGCTCGTGCATCTGCAACGAGCAGTCGCGCCCGCCCATGCTCATGCACCACTGCCCGTTGCCGATCACCTGGATCTCGTTGTGGCGCGTGGTCTCGATATTGAGCTCCACCAGCACGTTCTTGTTGTCGCCGACGCCGGTGGTTTTCACCTCATTGAGAATCTCGCGCACCAGTTCCGGGGTGCGCGCCGCCTGGCCGGCGCCGAGAATGCGCTGCCCCTTGCCGCCCCCACCGCTGATGGCTTTGAGCCGCACACGGTTTTCAGGGTAATCCCGCCCCATGCGCTGTACCGCCTCGGTCAGCGTGGCGCACAGTTCGTCCACGGTGTACAGGTCCACGCCCTTGTCGTAGGAGGCGGCCAGCACCAGATCGGCCTTGTCGGCCAGTTCCAGGCTGTCGTCCGCGAGCTGCACCGGGTCCACGTCGAGGCCCTGCTCGGCCGCGAGGGCCTGCAGCGCCGCCAGGTCCGGGTACTTTTTCAGCAGCGTCAGCGCAGTTGCGTTGTCGATGCCCGGGGTTACGGAAACGCCGACGCGCAGCGCGGTGCGTTTGGCCTCGTCCTTGAGGCCGGCGTCGTGCACCGTGCGCGAACACGGCCCGATAAAGGTCAACCCGGCCTGCTCCATGGCCGCGACCATGGTTTCGTCCTCCGCCATGAAACCGTAACCGGCAAAGATCGCGTTGTAGTCATTGTCCCTGGCGATGCTGACGATCTGGACAATGCGCTGGTCGCGCTCTTCCTTGTTGGCGCCGGTGTAGTCAGGGACCCGATGCACCCGCTCCGGATCTGTCATCGCGCGCAACTCCGGCGCCAGCGCATTCTGGTACACGATGGAGTCCTTCTCGGACAGCAGGATACCGAAATGCGTTATGCCCATCTCCGCGAAAACATCCATGGCCTCCTTGCGAATCGGGCCGCGGCAGATGATCAGGGGGCGCACGTGGCTGCAGTCGAACTGATTCACCCAGGCGCTGTGTCGGCGCCCCAGCCGGCGGTCGCGGTGAATCAGGGGGTTGCGCAGGTAGTGTTCGTTGGACACGCGTGGTTTCCTCGATCTGTGTCGGTAAGGGCCGGTTTAGTGAAATTCCCGCTGCACTGCCTGCATCGGTTGTGCCCGGTAGTGGCGCAGGCAGAAATCCATGTGTTCCGCCAGCACCTGGCGCAGGTCAGATGGCATCACGATCTGCGAGATGGAGCCCAGGCTGAGCGCCTCATCGGGGTTCATCAACTCGCGCTCATAGCGCTGGGCCAGCAACTGCTCCTGTTCCTTGACCCAGGCGCCCACCAGTTTGCGGGCGGCCTGTGCGGCGCTCTCCTGGTCCAGCCCGGCTCCCTGCTGAGCACGGGTTTCAGCCGCGATACGCTGTGCCACGGCACCACGAATCTTGCGCAGTTCATCCTTGTAGACGTATTCGACCCCGGCCGGCCCCATCACTGCGACGCGCGTGGTGGGCAGCGCGACGACGAAATCCGCTCCGGTGGGGTAGTTGTTGTAGGAGGCGTAGGCGCCGCCGAAGGCATTGCGCACCAGTACCAGAAAACGCGGGGTGCGCAGATCGACGATGGCGTCGAGCATGGCGCGGCCGGCCTGGACGATCCCGCGACTCTCCTGGTCGCGACCGGGCAGAAAACCGGTGGTGTCCTCGAGGAAAATCATCGGGATATTGTACAGATTGCAAAAGCGTATAAACCGCGCATTTTTGTACGCGGCATCGATATCGATCTGCCCCGAGGCCACTGCGGAATTGTTGGCGACGAAACCGATCACATTGCCGCCCATGCGCCCCAGCGCAGTCACGGTATTACGCGCCCGCTCCGCCTGGACTTGGAGAAAATCGCCGTGATCACACAACTGCTGGATGATAATGCTGATATCCAGCGGGGTGTTGAAGCCGGTGCTGGAGTTAAAGGTTTTCTTGAGCAGGATGTCGATATCCCAGGTCTTGCGGCTCACCGGGTCCGACGAGGCCTGGTAGGGCGCAAACTCACCGTTATAACTGGGCAGGTAATTGAGCAACTCGCGCACCTTGCGCAGCGCGGCCACTTCGTCGGGCACGACAAAATCCGTCACCCCGCTCTGGCTGTGCACCGCCGGACCGCCCAATTCGTCGGGGGTCACATCCTCACCGAGCACCGATTTCACCACACCCGGACCGGTCAGTCCGAAGAAGGTGTCGTTGGGCTGTATCAGGAAGCTGCCCTGGCGCGGCAGGTAGGAGCCGCCGCCGGCATTAAAGCCAAACATGCACATGATGCTGGGCACCACACCGCTGATTTTGCGCAGGGCGGTAAATGCATCCGCGTAGCCGTCCAGCCCTCCAACGCCCGCCGGGATATAGGCGCCGGCGGAGTCGTTCAGGCCCACCACGGGAATCCTGCGCTGGGCGGCCAGCTCAAACAGCCGCGCCAGTTTTTCCCCGTTGGTTGCATCCATGGAGCCGGCGCGCACGGTGAAATCGTGGCCGTAGATGGCGACATCGCGTCCATTGACTCGGATCAGGGCCGTGACCAGCGAGGCGCCATCGAGATTCGGCCCCCAGTTCTGGTACAGGACGGTGGGCCGGCCATCGGCCAGGCAATCGATACGCTCCCAGATGGTCATGCGGTGTTTCTGGTGCTGGCGCTGGATGCTGCTCACTCCCGCCGCCTCGTAGGGGCGCTGCTGCAGCTCCCAGCCGTGTTTCAGGGCGCGCTCGTAGAGGCCGGGTTCCGAAGCAATCTGGCCGGGCACCTTGAACTGTCGTTCGTCCCGGCTGGCAAAGGGGTTGTCCAGTGTCGCGATGAGGTCCTTGCTACTCGGCATACTGTGCTTCCTGATGTGAACGTCAGCCGCGGGGGCCAAACTCCGCTGCTGGCCCAGTGGGTGTCTGGAGCCGCACAACTACTTTGACCCTTTGCAATTTGCAAGCCCTGGCGGTCCGGCTTACGATGCGAACCTGATGGAAATTCGGCGTGCTACATTAGTGCCACAGCCTTGTAAAGTCAATTCCACACGGGTAAGTAGTCAGTCAGTTCGATGCAGATAATTGCATTTTCAGCGCATATCGCATGAGTGGCATCTTGCGCGCCAGTTCCCGCCAGTGGACAGCGGCGGTAGTGGAAAAATCCAGCGAAAGTGCTGCCCACGGCAGCGCGTGAACTGTCCGAGGCTGTTATGACGAAAACCCGGCGATTGGATGAAATCCCCTACTGTCCCGATGGCGGCGCACTGTTCGAGCGCATCCGCCACTTGCCCGGTGCCATCCTGCTGGACAGCAGCCGCGTGCACGGCGGCAATGGCCGCTTTGACATCATGTCCGCCTGCCCCGACGATACGGACCTTCCCCGCTTGAGCATGCCGCTGGACGAAGCGGCCTGCCGCGCCTGGTTTTCCGACCTGCGCGATTTTCACCGGCGGCGTTACGGGGCACCCCAGCCGGCGGCCGCGGACCTGCCTTTCAGCGGCGGCCTGCTGGGTTATATCGGCTACGACTGCGGCAACGGCCTCAATCGGGTCACTCCGGCGCGTATTGCCGGCGCCACGTACCCGCCCACGGCGCCCGCGGCACTGCTGCGCGCCTATGACTGGGCCGTGGTACAGGACCATGTGCTGCGGCGCGCCGTGCTGGTCACCCAGCCCTGGGTGCAGCCGACACAGCGCACCGACCTGCTGCTGCGCCTGCACGATAGCGCGCCGGTCGACGAAAATCCGGAGTTTGGCCTCAACAGCACGTTTCTGTCGAACCTCACGTCGCAGCAGTATCGGGATGCTTTCGAGAAAATCCAGGCCTACTTACTGGCCGGAGACTGTTATCAGGTAAACCTCGCGCAGCGCTTCAGCGCAGGGTTCACGGGAGACCCCTGGCACGCCTATCGCCTGCTGCGCCGCACGGCTGCCGCCCCCTTTTCGGCCTATATCACGCTGGCACAAAAGGAGGCGGTGCTCAGCCTCTCCCCCGAGCGCTTTATCTCGCTGCAGCGTGGGCGCGTGGAGACTTCCCCCATCAAGGGCACCCGGCCGCGCCACAGCGACCCGCTGCTGGACAGGCAGGCAGCCCGCGAGTTGCGTGCGTCCGACAAGGACCGGGCGGAGAACCTGATGATCGTGGACCTGTTACGCAACGATCTGGGGCGCAGCTGCGAGCCGGGCAGCATCCGCGTGGAGCGGCTGTTCGACGTACACAGCTACCCCACCGTACACCACCTGGTCAGCACCATCAGCGGCACCTTGAGCGACGGCCGTGGAGCGTTTGACTTACTGCGCGACGGCTTTCCCGGTGGCTCGATCACCGGCGCCCCCAAGCGGCGCGCCATGCAGATCATCGCGGAATTGGAGCCGCACCCGCGACAGGTCTACTGCGGCTCGGTGCTGTACGTCAGTGCCGACGGGCGGATGGACAGCAATATCGCCATCCGGACGCTGCTGTGCCAGGCTGGAGAGGTCCACTGCTGGAGTGGCGGCGGCATCGTGGCAGACTCACACTGGCAGGATGAACTGCAGGAGACTCACGACAAGGTCGGCAGGTTTCTGGCACTGCTGCAATTCGGTGTTGCCGGATGCAGTCGGCCCTGAGCAGACTATAGCGACAGGTCGCGATCGCTGGCAGCCACAAATGCCTGTTTCAGCTCGGCCAGGCTATCCACCGCGCGAAACTGGGGAAACTCGTCGATCACGTGTTGCGGGGCGTGGATCAGAAAGCCTACATCGGCCTCCCCCAGCATCGTCGTATCGTTGTAGGAGTCACCCGCGGCGAGCACCCGGAAATTGAGACTGTGCAGCGCCTTCACCGCAGCGCGCTTGGGGTCCGCCTGGCGCAGCTTGTAGTCGATCACCCGCCCGCCGGCGTCTGTCACCAGGCGATGGCAGAACAGGGTCGGCCACTGCAGTTGTCGCATCAGGGGCCGGGAAAACTCGTAGAACGTATCCGACAGAATGATCACCTGGAATCTCTCACGCAGCCAGTCGACGAAATCGATGGCGCCCTCCAGCGGCTGCAGGGTGGCGATCACCGCCTGGATATCGCCGATTTTCAGATGGTGTCGCTCCAGCAGATCCAGGCGCTGCCGCATCAGCACATTGTAGTCGGGTATGTCTCGGGTGGTGGCGCGCAGTGCGTCGATGCCCGTGCGCTCGGCGAATGCGATCCAGATCTCCGGGACCAGAACCCCTTCCAAATCCAGGCAGGCCAGTTCCACGTCTCTCTCCTTAACAGCAAGTGTTCGCGCCCCTGTGGCGCATGCATGGTAATGCTGTGGCCGCACAGTTCAATAAACCGGCAGTTCAACATGGGAAAATAACTCCTCGAGTTCGGCCTTGGTATGACATGCAAAGGCCTCATTCACCACGTCCCGGGTCAGGTGTGGCGCGAAATCCTCGATAAATTCGTACATGTACCCGCGCAGGAACGTACCGCGACGACAACCGATCCGCGTCACGCTGCTGGCAAACAGATGGCTGGCGTCCAGCGCCACCAGGTCCGTATCCAGAGACTGGTCGTAGGCCATGCCGGCCACAATACCGATACCCAGACCGAGGCGCACATAGGTTTTGATCACATCCGCATCGGCGGCGGTAAACACCACCTTTGGTATCAGGCCCCTGGCCACGAACGCCTCGTCCAGCTTGGAGCGCCCGGTAAAACCAAAGACGTAGGTAACGATGGGATGCTCGGCGACAGCCTCCAGGGTCAGGGGCTCACTCTGTACCAACGGGTGGTTGCGAGGCACCAAAATGCAGCGATTCCAGCGGTAACAGGGCATCATGATGAGATCCGAGAACAGTTCCAGCGCCTCGGTGGCGATGGCAAAGTCCACCGTACCATCGGCAGCCATTTCACAAATTTGCATCGGCGTTCCCTGGTGCATATGCAGGGATACGTCGGGATAGCGCGAGATAAACGCGCGGATCGTGGCCGGCAGAGCGTAGCGTGCCTGGGTGTGGGTGGTGGCGATCGACAGGGAGCCTTTTTTCTCATTGGAATACTCCTGCGCCACCTGCTTGATGCTGTCGACCTTGCGCAGCACTTCGCCGGCGGCCTGCAAGATTGCCTCGCCAGCGGGGGTCACACGGGTCAGGTGCTTGCCGCTGCGGGCAAACACCTCCACGCCGAGTTCGTCCTCCAGCAGGCGGATCTGCTTGCTGATACCAGGCTGCGAGGTATACAGGCTCTGCGCCGTAGCCGAGACGTTGAGATCGTGATGGGCCACCTCCCAGATATAGCGCAACTGCTGCAGCTTCATACCAACCTCCCTGAGTGCACCCGAGGGTCAGGCGCACGCCTGCGGGAAAGGGCACCAGCGCGACCCTACCGGCGTCGGCGAAACCACTGACTGCGTCTTTCCCTTATAAAGAATAGACATTAAATGCAGGAAAATCCACGCAATTGCGTAATATACGCGAACCGTCAGGGCTCGCCCAGGCACCTCGCTCAATGCGTGATTTTCGTAGTCTGGCCGTAACATCTCTATCATCTTTGAACATATCATCTTTGGACTACCATCTTTGGACAGGCACTCTCAATATCATCTTTGGACAGTCACTCTCAACGAAACATCTCTGAAAAAACATCGCTGCGGCTAACATCCCTGGACAGCCACTCGAAACTTAGTTGGACATGGACAGTTGGAGTTGGACCAGTTGGCGAAACTTAGTTGGGAGTTGGAGTTGGACAGGCACTCGCAATCCATCCA
>JAGRIH010000016.1 GCA_020443345.1 Halioglobus sp.
TCAATTTTCAGTGCAAATCAACACCACGTTGATATTCGGCAGGTTTTCGTTCAGGTCGAGGGTGTTCTGCATGCCACGATCGGTCATTACATTCTCGTTGAAGGCGGCAATCGAAATGGGCACCTCCTGCATGCTTTCAGAACGGAACTGCGCCGTTACTATAACTTCCTCGATCTTGGGCTGCGCGACGCTCTGACCAGACGCCCCGAGCGCGACTGCGCCGGTCAGTGCGACCCCCAGGCGCTTTAATGAAATCCCGTGACTCATAATATTCCCCTCCGGAACGTACGATATGAAAGCTCAAAAAACATATTGTCACATAGTTATAACAATATATATCAATAGGATCACGGAAGTGTCAATGATTTCTCTCCAACTGACCCATCGCGCCGCTCAACCGGAATGCACAGCCCAGGCGTCCAGGACCCAGCCAGCCGGCGAGTGCACGCTGCAGACTGACCGCTCCCGGCCGTCGATATCCATCAACACAAAGAGCTCACCACAGTCATAGCCGGCGGCCAGCAGCGATTGTCGCGACACGGCGGGATCCTCGACCCGTATCGCGCCCCGGAACAGTCCACGCGCGGGCGGAAGCGCCAGGGGGTAGCGATTTACCCCCCGGGCGCCCACGTACTTCACCAGCTCGGCACGCCCGAAACGGTGTGCCGGATCTCCCAGTAGCTGCATGTGCAGTTCTCCACCTTCGGGCAAGCCAATCATCTGCTCAATGGCAGGCCCGGCCAAGCGGTGCGCATCGAGCACCGGAAATTCGAGCGCCTGCAGCAGCGCCATTTCCCGTGCCAGATCGTCCACGGTGGTCACCACGGAGGTCACGCCACCATAGCCGCGCTCAGTGGCAACAAGTGGCTCACCAACGATTTCCGCCAGCACCAGGTTGATGTCATCGTGGATACCGAGCTGCACTTCGCGCACTTCCAACTGGTCGATCTGGTACTCCACCGGCGCCGAGCGCAGCTGATAGCCGGCAGCTTCCAACTCGGCGGCACGCTCAAACAGATCGATCACATTGACATCGAGGTTCTTGGGGCACAGATCGGTAACCGCGGCGCCCTCGCGCACCGCGGGGCAAGACGCGGAAAACTCGACAAACACCAAACGCCCCGCGGGGGCGCCGGGTGTCTGCAGCCCCACCAGCCGACCAATACTGCCGGGCGCAAGACCCCACAGCTGCTCCAGGGAAGCAGCGTAAGAAGCGGGCAGGTCAAACGCCTCAAAGCCCATCAGGTCCTGCCACAGCGCCTCCACGGCACGGAGCGATGCGACACCAACATACAAATAATGATACATAGGGATACCCTTACCACGGTGAGCCGGGAGGCCGCCCGAGCGCCTGAAATTTTGGCCGAGCCTTGCGCGGCGAGCAATCATCATGTACTAATAACATATCTTTATGCAACAAATACCCGAGCACCCGGAGATCCGCACATGTCCACCGCCTTTTCCCGCACCACCCTTTTCTGCCGAGATATCGAAAAGTCCCTGCAGCTGTACCGCGATACCCTCGGGCTGCAAGTGATCGATGACAAGACCCTGGAGGGCGCCGCCGCAGGCGCCCTGCTCGGCCTCGGCCCCTGCACGCTGCGCATCGTACTGCTGACCGACAGCGGGGGGCACAATCCGACCGTCGGCCTGTTCCAGGTTTCCGGTATTGAACTGCCCAGCCTGGCAGAGCCGCCAGCCCGCATGGCGCTGGGTCAGACCGCCACGGTCTTTGCCACCGACAGGTTTGACGAACTCGTGGAAACACTGCGCGGCGCGGGTACGGCTTTCCTGACAGAGCCACTGACTTACCCGAAAAAGCAGGCCTCACCCGGCTCACCGGCCGGCCTCTACAAGGAGGTAATCTGCTTCGACCCCGACGGCAACCTCGTCAGCCTCATGCAGATATTGCCCCTCACCGACAACTGACAGCAGCTGGAGAACACGCATCATGGACAAGCCCTATGCCATCGTAGGCAGCATTCACTACACCAGTGACAAGGAAGACCGCATCGGTCAGGAACGAGGTCGGGAAAATTTTCGCATCGATATACACGGCGACGGTCGACGCACCATAGCCGCCCACGGTGAAATTGACGATGCTCCAATGGTGATGCGGGACGTGGTGTCCAGCCTGGACACGAAGGGCCGCCCTACCGACTGTTTCACGCGCATCAGCGTGGGTGACGAGTTCCGCGGTTCAGCCTGGTTCTGCTTCGATGGCAATGTTGCCGAGTGCGAAGCCTTTACCAGCATCGAGGGGCGAGTGACGCAACGCATGAAGTATCCCGAACCCATTCGCGCATTCGGCAACCACGCCATGATCAACGACGGCTATCTGATGAGCCTCTATGACCTGTCAAAGGGACCCGGTGTACAGGTAGTCAAAAACCTGCCCCTCTCTTCCCCGGACCACCGCGGCGCCACCGGCCCCATGCTGTTCAATGTCGACGTTGCCATTGAATACGTCGGCAAGGAGCGTCTCAAAGTGATGGCGGGCGAGTTCGAGGCCCTGCACTTCCGCCTGGTGGATGTCCCCGGGCTGCCCGAGGAACACCCGGAGTACGACCTCTGGTGTACCAGTGACGGCGACTACGTCATCCTGCAGGCGATCGTCGGCGGCTACATGCAAACCCACTACGAGCTGGCGGAATACCGTCTGGTGCCAGCAGGGCGGCCTGCGAAATGATGATTTCCATCCTCCTCGTGGTCCATATCGCCGTACTCGGGTACTGGCTGGGCTCCGAGTTCGTCATCAACAGCACGTTTCGCTACGTCTCCTGGGCGTCGAGCCTCGACTACCGGGAACGCAGCCGGCTGATGGATCACGTCATGAACGTCGATCAACACGTCCGCTATGCGCTGGTGCTGCAGCTTGGCCTGGGCTTTGCCCTTGCCGCGCTCTACGGTTTTGTGCCTGGCCATACCGCGACCGCCTGGACGGCACTCGCGCTGATGGTCGCCTGGCTCGCATTCGTCGAAGTGGTGCACCGCAAGCGCAGCGCACCGATTGGCGACACCCTGGCCTCCATCGATCGGCGCTCTCGCTATGTCCTTTTGCTGGCCCTGATCATCTATGGCGGCATGGGCCTTGCATCCATGAACACGCTGCCGGCCTGGCTGTCACTGAAACTGCTGTGTTTCGCCGGGGTGATCAGTTGCGGCGTGGGCATCCGCTTCGCCCTGATCCACTGGTTCAGGGTGTGGCTGGACATCCGCGACAATGGCTCCAACGCCAGCAATGAGCAGGCCCTGCGCAGCGCCTACACCCGCGCAACGGCAGTGCTGATCGGGCTGTGGGTCTTTATTGCGGCCATCGTCTACCTGAGCGTGTGGAAACCCGCGCTGGGCGCCTGAACCCACGGGGGAAACATACCATGACACACTCCGCCGACCCTCACGCACCGCTACTACAGAGCCTGCGGGAGCGCCTGTCGACCGGGCAGCTATATACCAACGACAGTGAGCGCGCGTTCTACTCCGCCGACCTGTTCACCCGCGGCGAGCGCTGCGCCGCCGCGGTTGCCCCGGCCTCGACGGCCGAAACCCAAGCACTGGTAGGAGCCTGTGTCGAGCTGGGCTATGCCGTTGTTCCCCGGGGTGGCGGCCTGACCTATGTCGGCGGCTATACCCCGCCGGGCGAGCGCTCGGTGGTGTTCGACATGCGACAGATGAACCGGATTCTGAGCATCTGCCCCGAAGACATGTACGTCCAGGTCGAGGCCGGGGTGACCTGGAAACAGATTCACGAGGCCCTCGCACCCCACGGACTTCGATTGCCCTTCCTCGGCACCTTTTCCGGCGCTGGCGCCACCGTAGGCGGCGGACTCTCCAACGGCGCCCTGTTCTTTGGCAGTGCCCGCTACGGCACCGCAGCCGAGCTGGTCATGGGCATCGAGGCGGTCACGGCCACCGGGGAGCGCCTGCTGACCGGCCAGATGGCGGTAATGAAGTGCGGCAAACCCGCCTACCGCACCTTCGGCCCCGACCTTTCGGGCCTGCTGGTCCACGACTCCGGCGCACTGGGGATCAAGACCGCCGCGACACTGCGTGTCATACACCAACCCGACTGCAATGGCTTTGCCTCCTTCGGCTTCGCGCACCACGCCGATGCCATCGCCGCACTCAGCGAGATCGGGCGCCGCGACCTGTCCGAGGAGGCTTATGTTATGGACCCGCAAAAGACGCGGGACGCCCTGACCACCAGCGGGCTTGCCAGCGACATCAGGACCCTGTGGCGGGTAATCCGCGAGGAAACCAGCCTGCTGCGGGGCCTTCAAGCCGGGCTCAAGCTGGGCCTGTCGGGTAGACGTTTTGCCAACCAGCCACTGCACTCACTGCACTTAACCTGTTCGGCACGCTCACGGCGGGGACTGCAGGATGACCTGGCTCGAGTGGCCGCAATCGCGCACAGCTACAACGGCATCAATCTCCCCGACTCCATACCGCGCGCCGCACGGGCAAGCCTGTTCCCGCCCCTGGAGGGGATTGTCGGCCCGGCGGGGGAGCGCTGGGTCGCTCTGAATGCCAAAGTCGCCCACAGCGACGGTGTGGCGCTCTACGACCGTGCCGAAGCGGTAATTCAACGGCACGCGGACCAGCTGCAACAGCACGGCATTCAGGTGTCGCGACTGCTGGCAGTGCTCTCGAACCACAGCTTCAGCTACGAGCCTGTGCTGCACTGGAAGGACTCCTGGCTGCCGATGCACCACCAGGCGCCCCAAGTGCAACAGGGCCATCTCAAAGAGCCCGGTGACAATCCTGAGGCCAGGGCACTTGCCCACCAGGTGAGAGCGGAGTTGATCGAGGTATTCTCGGAAATGGGCGCTGCCTCCAACCAGATCGGCCGCACCTACCCCTATCTGTCAGCCCTGCATCCGGAATCCGGCAAGCTGCTGCGTCAGCTGAAACGAACGCTGGACCCCCACGGCCTGATGAACCCCGGGGTACTGGAACTCTACTGAGCGACCGGAAACCGGCAGAGCAATCAGGCGGAAAATCGCAGCGTCACAGTGCTGTCAGACACCCCCGACAGCACTACCCTCCCCGTCCAGCTTGAGGTCCATCTGGTACTGGAAACGGTCGGGATGATAGAAGATATGCATGAAATCCCGCAGGACTTCTTGGCCGCCAGACTTGCTGTATGAACGTCTCACCAGGCTGATAAGCGGCTGCCCCTCATCTGCCTGGAGAGCCTCTGCCAGTTCCGGGGGCGCCGCCACAGCGCTAATGGTCTGGGTCACGTGCGACAAGTGCAGACCACGCTCTCTAAACAGCTCCAGGCGAGATTTCTTCTTCGCCTGCGCCTTGGTGATCGGCCGCTCCAAACCCATCGTCCAGCTGGAATAGTAGCCAAAGGGCAGCCCGTCCCGTTCGCGGACGCGAACCATGCGCTGGATGACATCCTCTTCACCGATACCAAACTCAGCGCGGACAAAAGCGGGCGCCCGCCGCTGTTCGCACTCCAGCACGGTCACTTTGGAGTGACGGGCCATGCTCTCCAACTCCGCCAACATGCCCACCAGAGGCGCCTGGACTGGCTGCAGCTTGTACTCGTAGGTGACATGGGTACCCTTGCCACGGCGACGTTCCACCATGTGCTCGGCGGCCAGTTCATCCATGGCGCGCTTGGCGGTTATGCGCGAGACACCAAAGGCCTCGGCGAGCTGCTGCTCGGTCGGCATGCGCGCGCCGTTGACCAGCGTGCCATCAAGGATGGCCGACTTGAGAATCGAGTAGAGCTGAAAATACAGCGGGGTTGGTGCTTCCTGCTTGATCCCCTGTCGCTGCTGCTCGCTGAAGAGTTCGCCTATCAATTCCATCTTGGCCTCAATCACGTTGGCTTGCGCCGGTGTTCAAAATTATATCAATGACACAGACTACACCAGAGCGCTGGAACGAGCCAGCCAGCGCGTGCACAACCGGCCATCCGAAAGCCGCCCTCAGGTCTCACCCAGGACTCCCTCCGCCCGCAGCGCGTCGATCTCCTCCTCCGAGTAGCCCAGCGCAAGCAACACCGCGCGCGAATGCTCACCCGCCCGCGGTACATCCTGGCGGATACGCATCCTCGTTCCAGACATCTCTACCGGAATGGCGGGAAGTCGTGTTTTCTTGCCGCTATCGGGAATCGTGACGTCTACCAGCCCGCCGCCGGCGTTCAGATGCGGATCTTCAAACAGGTCATGCGGGCGATTGATGGGCGCGAAGGGCAAACCGATCTCTTCCAGTTTGTCACAGAGTGCCTGCGTACCCAGGGAGGCAAAGGCCGGTACCAGACGGGCCATAACGCGCTCCTTTTCCGCAACGCGCCCGTTGTTGGTATCCAGCGCCGAATCGGCTGCAAGATCATCCAGGCCCAGACCGTCACACAGCTTGCGCCACTGGGTGTCCGATACGACACCGATAAAGATCGGCTCATCATCCGCGCTCTGGAAGATGTCATAGACAGCCCAGGCTGACTGGCGTACCGACATCGGCGGTGGAATGCTACCCAGCACGGCTTCCTGAGCCATATGCTGGCCGACGAGAAAACTGGTGGTCTCAAACAGGGAGCTGGTGACCTTTTGCCCCTGGCCAGTCTGGTGACGCTGCTCGACCGCCGCAAGAATGGCGATGACGCCGAACATTCCCCCGGTGATGTCAATCACCGACGAACCCGCGCGCAAGGGCTGCCCGGGAGGGCCCGTCATGTACGCCAGCCCGCCCATCATCTGGGTGACCTCATCCAGTGCGGTACGGTTTTCGTAGGGACCCGCCAGAAACCCCTTAAGCGAACAATAGATTAACCCGGGGTTGGTTTCGGAAAGCTTTTCATAGCCAAAACCCAGTTTTTCCATGGCGCCCGGCCGGAAGTTCTCGATCACGATATCGGCACCGGCAATCAGTTGCTCGGCGATGGCGTGGCCCTGCGGAGCCTTGAGATCGAGGCACAGGCTTTTCTTGTTGCGGTTGTACATCGGGAAATAGCCGGCGCCAGACCCTTTCAGACGCCGCGTATTGTCGCCCTGCAATGGCTCCACCTTGACCACCTCGGCACCCAGGTCGGCCAGGATGACACCCACAGCGGGGCCCATCACCATGTGCGTGAATTCGACTACTTTGAGCCCTTCGAGAGGGAGAGAGCGTTCACTGATCATCGGATCCAGTACTCCTTGACAGACTGCGACATGGACACCACGCCATTACAATTTATGTTATATTATTATATCTTTAGCATTGCACACAACATTTGTATCGGAGAACCGCATGAACAACTACAGCATCGATGTCGAGGTCAGTGAAGTCGGGCCACGGGACGGCCTGCAAAGCATCTCCCCGATCCTCCCCACCGAGGCGAAGAAGTGCTGGATCAGCGCACTAGCCGCCGCAGGCGTACCGGAGGTCGAAGTCGGCTCCTTCGTGCCCGCCAAGGTTCTGCCGCAGCTGGCAGACACCGCCGAACTGGTCGAGCATGCCCGCGGCATCGAGGGTTTGCGCGTCGCCGTGCTGGCCCCCAACTTCCGCGGCGCACAGGACGCCATTCGTGCCGGCGCTCACAAGATCACCATCCCGCTGTCTGTCTCGGAGACCCACAGCCTCAAGAACGTCAGGCGCACCCATGCACAGATGCTGGAGGAGGTGTCACGCATTGCCGGGCTGATTCGGGAAACCCCGGAAAATCAACGCCCGGATTTCGAGGGGGGGCTGTCCACGGCTTTCGGCTGCACGCTGGAAGGGCCCGTTGCGCCTGAAAGGGTGGTTCAGCTCGCCGAAGCACTCATGCAGGCCGGCTGCGACGAAGTCGGGCTGTCTGACACTACCGGCTACGGCACACCGGATCAGGTGCGCGACCTCACCCGGGCGGTCTGGCGCGCCGTGGGCCGGGATCGCCTGACCGGCATTCACCTGCACAACACGCGCGGCCAGGGACTGGCGAATGTTGTTGCCGCCCTGGATGTCGGACTGCGCACGATAGATGCCTCCATGGGCGGTATTGGCGGCTGCCCGTTTGCCCCGGGGGCCTCAGGGAATATCGTGACCGAGGACCTGGTCTTTTTACTTGAAGGGATGGGGTATCGCACAGGGATCAACATGGAGCGCCTGCTGGAAGCCCGGCAAGTCCTGCGGGACAGCCTGCCGGAGGAAATTGAGCTGTACGGTTTCACCCCGGAGGCCGGGCTACCCAAAGGCTTTCGCTACGCCTGAACCGACACGGTGGTGAAGACCTAAAGCTTCACCACCACCTTCACCTTACCCTGTGCGCCTGCCCCATGGCCGACCAGGAAGACGCGCCCTTCTGCGCCAGCTGTTTTATCTACTTCACCGATGATCGGGAGGAGGCCGAGATGCTGCTGCACAATGACCCCTATTATCGCAATGGTCTCTATGCCGAAACCCACTTGCGGCGCTTTCGCCCGGCCGCCGGCCGGTGGGTCGGCGGCGTCACCTGGTAATCGCCGCTTCCCCATCCATACATGAGAGGGACAGCACATGATTTCACGCCGCGCCTGTAACCGCATCACCGCCCCCTGATTGAACTTACCATCCACGACGAGCACAAGCCCATGGACAACAAACACGCAACCCTGCCGCCCCTGCCCCCGCTTTGCGGCTGGCGCGAAGCCGTGGTCATCGTCAGCGACCTGGCCAGCTACACCACGGTTTTCATCGAGGTGGCCGGCTGGACCGTACTGGCGGAGGGCGAAACAGACGCCGCCCTGCTCGAACACTGGCAATTGCCGGCCGGTGCCAGGGGCCGCTATGCCGTGCTTGCCAATCCCGAATACAACAGCGGTTGCATACGCCTGATGCAATTCGAGGGTGTGGCACAGCAGATGATCCGCCCCCACACCCAGACCTGGGATACCGGCGGCATTCTCGACCTCAATATCCGCGTGGTCGACATGGCCCGCAAGCAGGCCCAGCTCGAGGCACTGGGCTGGCAGGCCAACAGCGAGCCGGTCACCTGGCAGTTCGGGCCCTTCCGCGTCCAGGAATGGCTGGTGCGCGGGCCCGACGGCCTCAGCCTGGCGCTGATCGAGCGGCTCGATCCGCCACTGGAGGGCTGGCCCCACCTGAAGGAATTCAGCCACACCTTTAACTCCACTCAGGTGGTGCGCGATTTGCCCGCTTCACTGGCCTTCTACCGCGACACCCTCGGCTTTGGCGAGTTCCTGCATGAGCGCCACACCTTTCCCGAAGCCGGCCCCAACGTGCTGGGCATGCCCCACAACCTGGCCAGCACAATTCTCCACGAAATCTACATCCTCCACCCCGAAGCCGCCTGCGAGGGCTCCATTGAGCTGCTGACCTACGAGGGGCTGGAGGGGCGCGACCTCGCCGACCGGGCCCACCCCCCCAACCTGGGCGCGGCGGTGTTGCGTTTTCCGCTCACCGAGGGCATCGGCGCGCTGGCGCGGCGCCTGGCAGCGAGCGGCGCCATGGCGCGACGCAGCCGTGTGCTGAACCTGGCACCCTGGGGTGAGGTCGAGCTGCTCAGTACCCAGGCGCCGGAGGGCGCCTGGCTGGAGTTCTATCAGCCCGCCAACATATAAGCTTGCAGGGTGCCGGCGCGCTCAGGACGGCGACTCCAGCTCGCGCCACCCCACCCCCTCCACCAGCATGACGCGGAAGCGGCCGGTGCCCTCCCGCAGCCGCTTGGCCTGCCGGTATTCCGGCGACTGCCAGAAAGTCCTGGCACTGTCGCCATCGGGCCAGCGGTGCAACACCACACGGATATCGCCCCAGTCGCCCTCCAGTACTTCCGACGCACCACCCAACACCAGGTATTCACCACCGTACCGCGCCACTATCGGCGGCACCGCCTCGGCGTAGGCCCCAAACTTCTCCCAGTCCTGTATTTCCGCTTCCACCACGATATATGCCGACATGCAAACATCCTATATGTCATATTTACATAATTTTATAACACAGTTTATAGTGACACCGTCAAACGCAATACAACCGCCGTTTTCCAGCGGTTTCCACGCCACGTTAATAAAAGGAATGTTCCATGCGTTTCAGTAAACTGCTCGCTTCATGTCTGGCGGGACTGATCGGCGGCCTCTCAGCCCAGGCCACCGCCGGCAACATCGACCCGGATACCCCCGAGGGTTATCTCAAGCTCAACCGCAAGATCCAGTGCTCGCTGGAGGACAACAAGCCCCAGGTATTCCAGTGGTTCGGTCGCTCCTACGCCCGGGTACCCGGCGAGCCCGACAAGCACCTGTTCAACCTCGAGGGCATGAACATCCGCCAGTGCGTTACAATCGAGGACCCCGAGCGCGGCAAGGGCTTCAAGCTGGTCTCCCGTGAGATCATGCTCTACCTCGACCCCGAAACCGGCGAAGTATTGCGCACCTTTGACAACCCCTGGACCGGTGACAGCAACGAAGTCATCCACGTAGACAACGACCCTGTGAACAGCAAGAACTTCGAGATCGGCCGAAATGGCAAGCCGCAGGCCTTCGAACTGCAGGACATCAACGGCAAGTACATGATGCGCTTCTAGGTCCCCCTGTTCTACACCAACCCGCTGGCGGGCGACTACCAGAAATATGTGGGGGGCAGCTACCATGCCACCGAGATCTTCGACTTCAACGGCGACACGGCGCTGCTGCTGGACGAAGACGAGCCGGTAGCCTATCCGGTCGTCTCCTGGGTGCGCATGTCCCAGTGGCTGCCCTGGATGGAGATGGGCAGCCGCCCCGGCCTGCTGTACTTCAACGCCATGGGGCGCAAACTGCAGCACTTTGATCAGCTGTCCGATACCATGAAGCGTGAAATCGAGGTTAACTACCCCAAATACACCGCACCGCCCCCAGGGGACGACGAGCGCCGCAACGAGACCTCCTGGACCTACATCAAAAAGATAATCGACCAGCGTGAAGCCGAGTAACGCTGACGGTGGATAGCGGCCCAACGACGACACCTTGGCAGTCCAGTCGATCTCAGGGTGCATTGCGGAGTGCACCCTGAGGATCTTCCCCGCCAGCGGCGGGCTTACCGGCTGTGCGGCGGTGGGGCGACGGACCTCCGCGCATCCTGAGGCTGCACGCGCCCGACCCACAATACCAGCGCCGCCAGCGCGAAAGGCAGCAGGCGCTGTACCAACATCGGCAGGGGCGATTGCGCCAGCACCACGGCGAGCGCAAAACCCGTCAGCACCGAGGCGAAAATGGCGCCCGGCTGTAATGAACAGCCCGCCAGGCGCAGAAAAACCAGCGGCCCGAAGGCCGAACCCAGGGCGACCCAGGCAAACAACACCCGGCTGAAGATTTTCTCCGGCAGGTAGATCGCCACCAGCACCGCCACCAGCACAAGCGCGACAATGGTGAGACGACTCGCCAGCATCTGCCGCGCCCTGTTGCCGCGCCCCAGGCCGAGGTCGTGGGCAATCGCGCTGGCGGCCACCAGCAACTGGCTGTCGGCGGTGGACATGATGGCCGACAGCACCGCCGCCAGGATCACCGCCCCCAGCGCGGTGGGGAACAGCCGCTCGGTGAGCACGAAGAAGATATTCTCGGGATTGTCGATCCCCGCCTGCAGCACATGGCCCACCAGACCGAGGAAGAACATGCCGCCAAACACCACGAGGTACCAGGCCAGCGAGATCCAACGCGCCTGGAGCAGGGCGCGCCGGTCCCGCAACGCCATAAAACGCACCAGTAGATGGGGCTGGCCGAAGGTTCCGATGCCGATGGCGGTCCCGCCCAGCACGACGCCCAAGCCCAGCAGACCGGCGTTGCCGGCACTGAGACTGAGCTGCTGCGGAGTGCTCGCGGCGCGCAGTCCGGTGATGAAACCCTCCCAGCCGCCGACAGCCGCCAGGGCGGTGATCGGCAGTGCCAGCACGGCAGCCGCCATCAGCAGACCCTGGATGGTGTCGGTTACGCTCACTGCCCAGAAGCCCCCAAGCAGGGTATACACCATGATAATCAGCGCGCCGGTGACGATGCTGCTGCTCATCGACAGCCCGAAGGTCGAGGCAAAGGTATTGCCGGCGCCCTGGAACTGGGCAGCAACGTAGAGCGTAAAGGAAGTGACGATGATCAGTGAACACAGCCACAGCAGGGCGCGGCGCACGCCGCCTTCACAGCCCTGGAGGATAAAATCCGTCAGCGTGATCTGGCCGTGCTGGCGACTGTGTTCCATCAGCCGCGGTGCGATCCACCACCAGGCAACGAACATGCCCAGGACCGAGCCCACCACCAGCCACAACGCGGAAACTCCGACCACATAGGCCAGCCCGCTCATACCCAACAGCGTCCACGCCGACGAGGCACTGGAGGAATAGGAGATGGCCGCGACCACCGGCCCGAGGCCGCGGCCACCGATAAAGAAATCACCCTGGTCGCGCGTGCGCCGCGAGGCCCAGAAACCCACGCCAATAAGTAGCAACTTGTAGACCAACAGGGTGAACAATACGATCTGCGTGGTATCCATTCTGGTGCAAGGCCTACAGCTTCACCACCACCTTGCCGGCGTGCTGGGCCGCCTGGATGCGCACCAGCGCCTCGGGGGCCTGACGCAGGCCTTCCACGACTTCCTCATTCACCACCAGCCTCCCCTCGTTTGCCAGGGGCACACAGTCGCGCAGAAACTCCTCACGCCGAGGTTCGAAGTCGTACACGACAAGGCCGTGGATCCGGGCGCGCTGCTTGATCCAGAGCGCGGGCAGGACCGGAGCGAGCGGCTCGGCCATGGCGCTCTTCTGCACGCCCGCCAGGACGATCCGCCCACCCACGACCAGGCGCGCCGAAACCGCCTCCAGAAAGGCTCCACCCACCAGATCGAGACAGACATTGATGCCCTCCGGGCAGGTCCGGTCAAGCCCCTCGGCGAAGGATTCCTCCCAACGTATAATGCAATCACTTGCCCCCAGAGAGTCAATCACATAGCGGGCCTTTTCGTGCGAGCCGACCAGTCCGACCACTCGGCAACCAGACCTGACCGCCAACTGCACCGCCATACTACCCACAGCCCCGGAGGCCGCCGCGACGACCACGGTTTCGCCCGGGTTCAGTCCGGCCTGCCAGTGCATCGCGGCGTAAGCCGTGAGACCCGGCATACCCAGCATTGAAAGGCACCAGCGCGGCTCGCGGATCGACGCGGGTACCAGGGTCAGCGCGTCCGCTGCGGCTACCGCGTACTCACGCCAGCCGAACATCCCGCGCACCAGATCGCCGGGCTTCCAGCGCTCACTGTGCGACTGCAAGACCTCGCCTATCACTTCACCCCGGAGTACCTCGCCCTCCTCCAGGTTTCCCGTGACATGGCGGCCATTGATCTGGGCCAGCATATAGGGATCCAGAGACAGCCAGCGGCCGCGCACCAGAACCTCGCCATCACCCGGCTCCGGCAGCGGCGTTTCCACGAGGGCCAGATGCCCGGGTTCCAGGGCGGTGTCGGGACGCGCACGCAGCACGACCTGAAGCTGTGTCAGTGACATATCTATTTTCCTTTCCCCGGCACACCTGTACAGGGCGGGGGACATTCGGGGAAACAATCGGCAAGGCCTGCGGCCAGGGCCACCAGCTCGGCTTCCGACCCCAGCGGCCCGATGAGCTGCAGCGCCAGCGGCAGCCCTTCGGACGACAGACCTACGGGTACCGAAATCGCCGGCAGACCCGCCATATTGACCACCGCAGTCAGGTCAGCGTGCCCACTGGGCACAGGGCTGCCGTGGAGGAATGCGGGCACCGGTACGGTGGGCAGCAGTAGCGCTCGCCGGTCACCGAGGCAGGCCAGCAGAGCCTCCGCAGCCCGATCCAGCGCCCAGTCGGCTGCGGCCAACTCCGGTGCCGAACGGCCGACAATCCATGCCAGCATCTTGTGCAGCTCGGGGGAGATGTCATCCGGCCGCTCCGCGAGCGGCTCCGCCAGGGCGATACGCAGATCGCCCTCTACCACCACCAGACCAGCGCGTCGGCAGGCTCCGAAATCCAGCCCCATCACCGATACCCCCTGCAGCGCAGCACCGCGTGCCTGCAACTCGGCCTGGGCATCGCGATAGAGCTGCTCGACCTCCGGGGAGAGCGCGACACTCTGGCCAAGATCGGTCGCAACCGCCAGCGAGAGCCCTGCCAGAGAAGCCGTTGCCGGCACATAGGCCGGATATAGCCGACCACTCGCATCCGCCGGCGCAAGCCCCTCCAGCAGCGGCAGGATCCAGTCGAGATCGCGCGGGCCGCGGACCAGTGGCCCCACGGTGTCCAGGCGGCGACTGCAGGCCACCACGCCGCGATTCGGAATTCGCCCGACACTGGGCTTCAGACCCACGACACCGCAGCAGGCGGCGGGGATACGCACGCTGCCCATGGTATCGGTACCCAGCGCCAGCGCACAGAGCCCGGCTGCAACGGCACTGCCTGAACCGCCACTCGAGCCACCGGGCACATACCCGTTGCCCCAGGGGTTATAGCAGGCTCCATGATGGGGGTTGGCATTGGCGGTCCCCAGGGCGGCCTCATCCATGTTCAGCTTGCCGATTAACACCCCCCCGGCAGCACGCAGCCTGTGCACCACGGGGGCATCGTCACCGGCGTCATGCAGCGGCTGCCGCAATCCCGCGGTTGTCGGCATGCCGCACACGTCGATATTGTCCTTGACGGCCACTGGCAAGCCATCCAGCGGCCCGCGCAGCGCACCCTCGCGGCGGCGGCGATCACTTGCCCGGGCGGCCTCGCGCGCGCCCTCCTCGTCAACATGCAGGAAGCAGTTGAGCCGGGGGTTGAGCCTGTCAATCGCGGCCAGTGTCGCCTCGATCAGCTGCTCGCTGCTTGCCTCGCCTGCGGCCAGGGCCCGGGCCTGTTCCGTGGCATCGCGCAGCAGCAGGGCCTCAGGCCGTGCCGGGGTTGCCGCAGCGCTCATGAGAAACGCCGGTCTTTCAGGCGGATGGGCTTCTGCCGGTGTTCAATACCCGTCTCCGGCGCCAGTGCACCCTGGTCCTCCAGGGCAACCTGGAACTCCAAACCCAGGCGCTGCTTCAGGAGCGTGCGCAGTTCCGCGGCCACCTGCTCGCGGTCGACGCCAGCCCTGACTTCCAGGCGCACGGTCATCTCGTCGCGCCCCTTGTCATCGCGCTCGACCTCGCAAAGATAGTCGCCGGCAAATGCACTGTTCTCTTCCAGGATGGGCCCAATACCCTGGGGATAGATATTGATGCCCCGGAGCTTGACCATATTGTCGGAACGCCCCATGAATCCGCGGGTACGACGGAAAGGCAGATCCAGGCTGCTGGAGTGCGGCATGATCTCCGTAACGTCAAAGGTATTGAAGCGAATAATCGGGTAGACGTCATCCTTGAAAAGACAGGTAATTACCTGGTCACCGAGCTGGCCATCAGCCACAGGCGCCCCTGACTCGGGGTCCAGCAGCTCGACAAATTGGGCGTCCTCCCAGATATACAAGCCGTCGTGATCAGGGCCTTCTGCCGAGATGGTCCCGGTATCACCCACACCGTACCAGTCAAACAGCTCTGGGTGACCCCAGAGCTCGGCCAGCGACTCTCTGCTCTCCATACCCAGGTGACCGGAAATCATGTCGATGCGGATGTCCTCACCCGGGACCATACCCTGGTCGCGGGCAACCTCGGCCAAACGCTTGATGTAATCCGCAAAGCCCACCAGGACATTGGCACCGAAGTCGCGCATCAGGTTGACCTGCTGCACCGAGCGCGTCTCCACGCCGGTTCCCGCGGAGAGAAACATGGCATTGGTGAAGTGCAGTATGGCCTCGCGCACATAGTGGCCGCCGTTGATCATGCCGTGACCATAGCAGGACTGGACCGTGGCAGCGGGCTTGAGCCCCTGAAAGCGGTAAGTGCGTCCCAGCAGCAAATTCTGGATTTCCCGGGAGCGCGCGCCGAACAGCAGTGCGGTAAGATAGTATGCAGCCGCGTCGCCTTCAAAGGTGAAACCTTCGCCGCCAGCGAGTTCAGGTGATTGTGACATTGCTATCTTTAAACCTTCAATATTAGTCGGCTTTCGCTGATTACTATAATTGGGTTTTCTCCGGTGTTCTCTACACCGCCCTTATCCTAACTTGAAATCGAAAGACCACATTTTTATCCGAACGTATATGCACATTCTTAACCCTTGTGATAAAAGCCTAAGACCTATTCCATATTCTCATTGCGACTCATCACCACTACAACTTGAGCCAGCTGCCGGCTATCAATCTTCGCTCCATGTAATCCACTTTTTTTGACTCTGAGATTTTCGACTCCAAGTGCTCTGGTTAACATGTCTAACGATGGCCCCCTATGGCTGCAGGGCAAGTTCATTGTCTGTGCCCAAGGGATAGCTGCTTTCTGGCTGCAGAAAACCCCATGGACGGCTGGCATTTTTAATCCGTATCGATCAACGTGATCCAGCAGGATAGGCCAGTCAAAACTGGCGTTGTGGATGACGATAAGCTGACCCTTCAGATACTCGGCAATCTGTTGCCATTGCGGCTCGAAGGGTTCGAATTCGGCTGCCCGTTCGTTGGTGATCCCGTGAATCGCCTGCGCTTCTGCGGAGATTGGCTTCTGCGGTCGGATTTGAAATTCGATAGATGCTGCAATCTCTCGATGTCTCACGACAGTAATGCCGAGCGTCACAATATCCGGTAAGCCATTTTCGTCCGGGAGTCCGGTGGTTTCGGTGTCGAGGACGATGTAATCCTCCGGCAGTTGGGTGAAGATCCACAGCAGCTCTTTATACATTTCGATCACCTCCGGCCACCGCCATCGAGGGATTCCACGTGAACGATGGCCCCCTGATCATAGTGGTAGCGCAGATACCGCCAGTGGATCGCATCAGACAGTGCCCGAGCGCGCATCACCCCATAGCACTCCCCTTCCGCTCTCACGCTTTGGTAGTGAACACCGAAACTCCTGGCACCACGTAAGGCGTAACCGAGCTGCTGGGCTTCACCGTATTGATCGGGATGGTAGATCGCGTCGCCGACCAGATGACGTACATCGTGGAGGGTTGTCGGGCCCACATGCGCGCGAATCACGCGCATGTCCTGGGTAGTCTTGTCGATGCGGGACTCCCTCAGGAAGCGCGCCCGATGGAAGGCCGATTCGGCGACGGCCACCGCCTCATCGGCAGCGCAGTAATAGATACCGAAGTCCCGGTTGAAGCGACCCCCTCGCCCATCGACCGGGGGGTGGGTGAAGGCCGCCATGATCCAGGAGGCGCCATCGCCATAGACACGGTCTTCCGGTGGTACCAGGCGAATGTCACCAACTTCATCGCGCAGCCTGGGGTTGGTCAGGGACTCCACGGCATAGAGTACGTCCCAATCCTGGGGATTGGAGACGCGCTCGAACAGGTGAATCTGGGGGTAGCGCGACAGTATGATCCGGTAGGCTGGTCCATTGACCTCACTACCGGGCAGCGTATCGATACCGATCACCAGCCACCCCGTTGTCCGTCGAGGAAATCCCGCACTACGGCCAGGTCCACCACCTGGCCGGCCAGCAAGCGGTCCAGCGGTGCTGTGCCGTTGAAGAGCGGATTGTCATTGGGCGTGGCCAGCCACTGGTCGGCCAGCACCGGATCGGGGAACAGGATTTCCAGGGACTTGTAGATCCCCAGGATGTAGCTGGCCCGCTCCAGCAGATCCCGCGCCAGCTTGGCCTTTTCCGGCTGGCTCTTCCAGTTGTAGAGGGTCTTCTCGTTGCTGAGCCCCAACAGGGTCATCTGCTGGGCACCGGTCAGGCGCCATTGGCTGAAGATATTGAAAATTGCCGGCAGCAGCGCGCTGGTAACACTGGAACCACGTTGCAGCAGTTGTTCAGCTTGAGCGATCATGCTTACCTCCTTTCAATCTCGTTACCTCACTCAATACTGTACTGTTACAGTATTTAAAAACAGGCTAGCAGGCTGTATTGTTACAGTCAACTGTATCAGAGGTACTTTTTAAAGGTGCTGGCGGTGATGGTGACCGCGAAGGCGAACGCCAGTGAGAACGGCAGGATGATCCAGGAGGGGTGCAAGCTACAGGGCAAGGCCAGGTACACGACCCAGGCCATGATCATCAGCGGTATGGCGGCTTTCTTGGCGTAGTGGTAGACAAAGGAGCTTTCCCTGCCGCCGCCCCAACGCCGCAGATCCCGCCGCACCAGCCCATCCACCAGCGCCACGGCGGTGAACAACCCGAACACCGGTGTCGCCAGCGCCAGGATAGCCAGTCGCACGGCGAAAACCTGCGTGATCTGCATGGCGGCCAGGACGAAGTCAGATACCGGCCGGTAGAAGCTGTGCAGCAGCGGGCGCAGACCGGTTTCCTCTGCAGCCGGTACCGGCGTGATCCAACGGAGCAGATCCACCAACCCCGTCCACTCGAAGGCCACCTGGTATATCCCCTCCGAGAGCCGACTGGCGAAGGCCATCGGCTCGGCGGTGATCCAACTGTGCTGAAAGTCGGTGCCCAGGAACTGTAGTTCCGCCACCAGCATCTGACGACTGTGGCCGAGTCCCTGCTCTTCCCACCAGAACACCATCCCGATCCACTCCACCAGAATGGAAAAGAGCAGGGAGAGAAACAGCCACTTTAGGCACTGGGCAACTCCCGTCAGCAGCCGGGACAGCGTACCGGGAGCTGCCACCGCTCGCCGGGGATCACGGGGCTCAGCCATGCTCAGGTCTACTCACCGGCGTCTGAAGTAGGGATTGCGGGCTCAGAGACGGCATGCCACCAGTGATCGGTCACTCGGTACCAGTGGTCGTTGGTGACATAGCTGCGGCGCATGGCTTGGGCTATTGCCTCAAAGTCACCCGGCATGACCGCGTCATCGCGGTCATCCGGCAGCGGGATACGGATTTTCCAGAGCTGGCCCCCTTCCAACAGGGCGAAGGCCTGCCCCTTGGGAAGCGTGACCATATCGGCGGCGGTCAACATCGGTACCTCGGCGACACTGATCCGGTCCTCGTTGCGGGACTTGAAATCGACCCCGGAGCCCGGGTCCGAGGAGTCGTCCACACCGGACACGCTCATCAGACTAAAGACCTCCACCCGCGGCAACTGATCGGTCAACTTCGCCGCTGTATCCAGCTCTTTCACCCGCAGCATCAGCAGGGTATTGAAGTTCCCCGCCACCTGCCCCGCTTTCGCCCGATTGCCCAGGCGCGCCTCCACGTCGGACCAGGTCTGGGTGTAGGCGGTCACCTGAAACCCGGCCCCGCCCGCCTTGTTCAACAGCGGCACAAACTCATCGCCAATCAGCTCATTGAACTCATCGGCGTGCAGGGAAATGGTCGGCGTCGAGGGCCGCTTGGCGGTCCTCGTGGATACCTGCCTGCTATCGTCATTCCGGACGGGATCTACACCATGCTTGTAGATCTGGCCAGCCACCGACACCAGGTCCGCAAACATGGAATTGCCGACGGCACTGGCCACGGTGGTGTCGGTGAGTGCATCGAGCCCCACATAGACAATGCCTTTGCGGCGCACCACTTCCATCCACTCGAAGATGGGCCGTGAATCCCGTTCGTCCTGATAATTCGGCGAGATCAGCCCGGCGATGGTACCGGTGGTCAGCTTTTCCATCAGGGGACCGACTGAACTGACGATCTTGTCGAAATACGTCCTGTCGTATTTGAACGCGGAAATCAGCCCATCCAATACGGGATCGTAGATGGTCTTCTCCTGCAGCAACCGCATGCAGGCAATCGCTTCCATGGATCGGCCGCGCAAGGCATTGGGCAGATTGCGTTCCTTGATATCCGCTGCACGCTCTTCTACCAGTGATTCCCAGTCTTCGATGCCGGCAACGTCCGCACAGTGGCCCGCGTACTCCACAAACAGCGGCTCGATATCGTTGATGTAACGGCGCACCTGCTGATAATCCGGCCGGCGCTTCAGGGCCACCAGCGCGCGTGCAATGATATTAACGAACCGCCAGGCAAACTCCTTGAAGGCCGCGGAATTCCCCTCATTGGGTAATTGATTGGCAATACGGGTCGCCACTTCGGTGATACGGGAGAAATTCCCAATGGCGTTGTAACGCGCAGAGAGTTCAGGAAAGCCCAAATGGAACAGGTAAAAATCGTCCAGCCGGCCAGCGCGCTTGGCTTCCGCGTAGATGCGACGCAACAGGTCGGCATCCCCTTTGGGGTCGAAGACGATGACGACGTCGCCCCGGCGGATGTCCTGCGTGATCAGCAGTTCGGCCAGGCGGGTTTTGCCCTCCCGGGTCGTACCCAACACCAGGGTGTGCCCTACCCGTTCACCGAGGTCCATCCACACAGACTGCTCGTGGGGCTCCACCGCATGCAGGGCGGGCTTGCCGCCAACAGCTGGCAACGGTCCCAGCGGGTTCCAACGGCTGCGACAGCGCAGGGCCTTGGCCAGCAGACCCAGCCCCTGGATAGATTCCCACGCCACCTCTTTCTGACGCGCCCAGTGATAGAGCCTGCCGGGCTGAACGAAGCGCTGCACTTCCGGCTTCAGCGTATCGCGCAGGCGCTGTGTATGCTGCTGGGACCAGCGAAATCCCCGTCCCAGAAACAGCTTGTGACGACTGACCGGTACCTGTTCTGCGCGCAATTGATAAAGTGGCAGACACCGCATGTGGCGTTGATAAGACAGTACTCGCCAAGCCTGCCGCCCACGCCACAGTCCGAAAGTGAAGAAGGTCACACCAGTGGCTGTGGCAATCCCCGGCGGCATCATCAAGGCGCCGGGCGCCAGCCAGGCCAATGTGCCAGCAGCGAATGCCGTGGAGGTAGACCACAACTCCACAGGCGGTCGCAGCAGTGCCTCCATGGGGTGCGCGCTCATTGCTGGATGCCTTCACGGGTAATCAGGATCGGGTAGCGGTCGATGCCCAGCGCTCTGGCCAGATCATCACCGGCGCCCAAGGTCATGGGTAAGCCCTGCGCTGCTGCTACAACGTTGCGGACATCTTCGGCCGTGTCGGCCTGCACCAACATACCAACGGCGCCCAGCGATTGGAGCGTAGCCCGATGATGCGTCAGCCAACGCAGGGACGCCTCGTCAGATCCCACCAGAAAAAACGGGCGGGGATTGCCCTGTGCCAAACGCGCCAGCACCGCGGACGCTAACTGGCGACCCGCGATATCACAGACCCGCAGTCCGGGTGACTGCACCGGCAGTAGATTCCTGAGATCAGCAGGTCCCAATGTGGAAGCCGGCGCCAAGCGCTGAGGCTTCTGCCCCGTAGCGTCGGCTACTGGCGGTTGGTTGGACAACAGCGGCTTCAACAATGGCGCCAGCGGCCGGGTCTGGCCACTGTCGTAGATCACGGTCAGATCAGCCAGTGCCGTTGGCGCCAGCATCAGGGACGCGAGTAACCCGAGCACGAGGTGCGGCCGAACCGGTTGCTTACGGTGCGCCACCAACCACCCCTTGCGGTTCATCGGTCAGTCGCTGCCAGTGCGTCTTGACCCGCTGGCTGTAGTGCTCTGCGCGATAGGCATTGTTCGGGGCGTGATAACAACCGGCGCTGGGCAGCCAGTGTTCGTGCGCCGCCAGACAATCTCGCAGCAGCGCCGCGGCGACCCGCAGGTTGTGGTAGGGATCCAGCGCGGCCCAGCCCGAGCCCAGGACGCTCTGGTGGTAGCGCCAACTGATCTGCATAAGGCCAATATCTACGGACATCTCTGGACTGGCGAGCGTGTGTTGCAAGGCCTGCCAGGCTGCCTGACGTGACCGGTAGTAACGCCCCTTGCCGTTGACGTTGAGCGTCCAGGGCCAGGGCCTGAACGCGCCGCCACTGAATGCGCTTTGCCCACTCTCAGCCAAGGCCACGGCATACAGCAGCTTCGACGGCACTCCGGCTTCTTGCGCCACCTGCCGATACCCCGCCGGTACCGTCTGTGACTGCGCAGTCACCGAACAACTGAACAAGCCCAAAATACAGACTACGGCCGACGGGATAACCAGCATCGCCCCCATCAAAAATGCAGCGCCGGCAAGGGCGCCAACTGCCCTTCCCGACGCACCACCAGTAACGGTAGCTGCTGCGCCTGTTGGCCCGTGTACGCAGTCACTTCGCCCAACGCACCGCCGTCGATGTTCAGGGTCATTTTGTGCTCGCTGACCCAAAGGGGATCGATCTGTTTCGAGGCGGCCCACTCGCGTATATCATCTTCATCACCGGCAGCGACATCGACCAAATACACATCGATACCGGCGAACTGCGTGATCTGGCTGACCAGGCGTTCCAGTACCGCATCACAGGTCGGGCACTGGGTATCCGCAAAAAACAACACCCGGTCGTCCGGGCGCCACACCCACTTTGTGGGTTCGATCTGATTCCCCCTGACAGCAGCAAGGGCGTGAGGATCGATGAGTAAGCCGCCTGCGAACAGGCGCTGTTGGGCGCCGTCGTAGGCACGCTGGAAAGCCAGGATGCGCTCGGCGTCATCGCGCATCATGACAGCCCATTGCTCGGCGTAGCGACGCCGCTCATCGTCATTACGTGCATGAATACCCAGCACTTCGATGGGCGACAGCGTGGCGGGACTCACGCTGCCCCGTATACCCTGCATCAGGGACTGGTAGCGTTGCCACTCGGATGCGTCCAGCCCCCAGAGTTCAGCCCGCAAGGTCTTGGAATCGATCCGTTCCGTCGCCGACGTCTCGACGGACTGTTCGATCGATGATTTATACGCAGCTGGATCGCGGGCTTGGCCCATGACTGGTATGGCGACGCAAAGACTGACTGCCATTGCGGCGCTGAACAGCCCCCGATAACTCTTAGCGCAATGGCCTTTAACGACCATTACGGCTGGACCTCTTGCTCGACTGTCCCGGAGAGGTCTCGTTGGCGAATGCGGGCCCGCGTGAAGTCGCACACGGGTACATCGAGGTCCCTTCCAAGCGCCGGTGCGCTTCCTGGGGACGTAGACTCGACTGTCTGAACGGCCGTGTCCGCTGGATCCTCAGCGGGTTTGTCCCCGGCCCCCGCCACCAGGGCCGCTAACAGAACTACGGCGAAGATAAAGACGTCCATTACGGCATCTCTCCCATTGCAGCCGAATCTGGTGTTTCAGCACAGCGCTCGAAGGCAAGCAGACGGTGTACCGGATCCTGAACCAGATGAAACGCGGGACCGACGATCAGTCTTATCACGGCTCGAAGGGGCAGAGGCTCGAACCGGCGATGGACCGCCGGTAACGGCAGCTCGAGCACGGCCTTCACCTCGCCCGGCATGACAGAGACCGCCGCCAGGCGATACCCGGAATCACGCAACAACCAGTGCAAGGCCTCCCCGACTGTTTGTACGTCTAGAGGAATGTCGATTGCACTGGTCGCCGCCAACAGATCCCGCTGGCCAGTGGTCGGCCCTGCGGCGAGCACGCTGTAGCGGCCAACCTGCGTCAGTGCACCAAGGTCCCTATCGGGCAGCACTGCGGCTAAGGCCACATAGCTTACGGCGGTAAGGCTAAAGCAGCACAACAGGCTCGGAAGGATGCGCAGTGAGCGTTGATATCTGGCGGAGAACATGTGCAGGCCTCGGGTATCATGATGGGCTTCATGATCACCAAGCCACCGACCGACGTGAATGGCTTATCCAGGCAATGCCTGTTGCGCTTGTTCGATGTCGCGCCTCGAGCCCGGCAACTAGCGGCCTAAATACACATTATGTTTAGCTTTCCATAAGGTGTATTGTGGTTAGCAAGTAGTTATGTGAAGTTGGCGGATAAACTACCGCATAATCAGAGTCTTACGGATCAGATACTTCACATAATATTCCATGGCCGGATGGTGGACCACGGTTAGATCTATTCATTTCTATGTCCTCTAGAGCTGCTGCAACCACTCGAGTAGCGTTTTGTTTTCCTTCCACTTAGGAACGTCGGGCACAGGCGTTGGACTGATTTTCGCAATCGCAGCACGCTTCATTTCAAGGTTGGCCCGGGCATACAGCTCCGTCGTTTGGATGTCAGCGTGACCCAGGAAGTCACGAACGATGTCCAATGAGACACCTGCCTCGACGAGGTGCATTGCTTTGGTGTGTCTCAGGGTGTGGGGCGTGACCTTTTGCGTGAACGTTGTCTGGCATTCTTGTGCCTTTTTCAGGTGTTTTAGCAGGATGTATCTGACGCCACCGCGAGTTAATCGATTGCCCTGCCTGTTCCGGAACAGCGGTTGATCGAAGTGCTCAGGCAATGCCAGTGCATTTTCATCGATGTACTGCCGCAGAAGTCGTACTGTATTCTCCATCAGTGGTACGACACGCACTTTCTGTCCTTTTCCCAGGATTCTGATCTGAGCCGGTGCTTCCAAGCGAACATCGCCCGGTGTCATGTCGATGATTTCCTGGACACGCGCACCCGTATCGTAGAGAACACTGAGGAGTACGGCATCTCTTCTCCCAGCGGGTTGGCTTAAGTCAGGCTGTGCCAACAGCGCGGCCAGGTAATCCCGGGATAGATAGCCGACTTCCTTGCGGGCAAATCGGCGCAGCGGGATCGCGATGATACGCTGGCACTGGAGCATATGATCAGGCTCCTCGACTTGCACATAGCGGAAGAACGCGTGGATAACCGCCAGGCGCTGGTTGATCGTCCGGATCGAGCAACCCCTTTCGTTTTGAAGGTAGGCCAAGAAGTTGTCTATCAACTCAGCGTCCAGATGTTGGAGTTCCAACCGTTCAATCGCTAGCCCCTTTTTGTCGCGGCAATACCGCAGCAGGAGGACGATGACATCACGATATGCCTTGATCGTGTTGGGGCTCAGGCCGCGCTGGCAACCGAGATAGTGGCTGAGGAAGTTACTTATATGGGCAGACAATGTTGTGGGTTTCATGATCACCTCTCCGGCGGTATTACACCGCCAAACTGTTCATTCATTCGATTCGCCAAGTGCGGGAACAACTCTGCTGTGAGGTGCAGATACTTCTGTGTCCCAGTAAAGTCCTTGTGCCCCAGATAGGCCACCAGGAACGGCAGCTTCGCATTCAGATCAGCACCCTCTTCGTACCAGTGCAGCAATCGATGTACCGCAAACGTATGGCGCTAATTCCGAGCTCGGAATTATGAATAGGCACTTAAGTGGTCTGCGCAGCAGGGCGCTTAAGTGCATTGAACTGAGCCGCGGGGTGCGGATTGCGATTTACTATGGGGTTAGTATGCCACTACTGGAGCAGCGACAGGTCAGAGCGCCGGACCTTGCCGAATATGAAGCCGGCAGTGAGTGCGGTCTTGCTCCGGGAATTGTCTCTTTGTCTTGACTGGCATCCTCCAAGAGAACAATGCAGGGCGGAAATTATCAAATAGGCGCGAGCGGGTACGCGACCACGGCCGGTGGCAGTAATCGGAAATCGTCCTGATCGCAGTGTCAGCATGCTTGGTCATCCAGGTGGCCCTGTTGCCTTCGGGTTGGGTGGTGAGGTCAGTATCGGTGCAAGCACGAGGATCACTCGTAGCCGTCCCTGCCGGCAAACGGGACAACGCTGGATATCGTTGCCGGTCAGACGCAGCATCATGGCCTCCACCGATTCAGGTGGGGACGTTTCGGGTTCCGGCTGGTCAAGCAATGCCCGGCAGCGTGTCAGATTCTTGTGCCGGCAGCGATTGCCGAGCAGGCCGTAATGGCGAATTCGCACGAACCCGGGTGGGAGCGTGTGCAGGAGAAATCGCCGCAGGAACTCCTCTGCCTCGAGTGTCATGACCTTGTTCTTGTTACCGTGGGCGTAGTCACGCCAGCGGAAGCGGACCTCTCCGTCCTCGAAGCTCACCAGCCGGTGGTTGGCGATGGCCACGCGATGGGTGTAGCGACCCAGATAGGCCAGCACCTGGGCAGCGCCGGCAAAGGGCGCTTTGGCATACGCTATCCAGTCCTTGGCCTTGAGCCCGACGAGAAAGTCATGGAACGCGGCGGTATCGGTCAACGGTGCAGTGGAACCCCCGAAGCGCAACTCACCGTCCTGATGGGCTTTGGCCAGCGCATCAAGATACTTGCCGCGAAATACCCTGGACAGCGCCCGGACAGGAAACAGGAAACCGGGCTTGGCGGGAATCCAGCGTTCACCGTCGCCACCGAGGGCACCGCCGGTGACCACGGCATGGACATGGATGTGCTGGTCGAGCCGCTGACCCCAGGTATGCAGCACCATGGTGATGCCCAGTTCGCCGCCGAGCCAGCGGGGATTGCGCCCGAATTCCTGCAGTGTTTGTGCCGCGGCGCTGAACAGCAATCGATAGAGCACCCGGGGATTGCCCTGGGCCAGGGCATTGAGCGAATGGGGCAACGTGAATACCAGGTGCCAGTAGTCGATGTCGAGCAGATCGGCACACTGGCGTTCCAGCCAGCGCTGTTTGGCCAGGGTTTGGCATTTGGGGCAGTGGCGATTTCTGCAGGAGCAGTAGCTGATGGTGACCGCCCCGCACTGGTCGCATTGCGCGCGATGGCCGCCCATGGCGGCTGTGCGACACGTGGTGATCGCCCGCAGTACCCGGTCTTGTTGCAGCGTGATCTGATGGCTATCGCGATAGGCGTCCCCCGTTGCGCGCACGATATCGGCCAGTTCCAGCGCCGGCCGTGACCCCAGCGGATGGGACCTGTGGCAATCCACTGCTCAGGACTCAGCGGTGTGCGGGAACTCCAGCAACTCCAATGGTGAGCGGACCGCCTCCGTGCGTTCTTGAGCCAGATGTAGATAGCGGAAAGTGGAGCGAATACTGCTGTGGCCCAGCAGTCGCTGGATAATCGCCAGATCGGTACCGGCCTCAAGCAGATGTGTGGCAAAGCAGTGACGCAGCAGGTGGACCCCGCCGGACTTGGTGATTCCAGCCCGCTCACGCGCCTTACCGTAGATATACGAGGCGCCATCACGGCTCATGGCTTGATCGATCCGTGGGCCGTGGAATAACCATTGAGGTGGCCGTTGCTGGCGCCAGTACTCGCGTAACTGTGCCAACAGGTGAGGTGCGAGCGGTACATAGCGGTCCTTCTGTCCCTTGCCCTGCTCCACCCGTATGCACATGCGTCCACTGTCGATATCCCTGACTCGGAGCCGGGTCACCTCACTAGCGCGCAACCCGGCGCCATAGGTAGTCATCAACAGGGCCCGATGCTTGCAATTGATGGTCATGGTGAACAGCCGCACAAGTTCCTCATGACTGAGTATCTCCGGCAGTGTCGACGGTTCTTTGGCACAGGGGAGGTAAAACTCGGTGCTGGGCCGATCCAGGGTAATCCGATAGAATGTTGATTTGCAGTTAAAACTGAC
>JAGRIH010000056.1 GCA_020443345.1 Halioglobus sp.
AGTGGACGAACCTCTGGTGTTCGGGTTGTCACGCCAGTGGCATTGCCCGGTAGCTATGTTCGGACAGGATAACCGCTGAAAGCATCTAAGCGGGAAGCCTCTCCCAAGATGAGTTCTCCCTGACCCCTTGAGGGTCCTGAAGGGCCGTCCGAGACCAGGACGTTGATAGGCTGGGTGTGTAAGCGTTGTAAGGCGTTGAGCTAACCAGTACTAATGGCCCGTGAGGCTTGACCATATAATCCAAGTTGTTTTTTTGACAGAAGACGGCTGGGTGTTGTGATCCGGTCATGGTGTGAACGACTCGTGGAAAGACCACAGAACCAGCAAATCAGCTTGATTTACCCCCCTATTTGCACTGGAGCTGTTGCGGACAGCTCTGAGCATTGCCTCCATCCCTGGAGGTCATTGTGACGGTTGCCGAACGAAGACCGAGTGCATGCCAGTTTGCCTGGCGACCACAGAGCGTTGGAACCACCTGACCCCATCCCGAACTCAGCAGTGAAACGACGCATCGCCGATGGTAGTGTGGGGCTTCCCCATGTGAGAGTAGGTCATCGCCAGGCTTCCAATACGCCAAAGGGCCACCCGACTGGGTGGCCCTTTTGCGTATCGGATGCGAGGATTCTCAGTCCTCTGTCCTCAGTCCTCTGCATTCGCAGGCGTCTACAGCCAAACCCCCACCCGCCCAGTTGCAAGCGGGGGTTTTTGTCGGAGCTACCGTCCCACGCAGATATAAGAAAAACCGTGCCGTTCCATCAAGCTGCGCTCGTAGACATTGCGCAGGTCGACAAACACATTGACCGCTATCAACGGCGTGAGCTGTTGCCGAATGGCGAACACCCATGAGCCCACAGCATGAAAACCATGCACACACTGTTTTTAGATAAGGCTACTCCCCAAGCGATTGAATTAAAATGGTATTTTGTGGGGATAGCTCAGGGACTGTCCCCTTTTCCCGGTCATCTGTCGTCTGTCCTCTGTCGTCTGTCCTCTGTCTTCTGCACCCGCAGCCTCTTTCTCGGGTTCGATTGCATGGCAATTCGCGCGCGCGCGTGTACTCCCTGGTCAACGTAGGTCACCGCATCGTGCATAGTGGAAAAAATCCGTCCTTTTTCCAGGTAGCTGCGCAGACTCGATGCCATGAGTACATCGCGCACGGGGCCGATCAGGCTGGTCAGGTAGAACTCGATGTTCCGGCGCCGCAGGTTTTCGATCACGGACTCCAGCATCCGGATAGAGGTGCTGTCGATGCTGTTGATGGCTTGCGCATCGCAGATGACCGCTTTTAGCTTGCCCTCGGGACGCCGCTTTATCCAGGCATAGAGGCGCCCCATGAAATAATCCTTGTTCGCGAAATACAGGGGCGCATCGAAACGGAAGAGCAGCAAATCCTCCCGTGTCCGGGCTTCGGGAAAGCGGTTGATGTTGCGATACAGATTTTGTCCCTCGATCAGGCCTACTTCGGTCATGTGCGGGTTGGCGCTGTTGTAGATAACCAGCACGAGCGATACGACGACGCCCACCAGCAGGCCCTGCTGCACGCCCAGCAGCAGGGTGATCACCAGTGTGGTGAGCAGTATGGCAAACTCTTTTTTGTCCTGGTGGAACAGGGCCTTCATCTCACCGTACTTGAAAAGACTCAGCACCGAGACAACGATAATCGACGCCAGGATGGCCCGGGGCAGCGGGTAACTCGTAAATACCGGCGTCAGAAACAGTACCGTGCCCGCTATCAGTGCCGCGGAGATGACCGCCGAGACTTGGGTCATGGCTCCCGATGCGCGAAAGGCGGCACTGCGCGAAAAGCTGGCGGAGACCGGAAAGGCGCGAAATGCGGCGCCGAGGATGTTGGACAGGCCGATGGCGATCAATTCCCGGTTTGGCCTGACACTGATGCGGTCGTCGGGCGACTCCTGGGATTTACAGATGGAAATCGTTCCGACGTAGCCCATGAAGGCCACGGTAAATGCCACCGGCAGCAGTTCGCCCAGTGTCCCCAGGCTGATGGCGGGCACTGCAAACGGCGGCAATCCGTGGGGAATGGTATCGATGACATCCACGCCGTATTGTGCGAGGTGGAAAAAACCGGAGAAAAACATGCCCGCGATCAAAACCAGCAGGGCGGCCGGCATTCTCGGCGCCAGTCGCCTGCCGAGAAAGAGCGACAACAGACTGACCGCGGCGATCGCCACCGTGACCCCGTTCCACTGCTGGTAAGACACCAGCAGGTGATGGAGGTGCGCGAAGACGTTATCACTCTCTACGCGAGTGCCTGTCAGACTCTGCAGTTGACTGCCGATGATGATCAGCGCTGCCGCCGAGGTGTAGCCGACCACCACGGGATAGGACAGAAAGTTGGCGATAAAGCCAAACCGCAGCAGGCCGAAGATAAACTGCAGCAGGCCGACCAGCAAAGTAAGTGTCACCGCCAGTTCCAGATAGGCTCCGGAGCCCGGCTCCGCCAGTTGGCTGAGGCCGGAGAGAATCAGGATGGCATCCAAAGCCACCGGGCCGATGGAAATCTTGTTGGACGTGCCCAGCAGAGCATACACCAGCGGCGGAAAGATCGCGGCGTACAGCCCGACTTCGGGCGGCAGGCCCGCCACCAGGGCGTAGGCCATACTCTGGGGGATGAGCAGCACCCCGACGGTGAGGCCGGAGAGCAGATCGCTGCGCAACATCCCGGCGCTGTAACCCTCTAACCACTGCAGACCGGGAAGCAGCTTGTGCAGCATGAACAAGCCGGCGCGTCACGTATAACTGGCGGCGCGCCGTTCGACGGAGCCCGCGCGGATCAGGGGTCCGGGTCCGGCGTCACCGGATCGGGTATGGACCAGCAGCCGAAGGTTTCGGAACTGTCCCCTGCGGTGATCGTCACCGTGCCGTTGCCGCCATCACCCGTGGTTTCCAGGGGGATGGTGAAGGCGCCGGTGCGGTTGGAGTCCGGTACAGTAAATTCCTTGGGTGTCAGAATCTCGCAATCGCCAGTCGCCTCGACGGTGATCGGAACGCCGGCGGCGGGGCGGTTGTTGTAAAAATCCGCAATATGTACCAAAAAGCGGTCCCCTTCGTCGGTGTGCGCCACCACCCTGCCGCGCAGTTCGCTCACCAGAATGATATCGAACGTGGCCTGCGAGGACATGATCAGTACGATATCGTCGCGCACGTTGACCAGTTCCCGGCTGCACCAGATACCGTCGCCCTCCACGGGGCAAAGGCTGCCGTTATAGACGCCTTTGCCGGTGTTGGGGTCGACGTTCAGGCTGTATTTCCCATCACCATTGAAGTCTATAAAGGTCTCCTCGGCACCGGCCGCCTCGCAGCGCGCCACCGTGCTCCACACGGGACAGTGAGGCCCCTCGACCGGCGTGTACACGCCGTCCTCGTTGTGGTCGACAAAGGCCTCCGGCAGGTTCTCGAAGGGTTCGCCTTCGTCGTACAGGCCGTTGCCGTTGGAATCGACGAAGTACTCTTCGCCCACCACGGTCACCAGAATGGTGGTGCGCAGGCCGTGAATGGCGCCGAGGTCGTCCGCGCAGGGACCGCGGTCGCCATTGTGGGAGTCACACTTGTAGTCGGGGTCGCGGATCGTACGCACCAGGTCCTGGTTGAATACCGGCAGGCGCGGGTCCTGACTGGTCCAGGTGACGGTGCAGGTGCCGCCCGCGGTGACACAGGAACTCTGGATCGAGCCGTACTCGGTGGTAAATACCGCGCTGGTGCCGTCAGCCACCGGGTTGTTGAATTTGTCCGCCAGGCGCACGGTGATCTCGGCGGTCTTGCCGTCGAAGTCCATGGCGCCGCGCACGTTGAGAGCGGACGTGGAGATGCTGATGGAGTTCTGGTCGGGCAGGCCGGTACTCACCACGATCGGCGGTGACGCGGTAGAGGGGCCCTCGCCGTCAGCCGTCTGGATGGTGGCGGTGACCGTCACCGATGTCGCCACGCTGCCGGACTGGACCGAGGCCTTGACTTCACCGGCCGCATTGGTGGTAGCGCTGTCATTCTGCAGCGCGAGCCCGCCGACATCGGTGGAAATCTTGAATTTGACGGGTATGCCCGGCAGCGGTTTGCCGGGGTTTTCCGGCGTGTTTTCTCCCGATACCACCCGGAAAGTGACGGTCGCGGTTTCCGGCCGGTCCGCGGTGCCCGTACCCTTGAGGGCGATGATGCTGGTGTCCGGCCGGACCGCTACAAACTCGATGACGTCGGCTTCGGGCGGCGCGACGGTGAGGGTTGTGGTGGCCTGTGCTGCATTGCTCTGCAGCGTCGCGATCACCTCATCGTCACCACCACAGCCGGCGGCGGTATAGGTGGCGGTGGCCTGTCCATTGACGGTTTCCACCGTCGCGGGTAAGTCGGCCAGGCCGCTGAGGGAGCAGCCACTCTTGAGTCCGATGGTTTCTGTGTCGGAGACCAACTCACCGTTTTCATCCACTACCGCGAAGCGCAACAGGGCAGACCCGCCCACGGCGACTTCCGTGGCCTCGGCCCCGATGACGCCATCGACGAAGCCATTGCTGTCAAAGTGCCCCAGGCGCAGGCCGGCCTGGCCGACCTGATAGCTGATGGTCTTGGTGGATGGCGACTGACCGGGATTGGGGTTGTCCACGCTGACTTCAACGGTGCCGGCGCCCAGTTGGCCCGCCGCGGCAATCTGGAACAGGGCGACGCCGTTGGCGTCGGTCAGCGCGGTGCCGGAGGCCGGCAGAATCGAGGCGATATCAGTGGACGCGGTGGCGACGACGTTCGGGACCGGTTTCTTGTCTCTGGTAACTGTGACGCTCAGGGTGATCGGGTTGGTTGCCGTGACCTCCGTGGTCGGATCACCGTTGGCATCGGTGAGAACGAGTCGCAGGCGGTAGGTGGGGCCGTCATCCGGCAGGAAACCACTGTCGCTGCCACCGCCCCCACCGCCGCCACAGGCAGCCAGCGTAAACAGGATTGCAAATGTAACCGCCATGCGGCTGGTGAGTGTCGCGAACCGAGTGATCATCTTTGTCCCCTGTTGCCCGCTGTACAGCGGGTCTTATGCTGTTATTCGGCGTTTCCTGATTCTGCTGGCTTTGTCCGGCGTGTCAACCATTGTTTGGGTGTTTGTCGAAACGGGGGCGGTTCTGCGGCGGCGGGAAACCGGCGTGTTTTTGCGTGTGTCGGCGTACATGGGCACCGCGATGCGCCGCAACCACGCAAAAAAACTGTCCTGGATTTCGCATTCGGCTCGCGAGCAAACCCCCAGTCCGACAGGCTTGCGGCCTGCTTTTTACAGCTTAACACGCCGCCAGTCTAAAACTCTATAAATAACATGGTGATAGCCGCTGTTTGTGATTTTCTGCACAAAGTTAGGCTGGTGGCTTTTCCCCGCGCTGGCGTCGGGGCGCTCGCAATAGTATTCCAGTCGGTTATACCTTGTCGATTGCGCGGCAGCCATTTCTCCTCATTATGCCGGGTTTTGCTGGCGAGGAGGGCCTGTTTGCAGCCCCGACCGCTCCTGCTACCATGCGGCCGATGAAAAATCCGGGCCGGGCCCCCGTTCGCCTCTCTGTATCGATCGTGCTGTACGACAGTTCGATGGAACTGTTCCGGCGCACGCTCTGCAGTTTGCAGCACGCCGCGCGACAGGCGCACGCAGCGGGCTGTGTGGGGCGTGTGGAGGTGGATGTCGTAGACAACTCCCGCGATGTTCAATATCGCGAGTGCGTGCAACAGACTCTCGCCAAGTGGCCGCGCAGCGACTTTTTCCAGATCAACTACCGCGCTTTGGCGGAGAACCGGGGGTTTGGCGCCGGGCACAACCACGTCATACCGGCTCTGGACAGTGATTTCCATCTGGTACTCAACCCGGATGTGGAACTGGCCGAGACCGCCCTGAGCACGGGGCTGGAGAGTCTGCGCGATGCTGACGATACGGTTCTGGTAAGTCCCCGGGTGACGACAGGCGACGGTCGCCGGGAATACCTGTGCAAGCGCTATCCCTCCGTGTTGGTGTTGCTGCTGCGCGCTTTCGCCCCCCGCGTGGTGCGCAATGTGTTCCACCGTCGGCTCGATCGCTACCAGATGCGGGATGCATGCAGCGGCGATCGGGTGGTCGATGTGTTGCTGGCCAGCGGCTGTTTTATGCTGCTGCGCACGGCCGCACTGCGCGCGGTGGGCGGTTTCGATGAGCGCTACTTTCTTTATTTCGAGGACTTCGACCTGTCGCTGCGTCTGGGTCGGCAGGGGCGATTGTTGTTCAACCCCGCCGTGCAGATCATACACCACGGCGGCTACGCTGCCAGTAAGGGGCTGCGCCATGTCCGGTATTTTATCGCATCGGGTATCACGTTTTTCAGGCAGCACGGTTGGCGCTGGATATAGTGCAAGCGGCTAAGCTGTTACACTTGGCCCCCTCACGTGAACCGGTGGGGTTGACCGGCCTCAGGAACGCGCATGAATGAGTCCAGACGCATGGCCTATCTCGCGGCCATGGGAATAGACGCCTATGCATCCCGCAGGCAGTTGCCGGGTGCGGCGCCCAGTCGCCCGGTGACTGTCGACGCCGTGCCGCTGCGTCCGCGGCCCCCAGGTCCTGAAGAGAAACCGTCCGCGACCGCGCCGGTGTTCGACAGACCGCCCCTCGACTCGGCGCCCAGGCCGCGCGGCATGCAGGCAGCGCGGCCGTCGGCGCCGCCGTGCGCCGCAGTGCCGCGCTTTACCCTGGTGGCTGTGGTGGCGGGCAAGTGGTTGTGGCTGGAGGAACTGCGCGCGCCGCTGCTTGCGCAACAGGTGCAACTGGTGCAGGCGATGGCGCAGGCCCTGGAGCGCTTGGTGCCACCACGCCAGTCCGCAGGGGCCCGGCCAGGTGAGGCCCAGCCCGCTGTCACCCGGTTTCAATGGCCGCTACACAACAACCGGCAACTGGATCTCGGGGAGGAAGCCGCGCGCGCCAGTGTGGCCGGCTTCGTCGCGCGCAAGCTGGAACAACACAACGGCCGTGGGCTGGTGTTGCTGGGGCGGGCCTGCGCTGCGCGCATAGCGCTGGATCAACTGCGGGATGTGCCTGTCGTACAGACCCTCAGCAGCGCTGAATTGTTGCAGACACCCGCGCTAAAACAGCAGGCGTGGCGCGACCTGCTGGCCATCACTCGGACCTGAAACGCATGTGTGATGTCGCAAGCGGGCGGGAGCCCTGCCGTGTCAGAGCCGGCTCGCCGGCCGACTGCGCTGCCCTGGCTGACATCGACACCCTGGTCAGCGCCAGCCCCCGGGGAGCGGCCCGCTTCGAGGCGGCGTGCGGTACCGGCGATAACCGGTCTGAGTGCGCGCTGGTGCTGGAGCAAGCCGGCGTCGTCCGCGGGTTTATCGTGCTGGCGCCGGTACTGGATGAGGTGTCGATCCACGCCTTTGCCGTGCATCCCGAACATCGGCGCCAGGGCCACGCACGCCGCCTGCTGGACGGCGCACTGGAGCGGATGCGTCACGCGGGGGCGCGGCGCTGTCTGCTGGAAGTGCGGATATCCAACCTGGCGGCGCGCGGCCTGTATGAGCAGTTCGGATTTGCATGCGACGGCGTGCGCAAGGCTTACTACCCCGCCGGCGATGGCCGCGAGGATGCCCTGCTGCTGTCGCTACAGCTATGAGGTAACACGCGATGAACCTGCTCGAGACTGAGTGGTGGACGATGGCCCTGCCGCCGGAGTGGTGGGCGGAGTCGGAACAGGAGAGCATCCTGGTGGGCGACCGGGACGGCGTCGGCTGTATTGAAATCAGCACGCTGCACAAGGACAGCGGCGTATTCGATGCCGCGATGGTGCGGGCAATCGCCACCCGGGAATCCGAGCAGCCGGTGGACTGGCATGCACTCAGCCTCGGGGATTTTGCCGGTGTGGGCGGCAGCTATGTAGCAGAAGGCGCGGCGCTCCGCGAGTGGTATGTGGCGCATGGCGCTCTATTGTTGTTTATCACCTATAGCTGTGACCTCGACAATCGCGGCATGGACGATGCCGCTGTCGACCAGTTGCTGGATACGTTGTTGCCGGTTGGCGATTCCGCGTGAGCGGCAGACGGACCGGGCACAGATATCAGGAAATCGTGCCGGTCACCCGCACGCGCTTGGCGCCTTTGACGGTCTGGGTTTTCTGCGCGTCCCGGCGCTTTTTGAGGCGGTCGTCTATCAGGTTCTTCACCGCGATAATCAGGCCGGTGAAAATGAATGCGCCCGGCGGCAGAATGGCCAGCAGGAAGTTCTGGTAATCGGGAATAAGCACGACTTTCCAGTGGGCGGCACCCGCACCGAACAGCAGGTCCATACTGGCAAACAGCGCGCCGGTGCCCGCCAGTTCCCGCAGCCCGCCCAGCAACACCAGTACGATGCCAAAACCGAGCCCCATGATCAGGCCATCGTACATGGCGGGCGCGAGGGCGTGCTTGCTGGCAAAGCCGTCGGCGCGTCCCAGGATCACACAGTTGGTGGTGATCAGGGGCAGGAAGATACCGAGGATCTGGTACAGTTCGTAGGCGTAGGCCTGCATCAGCAGCTCAATACAGGTGACAGCGGCGGCGATAATCATCACGAAGGCCGGCAGGCGCACGGCATCGGACACCACATTGCGAATCAGGGACACCGCCGTGTTGGAGCAGACCAGCACCACGGTGGTTGCCAGGCCCAGCCCGATGGCATTGACCACGCTGCCGGTTACCGCCAGCAGCGGACACAGGCCCAGCAGTTGCACGATGGCCGGGTTGTTTTTCCACAGGCCGTTCAGAGACAATTCCCGGTAGCTGACGTCGGCCATCACTGCTCTCCCTGCACGTGGTTGTCGCCCTCGCCGCCGAACAGGCGCGCGCGGTTTGTCCGGGCGTATTGCAGCGCCCGGTAGGTGGCTGCGACCACTGCTCGCGGCGTGATGGTGGCGCCGGTGAACTGGTCGAACACGCCCCGGTCTTTTTTCACGGCCCAGCCGGTGGGGCCCGGGTCGCCCAGGGAGCGGCCGTTAAAGCCCAGCACCCAGTCCGATTTGTTCAGGTCCACTTTGTCGCCCAGCCCCGGTGTTTCGCGGTGGCTGAGCGCGCGCACGCCGGCAACGCTGCCGTCGGCGTTGACTCCCACCACCAGGTCGATATCGCCGGTGTAACCGTCGGGTGCCGTGGCCGGAATGATGGCGGCCACGACCTCGCCCTTGCGGCGGGCGAGATAAATGCGCTTTTCTTCGCGCAGGCCCAGCCCGCTGGCAGCGGGGCCGACTGCGATGGTCGCGTCCAGCATGGAGTTGTCGTGGCGCTCGCGCGGGACGATTTCCAGCAGGGCTCTTTCCTCGGCCCGGCGCTGTTCGACGGCGATGCGGTCCCTGGTCAGCAGGTAGGTGCCGGCGATCAACAGCGTGGTGCACAGCGCGAAGATTGCCAGCAGCACGCTGTTGCGGGAAATGGACTGTCCGAGCATTACTCGCGCCCCTCACTGCGCTGGTGGCCGTAGGTTCGCGGCTGCGTGTAGTGGTCGATAAAAGGCGCCGCAAAATTCATGATCAACACGGCGAAGGCCACCGCATCCGGATAGTTGCCGCGCACCCGGATGATATAGACCAGCGCGCCGATCATGGCGCCGTAGATGAGCCGCCCGCGCACGGACACGGCGGAGGTTACCGGGTCGGTGACGATAAAAAATGCGCCGAGCATGGTGGCTCCGCTCAGCAGGTGGAACAGCGGTGAGCCGCCGCTGGCGGAACCGCCGCCGTCGTAGAAAATGCCGGCGAGCAGGCTCAGGCTGGCCAGCATGGCCAGCGGCGCGTGCCAGGAAAATACGCGCTGCTGCAGCAGCCACAGGCCGCCGGCCAGAAAGGCGAGATTGGCCCACTCCCAGCCGATGCCGGCCCAGCGCCCGAACTGCGGCGACTGTGCCCACAACTCCTGCAGCAGCAGGCTGTCGTTCTGCTTGAGCAAATCCAGCGGGGTGGCCATGGTGCTGCCGTCGAAGGCGTCCGGTGTAAAGCAGGCCTGCAGTGCCTGCAGCAGACCGGGTATGTCACCCGCACCCCGCGGCGGAGCCCAGGCTGTCATCTGTACCGGAAAGGAGATCAACAGGATCACGTACCCGGCCATCGCGGGGTTGAAAGGGTTGTAACCCAGGCCGCCGTAGAGGTGTTTGGCCAGGAGGATGGCGCTGGCGATGCCCACCGCAACCAGCCACCAGGGTGCATAGGGTGGCAGCGCGATGCCCAGCAAAAACGCGGTGACCAGCGCACTGCAGTCGCGCAGGTAAAAACCTGGGGACCGGCCTCGCAACCGCAGTGCCAGGGTTTCGCACAGCAGCGCAACGACACTGCCCCAGAGGATATTCACCACGGTCCCGAAACCAAAAAAATGAGTGAGCACGACGATGCCCGGGAGCGTGGCCAGCAGCACTTTTTGCATCACGCGCGGCGTGTGCTGTGGGCCGTGGGCGTGGGGTGAGGTGATGCGCAGCAATCCCATATCAGGCCTCTTGCGCGGCGTCCAGTTGCCGCTGCGCCGCGGTCACTTTCTCGGTGAGACGCGCGATGCTGGCTTCCAGCGCCTCGATCACCTGGTCCGCGGCATCGCTTTGTCGGCACTCGGCCAGTTTTGCCTGCGCCACGCGCAGCCGCTGCTGCGCTTTTTCCAACTGCAGGCGGGCTTGGTCCCGGGGCGCCTCAGACGCCCGGTCGTCGCGCGCCTGTCGCGCCCGTTCGATGGCTGCCTGCGCCGCGTCGGGCGCGCCCTGCTGCGCCTCGGCTTGTTTGGCGCGGGCGCGTTCGATGGCGGCCTGTATGGGGTCCTCTTCGGTGCCGCTCCCCTCGTGTGCCTGCTTCGCACGCTGCTGCGCCGCCTCCCTGCGGGCGGCGCGTTTGGCCTCCTTTTCCTGTTCCTCCCGCGCCAGGCGCTCCTGGCGCGCCTCGAAACGCAGGCGGGAATGCTCCGCCTTGTCGCTGTCCCTGCGCAGATGCACGATCTCCGCCTTGGAGGCACGGTAGTACTGTACCAGTGGGATATTGCTCGGGCAGACCCAGGAGCAGGCGCCGCACTCGATACAGTCGAACAGGTTGTGTTGTTCCAGCTTGTCGAACTCCCTGCCCTGGGCAAACCAGAACAACTGCTGCGGCAGCAGGCTGGCGGGGCAGACCTGGGCGCACATACCGCAGCGGATACAGGCCTGTGCCGGCGGCGGGGTGGGCAACTCGGTCGCGGTGGGCGCCAGCAGGCAATTGGTGGTCTTCACCACGGGGGCCTCGAGCGAGGCGACGGTAAAACCCATCATGGGGCCGCCCATGATCACGCGCTGCCTGTCGCCCGGATCCCAGCCGGCTCGTTCGAGCAGGAAGTGCATCGGCGTCCCCAGCAGGACGTCGAAGTTGCCGGGTGCGCGCACGGCGGCGCCGGTGACCGTGGTTATGCGTGAAATCAGCGGCCGGCCGTGAATGATGGCCTGGTATACCGCCGCCGCCGTGCCGACGTTCTGGCAGATGACCCCGATATCGGCGGGCAGCCCGCCGCTGGGTACCTGTCTGCCAGTGAGGATTTCGACCAACTGCTTTTCGCCGCCCGAGGGGTACTTGGTGGGAATCTCGACGATCTCGATGGCGCTGCCGGCGGCCGCCGCGCGCAGGGCCGCCAGGCTTTCAGGCTTGTCGTCTTCAACGCCGACCAGCGTCTCACCCGGCGCTACCAGGTAAGCCAGTATCTGCGCCCCCTGGATGACCTGGGCGGCGCGCTCGCGCATGAGCCGGTCATCGGCGGTGATATAGGGCTCGCATTCGGTGCCGTTGATAATCAGCGTGTCGATTTTTTTTCCCGGCTGCAGCGCCAGTTTGACTGCCGCGGGAAACCCGGCTCCGCCCATGCCCGCGATGCCGGCGCCGCGGATGCGCTCCAGCAGTGCACCTGGCGACAGGCTGCGGTAGTCCGCTACGCCGCTGTGCTCGACCCATTCATCGGCCCCGTCGCTGGTCAGCACGATACACGGCGCCGCATGCCCCGAGGGGTGGGCGATGACCCGCTCTTCAATCGCCCGCACCGTACCCGAGGTCGAGGCGTGTACCGGCACACTGACGAAGCCGACGGGCTCGGCGATTACCTGCCCCTTGAGTACCCGCTGTCCGACACTCACCACCGGCCGGGCCGCGCTCCCGATGTGCTGGGACAGGGGGAAAACGAGCTGTGGTGGAATACCCGTAAAGACGATGGGTGTCTGCGACGACTGCGCCTTGTTCTGTGCCGGGTGAATACCGCCGTGAAAGCCAGAGATCTTTCTCATGCGGCCTCGTCCGAGCTTCTCGCGGCGCTCTGCCGGTCGGTGGCAATGATCTCCACCCGGTGGCTGGTGGGGTCGGGCAGGGGCCAGTGCCAGTTGTGCAGGGAGTCCTGTTCGTAGAGCATATCGATGCAGTCTACCGGGCAGGGTTCGACGCACAGATCGCAGCCGGTACATTCGCTGGCAATCACCGTGTGCATCTGCTTGGCGGCGCCCAGAATGGCGTCCACCGGGCAGGCCTGTATGCACTTGGTGCAGCCGATGCACTCGTCCTCGCGGATAAACGCCACGGCTTTGCGTTGTTCTTCCCCGTGCTCCGCGTCCAGCGGAAGCGCCTCCACATCCAGCAGGTCCGCCAGGGCCTGTATGCCGGCCTCGCCTCCCGGGGGACACTTGTTGATGGCCTCGCCGTTGGCGATGGCTTCCGCGTAGGGGCGGCAGCCCGGGTAACCGCACTGGCCGCACTGGGTCTGGGGCAGGATAGCATTGATCTGCTCGACAATGGGATCGCCTTCGGTCTCGAACCGCACGGCGGCAAAGCCCAGGATCGCACCGAACACGGCGCCCAGCAGCAACAGGGTCAGCACTGCGGCCAGCAGGGGATGTTGCGCCAGTAACTCGAACACTATACCAACCCGGCAAAGCCCATGAAGGCCAGTGACATCAGACCGGCGGTGATCATGCCGATGGCGGCGCCCTTGAACGGGGTGGGCACGTCGGCCACCGCCAGGCGCTCGCGCATCGCGGCAAACAGCACCAGTACCAGGGAAAAGCCCAGCGCCGCGCCGAAACCGTAGAACAGCGAATGCAGGAAATCGTGGTCCTTGTTGATATTGAGCAGTGCCACGCCCAGTACCGCGCAGTTGGTGGTGATCAGGGGCAGGTATACCCCCAGCACGCGGTGCAGCAGGGGGCTGGTCTTGCGCACCACCATTTCAGTGAACTGCACGACGGCCGCGATGACCAGGATAAACGCAATGGTCTTGAGGTATGCCAGGCCGAGCGGCTGCAGCAGGAAGTGGTAGGTGAGGTTGCTGCAGGCCGCGGCCAGCGTCAGCACAAAGGTGGTCGCCATGGACATGCCCATGGCGGTCTCCAGTTTGTTGGACACGCCCATGAAGGGGCACAGCCCGAGGAACTGCACCAGGACGAAATTGTTGACCAAAATGGCGCTGATCAACAGTATTGAATAGTCTGCCAACATGGTGAGGCTCTCATGCTACCGCGTGTTGGGGTCGGTTGCCGCCTCCCGGCTGACCTCGACCATGGCCTCGACCTGTCGCGGGTCGATGCGGGTGATCAGTGGCTGGAACTCGGCCAGTGGATGCGCCAGCAGCGGCCGGCTCAGCGCAGTCCAGTCCAGCGATGTGTTGAGGAACGTCTCGGCTTTTGCCGCCATGGCCGGCAGCACCGGTTTGAGGTAGGTCATGAGGACGCGGAACAGGTTGATGCCCACGCTGCAGATATCGTGTACCTCCTGCGCCATACCGTCGCGCTTGGCCAGCGCCCAGGGTTTTCTGTCGTCGATATACTGGTTGGCGCGGTCCGCCAGCGCGACGATTTCGCGGATCGCCCTGCTGAATTCGCGCTGTTCATAGCGCTGTGCAATGTCCTCGCCGGCGGCGATAAATTCCTCGACCATCGCGGCCTCGGCACAGGAGTCGGTCAGTCGGTTGTCGAAGCCCTTGCGCAGGAATCCGGCGCAGCGGCTGGCGATATTGACGATCTTGCCCACCACGTCGGAATTGACCCGCAGCACGAAATCCTCCAGGTTGAGATCGATATCGTCCATCGTAGCACCCAGCTTCGCGGCGAAATAGTAGCGCAGGTACTCGGCGTCCAGGTGCTCCAGGTAGGTGCCGGCATTGATGAACGTGCCGCGGCTCTTGGACATCTTGGTGCCGTTCACGGTGAGAAAGCCGTGCGCGAAGATGGCGGTGGGTGTGCGCAGACCGGCCGAATGCAGCATGGCGGGCCAGAACAGGCCGTGAAAATTGATAATATCCTTGCCGATGAAGTGGTACAGCTCGGTGTCGTGTCCCGGTTGCCAGTAGCTGTCGAAGTCGTGACCGGTGCGCTCGCAGTAGTGCGCGAAACTGGCGATGTAGCCAATGGGAGCATCCAGCCACACATAGAAGTATTTGTCCGGCTCACCGGGTATCTCAAAACCGAAGTAGGGCGCGTCGCGACTGATATCCCACTCCTGCAGGCCCGCCTCGGTCCACTCCCGCAGTTTGTTGGCCACCTGTGGCTGCAGCGTGCCGGAGTCCAGCCAGCCGCGCAGCATCTCCTCTAGTTCGGGCAATTTGAAAAAGAAGTGGGTGGACTCCTTCTCCACCGGGGTCGCGCCGGAAATGGCGGAGACCGGGTCGATCAGTTCGCCGGGGCTGTAGGTTGCGCCGCAGGCCTCGCAGTTATCGCCATACTGGTCGCCTGTCTTGCAGCGCGGACACGTGCCTTTGATAAAGCGGTCGGCCAGGAATAGCCGTTTTTCCGGGTCGAAGGACTGGATGATCGCGCGGGTGGCGATGTGGCCGTTGTCCTTGAGGCGCCGGTAAATCTCCTCGCACCAGTAGCGGTTTTCCGGGGAGTGCGTGGTGTGGAAGTTGTCAAAACCGATCAAAAAGCCGGCGCTGTCGCGCTCGTGTTCCCGGCGGATGCTGTCGATCTGCTGCTGCGGCGTAATCCCCAGTTTTTCCGCCGTCAGCATGATGGCCGTGCCGTGGGCGTCGTCGGCGCAGACATAAGTGCAGTCGTGCCCCCGGGATTTCTGGAAGCGGACCCAGATATCGGTCTGCACCTGCTCCAGCAGGTGGCCCAGGTGCAGCGAACCGTTGGCGTAGGGCAGGGCGCTGGTTACCAGGATCTTGCGCGGTGCGGTTGCGGGCATGGTCTTGAGTGTGCTCGGTGAAAAAGGGCGCTACTATAGCGGTTTTGGCCGCGCTTTTCATCCGCGGTTTGCCGCGCGGCGTTGTTGAACCGCGCGCATACCCCTATACTAGCGGCCCGGTATCCCTATCTATCCGGGCCGGCCGGCAATATTCAGACTCAAGGCTAGCTATGCAAGACATTAAACACATTATCGCCGTTGCCTCGGGCAAGGGCGGGGTGGGCAAGTCCACCACGGCGGTCAACCTGGCTCTGGCACTCGCCGCCCGCGGTGCGAAAACGGGTCTGCTGGATGCGGATATCTACGGCCCCAGCCAGCAGACCATGCTCGGTGTCGACAGCCAGGTGCGCCCCGCGCGGGCCGGCGAGTACATGCTGCCCGTGGAGGCTCACGGCCTGAAAACCATGTCCATGGGCTACCTGATCACCGAGGGCACGCCGATGGTCTGGCGCGGCCCGATGGCCGGCGGCGCCCTGGCCCAAATGCTGGAGCAGACCCTGTGGGGAAACCTGGACTACCTGATCATCGATATGCCGCCCGGCACCGGTGATATCCAACTGACCCTGTCACAGAAGGCCAGAGTCTCCGGCGCGGTGATCGTTACCACGCCACAGGATATTGCCCTGCAGGACGCCAAGAAGGGCATCGAAATGTTCCGCAAGGTGAATGTCCCCATTCTGGGCGTGGTGGAAAACATGGCGGTGCATGTGTGCAGCAACTGCGGTCATCGCGAGCATGTCTTCGGTGAACTGGGCGGCGAGCGCATCTCTTCGGACTACGGCGTGCCGCTGCTGGCCAGTCTGCCCCTGGCCCTGTCCATACGCGAGCAGACCGACAGCGGCAGGCCCACCGTGGTGGCGGAGCCGGACTCGCCCTTGGCCGCCATGTACCTGGAGGCCGCCGATGCGATGCAGGCGGCGCTGGCCGGCAAGAGCAGCGCGGTGGTGCAGCAGTTTCCCGAGATCAAGGTGTCCGATGACTGAGCGGCGCCGACCAGCGTGAGTATCAAGTCAGACGGCTGGATTCGCAGGATGGCCACGCAGCACGGGATGATAGAGCCCTTCGAGGCGGGCCAGGTGCGCTCCGCCGGCGGCACCCGCCTGATTTCCTACGGCACTTCCAGCTACGGTTACGATGTGCGCTGCGCCCGCGAGTTCAAGGTGTTTACCAACATCAACTCCGCCACCGTGGATCCCAAGCGCTTCGACCAGGACAGCTTTGTCGATGTAGTGGGCGATGTCTGCGTGATTCCGCCCAATTCCTTCGCCCTGGCCAGCACCGTGGAGTACTTTCGTATCCCGCGCAATGTGCTCACCATCTGTCTGGGTAAATCCACCTACGCCCGGTGCGGCATCATTGTAAACGTGACGCCGCTGGAGCCGGAGTGGGAGGGCCACGTCACGCTGGAATTCTCCAATACCACGACGCTGCCGGCCAAGATCTACGCCAACGAGGGGGTGGCCCAGATGCTGTTCTTTGAATCCGATGAGGTCTGCGAGGTCAGCTACAAGGACCGCGGCGGCAAATACCAGGGTCAGCGCGGCGTGACCCTGCCCCGGGCCTGAAAGACGCGGCGGCTGCCCGGCGCTGCGCGAGAGTGGGATCAGTCAGTCGGCAGTGACGGGCACGCCATCGATACTGGCGCTGGTCAGCATCACCTCTACCGGTCGGTCGTCCTCGACGTGCACTGTCTTTACCATCAGATAATCCCAGCCCGGCGCCAGCCAGATATCCGATTCGCGTTCCGGGTCATCGTGCAGGCGCTGGAAGTGCAGGGTGGGGATCTCGCCCAGCGGCGTGTCGAGCACCTCGTCACCGACAAACAGCAGTTGATAATCCTTCACCCGTTTGCCGTCGGCCACCCGCAGGGTCAGGTCCCTGCGGGGATTGGCAGCGTTCAGCAACAGCAGCCGCAGCTGTTCCTGCTGGCTCATGCGGTCCAGGGTTTTGTCGCTGTTGGGCAGGTCGTACCAGCGGTCCTTGTACAGGCTGCGAATGGTGTCTGAGCCCGGTGCGAAATGCACTTCGCGGCGGCGGTTGATCAGCCCGGAGCCCTGGTACACATAGGTTCCCGGCAGCACTGTTGTGCCCTCCACCCGGAACACGCTGACCTCGTGAAAGCCGAACACCAGGATCTTGCCGCCGTTGGTCAGCGTATAGCTGCCATCGTCGCTGCTACGCAGCTGCCGGGTCAAGGTCAGGTCCATCCCCGAGGCGCTGGTTCTGTAGGTGGCCGTGTAGGGGCGCAGGCCGGTGACCGGCGCAGTGGCTGCCGCCGCCTCGCCGGCCAGTGCCGGGCCGCCCGGCGGCAGCGTCAACAGCGCGCAGAGCCAGGCGACGCTAAGGTACGTCCCGGGGATACTGAATGCCCGTCGCCGGGATCTGCTTGCCATCCAGATAAGCTCCTTGGTCGTTCAGTTGCAGGCGCCCCTGGACATACCACTGTGCGGCCAGGGGGTAGATGAGGTGTTCGAGCCGGATCACCCGTGCGGCCAGGCTGTCGGCGGTGTCCCCGGGCTGCACGGGCACCCTGGCCTGTATGACCGGTGGCCCGCCATCCAGTTCCGGCGTGACAAAATGCACGGTAACACCCGCCTGGGTATCGCCGGCATCCAGCGCGCGCTGGTGGGTGTGCAAGCCGGGGTACTTGGGCAAAAGCGAGGGGTGAATGTTCAGCAGGCGACCGGCAAAGGCGTCGATAAAGGTCGATGTCAGAATGCGCATGAATCCGGCGAGGATGACCAGTTCCACGCGATGGCTGCGCAGCTGCTCCAGCAGTGCGGCATCGAATGCCTCGCGGCTGGCAAATGCCCGGTGATCGATACACAGCGCAGCGATGCCCGCCTCCCGCGCCTTGTGCAGACCTGCCGCATCGGGGTTGTTGCTGATGACCACCGCGATGACGGCGTTGAGTGCGCCGCTGGCACTGGCGTCGATAAAGGCCTGCAGGTTCGAGCCGCGCCCGGAGATCAGCACGGCCAGCCTGGCCGGGGCGCGCTCCGTCACGGCCGCAGTTCGACCACACCGTCGCCGGCGGCAACGCTGCCGATTTCCCAGGCCCGGTGCCCGGCGCCGGCCAGGTGGGCCAGCGCTGCCGCCTTCTCGTCCTGTGCCACGCACAGCACCATGCCGACACCGCAGTTAAACGTGCGGTACATTTCGCGCGGCGCCACGTTGCCCTGTTCCTGCAGCCAATGAAATACCGGCGGCCACTGCCAGCTACCGGTGTCGATCAGGGCGTTGCAGGTGGGCGGCAGGACCCGCGGCAGGTTTTCCAGCAGGCCGCCGCCGGTGATGTGGCTGAGCGCCTTGACCTCGATCGCGCCAAACAGCGCCAGTAGCGCCCGCACGTAGATGGTGGTCGGCTGCAGCAGTGCTCGCCCCAGGGTGGTGTCCCCCATGGTCTGCTGCAGGTTGGCACCGCTGACTTGCAGGATTTTGCGAATCAGTGAATAGCCGTTGGAATGCGGCCCGCTGCTGGCGATACCCAGCAGGGCGTCACCGGCGCAGACCCGGCTGCCGTCGATGATCTTTGATTTTTCTACGACACCGACGCAAAAGCCGGCCAGGTCGTAGTCCTCGCCGCTGTACATGCCCGGCATCTCGGCCGTTTCGCCGCCCACCAGCGCGCAGCCGGCCAGCTCACAGCCGCGGCCGATGCCCTCCACCACGGCTGCGGCCGTGTCCACATTGAGGGCGCCGGTGGCGTAGTAGTCCAGGAAAAACAGGGGTTCCGCACCGGCGACGACCAGATCGTTGACACACATGGCCACCAGGTCGATACCGATGCTGTCGTGTATGCCCATGTCCATCGCCAGACGCAGCTTGGTGCCCACGCCATCCGTGGCGGAGACCAGAACCGGCTGCCGGTAGCCCGCGGGAATCTCGCACAGTGCGCCGAAGCCGCCCAGACCGCCCAGCACTTCGGGTCTTGCGGTGCGCTCGGCGACGCCCCGAATGCGCTCGACCAGCGCGTTGCCGGCGTCGATGTTGACGCCCGCGTCCCGATAGCTCAGGGAATGCTTCCGTTTGTCGTCGCGCATGAGAGACTGCACCCGATAGGCGGTTGGAGGTGATTGGGCCCGCGCGGTAGTGTAGCTCGCCAGGTGGGGCGGCGCACTGCGAATCGGCCGGGCGTCCGGCAGAAGGGGCACTATTACCGATATTGCCGGTCCCGGCCGTCGTGCCGTTTGCTATCCCGGGGGCCGTCGCGGGCTGCTACAATGCCCCTTTGACCTGCTGACGGGAGGCGGGTGTGGGAAAGACGGTCGCGTGGATGCTGTGCCTGCTGGCGCTGAACCTGCCCGCTGTGGCGCGGGCGGCGACGGTGCGCGACCTGTACGCGGCGCAGGTGCCTATCGCCGATCACAGTGCCGCCGCCCTGGCGGCGGCCTCGGGGGAGGCGCTGGCCGAAGTGCTGGTAAAAGTGTCCGGCAGCCGCGACCTTCTGGACCGGCCGGCCATTGCCGCGGCGCTGGCCGACGCCAGGGACCACGTACAGCAGTACGCCTACGTGCGCGGCGCGCACCCGCCGGGCGAACTCGCGGTGCTATGTGAATTTGACGGGGCCTATGTGACGCAACTGGTGACGTCTGCGGGCGCCCCGCTGTGGACCGCCAACCGGCCGCCGGTACTGCTGTGGCTGGTGGCGGACGACGAGCGGGGGCGCTATTTCGTCAATCCGGACAGTGCGCCGGAACTGTCCGCGCAACTGCTGGCGGAGTTCGCCCGGCGTGGGGTGCCCGTGCAGCTACCCCTGTACGACCTGACCGATGCGACCGCCCTTTCAGCCGATGCGGCGTGGCGCCTGCCCGGCGCCGTTCTCCGGGAGGCCTCGGTCCGCTATGCGGTGGATCATATTATCGCCGGTCGTATGGTGCTGCTGTCCTCCGGCAGCGCGACAGGCGACTGGAGCTATCTGTCCGACGCCGGGCGCAGCGACCGCTCCGTGAGTGCACCGGATGCGGCCACATTTATCCGCGACGGTGTGTCCATGGTGGCCCAGGAGATGGCCGCGCGCTATGCCGTGGCGCCATCCAGCGAGGGCGTCGCAGGGCTGAGCGTGACCGTATCCGGCGTATCCAGTTACGCCGACTACGCCGCTATTGTCGCCTGGCTGGAGGGGCTGGAGCTGATCGACCACGCCAATGTCGAGCAGATCCACGGGGATACGATCAGTCTGCGCCTGCTGGCGCAGGCGGACGCGGCGCAGCTGGCGACGATCATTGAACTCAACCGGCAGTTGGTACCGGTACCGCCTGCCACGGCCGATGACAAACTGAGCTACCGATGGCAGAAGTAGATCCCGAGGCGGGTGCCGCCGTCAATCGCTGGCCCCTGGTGCTCGCCGTAGTGGTCGCTAGCGGCCTGTTTTTCTACCTGTTGGAACCCATCCTGCTGCCTTTTGTGCTGGGTGGCCTGATCGGTTATCTGGGCGACCCGCTGGTGGACATGCTGGAGCGACGCCGCCTCAACCGCACCATGGCCGTGGTCGTGGTGTTTCTGGTGTTTACCGCGATTCTGGTCGCGGTGGTGATCGTCGCGATGCCCCTGCTGGCGCACCAGCTCGATGGCCTGGTGCAGAAAATCCCGGTTTTTTACCAGTGGGTCACCGACACGGCGATGCCGTGGCTGCAACAGCGACTGAGTATACCGACCAGCTACCTGCCGCAGCTCGACTGGTCGGGTCAGTTGGCGGACAACTGGCAGTCGCTGGGCAAGCTGATGGCCAAAACCATCGGTAAGGTCACGGGCTCCGGTGCCGGTCTGTTGCTGGGACTGGCCAACCTGGCACTGGTGCCGGTGGTGGCGTTTTACCTGATGCGCGACTGGGACCGGCTGATGGCCAGGGGGCTGGGACTGTTTCCCCGGGCCTGGCAGGGTAAGGTCGCCGAGACCGTGGGGGAGGCGGATGAAGTGCTGGGCGCCTTTTTGCGCGGCCAGTTTCTGGTGATGTGCGCACTCGGTGCCATCTACGGTTTCGGGTTGTGGCTGGTCGGGGTGCAGCTGGCACTGCTGCTGGGTCTGGTGGCCGGCCTGTCGAGTATCGTGCCGTATCTGGGGTTTGCCGTGGGCATCATCGCTTCGAGCGTCGCCGCCTACGTACAGTTTCACGACTGGAGCATACTGCTGTGGGTGGCCGTCGTATTCGGCGTCGGACAGGCGGTGGAGAGTATGGTGCTGACACCGGTACTGGTCGGCGATCGCATCGGTCTGCACCCGGTGGCGGTGATCTTCGCCCTGATGGCCGGCGGGCAGCTGGCGGGTTTCGTCGGGGTGGTGGTGGCTTTGCCGGTCGCGGCGGTGATCATGGTCTTTGCGCGTCACGCGATGGCGCACTACCGCTCGACGGACATCTACGGTGGCAGGTGAGCGCGTGACACGCGTGCCGTCAGCCCAGCACCAGATTCCGCTGGCGATGCAGCTGCGCGACGAGGCCACGCTGGACAACTTCCTGGCGGTACCGGCGGTGGCGCCACTGCTGCCCGCGCTGCGCGGGCAGTTGCGGCCCGATGGGGAGGCCGTGATCTTCCTGTTCGGCCCCGTGGGCGCCGGTAAGACCCACCTGCTGCAGGGGGCCTGCCACCTGGCCGGTGCCGGAGCCCAGTATCTGCCGCTGGCCGATCTGCGCGACTGCGCCGCGCAGGACGTGCTGCAGGGTCTGGAGGCGCTCGATCTGGTCTGCCTGGACGACGTACACGGCGTGCTGGGCGATGCCGCCTGGGAGCTGGCGCTGTTCCACCTGTGCAACCGGGCGCGCGAGAATAACTGCCGGCTGCTGCTGGCGGCCGCTGCCGCGCCGCGCGCCCTGGCAGTGAATCTGCCCGATCTGCGCTCGCGCCTGGCCTGGGGTATGGTCTACCAGTTGCCGCGGCCGGGCGATGAGGACAAAGCAGCCATTTTGCGCCTGCGCGCCGCGTGCCGCGGCCTGGCGCTGCCGGCCGAGGTCGCCGCCTACATTGTCAGCCGGGCGCCGCGCGGCACGGGCGACCTGCTGGCTCTGCTCGACGCGCTGGATCACGCGTCTTTGCGCGACCAGCGCCCGCTTTCCATCCCCTTCGTCAAACAGTCGCTGGGCTGGTAGCGACTTTCCCCAACGATTGACCGGCCGCTTTATTCCATGGCACGGGTGTGCAATATCACCGCACATAGCGCGGGAAGATATGGGACCGGATGCTATCCTTGCGAGATGAGTTGACACCCGGAACAGGAGTTACCGTCAAATGAAAAACACTGTACTGGCTGCGGGAATCGCCGCGGCCCTGACTGTTGCCGCGGTGGTCCCTGCGGCTGCCGGGGAATTGCCCCTCACCTTGAATGCCGGTGTTTCCCACTGGTATTTCAGCAGCGACCGCGACCTCGAGAATATGACCGCGCCCATGGCGGGGCTGGAGTGGGCGTTCAACGACAACTGGGCCGCCGAACTGTCTTATGCGGACGACGACGCCAACGACGAACGGTACGGCTCCGAAGTGGATGTCAGCCTGCTGAGCCTGGGTATGCTGTACTACGGCGGCAGTTACATCGGCGAGTCCGGCCGTTTGCGGCCCTATGCGGCGCTGGGCGTGGGCATGCTGGAACGCGACCCCAAACACGCGTTTTCAGACAGTAATGACGACACCACCGTTCACGGCGGGGTCGGTGTGCGCTGGATGATAACTCAGCGGTTTGGCGCGCGGCTGGATGCACGCATGGTCTACGGCGTGGATGATGCCACCAAGGATGCCGTGGTGACTGCGGGACTGAATTACTATCTGGGTGATGTGACGCCCGCCGCCGCTCCGCTGGCGGCCGCGACAGGGGCGCCGGTGGATTCCGATGGCGACGGCGTCAGCGACGACCAGGACCAGTGTCCCGGCACGCCCGCGGGTACCCGTGTGGACGCTGTGGGTTGCCCGCTGCCCGTGGCGCGCGTTGCCTCCATCAAGCTCAAGGTCAACTTTGCCTTCGACTCCGCAGTGGTGCAGGAGCAGTATTTTAACGATCTGCGGGAGCTGGCGGACTTCCTCAAGCGCTTCGAGGACTTGCAGGTGGACGTGGAGGGCCACAGCGACAGCACGGGGCCCGCGGACTACAACCAGCAGCTATCGCAGCGCCGCGCCGACGCCGTCGTGGATATGCTGGTCAACCAGTACGGCATCGCCGCCAGGCGCCTGGAACCCAGGGGCTACGGCGAGTCGCAGCCGGTTGCCAGCAACGATACCGCCGCAGGCCGCGCCGAAAACCGCCGCGTGATGGCGACCCTGGAAGTGGAATACGAGGAGTGAGAACTTACTCTATCCGGAAGCCGTCGGCGTCCAGGTGACAGGGAAAACTCTCGCGATAGCGGGTTAACGCGGCGCCCTCCAGACATACCTGGAAGGCGCCGCTCTCGTTCAGGGGATCGGCCAGTACGCTGCCGTCGGCCGCAATGGCCATGCTGTCCCCGCTGTAATCCAGCCCATTCGCGTCGCTGCCGATGCGGTTTACCCCGATCACGCAGGCCTGGTTCTCAATGGCCCGCGCAACGAGCAACGGCCGCCAGTGCCGGCGCCGCGAGGCCGGCCAGTTGGCGATGTACAGCAGCAGGTCGTAGTCTTCCCGATTGCGACTGAATACGGGAAAGCGCAGGTCGTAGCAGACCTGCAGGTTGATCCGCCAGTCGCGCCAGGGCACCACCACGCGCCTGTTTCCCGCGGCGTAGCGGCGGTCTTCGCCGGCCATGCGAAACAGGTGGCGTTTGTCGTAGTACTGCATCGCCGTCGGGGTGGCGAACAGCATGCGATTGTAGACTTGACCCGCCTCGCGCACCGCGATACTGCCGGTGACCGCGCAGTCGTAGCGGCGCGCCGTGTCCCGTAGCCACTGTTCGGTGGGCCCCGCCGGCTCCTCGGCGTTGGCCAGTGCGTTCATGGAAAAACCGGTGGTAAACATCTCGGGCAGTACGACCAGGTCGGTGGGCTGTGCCATTGCGGCGATCATGTCACCGAACTGGCGCCGGTTGTCGGCGGGTTGCTCCCAGGCCAGTTCACACTGGATAAAAGTCGCGTTTAAATCCTGCATAGTAGGTCGGCGGCCTCCTGTAATACGGCATCGCTCTTGGCAAAGCAAAAACGCAGGTAGTGTTGTTCGGGGGGGTGCTGGTAGAACACCGATACGGGGATCGAGGCGACGCCCGGCGAACGGGTCCAGGTCTCGCACAGCCGCGTGTCGACTTCGCCGCTGATCGCGCTGTAATCCAGCAACTGGAAATAGGTGCCGGCACTGGGCTGCAGTGTAAAGCGCGAGTCCCGCAGTGCGCGGCAGAACAGATCGCGCTTGCGCTGGTAGAAAGCCGCCAGGGTGGCGGGATAGCCGGGTTCGTCGCGCATGAAATCAGCGATGGCCAACTGCACCGGCGTCACGGCCACGAAGGAGACGTACTGGTGGATTTTTCGCAGCTCGCGGGTCAGCTCCGGCGGCGCCACGCAGTAGCCGGTTTTCCAGCCGGTCACGCCGAAGGTCTTGCCAAAGGAAAACACCGCAAAACTGCGCTGGCGCAAGCCCTCGAACTGCAGCACGCTGTGGTGCGCGCGGCCGTCGAATACCATGTGTTCGTACACCTCGTCACTGATGACCAGCAGGTCGTGGCGCTCGGTGAGCGCCTGCAGTTGCAGCAGGTCGGCCCGCGACAGGGTGCTGCCGGTGGGATTGTGCGGTGAGTTGATTATCACCAGCCGCGTGCGCGCGTTTACCGCCGCCGCCACGCGCTCCCAGTCGACGGTAAAACCCGGTGCCGCCAGCGGCAGGTGTACCGCCCTGCCGCCGGCCATTTCAACGGCCGGCTGGTAGCTGTCGTAGCACGGGTCGAACACGATGACTTCATCGCCAGGATGGACGCAGGCCGTGATGGCGCAGAACAGGCCTTCGGTCGCCCCCGGCACCACGGTGATTTCGCTATCGGGGTCGCAGCGTGTGCCGCGGTAGCGCAGTAACTGCGCCGCCACCTGCTCGCGCAGTTGCGGCGTGCCGGCCAGCGGCGCGTACTGGTTGTGGCCGGCCATGGTGTGCCGGCACAGGGCCTCGCGCAGCGCCTCGGGTGCGTCGAAGTCCGGGCAGCCCTGGGACAGGTTCAGCGCTTCGTGCTGTGCGGCCAGGGCCGACATGCGGGAGAAGATGGTGGTACCCAGGGCGGGCAGTTTACTCTCAAGCATGGCCGAGGCTACCAGCGCCGCGCGCCGCAGCGCGGCGCTGCCACAGTGGGTCAGGCGCTGCCACGGTTCAGTGTTCCCTCTGGCCGAGGTTGGCGTGCAGTACCGAGCCGTTGATCACCGGGTTGTGGTGCGCCCAGTGGATCAGCTCGGCGATTTCCCCGGGCTGTATCAGGCGATTGTAGCTGTTCATCGCCGCAATCGAGCGCACCACCTGGTCGTCATCGCCCAGATGGGTGCGCAGCATTTCGGTATCGGTAAAGCCCGGACAGATCAGCGCCGTGTGAATGCCGCAGCCCATGAGATCCTGGCAGGTGGCGCGCATCATGCCAAGCTGCGCGTGTTTGCTCACCACATAACTGAACGTTCCCGGCACCGCTTTTTCCGCCAGGGTGGAGCCCACGTACAGGACGCTGGATGTCGCAGGTAGCTGTGGCAGCAAGTGCTGGTTGAGCGTGTTGATCGCCACCACGTTGACGCCCAGTACCTGTCGCAGACTGTCACTGTCGCACTGCGCGACGCTGTCCTTGCGCATCTGGCTGGCGTTGTGTATCAGGGCGACACTGCTGCAGTCCGCGATAGGTCTGCCCAGCGCGGCACAGACCCGGGCGCTGTCTGCCGCGTCGCTCAGATCGCAGGGCATGTCGGTCACGCCGGCCACTGGACAGGCGCGCCGCGCGAGGTTGAATACCCGGTAGCCGCTGGCGCTGAAGGCAGCGGCACAGGCACTGCCGATACCGGTGCTGGCGCCGGTGATAATTGCTGCTTTCACGTGTAAAACCCTTTGCTCGGTGTGTGTTGTAGTGTCCGGGCTCGCGCTGCGAGCAGGTTCGGTGATTTGGGCGGTGGCGTCAAGTTCGCCGGATCGCGCCCGCAGCGCGTGTTGCACTGCAGACGGTCAGACAGGACAATGTATACCCCGATCACTGCAGGCCCTGGGCATGGAGCGCTTGACCACTCTTTATATCGACAAGGAACGCCACAAGTTTTCGGCGGCGCACTACACGATCTTTTCCGCCACCGAGCGCGAGCGCCTGCACGGCCACAACTACAGCGTATCGGCGCGCATCGTGGCCCCTGTCGGGGATAATGGTTTTTCCGCCGACTACAACGTGTACAAGACCCGCCTGGCCGGTCTGTGCGAGGCGCTGGATGAGTATACGCTGCTGGCCGGCGAGTCACCCCACCAGCGGGTCGAGGCCTCGGGCGATTATTACCGGGTGACTTTCGCCGGCCGGGACCTGTGGTTTCTGTGCAGCGACACCCTGGTCCTGCCGATCCGCAACGCCACGGTGGAGGAGCTTTCCTGGTATCTGCTGCAGAGCCTGCTGCGCCAGTCGGCGGGCGAGGAGCTGCGGGAAGTCGAGCTGTGCGTCGCGTCCGGCCCGGGACAGCGCGGCTGCGCGAGCTGGCGCGCCGGTTGAGAGCCTCTGGCCAGCGCCCGGCGCGCAGCGCTACTGGGATTCGATCAACTGTACGCGATAGCTCAGTCGCCGGTCCGCGCGGAGGGTCCTCACGGTGATGGTATCGCCCGGCTCGTGTTCTTCCAGTGCCGCGTAGTAATCGTCATTGCTGCGCATGACCCGGTCGTCGATGTGGGTGATGATATCTCCCAGCACTACCTCGCCGCGGGCGCCGCGATAGGCGCCGACAATGCCGGCGCGGTCTGCCGGCAGTCCGGGGTAGACCTGCACCACGGGCAGGCCGTCGATGCGGTAGCGGCGCACCCACCGGTCACTGGCCAGCTCGACCCCGATCATGGGGCGCAGCACGCGGCCGTAGCTGATCAGTTGCGGCACCACGTCTTTCACCGTATTGACCGGGATGGCAAAACCGATGCCGGCGCTGGCGCCGCTGGGGCTGTAGATGGCGGTATTGACGCCGATGAGCTGTCCCAGGGAATTCAGCAGCGGTCCGCCCGAGTTGCCGGGGTTGATGGCGGCGTCGGTCTGTATCACGCCGCGAATCCGGCGGTTGCCCGGTGCCTGGATCTCGCGCCCCAGCGCGCTGACGATGCCGGTGGTGAGCGTGGTGTCCAGCCCGAAGGGGTTGCCGATGGCCAGCACCTTGCGCCCCACGCTCAGTTCGGAGGAGTCGCCCGTGGGCAGCGTGACCAAGTCGTCGGGCGGATTTTCAATACGCAGCACCGCCAGGTCTTTTTCGGGGGCCACGCCAATCACTGCGGCGTCGTAGCTGGAGCGGTCCTGCAGGGTCACGGTGAGCCGGTGGGCGCCGGCGATAACGTGGAAGTTGGTGACGATCAGGCCGCTTTTGTCCCACACGAAGCCGGTGCCCGAGCCGCGCGGTATCTCCTCCACATTGAGACTGAAAAAACTGCGGCGCAGGGCGGTATTGGTGACATAGACCACGGCGGGACTGGCGCGGCTGAAGATCTCCGTGGTATTGGCTTCATCCTCGGTGGCGAAACTCAGGTAGTCGGGGCTCGCGGCCCGGGCGGAGCCGGCCAGCAGGCAGGCCAGCCAGGCGCAGGCCAGGGTCGCTCGCAGCAGCGGCCCCGGTAGCGCTGGCATTACACGCTGACTCACTGCTGCTGCCGGAAGGCATCCTGGAAAGCCACAATGCGTCTGGCATTGGCCCCCATGTCACCCACGCCGACCCGCGAGACCGAGCGCAGGTCCACCAGCGTGCCCCGGGCGTCGCTGCGCACGCGGATGACCACATCGTCCCTGAAACCCATGATGGGGGTCGTGGCGGCGGCTTCGATGATGCCCGCGTCGCGGTCGCGGTGGTAGATGTCCCAGCCCATGTCTGCGGCGACCTGCAGGGCCCGGTCGAAGGCCTCGTCAATCGGCAGTTGGGTGCGCAGTGTCTCCAGTTCCGGCAGCGCCGCGCGCTGTGCGGCGATGGTGTCCGGCACCACTTCCAGCGGGTTGCTGTCTGCCCCGCGCTGCTGTGGCGCGGCGACAAACACCGGGACGTCGTCGGTGTCGGTAGTGATATCGTGGATCGGCGGGTAGTCGCCGCGCCCGGCCAGCACCGACAGCAGCAGCACGGTGCCCGGCAGGGCGATGAGTGCCCGCCCCAGCAGGTCCCTGCGCCAGTGCGCAAACCGCGGCAGCCACATCAGCACGACGGCCAGCAGCAACAGCAGCGCGGCGCCCAGACAGGCCGCGGCGTAGATCATCAGGCCCTGCTGCCAGGCACCCGAGCGCACCGTGAGCACGGCCACGGGCAGGGCCAGCAGCAGGGTAATGGCCAGGTAGCCGATCCAGTTGATCAGTCCCGGCATCTTGCGTGTCAGAGTCATCGGCTTCTCCAGCAGTGCGCTAATCGCGTGGGCTCACAAGGATACCCGCGGCGCGCCGCCGCGGCGAGGCTGGTCAACGCGGCGCCGCAGCGGGCAGAGCGGCTCACCCGGCGCCGCCCCGCAGTACCCTGATCCGGTCCTGCAGCGGCGGGTGCGAGCGGAACAGGCCCGACAGGCCCTCCTTGAGCTGTTCGCTGATACCGAAAGCGGTCAGTTCGGCGGGCAGGTCCTGGGGCAGTTCCTGTTCCTGCTGCAGACGCTGCAGCGCCGCGATCATGGCGCCGCTGCCGGCCAGGCGGGCGCCGGCGTGATCGGCGCGGTATTCGCGCCAGCGCGAAAACCAGAACACGATGGCGCTGGCCAGAAAACCCAGGGCCAGTTCGGTCACCAGCGTCACCACATAATAACCGATACCGTAGCCGCGCTCGGTCTTGAATACTGTGCGGTCCACCGTGTGGCCGATAATCCGCGCCAGGAACATGACGAAGGTGTTGACCACTCCCTGGATCAGGCTCAGGGTGACCATGTCGCCGTTGGCCACATGGCCGATCTCGTGGCCCAGCACCGCCCGCACTTCCTCGGGGCGAAAGCGCTGCAACAGACCCGAGCTGACGGCGACCAGTGCCGCATTGCGGTTCCAGCCGGTGGCGAAGGCGTTGGCTGCCTGCGAGGGAAACACGCCGACGTCCGGCATGTCGATACCGGCCGCCTCGGCCAGTTCGCGCACGGTCTCGAGCAGCCACTGTTCGTCGCGGCTGCGCGGCTGTTCGATCAACTGCGTACCGGTGCTGCGCCGGGCCATCCACTTGGACAGGAACAGCGAGATGATGGAGCCGCCCATACCGAACACGGCGCAGAAAACCAGCAGCGCACCGAGGTTCAGATCGACCCCGTTGGCCGCCAGAATCCCCTGCAGGCCGAGCAGGTTGAACACGATGCTGACCAGTACCAGCACCGCCATATTGGTGGCGAGAAAAAGCAGTATTCTCAT
>JAGRIH010000057.1:0-17771 GCA_020443345.1 Halioglobus sp.
GTTCAGCTTCGCAGGAATACGCAGCGGTGGCATGGACCGTAAAATGCGAACTTCTCGAAACCATAAAGCGGGCTTTCGATACGGCCCGGATCGAGATTCCCTACGCGTACCAGAACGTCATTCTGAACGACTATCGGGAAAAAGTGGTCTAGCCCTGCCCCAACCACCTGTTAAATTAGGATCAGTGTCACCCGGGCGGCCCAGGGCAAGGTGCAATCGCACGGGCATATGGGGCGGCGCGCCTTCCGGAGATGTCAAGTGATTGTAGCGTCGCCGGACCGACAGTGTTTGCAACCGGAGTAGATAAAACATGAAAATTCGCGGCCGGTATGCGTTGAGCGGCGCCGGGATCGACGACTTGCTGCGCCAGGCGAAGATTATTCGCCTGGCGACGCACGGTCCGGGAGAGCGTATCAATCTGGCGCCACTGTGGTTTTGCTGGGCAGGAGAAAAAGTCTATGCCTTCACCCGCGGGCAGAAGGTCGAGAACCTGCGCCGCAACCCGCACTGTACCCTGACCGTCGATCGCAACGAGCGCTATCCCGAACTGCAGGGCGTGATGCTCGAAGGTACGGCGCGCGTGCTGGAAGATGCGGTCGCGGAGGCGTCGGATGAGCACCTCGATGCAGTGGTGCGCGATGCCATGGGTGCCAAGTACGCGCAGGATGGTTTCGGTATCGGGGGCGATATCCGCAACCGGAGCACGGCGATGGGCGAAAACTGGCGCTGGATTGTATTTACACCAGAGCGAGGGTTCAGTTGGGACAATACGCGGCTGCCAGAGCGCGCACCCAGGGCGTGATGTGAGGGCGGCTGCTGCGGTGTAACCCGCCGCGCACTGCGGTTATTTATGCCGGCGCCATCGGCGCCGGCTTGCGCGTGTTGCGCAACAGCCATGTCGGCAGCAGAGTGAACAGAAAGGCGAGGGACACGATAAGAAACGCATCCCTGAAACCCAGGACCATCGCCTGGCGATACACCACCATACCCAGGTAATGCATGGCTGCCGCTGTCTGCTCTACCGGCACCAGACCCGCCTCGGCCAGGAGTTGACGCAGGCCTTCGATCCATTCGGACATCTCGGTGTTGCCGTAGGCCTGCGTCGCCGCGAGCTGGTCGGTATGGAAATTTGTCCGCCGCGCCAGCGTGAGGGACATCAGGTTCACGCCATAGGCGCCGCCGAGTTGACGGATGAAATTCAATGCGCCGGAGCCCTGTGTAACCAGTTCCATCGGCAGCTCCCGCAGCGCACCCATGCTGAGCGAAGGCATGACCAGGCCGATACCAATCCTGCCCAGGATCAGCCACCAGGCGAAGGTCCAGAAGCTGGTGTCGGGATCCGCGCCGTTCATCAGATAAAAGGAGCAGGCAAAGAAGAGGATGCCGGCACTGATCAAAATGCGCAGATCGTAGCGATCGGCAAGGCGTCCCGACAGGGGAAACACCAGGGCCAGCGTCAGCCCCGCCGGCATCATCATGATACCGGCGTCCGTCGGCGACATGCGCTGGATGATCTGCAAAAACAGCGGCACCAGATACGTCGAGCCGTACAGGCCGGCACCGAAAACAAAACCCACTAGCGACATGATGGCGAAATTGCGATTGGCGAACAGTTTCAGATTGAGCAGCGGATACCGATAGTGCCGCTGCCAGTAGATAAACAGCCAGCCGAGCACGAAAGCGATACCAAAATAGGTCAATATGACATCGGACCCCCAGCCCTCCTTCTCGCCGTTGCTCAGTCCCACCAGCAAACAGACCAGGGCGATCGACAGCAGGAGCAGCCCGTTCCAGTCGAAGGGGGTGCGCACCGCGTCGGGTTCGCGCCCGGGCAGGTACAGCATGGCCATCGGCAGGCAGAGCGCGGAGAACGGAATGCCCATCAAAAAAACATAGCGCCAGCTCAGATTGTCCACCAACACACCGCCGATGGCGGGGCCGACCGATGGCGCCAGAATCACCCCGACGCTGGTTACGCCCATCGCCATGCCCTGTTTTCCGGGTGGGAACACCTGGAAGATTATCGACATGGAAAGCGGGCCGATAAAACCGGCCGTGGTGCCCTGCAGAATGCGTGCGATGATCATCACGTCAGTGTTCGGGCTCAGGCCGCCGATCAGCGAGCCTGTCATGAACAGCGACATGGCTGTAATCATGGTGTTGCGCAGCCCGACGGCCTGCACCATCCACGACGTCAGCAGCATGGTGACAGTGGAAGCCGCGAGATAGGCAGTTGACAGCCACTGGGCTTCATCCTGGTTGATGCCAAACGCGCCCATGATGTCGGGAATCGCGACATTGATGATGGTGCCGGTAACCAGCGCGGCGATATTGCCCAGAGAGACGGCCGCTATGGCATACCAGCCGTAGTGGCGCCCGTAGCGCCGAAACAGGGCCTTGATGTTGTCGGTGGTGTTGAGTTCATCCAGCAGTTGCTCGACCCCGGATTGCACTTAACGCATCCTGTCGATGGCATCGGGGGCGGCGGGGCACGCTCCTGTGCGGCACCCGCGATGGCGCCGGACCGCAGGTCTAGCGCACATCGATCGAGACCTCTACCATCATGCCGGGTTTGAGCAGGCCGTCCTGCTGGCTGACGGCAATTTTTATCGGCAGGCGCTGCGTCACCTTGGTGAAATTGCCGCTGGGATTGGTGCTGGGCAGCAGGGCAAACTGGCTGGTGGCGGCGTGCCCGATGCGCACCACCTCGCCGCGAAACTGGCGGCCTGGGTAGGCGTCCACCTCGATGGCGACGGGATTGCCGATGGCGATATGGCGGATCTGTGTTTCCTTTATGTTGGCGTTCACCCAGATGGCGTTCGGGTCGTGCACCAGCAACAGGCGTTGACCGGTGGCGACGTATTCGCCGGGATTGACAAAAATCTTGTCGATGATGCCATCCAGGGGGCTGGTTATCGTGCGGTCTTCGACGTTCACGCGCTGCCGCTCCAGTTGAATCGCTACCCGCTCCTTGTCGTGCAGCAGCCGCGTGAGGTCGCGGTCCAGCACCTGCAGGCGCGACTGTGAGCCCCTCGCTTCGACCACAGCGGCTTCGGCGGACGCCACCTGGGCCACTGCGCGCTGGTATTCCTGCTGCGATCGCCGGTGCGCATTGCGGGCCGTTTCCCACTGCTGCTGCGAAATAATCTGTCTTTGGTGCAGAGACTGGGCGCGCTGCCATTCACGGGCCAGGAACTCCAGTTCAGACGTCGCCGCCTCCAGTCCGGCCTGGGCGGCGGTCAATTGGGATTTGGCCGCCTGTAGATGGCCCCCGGTCTGCTGATCCACCATCTCTATTTCCGCTACCGCGCGGTCATAGGCGGCCTGCATGGACTGCAGTTGCGCCTCCAGTTCGCGCAACTGGAAGCGCGCCTCGCGATCGTCAATCTGGGCGAGCAATTCTCCCGCCTCGACGGTATCGCCCTGGCTGACGCTGAGCGTCACGATCCGCCCGGGCGTTTTGCTGCTGACGGCGATCAAGTCGGCGGCAATACTGGCGTCGTCAGTCGTGACATGTGAATAGCGTTGATAGGCCCACCAGGCAAAAAGGCTGAGGCAGGTGGCAATGAAAACCCAGAGCAACTGTCTCTGTCGCCGCGTCGACAGTTGCAGGTATTGTTTCGCAGATGTGTCTGAATTAGCCATGTTTTCTCATGAATTCGGAGACAGACCACAGTTAAGCCCTGGAGAATCACCACTGACACCATGGTGCACCGGATCTCCAGCCCCGTCATTGTCCAGTATCTGCGTACATGCGGGCCGCGCTGCGTCGCGCGATTGCCGGCAAATTCTTCGCTGTGCCTGCGCTATCTTTGGCAATGGGTGCCTTTCCGGGGGGTGTGGCGTTGGTTAACATAGGCTGGCTTCCCGGTGCGGCTCCGGCGGGTATATCTTACAACAAGTTCCTGGCCAAGATAGCCTCTGGCTACAACAAACCCGATGGTCAGTTTCTCATACATCCGCAGCGCGCACTGGCCTTTATCGACTCGCTGCCCACAGCGCAGGGTGTGCACTTGCCGCCACTGATCGAGCGGGACGGCGTTTCGTATGGCCGGTTGCTGCAAAGTCACAAAGCGCTGAGGATGGTCGGCTACGGTCTGATCGGGCTGCACACCGCGGGGGAGGTAGTGCTGGCGCGGCGCTGATCATCGCTGAGCCGTCCACGTGTCGATGCCACTGGGGGATCTCAGCCGCGCACACCGGTCTCTTGCCAGTGCGGGTGCAGACTGGCCGCGGCGCTGGGTCGCGCCGCTACGCGGTCGAACCAGGGTGTGATACGCGGTAGCGCGCGATCGAAGGGCTGTCCCCACTTATTCTGGCGCAGTGCCGAACTGGCATACAGTTTGACACAATCAAATTGTGTGCCATAATGGCGCCTGCTTATTGGATTGACGGGTGTGGTGAAATTATGGCGACTAATACCGAACGCAAAGAAAGCCGTTTGGTTGCACGAACTTCTCAAGAGATACAAGAAATCATACAGCGGGCAGCAGATTATTCCGGCACTACGCTTTCACAGTTTCTTATTGAGTCGGCAATGGAGAAAGCGCGTACCGTGATTGAAAAGTCCGAAACCCTGCACCTTTCGATGGCGGGTGCTGATGCGTTGTTTGCCGCTTTGGAAAATCCGCCAAAAGCAAACAAGAAAGTCCTTGAGGCAGCGCTGCGCAATAAGAATGCGATGAATGCCCCTAACCATTGAAGAAATAACCCGGCAACATGATCGCGGGGTATTTGATTGTGGCGTCACCGAACTTAATCAGTACCTGAAGCAACAGGCGCGGCAGAAAACCGCAAGGCACATTTCAAAAACCTATGTGGCCTGTGGGGATTTCACTCCCACTGTGATTGTGGCTTATTACACGCTAACGGGGTATTCCGTGACAACGCCGCCTTCCCACCCAAACTACAAGAGATATCCTCATCCACTCAGTGCTGTAAAACTGGCCCGTCTTGCCGTGGATCGGTCACACCAAGGACAAGGCCTCGGCGAGCAATTATTGATTGATGCCATTTATCGTACGGTATTGGTCGCACAGCACATTTCGGCCATAGGTTTGTTCGTCGATCCCATGACTCCCCAGATCACGCCCTTTTATCGGCAGTATGGCTTTTTACCAGTCGCTGCCGATGATCATTCGCGCCTTGAAATGTGGTTACCCATTACAACCTGCATGGAGATTGCCGGTGTCTCGTAAATCAGGGACAGACCACAGTTAATCCGGGTGGCTGCGCGCCTTGCTTCGGTCAGGCGCAGCTTTCAGAGCTATGCGCTATGCGCATCTGATGCGATCAAATACGTGGTCTGTCCCTATTTATCCCGTGCCGGGCTCTGTGCAGTGTGACCGGTCAGTCTGCCTGCGGTGCGCCGATCTCCATCAGCACCTCGCCCGGGGTGACGCGGTCGCCCTTGGCGACGTGGATGGCCGTTACCACGCCGTCGATGGTGGCCTGGACTTCCGCTTCCATCTTCATTGCCTCGGTCACCAGCACCGGCTGGCCCGCGGCAATGGTGTCACCGACTTCCACCAGCACGGCGACGATATTGCCGGGCATGCCCGTGGTGACATGTCCTTCGTGGGTCGCCTGCCGGCGGCCGCCACTGCTCTGCGCCCGGTACTCGTCCAGTGACTCGAACACAGCTTCCTGGGGTACCCCGTCCACGGTCAGGTAAAAATGGCGCCGGGCGGAACTCTTGACGCCGACGCCGGTGATCTCCACCTGGTAATTCTCACCGTGGACATCGACGGTAAATTTGGTGGGCGTGCCGCCGCCGGCGGCGCTGCCCGCCGTCTGTTCGGGCGGCAGCAGCGCTTCGGGGACCAGTGTGCCATCGCGCCGCTGTTCGAGGAACGCCCGGCCCAGGTCGGGAAACATGGCGTAGGTCAGCACGTCCTCCTCGCTCTGGGCCAGTGCGCCAATGTCCGCGCGCAGCTTGTCCAGTTCCGGTGCCAGTAAATCCGCGGGGCGCCCCTCGACCACTTCCTCGCTGCCGACCGCGCTGCGGCGCAGCGCCTCGTCCACCGTGCCGGGCGCCTTGCCGTAGTGCCCCAGCAGGTAGCGCTTGACCTCGTTGGTGATGCTCTTGTAGCGCGCACCGGCCAGCACGTTCATCACCGCCTGGGTGCCGACGATCTGCGAGGTGGGCGTCACCAGCGGCGGGTAGCCCAGATCCTTGCGCACCCGCGGGATTTCGGCAAACACCTCTTCGATGCGCTCCAGCGCGCCCTGTTCCTTGAGCTGGTTGGCCAGGTTGCTCATCATGCCGCCGGGCACCTGGCTGATCTGTACCGAGACGTCCTCGCGGGTAAAGGTACTCTCAAACTGGTGGTACCTACCGCGCGCGGCCCACAAGTCCCCGGCGATATCGTGCAGCAGTGCCAGGTCCAGGCCGGTATCCCGGGCGCTGCCGCGCAGCGCGGCCACCATGGTCTCCGTGGCCGGGTGACTGGTGCCGCCGGCAAAGGCCGAGATGGCGGTATCGATGTGATCGACGCCGCTCTCCACTGCCTTGAGCTGGCACAGCGGCGCCATGCCGGAGGTGCTGTGACTGTGCACGCACACCGGCACCTCCAGCGCGTCTTTCAGTGCGGCGACCAGATCGCCGGTGACATAGGGCGTCAGCAGTCCCGCCATGTCCTTGACGGCAATGGAATCGCAGCCCATCGCCGCCATGGTCCGGGCCTGTTCCACGAAAGCGCCTATGGTGTGTACCGGACTGGTGGTATAGCACAGTGTGCCCTGAGCGTGCTTGCCGGTCCGCTTGACGGCGGCTATCGCGGTTTCCAGGTTGCGCACGTCGTTCATGGCATCGAAGATCCGGAACACGTCGATGCCGTTCGCCGCCGAGCGCGCCACGAAGGCCTCCACCACGTCGTCGGCGTAGTGCCGGTAGCCCACCAGGTTCTGTCCGCGCAGCAGCATTTGCAGGCGGCTGTTGGGCAGCGCTGCACGCAGTTGGCGCAGGCGCTCCCAGGGGTCCTCTTTCAGGAAGCGCACGCAGGCGTCGAAGGTGGCGCCGCCCCAGACTTCCAGCGACCAGAAGCCGGCGCGGTCGAGTCGCTCGCAGACCGGCAGCATGTCCTCAGTGCGCAGTCGGGTGGCGATCAGTGACTGGTGGCCGTCGCGCAGGGCGACCTCGGTGATCTTGACGGGATTGGCGTTATTCATAATGAACTCCGTAGTCAAATGCCGGCGTACGCGGCGATGGCGGTGGCGATCGCCACGGCGACATCCTCCGGCCGGCTTTTTTCGGAATATTCCAGCAACTGCGGGTGCTGCTCGACAAAGCCGGTATCGAAACTGCCCGCCCGGAAATCCGGGTGCTGCAGAATCTGCTGGTAATACGGTGCCGTCGTGCGCACGCCCTGCAGGCGCATGTCGTTCAGCGCCCGCACCGCCCGCTGCAGCGCGTCTTCCCAGCGCAGGCTCCAGACGATCAGCTTCAGACACATGGAGTCGAAATAAGGCGGGATGTCGTAGCCGGTGTAGATGGCGGTGTCGACCCGCACGCCGGGGCCGCCCGGCGCATAGTAGCGGCTGATGCGGCCGAAGCTGGGCAGGAAGTTGTTCTTGGGGTCTTCGGCGTTGATGCGCAGTTGCAGGGCGTAGCCGCGGTAGCTGATGTCCTCCTGCCGAAAGCCCAGCGGCAGGCCGCTGGCAATGCGAATCTGCTCGCGCACGATATCGATACCCGTGATTTGCTCGGTAATGGTGTGCTCGACCTGCACCCGGGTGTTCATTTCCATGAAATACACCTGCTTGTCGGCCAGCAGGAACTCCACCGTCCCGGCATTCTCATAGCCCACCGCCTCAGCGGCGCGCACTGCCAGCTCCCCCACGTAGGCGCGAAATTCGGGGGTCAACTGGGGGGAGGGCGCTATTTCAATGAGCTTCTGGTTGCGCCGCTGTATGGAGCAGTCGCGCTCGTAGAGGTGCACCACATGCCCCTGACTGTCGGCCAGCACCTGCACCTCGATATGGCGCGGATTGACGATGCACTTTTCGAGAAAGACGTCGGCATTGCCAAATGCCTTGGTCGCCTCGGACACCACGCGCTCGAAGTTGCGCGCCAGTTCCGCCTCGTCGTCGCAGCGGCGAATGCCGCGACCGCCGCCCCCGGACGTCGCCTTGAGCATCACCGGGTAGCCGATCCGCTGCGCCTGGCTGCGCGCCTCTTCGACGTCAGCCAGGTTGCCGTCGGTGCCCGGCGTCACCGGCACGCCCGCCGCGACCATGGCCTGCCGGGCCGCAGTCTTGTCGCCCATGCGCTCGATCACCGCCGCCGACGGGCCGACAAACACGATGCCGCGCTGGGCGCAGATGCGCGCCAGTTCGGCGTTTTCCGACAGGAAGCCATAGCCGGGGTGAATGGCATCGCAGCCGGTCTCCACCGCCAGGTTCACGATATGGTGTGGATTGAGATAGCCGGCCAGCGGTTCGCTGCCGAGGCTGTGGGCCTCGTCGGCGCGCTTGACGTGCAGGCCATAGCGGTCCGGTTCGGTGTAGACGGCCACAGAGCGAATGTCCATTTCCGCGCAGGCGCGCACGATGCGCACGGCGATCTCGCCCCGGTTGGCGATCAGCAGTTTTTTTATCATGGCTTGTTGTCCATCTCCGGGTGAAAACACGAATGCAGGTGAGTACCCTATAGCACCCTGGAGGCTATGGATAATTCATATTAATATGATTATCCATAAGTAATTCTTTATGGATGGCCTTATGCGCCCCTCCTATCTCTACCGTATCACCCTGCGTCAGATCGAGATTTTTCTGGCGGTATGCCGCAGTCGCCACTTTTCGCGCGCGGCCGAGGAACTGGCACTCACCCAGCCCGCCGTCAGCGCACAGATCCGCCAGCTGGAAAAACTGGTGGGCGAGCCCCTGTTTCAGTACGTCGGCAAGCAGGTGCAGATTACCGCGGCGGGCGAGGTCATGATGCGCGCCGCCCGCGATTTGCAGCAGCGCCTGGTCACCGTCGAAATGGAACTGGCCGAGCTCAGGGGAGCCATCCAGGGCACACTGAACATCGCTGTGGAATCCGGCGCGCAGTACTTCATGCCGGCCCTGATCGCCCGGTTTTGTGCCGAGCACAGCGCTATTTCAGTGGCGGTGGAGGTGGCCAACCGGGACGCGACGCTCAAGCGCCTGTACGACAATCGACAGGAGCTGGTGATTGCCGGCTCCCCGCCGCAGGACCGCGCAGTGCAGTTCACCCCGTTTCGGGACAACGAACTCGTCGCCATCGCCCGGCCCGAGCACCCCTGGCGCGAACAGGCGCAGGTCAGCCTGTTGCAGTTGAGCCAGGAGGCGCTGTTGATTCGCGAACCGGGCTCTGGAACCCGGTTGATCCTGGAGGAGTTGGCCCGGGAGCAGGCCGTAAAGCTGCAGCGCACACAGCAATACGGCTCGCTCGAAGCGATCAAGGCCGCGGTGCGCTCCGGGGCGGGGCTGGCGATCGTACCGCTGGACTGCTGCCGGGAGGACATCGCCCGGGGGGCGCTCGTAGCACTGCCTCTGGAGCACGGCCCGCTGCGGCGCTCCTGGTGCGCCCTGCACTTGCGCCGCCGGCAGTTGACGCCCGTAAGCCAGCGCTTCCTGCAGTTTGTTCTCGGCGCGCAGCAGATCGGGTAACAAAGCTCTCAACCGCCCATCCGGAGACGGCGCGCGGATGGGGATCGCCGCTACCGTCTCGACAGTTCCAGCCGCCATATCTCACCGAGCGGCAGACATATCGCAAGTATTGCCCTGTTAGCGAACGGCGCCCCCGCCATCCACGGACAGCAGTTGCCCGGTGACAAACGAGGCGCGGTCACTGGACAGGAAACTGACCACTTCCGCTATCTCCTGCGGTTCGCCCAGGCGGTTCAGCACCGCCCGGTTCGCCAGTTCATCCGCCATTTCCGGCTGCTGCTTGAAGTACGCTTCCAGACCGGGCGTGCGAATGACGCCGGGTGACACGGCATTGATGCGAATGCCGTGGGGGCCGTATTCGGCAGCGGAGCTCTTGGTGAGGATATTCACGCCCGCCTTGGCCGTCGCGTAGGGCGTATTGCCCGCCTGGCCGCGCAGGGACGAATTGGAGGAGATATTGACGATGGAGCCGCCGCCGGTGTTGAGCATGGCGGTTATTTCGTGCTTCATGCACAGCCAGGTGTTGGTCAGGCACATCTCGATCGTCTGGTCGAAGACGCCGCGTTCGTATTCGTGTACGAGACCGGAGCCGCGGCTGAGCGCCGCACTGTTGCAGGCAATATCCAGCCGGCCGTAGCGAGTCACGGCAAAGTCCACTGTGGCCGCGACAGACTCTTCTTTACTGACATCGCCATAGATGAAGGCCGCGACACCACCGGCCTGTTCAATCAACTGCACAGTCTCCTCTCCGGCCGCCCTGTTGAAATCAGCCACCACCACCGCTGCTCCCTCGCGGGCATACGACAGGGCGATGGCCCGGCCGATCCCCTGGCCGGCACCGGTGACAAGGCCAATCTTTGCATCCAGCAGTCCCATGTCCGCTCTCCTGTTACCTACTGATTACACGCCCGTCAGTCTTCGCTGCACGGGCCAAAGTCAACCGACGCCGCGCTCTTTGCAGGCGCTACCTGCATGAGACAGAATAGGCCCGTACCACACAACAGGCAAACCAGGGAGTACAGGCAGATGACCGACAAACCCACCGGGGCGGGTCTGGCGACCCGCAGCATTCACGGTCACGGTTTTGTGGATGCACACGGCAGCCCGCACCCGCCGGTGTATGACAGCACCACCTTCGGCTTCGACACCACGGCCGATCTGCTCGATGTCGTCGACGGCCGAAAACCCGGCAGCCTGTACACGCGCTACGGTATGAACCCGACCATACAGGCGCTGGAACAGACGCTCGCCGGGCTGGAGGGCGCCGAGGCGGCCTGGTCGTTCTGCTCCGGCATGGCGGCGGAAACAGCGCTGTTTCTGACCCATGGCCGCGAGGGTATCGTGTGTATCGGCGACGCCTATGGCGGCACGCTGGAACTGCTGTCTACCCAGTTGCCGCTGCTGGGAATCAAGACACACCTGATTCTGGGCGGCGAACTGGATCGACTCGAGGGCCTGCTGGCCGCAGGTGCCAAACTGGTGTTTCTGGAAACGCCGACCAATCCCACCCTCGAATTGTTCGATATCCGCGCCATCGCGGCAAAGGCGCACGCCCATGGCGCGCTGCTGGCCATCGACAACACCTTTGCCTCGCCGGTCAATCAGCAGCCGCTGACACTGGGCGCCGACCTGGTGCTGCACAGCGCCACCAAATACCTCGGTGGACACAGCGATCTGACCGCCGGCGCGCTGATGGGTCCGGCGCAACTGCTGGGTCCGATCTGGGACTGGCGCAAGAACCTGGGCTCGATGATCGCGCCGACGACCGCCGCCCTGCTGGCCCGCAGTCTGCGCACACTGGTGGTGCGCGTAGAGCGGCAAAATGCGTCCGCCCTGCGCATTGCCCGGGCCATGGACGCGCATCCGAAGGTTGCGCGGGTGTTTTACCCCGGCCTGGCGGATTCTCCGGGCCACGCGCTGGCGCGGCAGCAGATGCAGGGTTTCGGGGGCATGGTGAGTATCGAGGTCAGCGGCGGCGGCGCTGCGGCCACGCGCGTGGCCGACAACCTCAAACTGTTTGCGCTGGCCCCCAGCCTCGGCGGCGCGGAAAGCCTGGTGACGCAGCCCTGTACCACCACCCACCACGGACTCACCCCGCAGGAGCGCTCCCGCCGCGGTATCACCGACGCCACGCTGCGGCTGTCGGTCGGGTTGGAAGATGCCGAGGACTTGATTGCCGACCTGGAACAGGCGCTGGGTTGAGAGGCTGCCGCTGGCGCCGGCCGCGCGATCGGTATTGCCCGGTCACTGCGCCGGGTCAGCGCAGCGCCCGGTCAAGCAGCGCGCGGGCGCCGGGGAAGGTGCCCGGCTGTTGCGCGTGTCAGCGCCGGTGTGAGTGCAATTCCCTGAAGGACACGTCGGTCAATCCACCGGTATCGGCCAACTGGTGGCGCAGGTCCAGCAAGCGCTGTTCGTCATCCACGCGCTTGCGAATGGCAAAATCCACCCGGCCTTCCTCGGTCAGCACCAGCGTCGAACCCCCGCGCACCACACCGTCAGGGGTGGTGCGCGTCTGCGATGTTTCGGCAATAATGCCGTTCAACAGGCGGCCATCGCGCCCGCGCCTGGCGGCGGTTCTGAGCGATTCGATGGTGATTGGTCCGTAGTCGCCTCCCGCGCGCGTAACGCCGAACTCGCCCTTGAGTTCACCACTGTGAACCTTGTCGATGAGGAATTCACCCAGCGCCTGCGCCTGGCGCTCTATTTCAGCAATGCTCTGTGGTGTTCTGCCGTCGTTGCGAAAGCGCAGGTCCGACCATGCCAGCCCGGGAACGGCCGGCCGGTCCACTGTCGATGGCGAGTTCCATTCGAGCGAGTATTCGCTCAGATCACGCACGCGGCCCAGGTCGACCTTTCTGCGGCGAAATTCCCGGATCAGCGCATCGCGCATGCCGCTGCTGTCCTGCGGATTCAACATTCGATCGGCAGTGATGATCGCGCGCAGGTAGTCGCCAAAGCGCACATCCAGTGGGGGGCAGTAGTCGATGGCCCGGATGCAGGCCTGGAGAAACTCATCCGCCACTGCGGCGGCCTCCCGGGCCAGCAAAGAGACCAACTGACTTGGCAGTATCTTGCGCGATTCGCCCCCGGCGGTGACATTTGCCAGTCGCAGCAGCTCCCCGGCCCGGCGCTCGTAGACCTGAAGATAGGCCGCAAACACCGCCGCTACCAACACGCTGCCCCGGACATGCGGTTCAGTCAGGGCAGGGTCTTCGTAGTTGCAGATCTCCGGCGCAGCCTGCTGGCCGGGTAGTGCCACGTTGTCCATGGCCCGGCGCAGGCAGTCGCCTTCCTTGTTCCCCAGCGCAGTGCCGAACTCCTTTCCCAGTTCCAGCAGCATGTCTGAATTCAGACCACCGTGGTCCTCGATGGCCTGTTCGACGAGATCGGGATATTGAAAGTGGTGAAACAGTGCGACCAGATCAGCGAATCCCTCGTGCAGGGCGGGCACGTCGGGATGGGTGTTGAGGCGGAAGTGGGCGCGCATACCATCGAGCAAGGCGTGTGTCACCTCGTGGGCGATGATGTCGTGGGACAGACAGGTGATCACCATCCCGCCCGGCAACACCGACGTCGAGTCGTTTAGCGCGGCGTTGAACACGCCGAACTCCAGGCTGCCTTTGCTCGGGTCGTAGTACGCGTTGGCGCCCTCGAAGGCAAATGGTCGAATAGTCAGGGCGGGGCTCTGGCTGTGGCGAATGCGACGCGACACCCAGGGGCCCCAGGTCGGAAAGCGGCCCAGCGCAGCGGCGAAGGTGTCGTAGACCCGCTGGCAGATGGCGTAGGCCATCTGCCCCGCGAACAGCGGCTTGCCGGTACAGGGTTCGATACCGCCGGCCATCGCCAGCCGGGGCTCGTCGAGGTGCAGGGGGTGTTGGTTAAAGTCCTCGATCAAGCGCTCCGGCCAGTCCAGATGATCGAGCAGAAACGGCGGCAGGGGCGAGTGATCGACTGCAAATACCGCGCCGTGTATGCCCGCCTTGCCCAGGGGTTCGTAAGGCACCTCTATGCACTGGGTAAGTCGCTTGCTGCCGCTGCTCGCAGGGTCCAGGACATAGACCCACAGTCGTCTGTGCAGCGGGTCGTCGTTGCGTCTGGCGTAGGGCGCCATCAGTACCGGCAGAAACAGGCGCTCCCCGAACTGGATTGGCGTGTTCATGCGAGGCACCGGTCCGCGGTTCTCACTGCAGCATGCGGCGCAGTACACTGGAGATTTCGTCGAGCCTGCGCTCGATGCGCTCGAGCGGTTCGGTGCGCAGGTGACTGCTGGCGGTGTCTGCAGCCGGCTGGGGTGGCCGGCTGGACGGCCCGGCGGCGGCTGCCGTGCCGGCAAACAAACGCCAGCCCCGGCGCAGGCCGGTGGCGCGAAATTGTGGTGTCTGCCTCGCGTCGTTGATAAACGCCCGCATCACCGTGTCGGCCAGTCGACCATAGGTGAGTGACTCGCTGTCTGTTTGCGCCAGGACCTGCAGTGCGGCGCCCGTGAACTTGCCCTGGCCGTTTTCCTCGTAGGCCGACTGCTGGTCCTGGCAGGCCGCAAAGTGAATCTCCCAGCCGAGACTGTCGTCGCGCGCGCCGGTGCGCGCCGCGGCGGGATGGCGCGCCAGGAATTTCTCCTGTAGCGCGCGCTCCACGGGCAGGAACCGGCTGTTGGCCGCATTGGGCGCCGCGGTGGATTCAAAGGCCGCACGGGAACTGGTACCGGAGTGGCAGCAGTCGGTGAACAGCACCAGCTCTAAACCGCGATCACGGTAACGGTCGAACAACGCGCCCAGGCTGTCATCGACGACGAACTCGCCGTCCAGGAAATCATAGGGAACCCACGCTTCGTCCAGTTGGTCCTCCTCCTCTGCGCCGAGGTCGCTGATCTGGGTGCCGTGGCCGGCGAACTGGATCACTACCACATCGCCGGTGTTGGCGTGCGACAGCAGCGTGTCGATACCCGCCAGGATGGCGGCGGCGGTGGCTTGGCCATCGAGCAGAAAACTGACCTCAAAGCCGCGGTTGCGCAGCCAGGCGCCCCAGGCCCGGGCATCGGCCACACAGCCATTGAGCGGTTTGCGCGCGTACTGGTCGATGCCGATGCACAAAGCCCGGTGCGCCCGCTGTCCGCCGCCTGCGCGCTGCGTATTATCTGAAGCCACCGTGGCGGGCCGCACCCGACGCAGGGCTTCCGGCCAGTCGACATCTTCCTGCCATGCACCGCTGCGAGCACCTCCGGACCCGCCTGGATAGGGCACGACAGGATCTGTTTGCGTTATACCCAGCACGTTGCGCGCGACACTGGCCAGTGTGGCTGGGTCATCGTCAAACCCGCCGTGAGAGGTGGAGGCCGTGACACTGGATACCGACCAGAAAACGTCGGCTCGACCCGCTCCGCCCGTCAGGCCGAACAGAGCGGCTGTTTCCGGGTCGGCGCGCAGCGACGTTTCCAGTCCGAGGAGCGGCGCATCCTGCTCTGTCTCGCCGGCGGCCGATACCAGGTACAACAGCGATTTGCGGTAGACGTGCGCGCAGTGGTCGGCCAATTCGAAATGCCGCGACATGGTAAACACCGTCAACTTGTCAATCCCATGCTCTTCCCCGAGCAGGGGGGCGAGGTGGCTTTTAAACAGGTCGATGCGGCTGGCCGGTGCCAGCAATTGCAGGGTGCGAAAGGCCGGCAGTCCCAGGCGTTTGCAGGCGGCCAGCAGGTGGGCGTGAAAGATCGAACCCGCGCTGTGGCCCACCGCGTGCAGCTCCACATCGTCGCCGTGTCTGGCGCAGAATTCCCTCAATTTCCTGGCCGCGTGCAAAGCTCCGCCATCGCGCGCACTGGCAGCTTCAGCGGCGCTTTTCATGCCGCGCCAGATGGTGTCCATGGCCAGGGCGCGAGCGGCTTTTTCAATCAGCGGATCGGTCAGCAGGTCGATGCCGAGCGAACGTTCGCCCTGGCCGAGCGCTTTTTTGAGCAGGTCGCCAATGGTCTCGAACAGGCCTGTTTCCCACACGAAATTGATCGGGTAAATCCCGTTGGCGCGCCACCACGCCAGGTGCTTGTGCGCCACCCGCAGGCCCGCGGACTCGGACACCAACCCGCCGTGGGCATACAGCAGTATCCGCAACGGCTGCTGCCGCGCCCTGGCCGCAGCCGCCGCTTTTTCCAGGTGATGGTTGATCAGTGCGTCTAGGTCGGCGGCAGAAGTGACCATCTTGCCATCAGTGGAGAACTTGCCACCGCGCAGATTGATAACGTGCGGCCGCAGGGCACCGATCATGTCCGTGGTCAGCCCCGGCAGCAGTTCGAAGCCGCCGCGCTCCAGTGCCTGCAGGGTGAACGCATCATGGGGTTCATGCTCGGCGAGGGATTCGTCAGCGCCGGCCGCGGGGATGGAATCGCTCAACTGCGCCAGTGCGCTCAGCACCCGCTCCGGGGGAGGCTCCGCCAGCGCCGCAAAGCTCCTGCTATGCACCTCGTCGGTGTGGGCAGCGCCGACCTCTGCCAGCAGGTCGCTGAAGGTAACCGACGTGCCGGGGCAGGTTTTTGACGACATCATGTTGTGGAACATGATGGCCGTATGCGGCAGTCCGAAATGCTGTTGCACAGCGGCGATGACGCTGATCAGGGAGGCGCGCTGTGGATCGACCAGTTCGTCCTGACCGCGGTCGAAATCGCCGATGGCCTCGATCATGAAGGGGCCGCATTGCACATTGCCGTTGTGGCCCGCGGCACTCGCCGGCGGCAGGTTGAAGTTGCGGCCCAGCCAGATCGAGCCATCCGGCGCGACCGACACGTGCTGGGCGATATCGCGCCAGCCGTTTTGCTGGGTATGGTGTCGCCACATGCCCTCGATAGACGCATGCCCCCGATACTGGGCATGATTGGGGCGCCAGGTGTGATGCACGTGAACCATGTTGATTTGCCGCGAGAATTCGAAATGCCTCAGCAGCGCGGCAAATTCCCGGGTACCGAGCTGTGCAAAGGGCGGGGGCATAATGCTCTCCTCGACTGTCCGCGGAGCGCTTAGGGGGCCGGACAGCTCATCATGCCTGAAGTATAGATGGCACTCAGTTAGGCATCCAACTTCTCACCATGCCCATATTTATGGATTTGTTCACGGGCTGCTGGGCGATCTCCTATCATTATTGACAGGCTACAGCTCCAACTCTATTATTCAGAAAAAGCTACAGAGACAGTGCCAGAATTAGTTTAAGAATTGACGGCCTGTCGGGGGAACTTGGCATTAATATCTTGCCGCCTTACCGCGCCCTGCAGGCGATCCTGCCCGATCGTCGGTCCTATCAACAGCTTCTGTTAGTGATCCTGCTGGCCTGTTGTCCCGTGCTTTGGGCACAGCCCGTGGCAATTGGCCCGCAGGACCTGAACTGGCTGCGCCAGCACACGGAGTTCAGCAGTGACTGGTCCGAGACAGAACTGTTTGACCTGGGCCGCCCCCTCTCCCTCAATGTCACCCTGCGCGGGCTGGAACTGCCCGAAGCCGATGGCAACGCCATTTTGCTGTTTTCAGTGGATGGCCCACAGCGGCAGCTGGGCGTGCGCGATGTCGATGCACGCTACGTGTTTCGCGCGACACTACAGTTGGCGGATGAGGTGCGACGGCTGAACCTCAGTCAGCGAGAGTTGGGACACGGCGCCAAGGCCGTGCTGCGGGGTTGGCCGTCCACGCCCAAAAATCTCTCTGGCAGCGTTCTGCTCGTGGATGACATCGAACTGGCCTCCTCGGGCGCGCGTGTCAGCCTGCACGCGAACAACCCCAGGATGCGGGACAAGCGACGGGACAGCGTAGAGCCCAACGAGACTCACTAGCGCGTGTGCCGCGGCAACAGGGACTGGTTGCTGTTTGATAAAAAAGGGGATTGCTACGATGACGCCGGCAACATGACACAGCGGGAGGACCTGCGTTTGGGTCTTTCCGAAACCTTTACCTTCGACGACCTGGACCGGTTGACCAGTGCCCAGGTGGCGGGCAATACCGCGCTCAGCTACGGTTTCGATGTAGTGGGCAATATCACCCACAAATCCGATACGGGCAACCCCTTCCTGTACACCACCTCCGCCGTGCACGCCGTAACGCAGATCACCGCCGGGCAAACCACCCAAAACCTGAGTTATGACAACAACGGCAACCTGGCCAACG
>JAGRIH010000057.1:17961-19067 GCA_020443345.1 Halioglobus sp.
CCACCGAGTTCCGCCACGTGATCCGCGCCAACGGCAAGGCGGTGATGCTGCGCAAGGATTACAGCCTGGGCGGGGTGGTCCATGAATACCTCCATCGGGATCATTTGGGGAGTGTGACCGCCCTCACCGAACAGTTATCGGGCAATGTGATCGAGCGCTACAGTTACGATGCCTGGGGTCTGCGCCGCAACCCCGCCACTTGGGCGGCGGCCACGATCAGTGCCTACGAGCCGCGCGGCTATACCGGGCATGAGCATCTGGATGATATCGGGATTATTCACATGAATGGGCGGGTGTACGAGCCCAGGCTGGGAAGGATGCTGAGCCCCGATCCAGTCACCCAGGCACCGGAGAATGGCCAAAACTACAATCGCTACACCTACGCCTTCAACAACCCACTGACATACTCGGATCCGAGTGGTTATGCCTCCTGCAATGGCAATAGGGAACATTCCTTTGGTTTCTGTATGGAGGAAGTTGTGGTTACGGCGCCATCTCTGGCCAAGGGGGCAAGTGGTTCGTATGCACCATTTTTTGTTGGTGGCGGTTTCGGGGTTGGCTCGACAGGGATACCCAATCTTCCCGGTTCGTACACCCCGTTTTCGATGGAGGACTATCTGGCTTCTCTGATGGATCTGGTAGGTAGTAACGCCACAAAGGGCGATACACCTGACGGAAAAACCGGAGATCAGCAGACGTTGGAAGGTTCCCCGGCGCAGGAGAAATCGGTTTCCGGGGACTTTGATGAGAGCAAGTGCTTCAACACGGGGTGTATAACAGTGTATGGATTGAAGGGTGGCGGACAACTGACTATAGGAAGCTCCTCCATCTATGTACTCCCAGCGGGCTCGGTTTTGCCTCGTTATGTCGTGTTTCCAGGTTTTAGTGAGCACAGTACTTATACGGGATATGCCCCCACTGGAATAGGCTACCGAAGCAGTGTTGATACTGGAGGAATGGCAATAATGGGAGGGGCGTATATGTTAGGTGCCGGTGCGGTAGGTGCAGCCTGCGTGGCATTCACTTCAGCTTGTTATGCGGCCGCCAAGCTTGCAGCTGAAGGTATGGCCGTAGGATCATTATGAAGTGGTCTAATCGGAATAGAC
>JAGRIH010000017.1:0-33980 GCA_020443345.1 Halioglobus sp.
GATAGCGTTGGCAGCCAGCCCCCGCTACCAATGAAGTACCGCCAGCTCCGGTAACCGGCGGTACGAACACGAAAAAGCCCCTTTTCAGGGGCTTTTTCGTTCTCGGAGATTGTGTTTGCGGTGGCGAGCAAGGACCGACAGATAGCGGATATGCTGGCGCCCACGGTCGAGGCCCTGGGTTTTGAGCTGTGGGGTGTCGAGTACCTGGCACAGGGGCGGCACACGCTGTTGCGCGTCTATATCGACAGTGAGGACGGCGTCACTGTGGAGCACTGCGCTGCGGTGAGTGAGCAGGTCAGCGGCGTGCTGGATGTGGAGGACCCCATCGGCAGCGAGTACACCCTGGAGGTGTCCTCACCGGGGCTGGACCGCCTGTTGTTCCGGCTCGAGCAGTTCCCCGGTTATGTCGGTGAGGTGGTTGAATTGCGTTTGCGCAGTGCCGTCGAGGGACGGCGCAGGTACAAGGGTATTTTAAAAGGGATCGAGGGCGAGGATGTCGTGGTGCAGGTGGATGACCACGAGTACCTGTTGCCCCACGGCGCCATAGACCGGGCGCGCGTACAACCCCGCGTCTAGGCGCGGCAAGTGAACTGGCGAGGCTTGAGATGACAAAAGAAATTCTGCTGGTGGCAGAGGCTGTATCCAACGAAAAGGGGGTGTCCGAAGACATCATCTTTGAGGCGATAGAGCTGGCGTTGGCAACGGCCACCAAGAAGCGCTATGACGAAGAGGCCGACATCCAGGTCACTATCGACCGCAAGACCGGCGACTACGTCACCGTCCGCCGCTGGCTGGTGGTGCCCGACCACGAAATGGCGCTGCTCGGCACCCAGTTCACCACGGAAGAAGCGGCGGAGCGGAATCCCTCCCTGCGGCCGGGCGATGTTCACGAGGAGACAGTGGAAAACGTCGGCTTTGGCCGTATCGCCGCGCAGACCGCCAAGCAGGTCATCGTACAGCGCGTGCGCGATGCCGAGCGCGCTCAGGTGGTGGAACAGTATACGGGTCGGGTGGGCGAACTGGTGGCCGGCACCGTCAAGAAGGTCACCCGCGACAACGTCATCGTCGATCTGGGCAACAATGCCGAGGGATTGCTGCCACGTGAGCAGTTGGTCGGTCGCGAGACCTTCCGTGTCAATGACCGGGTGCGCGCCATTCTCACGGAGATCAGCACTGAATCGCGCGGTCCCCAGCTCATCTTGAGCCGCGCCTGCCCCGAGATGCTGATCGAGCTGTTCAAGATCGAGGTGCCCGAGATATCGGAAGAGGTGATCCAGATTCGCGCCGCTGCACGCGACCCGGGCTCGCGGGCCAAAATCGCGGTGAAAACCAACGACCAGCGTATCGACCCGGTGGGTGCCTGCGTGGGTATGCGCGGGTCCCGGGTGCAGGCTGTCTCTAACGAGCTCGACAACGAGCGTGTGGATATCGTGCTGTGGGATGACAACCCGGCGCAACTGGTGATCAATGCCATGTCCCCCGCCGAGGTGGAGTCGATCGTGGTGGACGAGGACAGCCGCACCATGGATGTGGCGGTGTCCGAGGACAATCTGGCCCAGTCGATCGGTCGCGGCGGGCAGAACGTGCGGCTGGCCAGCGAACTGACCGGCTGGACCATCAATGTCATGAGCCTGGACGAGGCGGCTGAAAAACACGAGGCGGAGGCCGGCCAGGTGATACAGGTGTTCGTGCAGCAGCTGGACGTGGATGACGAGGTGGCCGAAATCCTGGTGGAAGAGGGCTTTACCACGCTGGAGGAAGTCGCTTACGTGCCGCTGGAGGAAATGACTGCCATCGAGGGTTTCGACGAGGATATCGCCGAAGAACTGCGCGCGCGCGCCAAGGATGCGCTGCTCACGCAGGCCATCGCCTCGGAAGAACAGCTCGGTGCGCACGAGCCCGCTACCGATCTGCTGGAGATGGACGGTATGGACCGGCATCTGGCCTATATCCTGGCCAGTCGCGAGATCATCACCATGGAAGACCTGGCGGAACAGGGCGTAGAAGACTTGATGGACATCCCGGATATGACAGAAGAGCGTGCTGGCGAGTTGATCATGACCGCCAGGGCACCGTGGTTCGCCGAGGCAGAAGAGTAGGTGTAAGCGCGAGCCGCGAGGCTTTACAGGGATTGAGGAGATGATTGGATGGCGCAGGTGACAGTACAGCAGCTCGCAGAGGTGGTGGGTGCATCCGCTGAGCGGTTGCTGACGCAGATGAAAGAAGCGGGGCTGCCACACTCGCAGGCAAGTGAAGCCGTGTCCGACGAGGACAAGCAGACACTGCTGGCCTACTTGAAGCGCAGCCACGGCGAGTCGGAGGCGGCGCCCAGGCGGATTACGCTCAAGCGCAAGACGCTCAGCACCTTGCGCACGTCCGGCGCACAGGGCAGGAAAACCGTCAACGTGGAGGTGCGCAAGAAGCGCACCTATGTGAAACGCGGTCCGAGCGAGGCCGAAGCCGAAGCCGGCGCCGCCGAGGAGCCGGCCGTTGTCGTGAGCGCCGCGGCCGACACCGCCGCAGTGGCAGCCCCCCCCGCGGCCGCCGCGGCCAGCGCGGCGCAGGCCGCCGCGGCTGCAGCAGCCCACGCAGAACCGGAAGTAGAGGAAGATAGCTCGACACTCGATCCGGAGATCCTGCGCCAGCGCGCGGCACAACGCCGCCAGCGTGAAGAAGCCGCCGAGGCCGAAGCGCGACAGGCCGCCGCGGCCGCGCGCAGGGAGGCTGACGAGCAGCAGAAAGCCGATGATGCGGCGGCCAAGACCCGCGATAGCGCCAGGGAGGCGGTGAAGCGTCCCCGCCGTCTGCATGAAGCGCCGTCGACCAAAGACGCCGATGAGCAGCGGCGCAAGCAACGCGGCAAGCTGGCCCGCCATGCGCCATTGGGTCGCGGCAAGCAGCGCGGCCACAACCTGTCCCTGTCCGATCTCGACGCGGCAGAAGCCGGTTTGTCGCGGCGCCGCAGCGGGCGCAAGAAAATCAAGGCCACGCACGCCGAACACGCCAAGCACGGATTTGAAATGCCCACGGAAAAGCAGGTCCATGAAGTCGAGATGGCAGATATGATTTCTGTGTCCGGGCTGGCCCAGCAGATGTCCGTGAAGTCCGGAGTGGTTATCAAGGAGTTGATGAAACTGGGTGTGATGGCCACCATCAATCAGATGATCGACCAGGACACGGCCACGCTGGTGGTCGAGGAACTGGGTCACCGGGTGAAACTGATCAGCGCCGATGCGCTGGAGGAAAAGCTGGAAGAGACCCTGGCGCTGCAGGAGGGCAAACAGGAACCCAGGGCTCCGGTGGTGACGGTAATGGGCCACGTCGATCACGGCAAGACGTCGCTGCTGGACTATATACGCAAGAGCCATGTGGCTTCCGGCGAGGCCGGCGGCATTACCCAGCATATCGGCGCCTACCATGTGGAAACCGACCACGGCATGATCTCGTTCCTGGACACTCCCGGCCACGCGGCGTTTACCGCCATGCGCGCCCGCGGCGCCAAGAGCACGGATATCGTTATTCTGGTAGTGGCTGCCGATGACGGTGTGATGCCGCAGACCGAAGAGGCGGTGCAGCACGCGCGCGCCGCGAACGTGCCCCTGATCGTGGCCGTCAACAAGATGGACAAGGAGGGCGCGGACCCGGAGCGGGTCAAGAACGAGCTGTCCGCCAGGGAGGTCATCCCTGAAGAATGGGGCGGCGACACGCAGTTCATCAACGTCTCCGCGCACACCGGCGAGGGCATCAGTGAACTGCTGGATGCGGTGCTGCTGCAGGCCGAGTTGCTGGAGCTGACCGCGGCCCGCGATGTTCCGGCACAGGGCATCGTGATCGAATCGCGCCTCGACAAGGGGCGGGGCCCGGTCGCTTCGCTGCTGATCCAGAACGGCACCCTGCGCAAGGGCGATATCGTGCTCGCGGGCCTGCAGTTTGGGCGGGTGCGAGCCATGCTCGACGAGAACGGCCAGCCGGTCGACGAAGCCGGTCCGAGCATTCCCGTGGAAGTTCTCGGGCTGGACGGTACGCCGGATGCAGGCGATGTGTTTGCCGTGGTGGAGAGTGAAAAGCGGGCCCGCGACGTGGCCGCTTTCCGCCAGGAAAAGAGCCGCGACAACAAGCTGCAGCGCCAGCAGGCCGCCAAACTGGACAACATGTTCGAGAGTATGACGGCGGGCGAAAAGAAAACCCTCAATGTGGTGGTCAAGGCGGATGTGCGCGGCTCTCTGGAAGCGATCCAGACCGCGCTGCTGGATCTGGGCAACGAAGAGGTCCAGGTCAATATCGTATCGGGCGGTGTCGGCGGCATCACCGAGACAGACGTCAACCTGGCGATGACTTCCAGTGCGGTGGTTTTTGGTTTCAACGTCCGGGCCGACGGTGCGGCGCGACGCCTGGTGGAAAACGAGGGCGTCGACCTGCGCTATTACAATGTGATTTACGACCTGATCGACGATGTCAAGCAGGCGCTGACGGGGATGCTGGCGCCGGAAGTGCGCGAGGATATCGTGGGTATCGCCGAGGTGCGCGATGTCTTTCGCTCCCCCAAGTTCGGACAGATCGCCGGCTGCATGGTGGTCGAGGGGGCGGTGTATCGCTCCAAGCCCATCCGCGTGCTGCGCGACAATGTGGTGATCTACCAGGGCGAACTGGAGTCTCTGCGCCGCTACAAGGACGATGCCACCGAGGTGCGCAGCGGCATGGAGTGCGGTATCGGGGTGAAGAACTATACGGATGTGAGGGTGGGCGATCTGATCGAAGTCTATGAAGTCAGGGAGATCGCCCGCTCACTGTAAGCGGCCGCGCTATGGCAAGGGAATTCAGTCGTACGCAGCGGGTGGCGGACTACCTGCAGCGCGAGTTGGCCGCACTGATCCAGCGGGAGCTGCGCGACCCCCGGCTGGGGATGGTGAGTATCACCGGCGTCAGCGTGAGTCGGGATCTGGCACACGCCAGGGTCTATTACACGGTACTGGGCAGCGACTCGCCTGAGGAGGCCAGCCAGTCCACCGCTGTACTGAACCAAGCGGGGGGTTTTCTGCGCAGCCTGCTGTCCCGCGACAGCACGATGCGCAGCGTACCCCAGCTGCACTTTTATTTTGACAGCAGTGTCGGCCAGGGGCGCCGCATGGAGGACCTGATTCGCCAGGCGGCGGATGCCGATCGCAAACTGGGCCTGCGCGATGACGAGCCCTAGACGCATGGGCAGGCGGCGCCGCGGTCGGCCCGTAAGCGGCATCCTGATCCTGGACAAGCCTGCGGGGGTGAGTTCCAACCAGGCGCTGCAGCGTGCCAAGCGGCTGTACGGGGCCGACAAGGCAGGGCATACCGGCTCCCTGGACCCCCTGGCCACGGGCGTGCTGCCCCTGTGTTTCGGGGAGGCCACGAAGTTCTCCCAGTTTCTGCTGGATGCGGATAAAGCTTACCAGAGCACCTTTGTGCTCGGTGTGGCCACCAGTACCGGAGACGCCGAGGGCGACGTGTTGGAAAGCCGTGATGCCAGCGCCCTGACCGAGTCCGCGGTGGCGGCGTCACTGGCTGCATTTCGGGGAGAGATCGAACAGGTGCCCTCCATGTACTCCGCTGTAAAGCAGGACGGGCAGCCCCTGTACAAGCTGGCCCGCCGGGGGCTGGAGGTGGAACGCAAGGTCCGCAAAGTGGTCATAAAACGGCTGGAGCTGCACGCATTTCGCGGTGGTGAGCGCCCCGAAATTGATATCCAACTGCAGTGCAGCAAGGGTACCTATGTGCGCTCCCTGGCTGAGGACCTCGGCCGGGCCCTGGGCTGCGGCGCGCATGTCAGTGTACTGCGCCGTACACAGGCCGGCCCCTTCACCAGTGGTGACAGCGTCACGCTGGCGATGTTGGAGGCCATGCAGAGTAGCGCACAACTGGCCGGGATGGACGCACTGTTACTGCCGGCCGACAGCGCTCTGGGCGCTCTGCCTCTGGTTCGGCTGAGCGAGTCGGGCGGTTTCTATATGCGCCGGGGGCAGCCGGTGCGGGTGCCAAACGCGCCCTGTGATGGTATGGTGCGCGTCGCCCTGGAATCCGGCGAGTTTCTGGGGGTGGGAGAAATATTGGACGACGGGCGCGTGGCGCCGCGTCGACTGATAGTTGCCGCAAGGTAACGCGAACCTGTCTGTAATTCTGCACGGACAGGCTCTTTTGTTAACGGGGCGGGTAGAGTACCCGTCCCAGGCAGATTGAAAAAGAGGAAATCAACATGGCTTTAAATGCGCAACGCAAGGCGGAAATCGTCAACGAGTACCAGAGGGAGGCGGGCGATACGGGGTCTCCGGAAGTGCAGGTGGCACTGCTGACCGCCAACATCGAGCAGTTACAGGGACACTTCAAGTCGCACAAGCACGATCACCACTCTCGCCGCGGATTGATCCGTATGGTAAACCAGCGACGCAAACTGCTGGATTACCTGAAACGCAAAGACGTTGCGCGTTATGCGGATCTGATCAAGCGACTGGGTCTGCGTCGCTAAGCTGTACCACATACCGGGGCGATGACGCCCCGGTCGCCATATATAGAATTGGAGAAAAATAGTGAATCCAGTAACTAAAACATTTCAGTACGGTGGCCAGAACGTCACGCTGGAAACCGGGCGTATCGCCAGGCAGGCGAGCGGCGCGGTTCTGGTAACCGTCGAGAACACCTCGGTCCTGTGTACAGTCGTCGCCGAGAAAACCGCGCGTGAGGGCCGGGACTTTTTCCCGCTGGCAGTGCACTACACTGAAAAAACCTATGCCGTAGGCAAGATACCCGGTGGTTTTTTCAAGCGTGAAGGCCGCCCGAGCGAGAAAGAAACCCTCACCTCGCGCCTGATCGACCGGCCCATCCGTCCGCTGTTTCCCAGGGGCTTCATGAATGAGGTGCAGGTCATCTGCACCGTGATGTCCGCCGACAAACACATCGACCCGGACATCCCCGCGATGATCGGCACGTCCGCCGCGCTGGCTGTCTCCGGCTGTCCGTTTAACGGCCCCATTGGCGGCGCACGGGTCGGCTTCACTGCAGAGCAGGGCTATATACTCAACCCGACGTACGAGCAGCTGGCCGGGAGCAAGCTGGACATGGTGGTCGCCGGTACTGCCGATGCGGTACTGATGGTCGAGTCGCAGGCGCAGGAACTCAGCGAAGACCAGATGCTGGGAGCGGTGCTCTACGCTCATCAGGAAATGCAGACGGTGATTCAGGCAATCAATGAGCTGGCGGCCGAAGCCGGCAAGCCCGGCTGGGACTGGCAGGCGCCGGCAGTCAACGCCGAGCTGCTGGCGGCGGTCGAGGCACAGGCCAGGAGCGACCTGGGTGAAGCCTATCGCATCACGGAAAAGGCCGCGCGCTATGAGCGCGTCGGCGAGATCCGCGACGCCTGTGTCGCCGCGCTGGCGGTCGAGGGTGGCCCCTCGGCCGACGAGGTCAGGGACATCTTCAAGAGTGTCGAGAAAACGCTGGTGCGCAAACGCATACTGGCCGGAGAAAGCCGTATCGACGGTCGCGACAATCGCACCGTGCGGCCCATCGCCTGCGAGGTCGACGTGCTGGCCAGGGTGCACGGCTCGGCGCTGTTTACCCGCGGCGAAACCCAGGCTATCGGCGCGGTAACGCTCGGGTCCACGCGCGATGCGCAGATTATCGATGCGCTGGAAGGCGAGCGCCGCGACCCCTTCATGCTGCACTATAACTTCCCGCCGTACTCGGTTGGCGAAGCCGGCCGGGTGGGCTTTACCAGCCGCCGCGAAGTGGGGCACGGCCGCCTGGCGCGTCGCGGCCTGAGCGCGGTGCTGCCCGACGCCGAGGAGTTCCCGTACACGGTACGCCTGGTATCGGAGATTACCGAGTCCAACGGTTCCAGCTCCATGGCTTCTGTCTGCGTGGGTTCGCTGGCACTGATGGCCGCGGGCGTGCCGCTGAAGGCGCCGGTGGCCGGCATCGCCATGGGTCTGGTCAAGGAGGGCAACCAGTTTGCGGTGCTGACCGATATTCTCGGCGATGAAGACCATCTGGGCGACATGGATTTCAAAGTGGCCGGCACCGCCGACGGAGTCACCGCACTGCAAATGGATATCAAAATCGAGGGTATCAACGAGCAGATCATGCAGGTGGCGCTGGAGCAGGCGCAACAGGCGCGGCTGCATATTCTGGGGCAGATGAACGCGGTGTTGTCCGAGCCGCGCAAAGTGACTTCCGAGAACGCTCCCAGTATGATTATCCTGAAGGTCGATGCCGACAAGATTCGCGATATCATCGGCAAAGGCGGCGCCACCATACGCTCCATCACGGAGGCGTCCGGTGCCACCGTGGATATCGACGACGACGGTACCGTGCGTGTCTTTGGCCAGGATATGGCAGCGCGCGATGCGGCCGTGGCCATGATCGAGGAGATCACCGCCGAAGCCGAAGTGGGTGCGACATACACCGGAACCGTGGCGCGCATTGTCGACTTCGGGGCCTTTGTGAACATTCTGCCCGGCAAGGACGGATTGGTACACATCTCCCAGATCGCCAACGAGCGCGTGGAGAATGTGTCCGACCACCTCAAGGAAGGTCAGGAGATACGGGTGAAAGTGCTGGATGTGGACCAGCGCGGGCGCATCAAGCTCTCCATCAAGGAGCTGCTGGAAGACGATGCGCGTGCGGAAGCGGCGCCGGAGGCGGCGGAGTAGGTCAGCGCCCACACGACGCATCGGAGCACACAAGGGCGCACCCGCAGACTGGGCGCGCCCTTTTTGTTATGTACGGGATGTACCGGGCCGCGCAGGTGGTATACGCGATACAGCGGGGCAGGCCCTGTCGCGAGCGGCACCCGGAGCCTGTCCGGCCTTGTCGGGCATACCGGCAAGTCCAGTTGGGACTGTCCCGTTTTTCCGGTACGCTGTTAGCGACGACAGGAGGAACACAATCGGGTGAGAACACCGGTGGCATGGTGGAATCGATTTTGTACAGTGCTGCTAGTGGGCACTGCGCTGACGGCTGTCCCGGCGGTGGGGAGAACCGAAGGGGAGGTAGCGCTTGCGGCGAGGGCGCAACATGTACCCGCGCAAACAACAGTTGCCACCGCGAGAGACGCGCAGCAGCCGGTAGGGGAACCATCGCCGGCAGGAGCGCAGCGGGAGGCCCGCCCTGAAACCGTGGCGGCCCGGGAAGTGCCGGGCGGCGATGAATCTGAGGTGGATGCGCCGCGGGCGGCGGGCGACGGGCGGGTTGAAATCGCGGCGGTTGCCCCGGCCCTGCTGCCCCGAGCCGCCCGTGCCGAAGTCGATGGCTCGCTCGGCGATGGTGAAGCGGCGGCGCCGCAAACCCGGACCGAGTCGACGCGGCGCCTGGTGCTGCTGGGCACCGAAGTGCCGCCGGCGACTGCCACCCGCCTGGCCTGGGCGCCCAACCAGTCGTTTGAAGGCATCTACAGCGCCACTCCGGTCCTGGTGGTGAACGGCGCCGAAGCGGGCCCCACCCTGTGCCTCACCGCAGCGGTACACGGCGATGAACTCAACGGCACCGAGACAGTGCGCAGGATTCTCTATAACCTGAAGGCAGACGACTTGAAGGGAGCGGTTATCGGGGTGCCCATTGTCAATTTGCAGGGTTTTCACAGCGGTTCGCGCTATCTGAGTGACCGCCGCGATTTGAACCGTCATTTCCCCGGCGATCCTCGGGGCAGTTCCGCCTCGCGCATCGCCTATTCATTTTTCCAGGAAGTGATCCAGCACTGCAGCGCGGTGGTGGACCTGCACACGGGGTCGTTCTATCGCACCAACCTGCCGCAACTGCGCGGCGATTTGTCCAACCCCCAGGTGGTAAAGCTCACGCAGAGTTTTGGCTCTACCGTGGTGCTGCACAGCGAAGGCACCCTGGGTACCCTGCGCCGCGCCGCGGTACAGGCCGGGATCCCGGCGGTCACTCTGGAAGCAGGCGGTCCCAAGGTGCTGGAGGAGAAGGCGGTCGATCACAGCGTGAAAGGTATCCGCACGCTGCTCAACCACCTGGGCATGCTCAGCAAGTTCAGCCTGTGGGGCGATCCGGAGCCGGTTTACTACAACTCCGCCTGGCAGCGCGCCCCCGAGGGCGGCATTGTCTTCAGCAAGGTGCAGTTGGGCGCGTCAGTGCGCGTCGGGGATGTGCTCGGCACGGTTACCAACCCGGTGACCAACCAGCGCACCCGGATCGTTTCCAGCTACAACGGACGTGTTCTCGGCATGGCGCTCAACCAGGTGGTGCAGCCGGGCTTCGCTACGCACCATATCGGCATCGAGGCGCCGCAGGAGCAGATCAGCGAGCCCGCAGAGGTCGATGCCGCGCCGGCAGCGGAGCTGGCTGCCCCCGACGTCGCGCTCAATGACCACCCGGGCGCAGCGGCCACAGCCGCGCCGGGCGGCGTGCGCACCGAGCAGCCGGAGGACTGAGCAGCCGCCGCCGGCGGACCTGCGTTGTCCCGCATGAGCGACTGGGGTTATCGCTCAACGCGGGCGGTTTGCCACCAGGCTGTCCACCACCGACGGGTCCGCCAGGGTGCTGGTGTCGCCCAGGCTGTGCAGTTCGTTTTCCGCGATTTTGCGCAGGATGCGGCGCATGATCTTGCCGGAGCGCGTCTTGGGCAGCCCCGGCGCCCACTGGATGACATCCGGCCTGGCAATCGCGCCGATTTCCTGCACACACAGTTCCAGCAGTTCTTGGTGCAATTTGTCGGAGGGTTCCACACCCTGCATCGGCGTCACATAGGCGTAGATACCCTGGCCCTTGATGTGGTGGGGGAAGCCGACCACGGCCGCCTCCGCGATATCCTCGTGCAGCACCAGTGCGCTCTCTATCTCGGCAGTTCCCATGCGGTGCCCGGACACGTTCAATACGTCGTCTACCCGGCCGGTAATCCAGTAGTAGCCGTCGGCGTCGCGGCTGGCTCCGTCGCCGGTAAAATAGTAGCCCGGATAGTGGCTGAAATAGGTGTCCACCAGGCGCTGGTGGTCGCCGTAGACGCTGCGAATCTGTGCCGGCCACGAGGACTTGATCACCAGGTAACCCGCGCCGGCCCCCTCGACTTCGGACCCGTCCTCGTTCAGCAGTGCCACATCCACGCCGAAAAAGGGCAGGGTCGCCGAGCCGGGCTTCAATGCAGTCGCGCCGGGCAGCGGTGTGATCATGTGCGCACCGGTCTCTGTCTGCCACCAGGTGTCTACCACGGGGCAGCGCGAATCGCCCACCACCCGGTGGTACCAGGACCAGGCCTCGGGATTGATGGGTTCGCCGACGGTGCCCAGCAGGCGCAGGCTGGCGCGCGAACTGGATTTGACCGGCTCATCACCCACCGCGTGCAGGGCGCGAATCGCCGTGGGGGCCGTGTAGAACGTGTTCACCCGGTGCTTGTCCACCACCTGCCAGCAGCGGCCGGCGTCGGGATAGGTGGGCACACCCTCGAACACCAGCGAGGTAGCGCCGTTGGCCAGCGGCCCGTAGACGATATACGTGTGTCCGGTGACCCAGCCCACGTCGGCGGTGCACCAGAAAATCTCCCCCTCGCGGTAGTCAAATACGTATTTGAAGGTCATGGCCGATTGCAGCAGGTAGCCGCCGGTGGTGTGCAGCACGCCCTTGGGCCTGCCGGTGGAACCCGAGGTATACAGGATGAAAAGAGGGTCTTCCGCATCCATCGACTCCGGCGGGCACTCGACGTCGGCACTGCCGGTGGCATCGTGGTACCAGATGTCGCGCTCCGCGCGCCAGTTGACGGCGGCCCCGGTGCGCCGCACCACCAGGCAGGTGTGCACGTTGGGACAGGACTGCAGTGCCCGGTCGGCATTGTGTTTCAGTGGAACGGTACGTCCGCCGCGCACGCCCTCATCGGCGGTGATCAGAGTCTGGCAGTCCGCATCCAGAATACGGTCTTTCAAAGCCTCGGGCGAGAAGCCGCCAAACACAATGGAGTGCACCGCACCGATGCGGGTACAGGCCAGCATGGCATAGGCCGCCTCGGGTACCATCGGCATATAGATGCACACGCGGTCGCCCCGGCGCACACCCCTGGCCTTCAGGGCATTGGCCAGCTTGCACACGTGGGTCTTGAGTTCGCCGTAGGTGATGTGGGCGCTGTCGCCGGGGTCGTCTCCCTCCCAGATCAGCGCGTTCTGGTCGGCGCGCTGTGGCAGGTGCCGGTCTATGCAGTTATAGCTGACGTTGAGCTTGCCGCCGGTAAACCACGCGGCCTCGCCCCGGGTGAAATCGTAGCTCAGGACGCTATCCCAGGGTCTGTCCCAGGACAGAAACTCACTGGCCATGTCGCTCCAGAAACCCTCGGGATCGTCGATCGAGCGCCGGTACATGGCGCGATAGCGCTCGGCGTCGATGTGAGCGTCCTTGAAGTTAGCCGGAACGGCGTACGTGGGAAATTCAGACATGGCAATCCTGCCTTTGCGCATCGGGTTCACTCAGGATAATAGGATAATACTTGCCTGTGCCGGTTGTGCAAGTCGCAAGGGCCTGCTCGGGGCGCCGGGGCGGCGCGGGCCCGCTGTCAGCCGTCGGCGAGCATGCCCCAGTCCGATACCGGATTCAGCGCCAGGCGCACATTGTCGATCAGGCGAGTCGATCCCAGCCGTGCCGCGGCCAGAATGGCAATCTCCTCGGTATCCTCGGTCACGCTGCGCAGGGTGCGGGCATCGCGAATGGCGAAGTAATCCGGTTGAAAACCGGCCTGCAGCAGTTTCATGCGTGCGTGCGATTCCAGTTGCAGGAAATTGTCAAAGCCGCAGGCGATCGCCTCGCGGCAACTGTTGAGGGTGTCGTGCAGCACCGGTGCGATGTGCCGCTGCTGCAGGGACAGGTAGCCATTGCGCGAACTCATGGCCAGTCCATCCTCGTCCCGGGTGGTGGCAACCCCCACGATCTTCACCGGCATGCACAGATCCCTGACCATTTTGCGCACGATGGACAACTGCTGAAAATCCTTCTCGCCAAAGACTGCGACATCCGGCTGCACGATATTGAACAGTTTGCTCACTACCGTGGTAACCCCGTCGAAGTGGCCCGGCCGACTGGTGCCGCACAGGGTGTCCCCGAGGTCGGGCACATGGACCTGGGTCTGGGCGGTCATGCCCTCGGGATAGATTTCCTCGACCGTGGGTGCGTAGAGGATCTGCACGCCCTCCCTGAACAGTTTCTGCTTGTCCGCCGCCATGCTGCGCGGGTAGGCATCGAGGTCCTCGTGCGGACCGAATTGCAGGGGGTTGACGAAAATGCTTACCACCACCGCGTCGCACAACTGGCGGGCCTTGCGCACCAGGTTGAGGTGGCCCTCGTGGAGGCTGCCCATGGTGGGGACAAACGCGATACTCTGGCCGCCCCGACGCAGATTGTGCAGGGCGGCCTGCAAGGGGGTGTTGCTGGTGTAGGTTCGCATAGTTGCCTGATCTCCGCGTACCCTGTGGCGACGCCAAACCAGTTGGAAAACACTAGCTCCAAACCTGCTCGGCCCGAGTTTCAGGCGGGCAGGGGGCGAGTATGCCGCAAGATCTGCCACCCCGGCAACGGCTTTTTATGAAATATTCACGGCGTTTGTTACGAAAAGAAGCACAATGTGTCACCGTTGGTCCTTAATCACGGAAAAACACCCCTGTCCGGTCGCTTTGTTGTGTGTTCGGAAAACCGGTGCAGGGGCGTGTCGGTATTGTGCATCGGGCGCGTGGGACGGGAGCGATGACGGCAGCGGTACAAAATGGCTGAAATGGTTGGTCGCCGGGCGCGCAGCCGGGCTGCTTGCAGCGCCCCAGCTCAGCTGTAGCTGTGCTCCTCGCGGGGATACTGGCCTACCTTTACCGCTTCGACGAACGCCCGGATACCGCCCTGTATGGTACTCTGGCCGTCCATGAAATTATGCACGAAGCGCGCCGTATGCGCGGACAGTCCCAACAGGTCGTGCAGCACCAGCACCTGGGCATCGGTACCGGGTCCGGCCCCGATGCCGATGACCGGTATGTCGAGCTTGCGGCTGATGTCTGTGGCCAGAGGTGCCGGCACGCACTCCAGCACCAGCAGGCTGGCCCCGGCATCCTGGATTTCCACCGCATCGGCGAGAATCGATTTTGCTTCTTTGGGGCTGCGGCCCTGCACTTTGAAACCGCCGAAGGTATGCACGGACTGTGGTGTGAGGCCCAGGTGCGCGCAGACCGGTATGCCGCGCTCCACCAGCATGCTGATGGTGTCGCTCAGCCAGGTGCCGCCCTCCATCTTTACCATCTGGGCGCCGGCCTGCATCAGCCGGGTGGCATTGTCCATGGCCTGCTGCGCCGTGGGATAGGTCATAAATGGCATGTCGGCGATGACCAGGGACTGCGGTTGTGCCCGGCATACGCACTCGGTGTGGTAGGCCATGTGCTCTATGGCCACGGGGATGGTGCTGTCGTGACCCTGTAGCACCATACCCAGAGAGTCTCCCACGAGAATGGCTTCCGCCCCCGCCTCGCTGATAACGCGCGCAAAGGTGGCGTCATAGGCGGTGATACAGACAAACTTTTCCCCGGCGGCCTTTTGCTTTTCCAGGGTGCTGATCGTGATCTTGCCCATGGCAGTGTTCACCCGAAGAAAGTGGGGTTGAAATAGTGGCGCCCGCTGCGGATGTCCAGCAAATAGTCCACCAGGTGCCGGTAGTCCGTCTCGCCGTTGACCAGGTCGATTTCGCTGGCATTCACGATGAGCAGGGGAGCGTCATCGTAATATAGAAAGAACTCACTGTACACTTCGTTCAGGCGCTCGAGATAGTCCCGCTCGATAGCCTGTTCATAGGCCAGTCCGCGGTTGTCGATACGCGACAGCAGGACATCGGTAGAGGCCTGCAGATAGATCACCAGGTCGGGCCGGGGCGCGTCGATCGTCAATTGCCGGTACACGCGCTGGTACAGCTGGTACTCGTCGTGCCCCAGGTTGAGCCGCGCAAACAGCGGATCTTTCTCGATCAGGAAATCCGAGACCCGCACCGGCGCGAAAATATCCGCCTGGCGCACGTCCTGGATCTTCTGCGCGCGCTGGAACAGGAAAAACAGCTGTGTCGCCAGGGCCGCCTGTTTGCGGTTGCGGTAGAATTTTTCCAGAAAGGGATTTTCCTCGGCATCCTCGAGCAGCGTGTCGTAGTTGAAACTCGCCGCGAGTTTTTTCGCCAGTGTGGTTTTGCCGACGCCGATGGGCCCCTCCACGGCGATGAACGCCGGGGGCGTCCGTCCCTTCAGGTCAATATTGATGACGCTGGTCTCGTGCATCAGGCCGTGCTCCTCCATTCGATGCGGCAAAAGCCTGATCCCCATCTCGCGGCTGGTTGCCGCACTAGCGCAACTGCCAGTGCGTTTTGACCAGGCCATCGCGGGGGCAGTCAGCCGCCAATGTATCAAGAAGCGTGCCGTCGGGCAGCACCAGATTCGGTGTGGCGATCTCGGCCAGGGGTACCAGAACGAAGTTGCGCTGTGTCATGGCCGGGTGTGGCAGGGTGAGTCGCGCCGTCGCCAAGCGCTGGTTTCCGTACAGCAGCAGATCGAGGTCCAGGGTGCGCGGCCCCCAGCGCCGGGTCCGCTCGCGCCCCTGTTGCCGCTCGATGTGTTGCAGCGCCTCCAGCAGCGCCAGCGGTGACACAGACGTGCGCACCAGCACCACTGCGTTGAGGTAGGCCGGCTGCTCGCCGGGTCCGACCGCGGTGCTGCGGTAGATACCGGACAGGCGTTCCAGGCGTGAACCGGGCAGTTCATCGAGTGCCGCCACCGCGCGGCGCAACTGTTGCAGCGGGTTTGCCAGATTGCTGCCCAATGCGACCCAGGCGGGTGTCATACGGCGGAGCGGGAGCGGCGCGTGCGGGTCTTGCGGTTTCCGGGCTTTCCCTTGGCGCTGGCTTCGCGCAAGCGCTGTTCCAGTGGCAGTTCCTGGAAACGGGTCCACCACTGGCCGAGCTGGCCGGTGTCCTCGCCCGCCTGCTCGCGCAGCAGCAAAAAATCATAGGCGGCGCGGAAGCGCCGCTGATCAACCAGTTCGGCCGCCCTGCGCCCGTGGCAGCGCTGCAGGCGCAATTGGTATTCCCATATCTCGCGCATCGGCTGGCTGAAGCGGCGCGGAATGGACAGGTGGCGCGCGGCCCCGGCAATACTCTGCTGGGAGGCATTGTGCATGGCGAGCATCGCCGGTTCGCCGCACTCCTGCCGCTGCTGCGCCCGCGCGCTGGCCACTGGCCAGAGCAGGGCCGCCAAAATAAAGGCGGGGGTGACCGGCTTGTCCTGTGCGATGCGCTGATCGGTGTTGGCCATGGCGGCGCGCACCAGGGCCAGCGCCGCGGGGTCGCGCTCGAGACAGTCGCTGGTGTCCGGGAACAGGAAGCGCAGGAGGTTGTGCTGCAGCAGCAGTTCGAGGGTGGCGGCCGCGCAGCCGGCCATGAACAGTTTCAGGAATTCATCGAACAGCCGCGCCGCCGGTATGTCGGCCAGCAGTTGCGCGCAATCGGGGATGGCCGCCGCGGTGTCCCGGTCGATGTCGAACCCGAGTTTTGCGGCGAAGCGCAAGACCCGCAGCATGCGCACGGGATCCTCGCGATAGCGCAATCCCGGTTCACCGATGACGCAGATGCTGCGCCGCTCGAGGTCGGCAAGGCCGTGTACGTGGTCTATTACTTCGAACGTGCCGGCGTCGTAATACAGCGCGTTGACCGTGAGGTCACGCCGCACCGCATCCTCTTCCAGGGTGCCGTAGACATTGTCGCGCAACAGCCGTCCGCTGGCCGACTGGCGCGAGCGGTGATCGCCCGGCTGTGCGCCACTGCGCTCGTCGCTGTCGTGGTGCCCGCGAAACGTGGTCACTTCGATGATTTCCCGGCCGAACCGGACATGCACAATGCGAAACCGGCGACCGATGACGCGGGAGTTGCGAAACAGGGTGTGGACGGCCTCTGGCGTGGCGTCTGTGGCGACGTCAAAATCCTTCGGATGACCGCCCAGCAGCAAATCGCGTACGGCTCCGCCGACCAGATAGGCCTGATACCCCTCGCCGCGCAGGCGCGACATGACTTTGAGTGCGCTGTCGCTGATGTTCTTTCGGGAGATGCAGTGCTGGTCTCTGGGAATGACGTTCAAGCGAGCGTTGGCCTGTGGCTGTATCAAAACAGCCGCAGAGTCTACCACAGAAGTGATCGTTCTGGCGTGCCACGCGTCCGCGGCACGGCGCATTGGTCGGCGCTGAGAGCCGGCAAGGAAATAACGGGGAAAACAGCCGTTTTCCCCATCCAGGTCTCACGTTTGGAGTTATTGTTATTTCTGGGTGCTGTTATTTTTATCGCTACACGGACTGTATAACTACGGTTATATACCGACTGTATAGCCACACAATAATATGGAAATTGAGGGGGAAGGTGTCTTCCCCATCCAGGTCCACATTGATGCGTGTTATTTTTATTGCGGTAGCTATTATTTTTACTGTTGCACCTGGCTAGCAAAAGCAGATAGTGTGCCAGATGTAAAAAAATCTAATTAAATCAATCGATTGTCTTGTTGCGGACAGGTATTTTTTGTTAGTTAATACTCCCATGTGTTACTGATATACTCCGGCTGGCGTAACGCATCCGGGCGCGGGTAACGTCTATTTGCCCGCGGAAGCGCGCTCTTTACGCCGGTTTTCGCCGCCATTTTTCTTGCGCGGAATACCAAATCGCTGGCGCCGCTCCCACAGGCATTTGCGGCTGACGCCGAGCTTTTGCGCCAGTTCGGTTTCGCTCATCGAGTCCTGGTGCTCCAGAACGAAACGCTGGAAGTAGTCCTCCAGGGACAGATCTTCCAGTGGGTCGCTGTTGCCGCCGCCCGTTTTGGTGTGGGTACTGATGCCCTGCTGGCCGCGAATACGGTTGATATTGACCAGTTCCAGGTCGATGCCCAGTGCCGCGTTATCTATTTCGTCGCTGTCGGACAGGATGACGGCGCGCTCGATGGCGTGTTCCAGTTCACGCACGTTGCCCGGCCACTGGTAGGTGGTGATCGCCTGGATGGCGCGCGGTGACAGCGACATGTTTGTTTTGCCGAGTTTTTCCGCCTGCACCTCCAGCATGCGCTCCGCCAGGTGCAGGATATCCTTGCCGCGTTCGCGCAGCGGCGGCAGGCACAGGCGCAGGACGTTGATGCGGTAGTACAAATCCTGTCGAAACAGGCCCTCTGCGGCCAGTCCCTGCAGGTTGCGGTGGGTGGCACAGATGAGCCGTACATTGACCTTGCGTGAGTGCACTGAACCGATGCGGCGTATTTCGCCCTCCTGGATAAAGCGCAGCAGTCGCGCCTGCGCCTCCATGGGCAACTCGCCGATCTCATCGAGAAACAGGGTGCCCCCGTCTGCGGCCTCTATCAGCCCCATGCGGCTGGCGTTGGCGCCGGTAAAAGCACCTTTTTCATAGCCGAACAGTTCCGACTCGATCAGGGTATCGGGTATCGCGGCGCAGTTGACTGAAATCAGCGTTTTGCCGGCCCGCAGGCTGCGCTGGTGGACGCTGCGCGCCACCAGTTCCTTGCCCGCACCGGTCTCACCCAGCAGCAGCACGGTAGAGTCCGTGGGGGCCACTTTCTCAATCTGCGAAAACAGTTCGAGCATGGCGGGACAGTTGCCGACCATGCCGGTCATACCGAAGGTGTTGTCGCCGAAGGACTGGCGCTCGCGCATCTGCGCCGCACGGGCTGTAGGGTGGTCGGCGATGATGCGCTGTACGGCGCTGATCATGTCGCCGTGATCAAAGGGCTTGGCGATATAGTCGACGGCGCCCATGCGCATGGAGTCGACGGCCGAACGCAAGCTGGCGTAACTGGTCATGATCAGTACCGGCACATCGCCGGCTTTTTTGATGAGATCCGTGCCGGGTGCGCCGGGCAGCCGCAAGTCACTGATAACCAGGTCAAAATCGCCCAGGTTGTGATTCGATTCAGCTTCGCTCACCGAGCCCGCTTCACTGACCTGATAGTCGTTGCGTTCCAGCAGGCGCCGCAATGCGGTGCGGATGACCGATTCGTCTTCGACGACAAGGATTTTCTGCATGGCGAATTACCCGTGCGAACAACTGCTACAACATACCCTGCCTGCCCGCATTATTCCAGCACTGTACCGGCCGGCGCTGCTCCGACCACAAAGGTATCGCCGTAGCTGGTGCGGGGCAATTGCAGGGTCACCCGTGTGCCCGGGTGCGGCGGTGGCGCGATCGGGCTGGTCAGCTGCACGCTGCCGCCCATGTCATCCATGATACTGAACACCAGGGACAGACCAAGGCCGGTGCCCGCGCCGGGATCCTTGGTCGTGTAAAACGGCTCGAACACCTGGGTTTGTAGCTGGGGCGGAATACCGCAGCCGTTGTCTTCCACATGGATGGTGACGGTGTCGTCCTGTGCAACCGCCCGTATCTGCACCTGGCCATTGTCGTCACAGGCGTCCCTGGCATTGCCCAGCAGGTTGACGAATACCTGCAGCAGGCGCTGGCTGTCGGCCAGCACCACGATCTCGCGGTCGCAGTGATTGCTGAATCGGGCCGGTCGGGTCTCCCGGTCCAGGGCCAGCAGGTGAATGGCCTCGTCCACACAGTCGGCCAGGTTGGCCGGCGCCGGCCGCGTGTCGCCCGCACCGGAACCCGCGTGGGAAAAGTTCACCAGGGATTCCACGATCCGCGACACCCGCTCAGTCTGCCTGAGAATGTCCCGGGCGGTGTGGCGGATTTCCTGCGGATCGGTTTCAAACTCGAGGTTCTGTGCCAGACAGGCAATGCCGGTTATCGGGTTGCCGATCTCGTGTGCCACTCCCGCGGCCAGCCGTCCGATGGAAGCCAGGCGCTCGTTGTGCAACAACTCTTCTTCGAGCAGTTCGAAGTCGGTGATGTCCTCCACCAGGATAACCGTGTGATTCGCGCTGTCGCCGTCCTCGGGAGACGCCTTGTGCAGGCTGATCCAGCGGGCAGCGCCGGTGGCGTTGGGCACCTCTGTTTTCAGCGCGGTGTTGGCGGTGCTGCGTTGGAAATCGCCGATGATCTGTCGCCACGGCTCGACCAGCGAGTCCAGCAGTGAGCCCAGCACATCGCCCGACGCGATACCGGTGATGTGCACCATGGCGCGGTTCCACATCAGCAGTTCACCGTCAGCACCTATGGAGCACACGCCGATGGGTAGCTTGTCCAGGGTTTCGCGGTGGTGGCGCCGCAGATTGTCCAGATCCGCCGCCACACCGGTAAAGCGTGATTGCGCGCGATCCAGGTTGCGCTCGATCAGGTTGATGTCCTCCGTACTGCCGTGCAGTCCCGGCGCAAAGGGAATGCACCGCTCGACGATACTGTAGGCCACGGCGGGACCCAGCAGGCCGGACAGGTTGGCCTCGATACGGCTGCGCAACCGCCGCAGGGCGTAGGGCCTCGTTTCGCGGGGTGAGAACTGCAGGTCGGTCAGTGCCTGGTGCACCACCGTTTGCGCGGTATTCTCGCCCAGCGCGGTGGCCAGTTGCCGGCTGAACTCGTGCACACTGTGCAGTGCCAGAGTCTGCCGGGTCGGGCGGATGACTTCATCCATGGAGCAGATTTCCGCCGCCACCCTCTCGTTGGTACTGGTGCGAGTGAGCAGGGATACCGCGATGAACAGGCCCGCGTTCAGTGCCAGCGACAGCATCGTGGCTGTCGCCCACCGCTCCTCGCCGGGGCCGGAGACGCTCTCGAACAGGAAGTCCAGCAGCGACAGCGAGTAGTCGCCAAACAGCGGCAGCAGCATGGCCAGGAACCACAGCAGCAGGCCGCCGCCGAGGCCGGCCAGCAGGCCCTTGCGATTGGCGCCCGGCCAGTACGGGGTGGCGATAATGCCGGGCAGGAACTGCAGGGTGCCGGTAAACGCGACCACGGCTAGCTGGACCAGGCTCTGCGAGCCACTCAGCGTAATAAAAAAAGCGTAGCCGGCCAGTATCAACAGGCCGATCAGTGAGCGGCGCAGCCATTTGAGCTGCGTGTAGATACTCTGCTCGCGGTCTATCTGCAGCAGGTTGGACGGCAGCACCAGGTGGTTGATGCACATGTTGGCCAGCGCCAGCGTGGTGACGATAATGGTGGCACTGGCGGCGGACATGCAGGCGGTAAAGGCGGCGGCATTGACGGTGACCGAATCCAGTGCCAGCCCGATAGCCAGGCCGCTGTAGTCGATGGGCAGATTTTGTCCCAGCTTTATCCCCGCCCAGGTGACCGGGAGTATCGGCAGGCTCAGCAGCAGCAGGTAGAGCGGCAGACCCCAGGTCGCGGCGCGCAGGTCGCGGCTGTCGTTGTTCTCCGCAAACGCCATGTGAAAGATGTGCGGCATACAGACCGCCGCGGCGAAAAACACCAGCAGCAGTGCCCGCGCCGTGTCGCCGTGGATCGGCTGATCCAGCAGCCGCCGCGCCTCGGCACTCTCGGCCAGCCACTGCTGCAGTCCATCGAAACCGCCGAAGACGGGAAAAATCGCCGCCAGCAGCAGGATCAGCATGGCCAGTAATTTGGTCAGCGACTCAAAGGCAATCGCCGTAACCAGCCCCGTATTGCGGTGCTGGGAGGACGCATGCCGGGTGCCAAACAGGATGGAAAACACCGTGATGATGATGCAAAACAGCAGGGCCAGGCCGTCCGGTCGGTTGTGGCGCGACAGCAGCGAGCCGCTGGCCCCGGTGAGAATGTGCACACTGTCAGCCACGGCCTGGATCTGCAGGGCCAGTAGCGGCAGCAGGGTGATGCACATCACCACAGTGATGGTCGCGCCGACCCACGGGCTGCGAAAGCGAAAGGTGAGCACGTCGGCCAGGGAGGCGAGCTGGTAGACACGACACAGGCGCAGCAGGGGCACCAGCAGTACGGTGGCCATCACGAACATCAGTACCACGCCGAGGTAGTACAACAGAAAATTATAGCCGTAGAGGTGGGCCAGTTCGATGATTCCGTTGCTGGCCATGGCCCCGGCGAACACACCCAGCGACAGCACATACGTGGCGGGATGGTGGGTGATGCGCGGTGGGATGATGCCCCGGTCGGCCAGGTGCGCGATGGTGAACAGGCCGGTGAGGTAGGCGACGACAAACAGCAGTGGCGGGGTAAGGCTAAAGCTCATCCGGATACCGCGAGCGCTGGTTCCAGTAGGCGGCGATCACAATCAGTAGCCACAGCAGGTAGGGGCGGTACCAGTTGGTCTCGGAGTTGGCCATCCAGCCCTCGATAGCGGGCAGAAAGATCAGCGCCACACCGATCACCAGCAGCAGCACACGGTTGATGTACATGGCCAGAGGCTCCCGGATGATGCGTTGCCATGGATACTACTGAACCGGCATTGCCGGGTAAAGCTCAGGTGTGCGCGGCGGCAGCCGCGACGGACCCGGCGTGCGGAACTCGTGCCAGCTGCCAGTGCTCTGCGGCGAAAGCCAGCACAGGCTCAACGCCCGACAGTTGCGCCGGAGGGGCGCGCTGGCCCAGGAGGTGCAGCGCGCAGCGCAGATTGGCGACGGCCTTCGCATCGTCCAGGGCCGGAGCGTGGCGCTGCTTGCTGAGTTTGTGTCCCCGCGCATCGGTGATGACCGGCAGGTGGCAGTATCGCGGCGTGGGAAAATCCAGCTGCTGTTGCACAAAGATCTGGCGCGCGGTGGAGTCCAGCAGATCCGCGCCGCGGACCACGTGGCTGATCGCCTGAGCGGCATCATCTACCGCGACGGCCAGTTGATACGCGTCCAGAGCGTCCTTGCGCAGCACCACGAAATCCGGTGTCTCGCGTCCCAGTGCGACGCATTGCAACCCCTGCTTCAAGTCCTCGAACGCGATATGGCAATCCGGCGGCACGCGGATGCGCACGGCGCTGGGCTGCCTGAGACTCGCCTGGCGCGGCTGACAGCGTCCGCGGCAGGCGCCGTGGGCACCGAGGGCAGCGCGGGTGCAGTCGCACCGAAACAGGCAGCCGCGCGCCGCCAGCCGCTGTCGCGCTCGCGCATAGGCTGCGCGGCGCCGGCTCTGCCACAGCACCGGCTCGTCCCAGTGCAGGCCGTGGCACTGCAGGGTGTGCAGGATGCGCTGCGCGGCGCCGGGTTCCTCGCGGGGTGGATCCAGATCCTCCATGCGCACCAGCCAGATGCCGCCGCTGTGCCGGGCATCCAGATAGCTCGCCAGTGCGGCGACGAGAGAGCCCAGATGCAGGGGGCCGGTGGGTGAGGGTGCGAAGCGCCCTCGATACCGTGTGGCAAGAGCGGGCAAGAAGATGCGCCGCGCAGCCCCGGCCGGTGTTTAGCCCAGTTCCTGTCTTTCCTTGATTTCCGCGAGCGTTTTGCAATCGATGCACAGTGTTGCGGTGGGGCGGGCTTCCAGGCGTTGAATACCTATCTCCACACCGCAGGCGTCGCAGAAGCCGTAGTCATCCTGCTCGATGCGTTCGACGGTCGCGTCGATTTTCTTGATCAGTTTTCGCTCGCGGTCGCGGGTGCGCAGTTCCAGACTGAACTCTTCCTCCTGGGTGGCGCGATCGGCGGGATCGGGAAAATTGGCCGCTTCGTCTTTCATGTGTGACACAGTGCGGTCAACCTCCTGCATCAGCTCTGATTTCCATTTGAGCAAGATGGCTTTGAAGTGCTCGCGCTGTTTTTCATTCATGTACTGCTCGCCCCGCTTGGTCTTGTAGGGCTGAAAGTTCTTGAACTCAACATTGGCTGCTTGTTTGGCTGCTCTAGGCATGGTTTTTTCCCATACTGCAAAAATAACCGGATAATGCGCACAGAAAGCCCGTTCGCGTCGAGGCCGAGTCACCCCGGCGTCCGGCGGCCCGACCCCGGGCGGCCCGATCCTCCTGGGCGGCCCGATTCCAAGGGCGCAGAAACTACCAGATAAGCCGCAGGCGCGCTACTATTTCCTGACAGTTTTTAGCCCCCGCATCCGAGCTCCCGATCGGGCACCCGCCAAACCAGTGTGCCGATCTGTGCGGGAAACCGATGGTGGTTTCATATGCAGACTGAACCGGTCGTGTTTTTCGAGGCGCTGGCCGAAGGGCGCCTGCTGCGCCGCTACAAACGATTTCTGGCGGACGTGGCCCTGCCCGGCGGCGACGTGATCACGGCGCATTGTCCCAACACCGGCGCCATGACCGGCTGCGCCGAGCCCGGCTCGCGGGTGTGGCTGTCGCGCAGCGGGGTCGGTAGCCGCAAGTATCCGCATACCTGGGAGCTGGTCGAAACGCCGGCGGGAATGGCCTGTATTCACGCGGCACTGGCCAACAAGGTCGTGCATGCGGCCTTTGTCGCCGGCCGTATACCCGGGTTCGAGGCCTATCCCGAGATCCGCCGGGAAGTGCGCTACGGGCAGGGCAGCCGGGCCGATCTGTCGCTGGCCGGTGATGCCGGCCGGGCGCTGGTGGAGGTCAAGGCGGTCACCCTGTGCCGGGAAGGCGGCCTGGGGGTCTTTCCCGATGCCGTCAGCGCGCGGGGACGCAAGCACCTGCACGAGTTGCGTGCAGCGGTTGATCGCGGGTCCCGCGCGGTGATGTTTTACTGCGTATTGCATCGCGGCATTCACCGTGTCAGCACTGCCGGGGACATCGACCCCGCCTACCGCCGGGCGCTGGGCGAGGCGCTCGATGGGGGCGTAGAGGTTCTCGCCTGGCGCGCCACTATCAGCACTGCCGGTATCGGCCTGGGCGAGCCGTTGCCTTTTTTCCTCGACGCGCCCGCGCGCGGTGACGCCAGTGGCTGCTGAACCCGGTGTAGCGCAGCTGACGGGTCTGGATGAGTCGCACCTGGTGGCGGTGGGCGATGGCCAGCGCTTGCGCGAAGAAGTCGCGGCGGCGTTCACCGCCCTGCGGGACGATGCCCGCAGGGCGGGCTTCGAGCTGGCGATCGCCAGCGGCTTTCGCTCCTATCACCGGCAGTTGGCGATCTGGAATGCCAAGGCCACCGGCGCGCGGGCAGTGCACGACGATGCCGGTCGGGTGCTCGATCTGGCGCGGCTCACGCCGACACGGCGGCTGCACGCCATGCTGCGCTTTTCGGCCATTCCCGGTACCTCCCGCCATCACTGGGGTACGGACCTGGACGTTTACGACGCAGCGGCGCTACCGACCGGCTACGCGCTGCAGTTGTCGCCGCGGGAAGTGGCTGCCGGAGGCATGTTCGACCCCCTGCACCGCTGGCTGGATCAGCGCATGGCTGCCGATCGATCCCACGGCTTTTTCCGGCCCTACCACCGGGACTGCGGCGGTGTCGCGCCGGAGCGCTGGCACTTGAGCTATGCGCCGCTCGCCGTCCGTTACGCGGCGCTGCTGGACCGCGCCATGCTGATCCGGTGCTGGGACTGCGCCCCGGCGGGCGCATCGCTGCAACTGCGTGCACAGATCGAGCGGGAGCTGGCGCAGCTCATGGAGCGCTATGTCGCGGTCCCCGACGGCTGGTGCCCATCACACGGCTGGGCGTGAGGCGATCGGCTCTCCGGCGGGCGCACCGGTGCGGGAAGCGGTTACAGCCCCTGTTGCCGGCTGCCGTTGTGCAGGTGCCCGAAGTGATTCTGGTAGTCGAGCTCGGATGCCGCGATAACCTTCAGGGCCTCCTCGCGGCCGTAGACAAAATCGACTTTGATATCCGTCTCTCTGCCCGGGATCATTTTGTAGGTGGCGAAATAGTGCTGCAGCCGTTCAGTGTAGATGGCCGGCAGGTCGGCGATATCGTGTACGTCGCCCCAGATGTTGTCGCCGGCCAGCACCGCGACGATTTTATCGTCGGCCTCGCCGCCGTCGATCATCTGAATGCCGCCCACCACGCGCGCTTTCAGTACGATGTCGGCGCGAGTGATATGCCGCTCCGAGAATACGCAGATATCCAGCGGGTCGCCGTCGGCCTCCTCGACATCGGGGCAGCGCTTGGCGACTTCTTCGGCACAGTAGGTGCGCGGGATAAAACCGTACAGGGCCGGCGGGCTGGAGGTGGTGCGCTGCGGCCGATCGACCATCAGAAAGCCGGACGCCTTGTCCAGCTCGTACTTGACCACGTCGGCCGGGGTCATTTCGACGTATACCTTGACGATATCTGCGGCTGCGTCGTCGGGGCGCGTGTGCAGGCCGTGCCAGGGGTGGCGGCGCCAGCGGTTAAAATTCTCGTTGCTGTACATGGGCGAAATCCTCGCGGTTGCGATGCTAAAAAAACGGGCTGAGCGGAAAAGGCGCGCATTGTACAGCGAAAGGCGGGTAAAATCCCGACTGAATCCGGCAACTATTGCCGACAGGCTAGGCCTCGGCTCCTGGGGCAGGCAGCTACAGTTTGAACTGCGTCTGGAGCTTTTTCGGCACCACCACATTCTTCAGCCGCACATACTGCGGCATGCCCTTGCGGTACTCGGGATAGGCCTCGCCCTGGATCAGGGGCGCCAGGTAGGCCCGGGCCTCATCGGTGATATTGAAGCCGTCACGACTGATGTAGCTGCGCGGCATTTTCTTCTCGCGATTGGCCACCTCGTGCAACGGGGCTGCCCCGATATGCCAACTGTAGCGCTTGCCGCCGCCGCGCACGATACACGGCATGACGGCATTGTCGCCGCGCAGGGCGAACTCCACCGCTGCCCTGCCCACGGCGTAGGCCTGGTCGACATCGGTCTGTGAGGCGATGTGGCGCGCCGAGCGCTGCAGGTAGTCGGCCACCGCCCAGTGGTACTTGTAACCCAGCTCCGCCTTGACCATCGCCGCCAGGGTGGGCGCCAGCCCGCCCAGTTGGCTGTGGCCGAAGGCGTCTTTCAGGCCCGACTCGGCCAGGAACGTTCCGTCCCGGTACTGCGTGCCCTCGGACGCGACAATGACGCAGTAGCCACAGCGCTCGACCGTGCGTTTTACCCGGGCCAGGAAACGCTCGCGATGGAAGGCGATCTCCGGGAACAGGATGATGTGCGGGGCATCGTCCTCGCGCTCGGCTGCCAGGCCGGAGGCGGCGGCAATCCAGCCCGCGTGACGGCCCATGACCTCCAGGATGAATACCTTGGTGGAAGTCTCGCACATCGAGGCGACATCCAGCGCGGCCTCGCGGGTGGAGATGGCGATGTACTTGGCCACCGAGCCGAAGCCGGGGCAGTTGTCGGTCAGCGGCAGGTCGTTGTCGATGGTTTTGGGAATGTGGATCGCCTGCAGCGGATAGCCCATCGACTCGCTCAACTGGGACACCTTGAGGCAGGTGTCGGCGGAATCACCGCCGCCGTTGTAGAAGAAGTAGCCGATGTCGTGGGCCCGGAACACCTCCAGCAGCCTTTCGTATTCGGCGGGGTTTTGTGCCAGGTCTTGCAGCTTGTGGCGGCAGGAACCGAAAGCGCCCGCCGGTGTGGTGAGCAGGCCGCGGATGGCGGCTTTGCTCTCCCGGCCGGTATCGATCAGCTCCTCGCGCAGGGCGCCGATAATGCCGTTGCGGCCGGCGTAGACCTTATTGATGCGGTCGCGGTGCGCCCGGGCGGTTTCAATGACACCGCAGGCAGAGGCATTGATGACGGCGGTGACGCCTCCGGACTGGGCGTAGAATGCGTTTTTTCCTGGCATAGGTTTACGGGCTTCCATTGTGGCGGACCGGCGGTGTAGTCCGCTGCTTTCACCATGCCGGTCATGATACGAAAACTGGACGCGTTTGTGGACTCATCACGCAACTATTACCGCATCGCCGCTGCGTCTTGCGCCTGTGGCGCAACGCGTGTCGCGTGCTACCATGTGCCGCTTCGTTGGGGAGAGACTCGTTGACCAGACATATTCATATCCTGGGTATCTGCGGCACCTTTATGGGCGGTGTCGCCCTGCTCGCCCGCGAGCTGGGGTATCGGGTCACGGGCTCCGACGCCAACGTCTACCCCCCCATGAGTACCCAGCTGGAAGCGGCGGGCATCACGCTGCTGCCGGGTTACCTCCCAGAACACCTCGCCGCGCGCCCCGACTGCGTCGTCGTGGGCAATGCCATGAGCCGCGGCAACCCGGCTATCGAGTATCTGCTCGACGCCGGCCTGCCCTATACCTCGGGCCCCCAGTGGCTGGCGGAGCACCTGCTGCACGACAAGTGGGTGCTGGCGGTAGCCGGCACTCACGGCAAGACCACCACCAGCAGTATGCTGGCGTGGATACTGGACTATGCCGGGCTGGCACCGGGTTTTCTGATCGGCGGGGTGCCGGTGAACTTCGGCCGGTCGGCGCGCGGCTCGGATTCGGGGTTTTTCGTGGTGGAAGCCGACGAGTACGACACCGCCTTTTTCGACAAGCGCTCCAAGTTCGTGCACTACCGGCCGCGCACGCTGGCCATCAACAACCTGGAGTACGATCACGCGGACATATTCGCCGATCTGGCGGCGATACAGCGGCAGTTTCACCACCTGGTGCGCTGTGTGCCGGGCAGCGGGCTGATCGTGCACCGCGCCGGCGCAGCAGCTATCGACGCGACCCTGGCCATGGGTTGCTGGACGCCGACGACGTCTTTTGCCATCGGCCTGCAGCATAAAGACGTGCAGTGGCGGGCTGAGCTGCTGGGCCGGGACGGCACCGCCTTTCGCGTGCACGCGGGCGGCGCGCAGCCCGTCGAGATTCAGTGGCCGCACTGCGGCTGCCACAATGTCGAAAACGCGCTCAGTGCCATGGCCGCCGCCCGGCACGCGGGTGTGCCGCCGGAAGTCGCGGCACGCGCCCTGGCGGAGTTTGGCGGTGTCAAGCGCCGGCTGGAGACGCTCGGCACCGTGCGCGGTGTCACCGTGTACGACGACTTTGCCCACCATCCCACCGCCATCGCCGCGACGCTGCAGGGGCTGCGCGCCCGCGGCGGTGGCGGTCGTCTGATTGCGCTGATCGAGCCGCGCTCCAATACCATGCGGATGGGAGAACACCGCGCGCAACTGGCGCGGGCGACCGCGGCGGCGGATCGGGTCTACTGGTTCCAGCCGCCGGGGTTGGACTGGTCGCTGGACAGTGTGGTGGCAGCCGGCACCGCGCAGGCGACACTGGTCGACGACGTCGCACAACTGGTGCGGCAGGTGGCCGGCGAGGCGCGCGCCGGCGACCAGGTGGTGATTATGAGCAACGGTGGCTTCGGCGGCGTGCACCCGAAACTGCTGCAGGCGCTGCAGGCGCGCGCGATACACGAGGTGCAAGAGAGTTGTGACTGAAATGCTGCGCACCGCTTACGACGCCGCGATACTGCGGCGCCCCGCGCTTTCGCTGCTGCTGGTGGCGCTGCTGGTGGCCGCCTGTGCCACGCAGATCGACAAGATCAAGCTGGACGCGTCCGCCGACTCGCTGCTGCTGCAGGGCGACCCCTCGCTGGAATTCTACCGCCAGGCGAGTGCGCGCTACCGCTCGGAGGATTTCCTGCTGATCACCTGGCAGCCGCAGGCGCCGCTGCTGTCGCCTGAATCGCTGCAACCGCTGGGCCGCATGGCCGATGAACTGCGCGCCCTGGGGGGGGTCTCCTCGGTGGTGACGGTCCTGGATGTGCCGCTGCTGGAGAGCCCGCCGGTGAGCCTGTCGGAGATTACCTCGGGCGAGCCGCTGCCCACGCTGGCGACACCGGGGCTGGATATGAGCCTGGCCCTGCGCGAGCTGACCACCAGCCCCATCTACGCCGATCTGCTGGTTTCGCGCGATGGCAAGACCAGCGCGGTGCAGATCAACCTGGAGCGGGACGAGCGCTACTACAGTCTGCTCGATAAGCGCGAGGCGCTGCGTACCAAGCGCGAAAGCGAGGGTCTGTCGCCGGCCGAGGAACACAGTTTGCGCGACGTCGAAGCCGCCTTCAAGGCACATACCGCGGTGATGCTGGAAGAGCAGGACACGCTGGTCAAGCGTGTGCGGGAGATCGGCGCGCAATACTCGACATACGCCAGGATATTCGTGGGCGGGGTGCCCATGATCGCAGTGGACATGGTGAATTTCGTGGCCAACGATGTGGTGGTGTTTGGCAGCGCCATCCTGGGTGTCATGTTGCTGGTGCTGGCCATTATTTTCCGGCGCGCGCGCTGGGTCGTGATACCGCTGGTAACCTGTAGTGCGACGAGTGTCATCATGCTGGGCCTGCTCGGTGCCCTGGACTGGCGCATGACCGTCATCTCCTCCAACTTTGTGGCGGTCCTGCTGATTATCACGCTGTCCCTCACCATCCATCTGATCGTGCGTTATCGCGAACTGCACGCCGCCGACCCCGACGGCGACCTGCACCAGCGCGTGTTGCGCAGTATGCAGTTGATGGCAGTGCCGTGTCTGTATACAGCGGTGACCACCATGGTGGCGTTTATGTCGCTGGTGGTATCAGGTATACAGCCGGTGATTGATTTTGGCTGGATGATGACCATTGGCATCGTGGTGGGCATATTGATGGCTTTTATCGTGGTGCCGTGCATGATGCTGGTGTGGCCGGCGGGTAAACCCCATCGGCACGCCGGCAGCGATCCGCCGCTGACTGCGTATTTCGCGCGGCTGGCGGATGATCGGGGACGCGCCATCGTGGTGGTGTCCCTGGCTCTGGTGGTAGTGACCCTAGTGGGTATCACGCGCCTGCAGGTGGAGAACCGCTTTATCGACTATTTTGACAAGTCGACGGAAATCTACCAGGGCATGCAACTGCTCGACTCGCAACTGGGCGGCACGATTCCACTGGATATCCTGTTGCGCCCGCCCGATGCGGCGGCGCCCCTGCCGGGACTGGACGTTCCACCGGCAGCCGCAGTGGCGCCGGTGGCCGAGGACGATCCCTTCGCCAGTGACGGCGATGACTTTGCCCTTTCTTCCGCCGCAGAGACTGAACCGGGGTGGGACGACGAATTCGACAGCGACACAGACGTGTTCGCCGCGGCCGACGATGCCTTTGTACCCAGTTACTGGTTCAGCCTGGCCGGTATGCGCGATCTCGACACCGTGCACAACTATGTCGACTCGCTGCCCGAGACCGGCAAGGTGCTGTCGCTGTCCACTATTTTCACCGTCATCAAACACCTGATGGGCGAGGACGTCGGCAGCGTGGAGCTGGCGCTGGTGCAAAAGAGCCTGCCCGAGAATATCAGGGCGATGATGGTCGACCCGTACTTTTCTGCGGACAATGAAGAAGCCAGGATTACCGTGCGGGTCAAGGAGACCAGCAAGAGCCTGCGCCGCGACCAGTTTCTGAAGGATCTGCACCGGCACCTGGTACAAACCCTAGGCTTTGCGCCGGAGCGGGTGCACTTCACCGGCATGCTGGTGCTGTACAACAATGTGCTGCAAAGCCTGTTCCGCTCGCAGATCCTCACGCTCGGGGCGGTGTTTCTGGCCATCCTCGCCATGTTTTTGGTGCTGTTTCGCTCCCTCTCACTGGCGCTGATCGCACTGGCGCCAAACGTGCTGGCCGCGGGCATGGTGCTGGGGATCATGGGGCTGCTGGGTATACCGCTGGATATCATGACCATCACCATCGCGGCGATCGTCGTGGGCATGGGGGTGGATGACTGTATTCACTACGTGCATCGCTACATGCGCGAGTTTCCCGTGGACAGGAACTACCGCGCCGCCCTGTACCGCTGCCACAACAGTATCGGCCGCGCCATGTATTACACCACGGTCACGGTAATCATCGGTTTTTCCACTCTGACCCTGTCCAACTTTACGCCCACCATCCACTTTGGCCTGCTCACGGTGGTGGCGATGACTGTCGCGGTACTGGGGGCCCTGTTGCTGTTGCCGCGCCTGATCGTCCTGCTGCGGCCATTGGGCCCGGAAGCGCCGGCTGCCTGATACGGCCGTGTCTGTCGCCATCGCGCAGGCGCGGCTGACCCGGCGTCGCTCCGCCTGTGGCGTCCGGCACGCTAGTCTAAATCGGGCAGCCAGCCGCCGAACTCCTTCCAGCGGTTGACGATCGCGCAGAACAGTTCTGCCGTGCGCTGCGCATCGTAGGCTGCGCAGTGCGCTGCGTTGCTGTCAAAATCGATGCCGGCCGCGGCGCAGGCTTTGGCCAGCACCGTCTGCCCGTAGGCCAGACCGGACAGCGTGGCGGTGTCAAAAAATGAAAAGGGATGGAAGGGGTTGCGCTTGATACCGCAGCGCTCCACCGCGGCGTTGATAAAGCCCGCATCGAAATGCGCGTTGTGCCCGACCAGGATGGCACGGCTGCACTTCTGCTCCCGGATTTCCTTGCGCACCACGCGAAACAACTGGTCCAGCGCCTCGGCCTCGGGCACCGCTTCGCGAAACGGGTGGAAGGGGTCGATGCCGGTAAAATCCAGTGCCGCCTGTTCGATGTTGGCGCCCGCGAAGGGCTGCACGTGAAAGTCGTGGGTGCGGTGCACCGCCAGCAGTCCGTCATCGTCCATGCGCACGATGCTGGCCGCGATTTCCAGCACGGCGTCGGTGGCTGCCATGAAGCCTCCGGTCTCCAGGTCCACGACCACCGGCAAAAAGCCGCGAAAGCGATCGCAGATGCGCTGTTCGGTGGGACTGCTCAACGTGGGGTACGCCTGCTCCGGTTTTCAGGCATGCGCAGCCACTACCTGCCAGGCCACGGTCTCACCGGCGCGCAGGGGAGTCAGGAAGTCATCACCCAGCGGCAGTCGCTCGGCGACCTGCCAGCGCTGGCGCCGCAGGGTAATGCGCCCGTTGGCGTGGGGCAGCCGGTAGAAGTCGGCGCCGAAGCGAGCGGCAAAGTCCTCCAGTCGGTGTAGTGCCCCGGCCGCCTCGAACACTTCTGCGTACAACTCGATGGCCGCGTGCGCGGTGTACACGCCGGCGCAGCCGCAGCGAGTCTCCTTGTTGCCGGTACGGTGCGGCGCGGAGTCCGTGCCCAGGAAAAATCTGGGGTGGCCCGATGTCGCCGCCTCCAGCAGTGCCTGCTGGTGGGCGCGGCGCTTTACTATGGGCAGGCAGTAGTAGTGGGGCCGGATGCCCCCCGCCAGCATGTCGTTGCGATTGAGCAGCAGGTGGTGGGCCGTGATGGTGGCGGCCACGCGCTCGCCGGCGCTGCGCACAAACGCCACGGCTTCACGCGTGGTGATATGCTCCAGGACGATGCGCAAGCGCGGAAAGCGCTGGATCATGGGTGCCAGATGCCGGTCGATAAACACCCGCTCGCGATCGAAGATATCGATGTCCTGATCGGTCACCTCGCCGTGGATCAGCAGCGGCAGGTCCGCTGCCTCCATCGCCGCCAGTGCGGGGAAGATGCGCTCCAGCCGCGCCACCCCAGCGGAGGAATTGGTGGTCGCCCCGGCGGGGTAAAGCTTGACGGCATGCACAAAATCCGCACTCGCGGCCAACTGAATTTCCGCGGCTGTCGTCGCGTCGGTCAGATAGAGCGTCATCAGGGGCTCGAAGCGAAGCGACAGCCGGTGCATCGCCGTCAGGATGCGCTCCCGGTAGGCCGCGGCGTGTGCCACCGTGACCACGGGCGGATTCAGGTTGGGCATGACAATGGCGCGCGCGAAACAGCGCGCCACGTCGGCGCAGGTGTGGGGCAGCGCCGCGCCGTCGCGCAGGTGTACGTGCCAGTCGTCGGGGCGGGCGATGGTCAGTTCAGTCAAGGGGAGCCTGTCACTTGCCGGAGCGAAGGTGAATGCTACCGTAAAGCGACGAGCGGCGGAATACGGGCTGGGCATTGCCTTGTCCCGAGAGTAAAATATGCGGCCTTTTTTACCTGTTCGATGGAGTGCGTTATGTCTGATGTGAACAAAGTGGTGCTGGCCTATTCCGGCGGACTGGACACCTCGGTGATCGTGCGCTGGCTGCAGGATACCTACCAGTGCGAGGTGGTGACGTTTACCGCCGACATCGGTCAGGGCGAGGAGGTGGAACCGGCTCGCGCCAAGGCCCGGGCTCTGGGTGTGAAAGAAGTGTATATCGACGACCTGCGCGAGGAGTTCGTGCGCGATTTCGTGTTCCCCATGTTTCGCGCCAATACCCTCTACGAGGGCGAATACCTGCTGGGTACGTCCATCGCGCGCCCCCTGATTGCCAAGCGCCTGGTTGAAATTGCCAACGAGACGGGCGCCGACGCCATTTCCCACGGCGCCA
>JAGRIH010000017.1:34009-76382 GCA_020443345.1 Halioglobus sp.
GCAAGGGCAACGACCAGGTGCGTTTTGAGCTGGGCGCCTACGCCCTGAAGCCCGGCATCAGGGTGATCGCACCCTGGCGGGAGTGGGACTTGACCTCCCGCGAAACCCTCATGGCCTACTGCAAAGAGCGTGACATCCCGGTGGATTTCGCCAGTGCGAAAAAGAAATCGCCCTACTCGATGGACGCCAACCTGCTGCACATCTCCTACGAGGGCGGCATCCTGGAGGACCCCTGGGCCGAGGCCGAGGAGGATATGTGGCGCTGGAGCGTGAGCCCGGAGGCGGCCCCCGATCAGCCCACCTATATCGAGCTGGACTATGAACGCGGGGATATCGTCGGCATCGATGGCGTGGCCATGAGCCCGGCCACCGTGCTGGAAACCCTGAACCGGGTGGGCGGCGCCAACGGTATCGGGCGCGACGATATCGTCGAGAACCGCTACGTGGGCATGAAGTCCCGGGGCTGCTACGAAACGCCCGGCGGCACCATCATGCTCAAGGCGCACCGGGCCATCGAGTCGCTGACCCTGGACCGCGAAGTGGCGCACCTCAAGGACGACTTGATGCCGCGCTATGCAAACATGATCTACAACGGCTACTGGTGGTCGCCGGAGCGCCGGATGCTGCAGGCGGCCATCGACGACTCCCAGCAGGTGGTCAACGGCAGGGTGCGGTTGAAGCTGTACAAGGGCAATGTCATCGTCGCCGGGCGCCAGTCGGCCGACAGTCTGTTCGACGAGAGCATCGCCACCTTCGAGGAGGATGCGGGCGCCTACGACCAGAAGGATGCCGAGGGTTTCATCAAGCTGAATGCCCTGCGCATGCGCATTGCCGCCAACCGGGGGCGCTCGCCGCTTTAGTTTAGTCCCGGTACTACCTTAGCCGCTCCCGGTGAACGGTACGAAGCGCACCGGCAGAACCGGGCGCTGGTGTACGGCGCCGTCGGCATCGACTGTCACCGCCAGCAACTCCTGGGCGGCGTGGAGGGGGCCCACGGGGATCACCAGCTGGGCGCCGGGTTTCAATTGCTGCAGCAGGGCGGGCGGGATTTTTTGCGCTGCGGCGGTGACGACGATACCGTCGAAGGGCGCGTGTTCCGCCCAGCCGCTGTAGCCGTCGCCGTGGCGCACGCTGACATTGCCGTAACCCAGCCGCTGTAGCAGTGCGCTGGATTGCGCGGCCAGTTCCTCCACCACTTCGACGCTGTACACGTGCCTGACCAGCAGGGACAGTACGGCCGCCTGGTAGCCCGATCCGGTCCCCACTTCCAGCACGACGTCATCGGGCTGGGGGTCGAGCAGGTCGGACATCAGCGCGACGATCAGCGGCTGCGAGATGGTCTGCCCCCGCGCTATGGGCAGCGGCGCGTTGTCGTGAGCCCGGTGGCGGTAGCGGGGGGATACAAACTGCTCGCGCTCGACGCTGCCCATTGCGGCCATCACCCGCTCACTCAAGGCGGAGCGCCCGGTGTAGCCTGCGCAATCGCGCACCGATTCGCGGATGGCCTCGAGCATGGCCGCTCTGGCCGGCGGCAGTGCCTGGCCTCGAGTAGTCCCGGTCGTCACGGTAGTGAGTTGCCGGTGCCGGCCGGCCGCAGACTACTGCGCAGGTGTGGGATTGTCATGCAGCACACAGGATGCTCGCCGTATCGCGGTAATACCAGATTGCGGGACACTACACCAGCAAGCATAGTCGCTCGTGCGCGGATATCAACTGCGCGCCGGCGCGACTACTACTATACAGTGCAACAGCGGGCGCAGCGTTGCCGCGCGGTGTCGCCGGCAGTGCGGGCCGCGCGCTCGCGCACCATGTGGCAATCTTGTGTTTCCCGGTCGATTGTTTATTCTTGCTGCACTTTGCAGCCGGGGTACGCCGCCATCTTTCGCTCACTCGTCACCTTGTCCGTGTCGCTGACGCTGCTGACGGTCGTGCTCAGCGCCTATATTCGCCTGGCGGAAGTCGGCATCGGCTGCGACGACTGGCCCGCCTGCTATGCGCAGTTGGATCCCGCGGCGGAAAAGAAGGGTGTCACCGTGCTCACCGGCAGCGGGCGCGATATGGCGCACCGCGGCGCGCGCACTGCGCACCGCTATATCGCCAGTGTGCTGGGCGTGTTTATCGTGATCATATTTGCCGTGGCCCTGCGTCGCGGGCGGTCGGGTGCCACCAGCTGGCTGGTGCCGCTGGCAATTTTCGCCATCACCGTATTTTTGTCGCTGCTGGGCTACTATACCCCCACCCGCAGCGAGCCCCTGATCACCATGGGCAACCTGCTGGGCGGCATGGCGCTGCTGGGGCTGCTGTGGTGGCTGCTGCAGCGCGATACCGGTGGCGCGAGCGCGCCGGCGAGCCTGGTCCGGTATCGCGCCGCGGCGCTGGTGGCGCTGGGCCTGGTCCTCGTCCAGATCGTGCTGGGTGGCTGGAGCAGCACCAACTACGCCTCGGGCAGTTGCCCCGGCCTACTGCACTGTGACAGCGGCATGCTTGCCGCGGATGGCGCGGCAGAGGTGTTCAACCCCCTGCGCAGCGTCGAGCTGGACGCACAGGGCCGGGTGATCCGGCAGCCGGCTCTGGGGCTGCTGAGTATGGCGCACCGCCTGTTCGCACTGCTTACCGCCGGCTACCTCGCCTGGCTGGTACGCCGCTTAAAATCCCTGGCGGGTCCGCCCGGGGCTGGCCTGCCCGGGGCTGGCCTGCGCGGTACGCTGTCCGCTCTGTCGCTGTTTTCCATGGGCCAGATCGTCGTCGGAGTGAGCATGATCTGGCTGCACCTGCCGCTGTTCATGGTAACGCTGCACAATGCGCTGGCCGCGGGCCTGCTGCTGGGCAGCGTCAATCTGTTGCATCGACTGACTCCAGTAACAGCGTGCCGATCTCCTGGGTGATGGCCCCCACGTCGTCCAGCTTGAAGCCCAGCCCGGAATAGCGGATCTTGCCGCGCCGATCGATCACGTAGTGTGTCGGGTAACCCGGCACACGGTAAGCCGAGCTGGTATCCCGACCGGCGTCGCGCACCAGGGTGAAGCCGATGTCGTGGTCCGCGGCGAACTGCCGCGCCGCCGCCGCGTCCTCGTCGACATTGATGCCGATGATGTGCAGGCCCTCCTCGCGACGGCGTTCCCAGATCTGGTTGAGGTAGGGCATTTCCTGGGCACACGGTACGCACCAGGAGGCCCAGAAGGTGAGGTAGACCACGTCGCCGCGATAATCCCCAAGCGTGACCTGTCCCGAACCATCCAGGGTGGGCAGGGTGAAATCCGGGGCCTGCATCGGCTCGGCAAAACGCTCTTCCCCGCAGCCGCCGGCCAGCAGCGCGCAACACAGCAGCAGCACCGCCGTCCTCGGGTACGCCGGCCGCGGGGCCGCTTTATTGTCTGTAGTCATTGTCTTGGCACCCCGCTTGTTGCACCATCGTCCCGAATCGGGAGGATTGTTGTGGAAATCGTACTTTTTACCCTGGTGGGGATCGCACTGTACCTGATCACTGACCGGCTGTTGGTGGCGCTGGAAAAAATACACGGCCAGCCACTGCCGCAGCGCAATGTGGTGTTTTTCGTGTTGATCCTGATGCTGTCACTGGCCAGCTTCAGCATTCTGCGCAGCGTCCTGGGTGCGGGTCAGGGCGCGCAGCACGATAATCAGGAACAGCAGGCCCCCGATGGAGGAGATCAGTCCCCCCAGACCCATTAGGCCCATACCCAGCACGCGTTCGATTGAATCCAGTCCCTGCTGGGCGCCGGCTACCTTGCGCTGCACGCCGTAGCCGCCGGACCACACCAGCCCCGCCACGTGCAGCAACTGGCCGCCGGCGTACACCACCGGTTGCCAGATGGCCATTTTCGTTTCGCGCAGCGGATAGCCCAGCCGCGGCAGCAGCAGGTAGCACACACCCATCATGGCCAGGGTCACGCCCACGATGGAACCGTGGTAGTGGGCGGGAATGGTGACATTGCTGCCGGATATCAGAAAACCGATGAGTCCGCCGATACCGAACAGGAACACCGAGCACTGCAGGGCGGAGCGCGCCAGCGCTTCCTCCGGGGTGTGACCGCCGTAACGCAGCAGCGCCGCGATCACCGCCAGCGCCAGGGGCAGAGTGGCCAGGCTGCCGCCCCAGCGCATCAGCCAGGTGAACAGCTCCACATGCTCCAGAGTGGTGATGGGATAGGCGAGGTAGATCAGCGGTGAAACGAACACGCAGGCCACCCCCACAAACAGGATGACCAGTACCACGCGCGGCGTCAGCGGCAGGTGCAGTCCAGCCGCGTGGGCCAGCCACAGCCAGCAGACCAGCATCAGCAGGGTGTAGGTAAATTGCAGGACGTGTCCGCCGCCCCAGAACAGCAGTTCGAAAAAGGACTGCCCGAGCAGGTAATCGGGCATCTGCGCGTAAGACCAGCCGAAACACAACAGGGCCACTGCAGCGGATATGGCCGCGGTGTTCAGCCCGAAGCGCAGGGCGCCGCGGGCGCTCATCCACGGTCCTACCGGGGCCATAAAGATCATGCTGTTCAGCACCAGCAGCGCAAAGCCCAGGCCAAACAGCAGCAGCCCGGTGAAAAACAGGGGGTGCTGCAGCACGGGGATATAGTTGCTCATCAGCGGCTGGGCATCGTGCACGAACGGCGACACGATGATGACCAGCGCCCCCAGACTGGCCAGCAGCAGGGCGGTCCATGCCAGCCAGCTCTGCCCCGGCCTCTGGTTGAGGCTCCACAGGATACCGCCAAAGGCCAGGCTCCACACCAGCACGGACAAATCGACGTGTACCACCAGCGCGGAGTGGAAAAAACCGATCCACGGGATCATCTCCGAAATCACGGGGGTGCGCGATACCACCAGCAGCAGCGAAAACACACCGGCGCCCAGCAGTGCCAGCACGCACAGCCAGAGCCAGCCCAGAGCCAGTCGGCGCCGCGCGTCCTGTGGCACCGCCAGGCTGTAGTTCTGCAGCGGACTCACTCGAGTCTGAATCCTTCTTTGAAGCTGGCCACCATGACCTGGGCCGGTTGCAGATCGACCGATTCCTCGAGCTGCCAGTTGTAGCCCTGCGCGGCGACGTCGTCGTTCATACGCAACAGCAGTTGGTGCTTGCCGGCGGGCACTTCGAGGCGGCGATACATGCTGGATATCCCGTCGTTGTGCAGACCGGAGGGGGGCACGGTCGCCTGGTACAGGGACTTTCCATCCAGCAGCAGCTCCAGCTCGAGGGGCGAGCGCTCCCGGGGACAGTCCTGCGCATGGCGCATATTCGGAGGCAGTGCGGCAGTTTCCTCCGCCGTGAGCGCAGTGCACTCCCCGATGATTGCGCCGGCGTGGCGTATGGCAATCTTCAGCACGGCCAGGTCCGGTTCCAGGTGACGATAGGTGGGCAGGTGCGTGAAATACACCAGCGGCAGGAGAAACACGGCGTACAGGGCAGCCTGTGCCAGGTAGCGGCGGATGTCAGCCATGCTTCACCTCCACCACCTGCACCGATTCGGCCGCGCTCTCGTCGCCCAGTTCACTGGCGAACTGCTCCATTTCCCGGCCCAGTTGCCGGGTGCCCTGCGCACCCAGCCAGCGCAGGCGCACCCGGTCCCGGGGCACCCGGGTGCGCAGTACCGGCATGCGCTCCATGCTGAAGCGCTGGTCCATCCAGGTATTGCCCAGGCGGTGGTGGCAGTCGCCCTCGCAACAACCGCTGATCATCACCCCGTCGGCCAGTTCCTTGCGCAGCACATAGTCCACGAAGGCGGGAGGCACAAGTGCGGAGCAGGGCATGCTGATCGCGGCGACCCTGTCGGATTGGTAGCGCTGCACGTCACTGCCGTGGTCACAGCCGTACAGCATGATGCGCGGCCCCTCCCCGGAGAGGGCCTCGAGACGGGATTCCGTCAGTGCCAGCAGGTCCTTGATGTGCAGTTCGGGGATGCTGATACCGGTGGTCAGTTCATCCACGTGCCGGAAGGGCGAGGACGAGGGGCAGGCGCCGGCGCAGATACCGCAGCTGACGCACAGATCCGGGTTTACCACCGATTGTTTGTGCCCCACCTTGTAGTCGTGCTCCTTCATGCTGACCGCCTCGTAGGGACAGTCCGCCAGGCACCAGCCGCAGCCGTTGCAATTGTCCGGGTCCACCACGGCGACGGGGCCCTGCTTTTTCCGCCTGGAAGGCAGCCACGGCAGTATGGTCAGGACCGAGGAAAAGCCCACCAGCACCGCCCAGGCCTGGCCCGGCCCCCAGTTACTGATCAGCAGGTAGGGATTGAGAAATATCCAGTCCAGGCCGACCTCGGTCACCGCGATATCCAGGTTGGCCGGTGCCTGGCTCAGGGCCGGCCGCCACAGAGAAACCACCAGCATGGCCAGCAGGGTACCCGCTGCCAGGCCGCGCGCCGGTGCGCTGCGCGCCCCGGTGATGCGCTTGATGTGGATAAACATGCCCAACAGCAGGGTCAAAGGAATACCGATGTGCAGAAACACCAGCAGCGAGAAAAAGCGATCGCTCAGCGCCGCCTCATTCAGGAAGTTGCTGGCCATGGGGTCTACCATGATCGGCAGCCAGTCAAACCACTCCGAGGTGAGGATGGCGATAAACTGGGCCTGCTGGTCCCACACCAGCCAGTAGCCGCCAATGGCGGAGGCAAACAGCAACCACAGCAAAGGGATACCCGACACCCAGCTGAACCAGCGCGGGCCGCTGTAGCGGTCCATGGCAAACTCGCGCAGCAGGTGCAGCGTCACGCACACACCCATGGCGGCCGAGGCGTAGCGGTGGAAACTGCGCATCACACCGCCCAGATACCACTGGCTGTGCGATATCTGCTCGATGGAGCTGTAGGCGCCGCCGATGCTGGTTTCAAAGAAAATAAACAGGTACACGCCGGTGACGGCCACGATCCAGAAGTAGAAAAACGACAGGCCGCCCAACTGATAAAGCGGGTTCCACTGGGGAGTGAACGCCTTTGAGAAGAGGGCGTCCAGCTGGTTAAAACCGCGCTTCAACAGAGATTTCATGTGTTCGTCCCGATACTCCGACGCCACTCCCTGACCAGCACGGAGCCAAAGACAATGGACACCATCAGCCCGACGAAAGTGCCGATAAAAACCGATATGTCGATATAATAGGAGTCCGTGGCCGGGTCGTAAACCGTGCAAAACAGGCGCACCCGGTTTTCCAGGTAATCCAGGGCCGATTGTTCGGCCGGCGTGCCGAACACCTGGTCCTTGAGCGGTTCGATCAGTTGCGGGGTGGGAAAGCGGATCCCGTAGACCTGACGGTAGACCTTGCCCTGCGCATCGATGACGGACGCCTGGATCAAATGGTCGAAGCCGCGCGGTGAGGGTGTGTAGATAAAGCCCAACTGGCGGGTCAACTGGTCGATTGCCGCCGCGTCGGCGGCCAGAAAGTCCCAGTTGTTTGCGCTGATGCCGTTGGTCTTGCGAAACTGCGCCATGCGCTCGGGGCCGTCGTTGGGGGTGTCAAAGCCGACGGTGATCACCTGAAAGCTGTCCGCACCGAGCACCGCGCGCGCCTTGCGCACTACCTCCTGCAGGTATTGCGTGGTGGTGGGGCAGACGTGGTGGCAACTGGTGAATATCAGACTGATCACCAGGGGCTTGCCGCGGTAGGCGGCCAGCGAGGTCGGCTGCCCATCCGGTTTTGACAAAGTCACGTCATCCAGGGTGTTGCCAATGGCCGACTGGCTGAAGGCCAGGGCTGCATCGCGGCTGAATGACCCGAGGTTGTCGCTGGGGGCCGCCAGGGCGCTGCCCACGGCAACATGTACAGCAAGAAAAAGGCCGGCTAAAGCCGGCCGTAGATACATCATGGTGTAAACCCGTTGTGCGAGGGCTGCAGCCTAGGCAATACCCCAGGTTTCGGCCAGGTATTTCCAGTTGATGAAGTAGTACAGGGCGAAGCTGACGAAGAATATCATAGCCAGCGCCATGGTGCCCGGAATTGCGTAGGCGCTGCCGCCGTCCGCGTTGTACTCTTCATCCGTGACCGGCTGCGCAATGATGGGCGGCGAAATTTTCTCGTTGCCCAGCTTCTTGCCGAACAGCAGGGAGCCGACGATGATCACGCAGAACGCGGCACCGCCGATCACCGCCAGAATCACTGACATGCCGTTCAAGGCCAGCATGGTATAGGCCGCCGCCGGGAACTCGTGGGTGATGCCGCCGGTACCGGCGAAACCGATATCCCAGTGTCTGCGGGGTACGCCCAGGGTGCCGGCGCCCATCAGGAACAGCGATACGCCGGTCATACCCAGGCCGAACAGGTAGGGTTGCCAGCGGGCCAGGCCCTTGAGGATCAGTTCGCGGCGGAACAGCACCGGTACCAGCCAGTAGGTCAGTGCCATGAAGGCCAGGGTAGTGCCCAGCACCACGGTGGCGTGGAAGTGGCCCGGCACATACAGGGTGTTGTGAATCAGGATGTTGATCTGCTCGGCTCCCATCACTACGCCGGTGATGCCGCCCAGGAAGCCAAAGCCCACCAGCGAGATAAACATGCCGGAAAACGTCGGGTTGCCCCACGGCGCCTTGCGCAGCCAGGTAAACATGCCGTCGCGGTGGCCGCGTGCGCGCTGCGCCGCTTCGATCGCCCCGGGCACCGTCAGGCCGTGCACCATCGAGGCCATGACCGCCAGGTACATGGCGTAGCTGGTGTTGAACATCTTGAAGTTGGAACTGGTGCCGGGGTCCACCAGCAGGTGGTGCACACTGGCCAGTTGCAGGAACAGGATGTACATCAGGAACGCCGTGCGGCTGACTTTTTCCGACAGGGGGCGGGCGCCAAACAGCACAGCCGCGATGACGTACCACACCGATACGTGGGCGGCGACGTTGATCTGCTGCGAGGAGTGACCGAAGCCCCACCAGATCAGGCGGTAGGCCAGGGTGTTGATCTCACTCACCACGCCGATGCTCCACAGGTAGGTCGGTATCAGGATGATAGCGCCGCTGACGATGGTGAACACCGCGATGATCGCCGCGGTGATCGCACCAAAGGTGACCAGCGGTACCGAGCCCTCGTAGCTTTTCTCCGCCTTGGCCACCACCAGCGTGCCAAAGAACACGAAGCAGCCGATCAGTGCGCCCACCGCGAACAAAATCAGGCTCAGGTAGAACAGCGGGTCGGCCGCCATCGGCACGTACGAGGTCATCATCACTGTCGAGTTGCCCTGCAGCACGATCACGTTGTTCATTACTGCGCCGATCAGCATCAGGGCAAAGCCGGTCCAGGCCCATTTGGGCGTGGCCAGGCGGCAGCCCAGCAGCACCGAGGAGGCGAAGTACAGAACCGCTATCTCGAAGAAAATAAGCCAGAAAATCAATACGTTGAGGCCGTGCAGCGTGAGGACCATGTAAAAGTCCTGGGCGTTGAGCAAGTGCACTGCCTGCCAGCGGGTGAGGCCCACGAACAGCCCGTAGGTACCTCCAATCAATAAAAATACCACCCCCAGGACCGCATTGGCCTTGATCAGCGTCTCTGTCGTAGAGAAGAGCTTGAGGCCGGTGTCCGGGCAGGTTCTAAACGTTGTGTTTGCCATGTCCCTTCCCCTATTCCACTACCAGGATTTTGCCGATCATCAGGTGATGACCCACGCCACAGAATTCGTTGCAGATCACCGAGTACTCACCTGTGGCATTCGGCGTCAGCGAAAACACGTGTTCGTGATCGGGCACGACCTGGATGTTGATATTCGCCGGCTGCAGGGAAAAGCCGTGCTGCCAGTCCAGTGAAGACAGGTGGAAACGGTAGGTCTCGCCTTTTTTCAGTTCGAGAATCGGCCACCACTCCCACAGGCGCGCGAGCATGTAGACATCCCCGCCGGCCGGCGGGGCGACCACGGGGTAGTTGCGCGGCCCCTCGTTGCGTACGGTAAATTTGTCGACAAATTCCTGCACCTTGAGCTGAAACTCGGCGGGCGTGGATTTGTAGGTTTCCGTGCCGAGGTTCTGTTTTCCGACGACGTGCCAGTAGGGCATCATGAAGGTCATGATCAGACCCCAGACGAACACCAGCGATATCCAGATCAGCTCGTTCCTGTGGATGGGCTCATTCCACCAGATCTTCGTGGCGGGAGGCAGTAGGTTGGACATGATTTTAGTACCCCCTTCGGGCTCTTGTTGTAATTCTCTCTAGCGTACCGGCAGCGTGAAGATTTCCGCCAGTCCCCAGCCGAGGTACAGTATGCTCGGCGAAGCCACCCCGATAAAGAGCAGCAGGAACGGGTTGTCGAGAAGCTTTTGCATCATTGGCACCTGGCCTGATTCGGTCTGATCCTGGTCTTTCATATGTATTCTCCCCCTGTGGAGCTGGCTTCGCACGCGGCTACAGTGTCGCCGAGTAATCAATATAGTACAAGTTTGGTATTACAACGCACCCCGGGAGCCAGTCGGACGCGGGGTGATTCTACTGCGGCGGCGGGAAACCGATGTGTGTTTCCGCATGTGCTCGTCGCACGGCCACCGCCATGCGCCTCGACTGCGCGAAAAAGCATCCCCGACGTCCCGTTCGCCGCGTGACGAACCCCGAGCCCGACAGGCTCCCGGCCCGGGGCATTGTGCCCGGCATCGGTGCATGGTACCTCTGCCGTTGTGGCAGTTTCTTGATGTCAGTCAAGGAAACAGTGCCCGCCCGGGCCCGTGCCTGCGCTCACGGAGGTGTCCCTGCAGTGCAGTTTCCGCGCTGTTGCAGCAGGTCGCCGACCGCGCTGCAGCGCCGCTGTTCCAGCAGGCCGGACAGCCGGTCAAAGTCGGGGCAGCGAGGGGCGGGCTCGCGCCCGGGCGGCTGGTGGACGAACGCACACAGGCGCAGTGCCCGCCGCAGCGGTTCGGCCACCCCGCAATCGGCCCGCTCGGCCGCCAGCGTGCGCTGCAAATCGGCCCGTGCGCCCGCGCAGTCCAGTTCCCAGTGTGCCTCCAGTTGGTCCTTGCTTACCGGGATGCGCTCGTTTACCGTGTCGGCACCGGGCCCGGCCAGGCTCCACGCGTTTGCCAGCAGCAGGATGCCGCTGGCGGCGATCTTCAACATCGAGTGCGTATACCTCTGTATAATGGCGGTTGTCGAACGCTGGCGGGAAGCGCCCCAACAGGGAGCAGGCCGGGGTGTGACCCCTTAAAGAACCCGGGCGCGGAAAGTGCCGTTCCAGTAGTACCCACATGGTATAAGACCTCACAGTACGCCGGCAATGTTTGATGCAGATCAACGGGGCGGGTCGGAGTCTGTCGGACCTGGCGGTTCGTCGCGAGGCGAGTGGGAAATCGAGGATAGTTTTTCGCGTATTTGAGGCGCATAGTGGTGTCTAGGTAACGAAAATAGGCGGAAAAATAGACTGATTTCCCGTCGCCGCAGTAGAGCCATCCCAAGTCCGACAGACGGCAAATATGGCGGCTGAATTTTCAGTGCCCCCCGGGGGCGCCACGACAGGAGTGATTATGTGTGCTCGCCAACTATCGGCGATATACTGTGCGCTGGCTTTACTGCTTGTGAGCGCGGCGCTGCGCGCCCAGGATCTCAGTCTCGAGGAAGTCAGGCGCGTGTTTCCCGAAGCCGCCACGATCACTCCCTTGAACGGCAAGGTACCGGCCTATCTCGTACGCAGTGAACGCGGTCAACTGGGCTACGCCTTCACCACCGTCGAAGTGGCGCCGATTTCCGCCTATTCCGGCAAACCCATCGATGCGCTGATCGGGCTGGGCGAGGACGGGGTCATCCGCGGCGTCGAGATTCTGCATCACGAGGAGCCGATCCTGGTGATCGGCGTATCGGATACGGATATCCGGAATTTTGTCGGCCAGTTCACCGGCAAGACCGTCACCGACAGGATTCGTGTGGGCGCTCACGGGCGGGAGGGTTATGTCGGCATCGACGGCATCAGCGGCGCTACCATCACCACCATGGTGCTGGCCAGTTCGGTGAATAAAGCGGTGAAACTGGTGGCGCAGGCCTACGGTATTCCCCGCAGTTCCGCACCGGCGATGCCGGGTATGTCAGACATCGCCGGTGGGGCCCCGGCCAGCGGCGGTGCTGCAATACCCGAAACACCCGCCTGGCAGTTGTTGTGGCAAGACAGGATCGCCGAGATCGTGCTGGTATCCGCGGCGCTGGTGTTGTTGCTGGCTATACTCTTTCTGCAGGACTGGCTGGTCGAGCACACGGTGTTGTTCCATCGTCTGCGGGTCGCCTACCTGCTGTTTACTGTGTTTTTTATCGGTTTTTACTGTGCCGCACAGTTGTCCATCGTCAATCTGCTGGCCTTTTTCCACAGCATGACCAGCGGCTTTTCCTGGGATACGCTGCTGATAGAGCCGGTGATTTTCATACTGTGGTCGTTCGTGGCGGTGAGTATCCTGCTGTGGGGTCGGGGCGTATTCTGCGGCTGGCTGTGCCCCTTCGGCGCTGCCCAGGACCTGATCAGCAAGGCGGCGACCCGCCTGGGCGTCGAGGGTTACCACCTGCCCCAGATGGTGCACGAACGCCTGTGGGCGATAAAGTACTTTATTCTCATCGCCCTGATCGGCCTGTCCCTGGACTCCATGGTGAACGCGGCCCGCCTGGCCGAAGTGGAGCCGTTCAAGACGACGTTTATCCTGCACTTTGCGCGCGAGCCGGTATTTGTCGTGTATGCGGTGGCGCTGCTGGCGATATCGGCTATAAATAGTAAGTTCTACTGCAAATACCTGTGTCCGCTGGGTGCCGCACTGAGCTTCGTCACCCGCTTTCGCATTTTCGACTGGCTGCGGCGGCGCCGGGAGTGCGGCAAGCCCTGCCAGGCCTGTGCGCACCAGTGCCAGATCGCGGCGATCAAGCCCACCGGAGAGATTGTGGACAACGAGTGCCACTACTGCCTGGAGTGCCAGGTCACCTACTGGGACGAGCACCGCTGTCCGCCGCTGGTCGAGAAGCGAAAAAAACGCGAAGTGAAGGCAACAATGCGGGCAAAAAAGGCTCAGGGCGTGATAGCATCCGATTCCTGATCGTTTTGGTCCGGGAGTTTGATGTACGTCAACGCAGTTGCCACGAAACACGTTAACCTAGTTGAACAACCGCTATTCCTGCGGAGGGGAAGAAAATGATGAAAACTGCAAAACACTGGGGAAAGCTGCTGCCGATGGCCGCGGTTTTTACTGGCTTAACGCTGTCTGCCGCCGGTTCGCTGGCCCAGGACAAAACCGACCACCCGAACGTAACACCGGGTGAACTGGCCTACAAGGGCGCGCCGGTCATGGAGGAAAAGGTCAAGCGGGTTATCACGCCCGGTGCGCCGGACATGACGCAGGCCGAGTTCGATGTGGCCACCAAACTGTATTTTGAGCGCTGTGCCGGTTGTCACGGCGTGCTGCGCAAGGGCGCGACCGGCAAGCCGCTGACGCCCGACATCACCCAGGAGCGCGGCACCGAGTTCCTCAAGGCCCTGATCAATTTCGGCAGCCCCGCCGGTATGCCCAACTGGGGTACCTCTGGCGAGTTCACCGATGAGCAGATCGATATCATGGCACGCTTCCTGCAGCACGAGCCGCCGGAGCCGCCCGAGTGGGGCATGGCCGAGATGAAGGAGACGTGGAAGGTACTCGTTCCCGTCGAGGACCGCCCGAGCAAAAAACAGCACAAGTACGATATCGACAATATCTTTGCGGTCACCCTGCGCGATTCCGGGGAAGTGGCGCTGATCGACGGCGACAGCAAGGAGATCATCAATATCATCAAGACGGGCTATGCCGTGCATATCTCCCGCGCCTCGCATTCCGGCCGCTACGTCTACACCATCGGCCGTGATGCCAAGGTGGATATGATCGACCTGTATATGAACCCGCCCCAGGTGGTCGCCACCATCAAGATCGGCCTGGAGGCCCGTTCGGTCGAGACATCCAAGTACAAGGGCTACGAGGACCAGATCGCAATCGCCGGTGCCTACTGGCCGCCGCAGTACGTGCTGATGGATGGCCCGACCCTGGAGCCAAAGAAGATCGTCTCCACCCGGGGCATGACCGTGGATACCCAGGAATACCACCCGGAGCCGCGCGTGGCAGCGATTGTGGCCTCGCATGAGCACCCCGATTTCATCGTGAACGTGAAGGAGACCGGCAAGATCCTGCTGGTGGACTACAGCAATCTGGATGCGCTGGATGTCACCACCCTGGACGCCGCGCGCTATCTGCACGATGGCGGCTGGGACTCGACCAAGCGCTATTTCCTCACGGCGGCCAACCAGTCCAACAAGATCGCGGTGGTCGACTCCAAGGACCGGAAAGTCGTGGCACTGGTGGACGCAACCAAGATCCCGCATCCGGGTCGCGGCGCGAACATCGATGATCCCGAGTACGGCCCGGTGTGGGTGACCTCGGCGCTGGGGAACGAGAACATGACCTTTATCGGCACCGATCCCAAGCGGCACAAGCAGCATGCCTGGCAAGTCGTGCGGACGCTGAAAGCCCAGGGCGGCGGTTCACTGTTCGTGAAGACCCACCCCAAGTCCAAGAACCTGTGGGTAGACAACACCCTGCATCCGCAGGCCAGCGTCAGCCAGTCCATCGCTGTGTATGACGTCGATAACCTGGACGCCGGCTACGAAGTGTTGCCGATCGCCGAGTGGGCCGATGTCGGCGAGGGCCCTGCCCGCGTCGTGCAGCCCGAGTACAACAAGGCGGGTGACGAGGTGTGGTTCTCCGTGTGGAACGGCAAGGATCAGACTTCCGCTATCGTGGTGGTCGACGACAAGACCCGCAAGCTGAAGAAAGTGATCAAGGACGAGCGCCTGATCACCCCGACCGGCAAGTTCAACGTGTACAATACCCGCAAGGATATTTACTGATACGCCGTTGGGCTGGACCGAAAACCGGCGCCTCGAGCGCCGGTTTTTTTTCGAGGCACGCAAACCTATGTTCTCAAGCTTACAGGCACAACCGGCGGACCCGATACTGGGTCTGACCGTACAATTCAAGGCTGATAGCAACCCCCACAAGCTCAATCTGGGACCGGGCATCTACCAGGATGAGGCCGGGCTCACGCCGGTACTGGGCTGCGTGAAAGCTGCCGAGCAGCACCGTGTGGACAGTGAGACGACCAAGGCCTACATCAATTCCGCCGGGTCGGCGCTGTTCAACAAGAAAATTACCGCGCTCAACTTTGGCGATCACCGGGTGATTCACGAAAATCGTGTGCGCACGGTATCGACCCCCGGCGGCACCGGGGCGCTGCGTATCGCCGGCGAACTGATCCGCACCTGCAGGGCCGGCGCCGCGATCTGGGTCAGCAACCCGACCTGGGCCAACCACGCGGGCGTGTTCAGCGCGGCCGGGCTGCAGGTCAGAAGCTATCCCTACTACGACCACGATAACAAGTGCCTGGATTTCGACAACATGATGGCGGCGCTGCAGCAGGTGCCGGCGGACGATGCGGTGCTGCTCCACGCCAGTTGCCATAATCCCAGCGGCATGGACCTGAGTCCGGCGCAGTGGCGGCAGGTGGCTGAACTGGCTGCGAAAGCGGGTTTCCTGGTGGTGATCGACATGGCCTACCAGGGTTTCGGGGCGGGTCTGGAGGAGGACGCCTACGGGCCGCGGCTGGTGGCGGATACCGTGGATGAGATGATCCTGTGCAGTTCCTGCTCGAAGAACTTCGGGCTGTACCGGGAGCGTATCGGCGCCTGTTCGGTAATCGGCAGCAGCGCCGCCGCGGCCGACATTATCAATTCGGTACTGCTGCCCATCGTCCGGGTCAATTACTCCATGCCGCCGGCCCACGGCGCCGCCATCGTCGAGACGATCCTGGATTCAGCGGAGCTCACCGCGCAGTGGCACGCTGAACTGGCGCAGATGCGCCAGCGCATCGGTGCCATGCGCCAGTTGCTGGTGCAGCGGCTGCTGGCCCATGGCGTGACCCGCGATTTCAGCTTTATCACCGCCCAGAATGGCATGTTTTCTTTCCTGGGCATCGACAGCGAGCAGGTGCAGCGCCTGCAGGACGAGTTCAGTGTCTACCTGGTCGGTTCCAGCCGCATCAGCATTGCCGCCATAGCGCCCGACAACGTCGATTATCTGGCGCAGTCTATTGCCAGCGTGCTCTAACTAACTTTTTCAGCAGTGACTATCACCCCGTCCGTATCGGCGTACAGGTAGGCGCCAGGGCTGAAGCGCACGCCGCCGAAAGACACGGGCACGTTCCGCGCGCCGCTGGTCGCGAGGATGGATTTGCGCGGGCAGGTGCCCAGTGCGTAGAGGGCCACCGGGATGTCCCCGATCTGGGCGGTGTCGCGAATATAGCCGTTGACGAGGATGCCGGCGTAGTGGTTGCGATGGGCGAATGTCATTAGGTTTTCGCCCACCACGGCGTAGTAGGCCTGCTGCACGTCGACCACCACGACCTTGCCGGTGCCGTCTTCGTCGCGCAGCAGGCTGACCAGGTCGCTGTTGTTTTTATCCAGCGCCAGGGTCACGATTTCTCCCCGGCATTTCCCGGCGCCGCCGTAGTTGCTGTATCCCGGGCCCAGCACCGCGACCTTGTCACTGTGTTCGTCACAGATATCTGCGGTAAAGAATGTCATCGCCGGGCCCCTGCTGGAAAATGCGCGCAGATTTTAGCATTGCCGCTCGGTCTTTCACATAAACATTTGATATCATTGCCTTTCTCCCCTAGACAGGCTCCTGGGTGCCGGCAGTCGGCCGCAGCCGAATTTCAGGTGTGATCCCATGAAAGTAGTAACGGGCGTGGTGGGTAACGATATCCACGTGGTCGCCAATCGTCTTATCGACCTCGCCCTGCGCGCCAGGGGCTACGAGGTATTCAACCTGGGCGTCAACACGCATCTGCAGGAATTCTTCGACGCGGTGGTGGAGACCGGCGCGCAGGTGTTGATGATCTCCTCGCTGAACGGGGAGGCCGAGGGCTGGGGCCGCGAGGTCAGGCTGCTGCGCTCGCAGTACACCAACCTGGATGACCTGATCATGATGATCGGCGGCAATCTGGTGGTGGGCAGCGGCAACGGCGAGGACATTGCGGCCCGTTACCGCAACTATGGCTTTGATATCGCCTGTCATCAGGTGGACCTGAACACCGGGCTGGATATGTTGGCGGCGCTGTTGCGGGAGCGGGGCATTCAATGAGCCTGCTGCAGGAAGAGCGGGAGATCATCCTCGGCAACGAGTATGTGGATGCCTTTGATTTTGACGAAGTGGCGGCCTTTGTCCGCGGCGCCGGCAAGGACTTGTTCATATCCCGCCACTTTGCCCGGCGCGACAAGATGCTGGTGCAGCCCCGGGGTGGTTTTCCCACCTATCAGCAGCAGTATGCCCTGTATGAATACTTCGTCGAGGCCGGGGTAGACGTGCTGCCACTGACCATTGATTCCAACACCCGCCTGAACGATTACGCCACCGCCAAGAAAATGCTGCGATTGAGCGAAGAAAACGACATGGACATGCTCAACGGCTACCCTCTAGTGACCCATGGCTACCGCACCACCCGCAAGATGATCACACATTTTCGCAAGCCGGTGAGCCTGCGGCACGGCACCCCCGATGCCAGGTTGCTGATCGAAACGGCGATAGCCTCGGGAATCTTTGAGATCGAGGGCGGGCCCATCACTTATCTGCTGCCCTACTCCAAGAACTTCCCGCTGGACAAGGCCTTTCTGTACTGGAAGTACGTCGAGCGGGTCTGCGCTGCCTATTCGACGCTGAATGAGCCGATCAATCGCGAGTCCTTCGGTCCGCTCACCGCGACGCTGGTGCCGCCGTCGATCACCATCGTTATCCAGTTGCTGGAGATGCTGCTGTCGCTGGAGGAGGGCGTGACGTCCTTTTCCGTGTCCTTTGCCCAGCAGGGCTCGATGATCCAGGACATCGTGACCGGCGCGGTGCTCAGGAAACTGGCGCGACACTACGCGCACCAGGCCGGTTGTGCCGACGCCGCCATTCATCTCGTCTACCACCAGTGGATGGGCGCCTTTCCAACCAACATGAACTACGCGGACCAGTTGATCAACCTGGCGACCGTGATCGCCGCGCTGGTCGGAGCCGACAAGATCATCACCAAGACGCGACAGGAGGCCACCGGTATTCCCACCCGGGAAGCCAATGCCAAGACCGTGGCGGATACCCAGTACTGCCTGCGTATTCTCAGTGGCCTGCCCCATGTGGTGGACGCAACAGAGGAAGAGATTCTCACCGCGGAAGTAACGGCGATTATGGCAGCGGTTTTCAACGATCCAGCAGATACCCTGTGGCGCAAGGTTTTCAACTGTATCAAGCGCGGTATCATCGACGTGCCCTTCTCACCGCATATCATCAACCGGAACGAGATGATTACCATACGCGATGCCCACAAGAATATCCGCATCATCGAAAGAGGCAATGTGCCCATCCCCGATCGCTGCTATGCGTATGAGCGGGGCCAGTGTGATTTAACCAGAGATACCACCACTATCGTCAATAACATCATTCGTGACATAGGGATCATGCAGTGAAGGATACGGGCGACAAACTGCTGATCGATGTCGGCAGCACCTACTTTAAAATCTGCGCGGGTGATTCCATAGAGCAGTACATGCGGGACTTCAACAGGGAGATTCTCGAAGATCTGATGGCCAAGGCCGGCCAGCTCATCGCACGCTACCAGCCGGCGGATATTCGGGTATGCTCTTCCGCCAATGGCGGCCTTAGTGCGCTGATCATCGGTGTGACCAGGACGTTCTCGCTGAAGTACGCGACCAATATAGCCTTTAATGCGGGTATCAACATCATCGATACCATCCTGTACCAGGATATCGGGAATTGTTCCCTGCCCAGCGACCTGGTCGACGTGGTCATTATCGTCGGCGGTGTGAACGCCCACGGCGGCCTGTTCTCGCGGAGCCTGTACCGGTACATGGAGCAACTGCAGTACTCGAATGTCGTGTATGTGGGCACCGAGCGGGACGCCGCCGCGATACAGACCAATATTCCCGACGTGGTAGTGCTGCCGAATATCATCGACGAGCGACTGCATATCGTGGAGGAGCATCTCAAAGTCTATCTGACCAACCTCTACCAGCAGGATATCGAGGGCAAAGAGGACATCAAGCGCCTCTACGAAATCACCGCCAACCAGATTTACTCCACGCCCTATATCGTCAACCGGGCGCTGCCTGTGATCGACGCGACGTTTTCCGTGGCCAATCCGTTCATCCTGCTCGATATTGGCGGCGCCACCACAGATATCCACTATTCCAAGGACCTGGTCGAGGACAATATCGTGACTGAGAACGGGTACGACCGGCTGGTGTTCAAGCGGCTGGGGGTGTACAAATCCAGGCAGTCACTCATCCTTGCCGCCCAGGGTAACGAGTTCACCTACGAGTTGCTGACGCACCTGAAGGTGACGGAGAATATCTTCAAGGAGCAGGGCGAGCGGGCGACCAAAGTACTGATGCAGCTCGCTGTCTTCCTGGTGTTGTGCAAGATGTCCCACTACCGCCAGTCGTATATCAACCTCAAGTTGCTGCAGATAAACTCCATCGTCCTCACCGGAGGCATCACCAAGGTGCTGACAGTTGCGGAAATCGATGTGATCATCGCCTTTTTTTACAGCAAAATTCTAACCTCGGACCACAGGCCTGTCGCCGTGCTGGATAGTGACTACGCTATCTGGACGCTCGGTGCCAGGGGGAGCTACTGATGTCGATCAACTGCATGCGAGCCGTACTCGAAGATGCCGCGGCCTCCCACGGCGCCAAAACCGCGGTGATCCACAATGACCACAGTATCACCTACGCCGAACTTCTGCACCGCGTAAACCAGGTGGCCAGCTACCTCACGGAACTGGAACTGCCCGGCAACTCGCGCATCGGTATCTATTCCAACAAGGGCATAGAGCAGGTGGTCGCGATTCTCGGCATTCTGTCCACGGATTATGTGCTGGTGCCGCTGACCAAGTTGCTCAAGCCCGAGCAGGTCGAGTACATCATCAACGATTGCGATATCAAGTGCATCATTACCGACAAGCTCAAACTGGAGAGTATCGAGGAGATTGATTTCGACGGCCACGTCATCTCCTACGAAACCGCCGCCAAAGACGTGGCCTCCTTCGAGGAGATCTACAAGTACTACAACAAGCCCTACGCCTGCGATATCAGCGGCCACGCCAATGCGGTGATCACATACTCCTTTGGCCTCAGCGGTACGCCCAAGGGCATCGTGATCTCCCATCGCAACCTGATCGATTCGGCGCGCGTTGTCTCCCAGTACCTGAGCCTGCAGTTGGATGATGTCATTTCCGGCCTGCTGATTTTCAACCTCGATTACGGCCTGAACCAGATTTTCTGTACGTTGTACAAGCGCGCCACCCTGGCACTGCATCGCTTTATCCTGCCCGAGGACTTTTTCAGCCACCTGATCGACGACAAGGTCACCGTGCTGCCGCTGATGCCGGTTAATATTTCGCAGATTTTCGATGAGGACCTGCAGCGCATCCCCAGCCCGGAGCTGTTTGACGGCGTGCGCATCATCACCTCCTCCGGCGGCAACGTGACGCGCAAAATGATTGGCGACTGCAGGCAAACGTTCCGCAACGCGGCTTTCTACTCGATGCACGGGCTGACCGAGGCCTTTCGCTCTACCTATCTCGATCCGTCGCAGATAGAGATAAGGCCGAACTCCATCGGCAAGCCCATTCCGGATGTGGAACTCTACGTTATCGATGAGCAGGGCAAAGAGTGCGCGCCGCGTGAGGTGGGGGAGCTGATTCATCGGGGGGGGTATATCTACCGCGGTTTCTGGAATGCGCCGGAGCAAAATGCACTGCGCTTCAAGTCGGTGGTTATCCTGCAAGACGTGATCACCATCGAGGGCCAACTGACGGATGAAATCGTGGTGGCCTCCGGCGACTATGTCTATAAAGACGAGGAGGGCTATTTCTACTTTGTCTCGCGCCATGACGACATGATCAAGACGCGCGGTTTTCGCGTCTCTCCCTACGAGGTGGAATCCGTGGTGCGGGACAATATTCCACAGATTGAACAGTGCGCCGTGTTCGGCATTGAAAACGAACAGATCGAGGAGGAAATCGTGCTGGTGTACTCGGCGCCCGGTGAAATGTCCGAAAACGAAATACTGTTCGAGTTAAAGAAACACCTGGCCTCCTACATGATTCCGGCCAGAGTGATTTACAGGAAATCCCTGCCGCTGGTGCAGAGCGACCGGGACCGGGTCAACAAGGAAGCCCTGAAGGCGGAGCTGACCGGTTAGTTTTCCACATCGATAAACGGGGGTGCGAACATCTATGCTTGCACGTTTTAACAGGATATTGCCGGGCTGCGCAATCATCGTGCTGCTGTCGCCGCTGCTGGTGCCGGCTGCGCGAGCCGCCACTGCGACGGTCAGTGTGCCACTCTATCTGGACTATCCATTACTGCGCCATCTTGTGGCTGCACAGCTTTTTGATTTTCCCGCGACCAGCCGGGAGATACTCGATGACCCGACCGGCTGCAGCCGCATCCTGGTGAGCGAGCCGCGTATCGACGGGCAGCGCGACAGCCTGCGGGTTATCGCCGCTGTCGAGGCCCGGCTCGGCGTGGCGGCCTTTGGTGCCTGCCGGGAACTGCTGAACTGGCAGGGCGAGGCCGGCTTCCTGGGAAGGCCGGTGATCCGGGCCGGGGCGAGGTCGATCGCACTGGCGCCGCAGGACACCTGGCTGATCGGGGCTGACGGCAAAAAAATCGAATCCGGGGTCTTGTGGGAGGCCGGCCACGCCAGTCTCGAGTCTCTTTTTGCCGGTCTGGTGCTGGATCTGTCGCCCTATATCGACTCTTTTGGAGCGTTCCTGCCGGATGTCCTGCCCCACCGCAGCAAGGAACAACTGCAATCCATGCTCGACAGTCTCCGCCTGGCAGAGATCGCGGTAGCGCCCGCTGGCCTGGACGTCGCCATCGAGTTTGCCGTCGAAGAACTGGAGCGATCCCCGCAACAGGCCGCCGCGTTGAGCGAGCGGGAATTGCAGGAAGTGGAACAGAAGTGGCAAATGATGGACGCACTGCTGGTCGGAGCGGTCAAACACTATGCCGCGGCGACCCGGCTGCAGGACCTGCGCGACACCCTGTTTGACATCCTCATCGACAGCCGCTACCGCCTGCGCGATGCGCTGACCGAGCCGGCGCAACGCTCGGATGATGCGGTGCGCCGCTGGTTTATCGAAAGCTGGCAGCGGCTGGCCCCGGTAGCGCGCAGCGTCGCCCTGGAGCAGCCGGGGCAGGAACACCTGCTCTGGTTCAGCGTACTGACCGCCACCGATGCGCTGTATGCGCTGGACCAACTGGGCCCCGGGATCGGCCTGGATATCTCCAGCAACGGCCTGCGCCATCTGGCGCGGCTGATCAATGCCCACAGTGGCGATGACTGGCTGCGCTACAGTGAAGACGTGGACCCGCAACTGCGGCAATTATTGGAGCAGCAACTCGAATCCACCCCATCGGAATCGCCACCTGAACCGGCAGCGCCCGAACCCGCGGCGCTACGCCTGAATTTCTCCTTTTTCGCGCGCGCCCATGCGGCGTCGCCGGCCGACAGACTGAACCGCTGGGTGCCGGCGAAGAAGGAACTGGGCGCTTACCTGCCGGTGATAGCCGAGCTGTTGGAGGAGACGGCCGCACAGGTATCGGCCGAGCACCAACTGGACCAGCGCTACGCGGATATCTACCGCGACCTGGTGCTGACCACCGCCTGGCAGGAGAGCTGCTGGCGCCAGTACACAGTGATCGAGCAGCGCATTGAACCGCTGCGCTCCAGCAGCGGCGACACCGGCCTGATGCAGATCAACGAGCGGGTGTGGCGGGGATTTTACGACATCCAGAAATTGCGCTGGGATATCAATTACAACGTTCGAGCCGGCGCCGAGGTGTTGCTCAACTACCTGGTGAAGTACGCTGTGAGAAAGGGTGAACACCGGCAGACGGGAGGTTTGTCCAACCTGGCGCGGGCAAGTTACTCGGCCTACAACGGCGGACCCGGCCAGGTGGCGCGCTATCGCCGCTCCGGGGTGCCGTCGGCGCAGCGCAAAGTCGATGCCCTGTTCTGGGACAAATACCAGCAGGTCGAGCGCGGCAACAAGTTAAACGTGGTGGCCTGCCTGGATGGCGCAGCGTCGGGTGCATCCCTGGCTGCCGCGAGCGCCCGGCCGGTAGCGAGCCCGGCGACGATCCAGGCAGCCGACAAGCAAAGCGCACCGATCTCCCCGGGCCGGACCGCGGGTGCAGCGGATACCGCCAGTCGCTGGCTGCTGGCGCAGCCCGCCCAGCACTTCACCCTGCAACTGGCCACCTTCAGCACTCGCGATGCGGCGTCGAATTTTATCCGCCAGCAAGCGCTGCCAACCTCCGTTTATGTCTATGCGCGACGCCAGGGGCAGTCCATCCAGTACCTGGTGCTGCACGGCAGTTACCCCAGCCGCGCAGCCGCCGACCCCGACAAGCGGCACTACGCATCGCTGCAACCGTGGCTGCGCCAGTTCGTGGATTTGCACTAGCAACGGGATATAGCTCAGGACAACTGCGGTGGTGGGCCGACAGGTGTCTGACACCCCAGCGCCGCCAGGCCCAGCACAGCATCAGTCCCTCTGTCTTCCGGCTACATGCACTTGGCAAAGGCACTTGCCATTGGGGCATTTGGGTCTATCTTGAGTAGTGAAGGGTAGCTGGCGTGACCGTGCTTCATGGCCGGAGGCCCGGCTGCTCTTGCACGACGTGCGCTGTGGCGTGGCTGAAAGTCCAGGCAGGTAACGACATGGCGGGGGGCGTGGTGTAGAACCCACTGAACCGGCGGTTCGAGCCCCATGGTTCGGTGTTCAAAAATAACAATGCTATTTAAAATGCTATTTAAATTGAACAGGGAGTTCCCGATGAAAACAAAAATACACGGCGTGTTTGCCGGCTTGTTACTGTCCTTCGCAGCGCTGCCGGCGTCTGCCCTGGATATCCTGCTGACCAACGACGATGGATTTGAAACGCCCTACATCCAGGTGCTCTACACCACCCTCGTCGCTGCGGGCCACCACGTCGTCATGTCGGCGCCCTACCTGGGGCAGAGCGGGTCTGGGGGCGAGGTGACCTTTCTGCAGCCAATCCAGGCGACCAGCGAGCCCTCGGAAGGTGGCCTGATTCCGGCCGGCTCGCCCGGTGTCGGGCAGACCACCATTGCAGCTTTTCAGTACTACGTCGATGGTTCTCCCGTCGATGCCCTGATGTATGGTATCGACGTGGCGAGCCCGGCGGTATTTGGCCGCTGGCCCGACCTGGTGATCTCCGGTCCCAATGAGGGCAACAACACCGGTCTCAACACCCCGCATTCGGGCACACTGGGCGCCGCCGTAGCTGCGCTGAACAAAGGCATACCCGCCATTGCGGTGAGTGCCGGCCGTCTGGACGGCACCCCGGGCGAGCCGGAACTGATTGCCGCACTCACCCTCAAAGTGGTGGCCTCGGTGGATGGCCGGCACGGAATCAGACTGCCGGAGGGAATCGGGCTCAACGTGAATATTCCCGATGTGGATGTGGTGCCGGCGACAGACGTGAAAGATGAGATGAGTTTTGAGCTGACCCGCGTGGGCATCGCCTCGGTGGTGGGCTATCATTTCTACGAGGATATCGGTGACAGCGCCATTGCCAATATCGTCGGTATTCCCCCCGGCATCGGTCTGCCTGGCCTGTCCGTGGATCGCCCTTATACCGCCGCGGGCTACCCGGAGGACCGTTCGCGCCGCAGCGAACAGAATGCTCTGGATGATTTGACGGTAACGGTCAGTGCGATACAGGGTACCTACGCCGCGGACCGGCACCAGGAGCGACGCGTGCGGTCCTCCCTCAAGTCGCTGTTTCACCCCAAGCGTTCCGGTCGTCCGTATGAGGACGATGACTGAGCCGTAACAATCCTGTGGGCAAGACTGCCGAGGACCCTGCCGAGCCCACTGTTGCGGAACCCGAAAAAACCACAGGTTCACTGGTTTTTTTCGGACAGACGCGTTACGCGGCGGTTCACCAGCGCACAACGTAAACCCGTATTGCGTTCCCTTGCCAGATTGCAGTCGTAACGGCAAGATACCCGAGCATCGGAGCAAGCGGCGTTGGAACGACTCGGGTGTACAGGCATGCGTGTATTTTTCGGTATCGAACCGGACCAGGCGACGGCCCTGGCCATCAGCGATTGGCGTGACCGTCAGTTCGGCCGTGCCGGCCGTCCGGTGCCGGTAGCCAATCTGCACATGACACTCGCGTTTGCCGGTGAGTTGTCTGTAGCCGCGATCGATGGTCTGTGCGAGGCGGTGGAGAGCTGGCTCGGCAGCACATCCTTGCCGGGTACGGTATTGGCGCTCGACACGACCGGTTACTGGCCGGGGCCGGGCATCTACTGGCTGGGGCCCGGTAGCTGGCCGGACTCACTGGAGGCGCAGGCGCGCAAGTTGCGCCAGCTGGTGGTCGGCGCCGGCGCGCGACGCGATCGCAGAACCTTCCAGCCGCACATCACGCTGTTTCGCCAGTGTAGTGAGGCGCCGCCACTGCCTGCCCGGATGCCTGCCGCAGTGCTCGATTACCGGGAGATCGCCCTGTACGAGTCCCGGCCCCTGCGCGACGGCGTGGCCTACCACGTGTTGCAGGCCTGGCCGCTGCCGGGCGCCTGATGGATACACTCTCACCGTGCCTTTGCCCACAGTTGATCGAAAGCTGCGCCGTTGGCCAGACGATACGTCTCTGCGTATCATTGGATTGCAGAAAGTCGATTGATCGGAATGCAGTTGATGACGAATACCAAACCAACTGACTGGGACCCGCGAGACCCCGCAGTACTCGAGGACCAGATCCAGGCTTACGATGGTATGCGCCGGCGCTGTCCCGTGGCGCACAGCGACTACCTGCTGTGGTCGTTGTTCCGGCACGAGGACGTGATGCGTGCGCTGACCGATGACGCGACCTTTAGCAATGCCGCCTCGAACCATCTGTCCATCCCCAACGCCATGGACCCGCCCGAGCACACGCCGTATCGACGCATCGTGGAGAAGTACTTCACCGCCGAAGCGATGCGCGAGTTCGAGCCGGTGTGTCGCGCCCTTACCGCGGCGCTGGTCGAGCGCCTGCCGCGCGATGAGGTGCTGGAGGTGATGAGTGCGCTGGCCCAGCCCTTCGCCGTGCGGATGCAGTGCGCTTTTATGGGTTGGCCAGATACCCTGCACGAGCCGCTGCGACAGTGGATTGGGCAGAACCATCGCGCCACCCTGGCCGGTGACCGCCAGGCCATGGCGAGGATCGCCCTGGAGTTTGACGGCTATATCAGCGAGCAGCTCGTCCTGCGCCGTGAAGCCGGGGATACCGCCACCGGGGATACCGCCCCCGGGGATACCGCCCCCGGGGATGTCACCACCCGGCTGTTAGGAGAAACCATCAACGGCCGACCGCTGAGTGACGAGGAAATCGTCAGCATCGTGCGCAACTGGACCGTCGGTGAACTGGGCACTATCGCCGCGAGTGTGGGCATCCTCCTGCACTATCTGGCCGAACACCCGATCCTGCAACAGGCGCTGCGCGAGGGCCGGGAGAATCTCGATGACGCCATCGATGAAATACTGCGCATCCATGCCCCACTGATCGCCAATCGCCGGTTGACCACCCGGCCGGTTGCCATCGGCGGACGGCAGTTGGCCGCCGGTGAACGCCTGTCCCTGATCTGGGCCGCGGCCAATCGGGATGAAGCGGTTTTCGGCGATCCCGACGACTTCCAGCCGCAACGCAACCGCGACAAGAATTTGTTGTACGGCGCGGGCCTGCACGTCTGTCCCGGCGCGCCGCTGGCCAGGCTGGAACTGCGGCTGTGCATGCAAACCCTGCTCGCGGAAACATCGCGCATCGGCCTGGCGCCGCATGCAACACCCGAGCGGGCGCAGTTCCCGGCCAGCGGCTTTGCCACACTGCCGATGATCATTCAGTCTTGACGCGCCAGCCGCTCAGCGGGGGATGGCAATCTCCGTGCGCGGCATACTCTCGGGCATGCCGCCGAGAGCCACGGCGCAGCGCGAAGCGCCGCAGAAGTACGCGACGGCCATGGACAGGTGCAGCAGTTCCGCTGCAGTAAAGCTGTGGCGCAAAGCCTGTTGCAGGTCGCGCGCAATACCGGCCGGGTCCAGGTGAAATTGGCGGGTGAAGGCGATAATCAGCCGTTCGCGCTCACTCAGGGTCTGCTCATCCGCGTCCCCCTGTATCACGGCCACCTTGTCTTCCGTCAAACCATCGGCCACTGCGACATCGTAGCGCACCGCGCGGCACATCACGCAGCCGGTGAACTGTGCATTTTGCAGGCGTGCCAGTTCGACCTCCGCCGGCGGCAGGGGGCCGCCATCCCAGACTGCCGCGTTGAGCGCGACCACTGCGTCCACCACTTCGGGTACCAGGCCCAGCGCCGAGTCCCGAATCACATTGCCGGTGCCAGCCTTTGCCGGGCCGGCGTCTACTCTCGGCGCATTAGCCATGCGATGCCTCCGGTAGCGAGGTGTGCCAGATCAGGCCCAGGCGCTGCATACCGTCAAATACGCCCAGCGCCTGGATGAGCGCCACCAGCCCCGCGTCACCGTAGTGGCGCACGACGGCTTGCGCCTGCTCGTCCGTGATGGACAGGGCGTCGATGGCATAGATTTCAGTGAACGCCAGGCAGGCGCGCTCCGCCTCGGTAAATACCCGGGCGTCGGGCCACTGGCGCAGTGCCTGCCGCTGCCGCTGGTCCACGGGCCAGGCCGCCTGTTGCTGGTCGGTGCTGCTGCGGTGTAACTGGGCCATGCGCAGGCGGCAGAGCTCCAGCACTGCCGGAGGTATATGCGTCTGCTGCCACAGAGTGTCGAACAGCGCCCGATAGGGCGCGCCCACCCCGGGCAGCCGGCCCAGCAGGGTGTCGCGGTCGGTGTCCTCGTCGGTTATCCAGTTCACGGCGGAAATCCTCTTGCCCTGTTTCAAAGGCGCGGGCGTTCACGATGGTGAACTGTACCCGGCCGCGGCCCCGACATGCAAATCGCCGTGCAACTGCCGCCCGGCGCGACCTGCAAGGCTGCCCTGGCCGGACCTATTTGAGCAGACCTGTTTGCGGCAGCGCTGTCCCGAAGGACAGGGTCCGTGCGGGATACCCGATATTGACACGGGCGCTCGCCGCATCTAGTATCTTGCAAATGCATCACGTGTTGCATTTAGGCGTGATCGTTACGAAGCGGTCAGTACAACAAAGCCGACTGAGGGTCGGGATAATCAATGAACCGGGTTCTATCTATTAGCCAATCAGCTTCGTCGCTGGTGCGGAAGCAGGCAGGCAGCCGATAAGGCCCAATAACAGCGAGAGAGACTTCCTATGTTCGCAACAAGAAACAAGCCTGGATTGTGCCGCAGCGCCTCCCTGTCCGCCGCGATAGCCGTTCTGCTGGCACCGGTCTGCGCCAGCGCCCAGATGCTGGAAGAAATCGTGGTGACCGCGCAGAAGCGCGAGCAGTCACTGCAGGAGACACCGATTGCTATCACGGCGTTCGGTGCCGACGATCTGCGACAGATGGCTATCAACGACCTCGGCGATCTGGCAACGTTTGCGCCCAACGTCATGATCTCGCCGGCACCCACCAACACGGGCAAGGCCGTGGTTGCCATTCGCGGCTCGGTCACCTCCAACCCCGCTATCACCTGGGAGCCCACCGTCGGCCTGTATCTGGATGGCGTCTACGTGGGCAAGTTTTCCGGCAATGTCATGAGCATTTCCGAGCTGGCGCGGATCGAGGTACTGCGGGGACCACAGGGGACCCTGTATGGCAAGAACACGATCAGTGGCGCGATCAATTTCATTACCGAAAAACCGACGGGCGAGTTTGGCAGCACGCTGCGTGGCGGCTTTGGCAATTTCAATTACCACGAGTTCTCCGGCACCGTGGATACACCGGCACTGGCCGTCGGTGATCTGGGTGAGATCATGGCCAAGATTTCCGGTGGCGTGGAGCAGCGCGACGGCTTTTACGACAACGTCAACGCCACCCAGGGCGCGGTCATTCACCCCTTGCTGGGCACGCCGATCGAGCCCGACCCGCCGGGCAACGACGAGTACAACGAGTTGGACAAATTGAGCGCGCGGCTCGATGTGGTGTGGGACATGACGGAGCGGCTGTCGCTGCGTTATTCGCTCAATTACGCCGATGTCGATAACACCCCCGGCAAGGCGCAGTTGACGGCCATCGACCCGACCGATCTCACCTTTGGTTTTCCGGTGCCGGGCGGCCTGGAGAAATACCTGACTGACAAGGACGACAACGTCAGCAGGATGAGCACCGATGCGCCCGAATACGAACAGTTCGAATCCACCAGCCACGCCTTTTTTGCCACTTACGAACTCGGTGAACTCGGTGCGTTCGGTGAGGTAACTGCCAGGTACATCTACAATACCCGCGATCTGGATTTCCAGCAGACCCTCGACAACGACGGCACGCCCTTTGTGTTGTTTCATTCCCTGGACCAGGACGAGACCTACGAGCAACTGTCTCACGAACTGCAGTTTACCGGGGCGACGCCGCGCACGGACTGGGTGCTCGGCCTGTATTACTTTGACGAGGAGGCGGATGTTATCGATCCGCTGGCGCCATTCAACTCCGTCTATGAACCCCTGCTCGGGGCAGCCATTTTACTGGAGCACGAGTACGGTTTCAGCGCCGAGCAGGTGGCGGTGTACGGTCAGCTGGAGTGGCGCCCTGCGGTGTTGCAGGATCGCCTGACCATGACCGTCGGCCTGCGCTGGACGCGCGAGGAAAAGGACGCGTATGTCGTTCATCCCGAGGACCCCTTTTCGGCATATGGCAGTGACAGCTGGACGAATCTGGCGCCGACGGTGATCGTCGGCTATGAAATCGTCGATGATGTAAGCGCCTATGCCAAGTACTCCAAAGGCTGGAAAGCGGGCGGCTTCAATGGCGAATCCAACGACCCGGTCGCGTTCCGGCAGGGCTACGACCCGCAGGAGGTCGATGCCTTTGAAATCGGTCTCAAGTCGCGCTGGCTGGACGAGGCACTGCAGTTGAACGCGGCGGCGTTTTACAACGAGGAGACCGATCTGCAACTGTCCGTGTTCAGCAGCGGCTCGGCTGCCTCATCGGAAGTGCGCAATGCCGGCGAGGCGATCAAGAGCGGGTTTGAATTCGAACTCGCATACCAGCCCGTCGCGGATTTGCTGCTGAGCGCCAACTACGGCTATCTGCATGTCGAATATGAGGAGTTCAATGAGTTTGATGCGGCTGTCGGCCAGGTGGTCGACAAGAGTGACTTCAAGGACATCCAGTACGCCCCCCAGCACACCTTCAACATCAGCGCCGATTACACGTTTATACGCAGGGGCTGGGGAACCCTGACCGGCTATATCAACTACAGCTATGTCGATGACTTCGTCCCCTATGTCGAACCGACGCAGAACGCGACATCGATGATCGACGGCCGCGCTCTGGTGAACGGCCGCCTGACCCTGACCGACATACCACTGGGACACACCACGCTGGAGATTGCCCTGTGGGGCAAGAACCTCACCGACGAGGAATACCGCCTCAATACGGTTCCCTTCGGCGCCTGGACCGTCAGCTACTACGGCGACCCCAGGACGTACGGACTGCAGGCCAGCATCCGGTTTTGAGCGCCGCATACGCCGTGTCATGGCTGCGCCCAAAGAAGGGGCGGGAACACTCGCTAAGCGTAGATCAACCAGGAGTGACCGACGGATCGCTATCAGCCGCGCTACTGAGGCAGGCGTTTATGATCTGCGCAACCAGCCGTTCAATGAAGGCGTCATCGGGGACGGTCTTGCCGAAGGTGATGGATGCGGTGATGGTGCTCACCATCATCGCCACCAGCATCGTCGCATCCGCCTGCGGTCCGATGTCACCGCGCGCCTGGGCATCGTTGATAGGCTGCTCGAAACGTCTCATGAACGGGCGCCAGTGCAGTATGGCCTGGCAGCGCAACTCCTCGTTATTCGGCATGGCGAGCAGAGAGTTCATCGCCATTTCAATGGGCTCCGCCAGGAAATCCCGCAGGGCGAAGGCGGTGCGGCGGATGTCGGTGCGCCAGTTGCCGCTGAACTCGAGGTTGTCTATGCGTGAGTTATGCTCCACCAGGGCAGCGGCGACCAGCGCCGCCCGGTCGGGCCAGCGGCGATGGATGGTTGTTCGGTGCACACCGGCCAGACGGGCGACTTCCTGTATGTCGAAATCCAGGTTGCCGGATTTAATCAGCTCCAACGTGGCGGTTGTCACCGCATGACGGGTGCGCTCCGACCGGCCCCCGGGCCTGATGAGACCCTGCCGCTTTGGTTTGGGACCGCTGTGCTTTGGTGATGCTTTCATGTTTACTCGCTATTTGTCTGCCAGTGTCGGCAAAATACAGTGATCCTGCGCACGTTACCCCATAGCGTGCAACAGTGCGAGATGACAGCCAAATGATGCCGGCCGCTTGGTTCTTTATTTTGCGGCGGCGCGAATGGCGCAGGGTCAGATTCATACACGGAAAACGGGTGGCTTCAACGATGACGAAATACACAGTACATCATGCAACAAACTGGTCTCGTTCGCTCATTGCCGCAGTGTCACTGGCCGTACTGGCGCTGGCGCCCGCGGCGTCAGGGCAGGACGAGCCGCTGATGGACGGCATGGGCAACCTAAACACCGACGTACTCAATGCCGATTCACCCGCCGCGGCGCTGTACCGGGAACGGTGCGCCGAGTGTCACGACAATCCCGTCGGCCGCGTGCCGCCGCGCGCGAGCTTGCGGTACCGGCCCGCCGAGGGGGTGTACCAGGCGTTGCTCGCGGGCGGCACCATGTCGCCCATGGCCGAGGGCCTGACGGATGACGAAATCAAATCTCTGGTGAAACTGCTCACCGGGCGTGAGCCGGCAAAAATCAAAGACCCGATCGCCGACCGCTGCGCCAGTACGCCGCCCCCGGTCGTGGTGCGCGATGGTGACTGGACGAGTACGCACGGCGATCTTCAGGGGCACCGTTTCAGAAAAGTGCCGACACTGAATGCGGGTTCAGTGAACCGTTTGCAGTTGCAGTGGGCCTACGCCTATCCGGGCAGTGCGGCCGGTCCGGTGACCGTTGCCGGCAATACATTGTTTCTGGCCGGCACCGGCTATGTCGTCGCGTTGAGCGCAGACAGCGGTTGCGTTCGGTGGGCGTACCCCACCAACGGCCGGATCGTACGCGCGGTAACGGTGGCAGCCGTCTCGGGTGTTGACACACAAGAAGGAGCCCTTCCCGCCAGCGTGGTCCTGTTCGGCGACGACTCCGGTACGGTCTCTGCCCTGGATGCGTCCTCCGGCGACAAGCTGTGGCAGAGCAATGTGGAGAGCCATATGCAGGCGCGGATCACTGCCGCGCCCACTGTCTACAACGGCGTGGTGTATGTGCCGATCTCATCCATGGAGGATCCGCTCACGCACGACAGCAACTACTTCTGTTGCAGCGCCCGCGGCGGCGTCGCGGCCGTCGCCCTGCACACCGGGGAGTTGCTGTGGAAACAGCAGCATATCACGGCGCCCCTGGCTCTCCTGAAGCCGGCGCCGCAGGAGGGAACAGCGACGGACGGTGCAGCGCCGGACTTCGGGCACGGCGGCCCGCAGTTCCGGCAGGGCCCGGCGGGCGCGTCCACCTACACGCCGCTGACGATCGATACCTGGCGCGGCCTGGTCTATGCCAGCACTGCCGAGGAATACGGTTTCACTCACCTCCCCGGCCCCTACTCGGTGATTGCCTACGATCTCAAGAACGGCGAACGCGCCTGGCAGCGGTCGCTGCTGCCCGATACGGCGCAGCGCAAGCGCATTTGCTCCGAGCGGGAAACCGATTGCAGGAACTTTTTCTCCATGGGCACCTCGGTGCTGGTGCACCCGCTGTCGGCGGACAAAGATGTCCTGGTGGTCGGGACGAAGTCGGGTATGGTGCACGCACTGGACCCAGACCATGATGGGCGGGTGCTGTGGTCCACCCGGGTGTCCGACGGCGGCGACCTGGGCGGCGTGATGTACGCCCTGGCAGCGGATGCCGAAAAAATCTATGTGCCCATATCCGATGTGGATTCACCCACGGGCCGCTACACCGGTTCGCTGCTTGCACTCGACCCCGCCAGCGGCGCCATCGTGTGGCGCACACCGCCGCCCGAGCCCGCTTGCAACTGGGACAGCAGCCGCCGCTGTATTGCCGGCCAGGTGGCGGCGCTCACCGTGGTATCCGATACGGTGTTCGCCAGTTTCTGGGACGGCTACGTGCGCGTCTACGCCACCGGAGACGGGCGCCAGCTCACAGAGATCGACACCGCCAGGCAGTATCAGGCGGTCAACGGCAGTGCCAGCGGCGGACAGGTCAGCGGCTATCCGGTAACGGTGGTCGACGACGCCCTGTATATCACCTCGGGCGCAAGCTCGATCGTGAAGCCCGGCAACGCCCTGCTGGTGTACACCCTGGACGGCGAGTGAACGGGAGCGAACCCCCTTATCAACGAACCACACGGGGCTAAAACATGGAACACCTGACGAGACGGGATACACTCAAGCGCGGCGGCTGCCTGCTGGTGGGCACGGCGCTGGCCGGCTGCAGCGAGCGCTCCGCTGCACCGCAACAGGATTCGTCCGCCGCGGGAGCGGGTGAGCCGTCCCGCGATTTATACGACAGCGGCACGGTGCCTGTCGCCGCCAGCGGCTGGACCAGAACCCGGGGGCTCGGCCCGGACTATCCGGGCCTGGAAGGGGACCTGGACACCGATGTATTGGTGGTTGGCGCGGGGCTGGCAGGTGGCTCGCTGGCACTGCACCTGTCGGAGCTGGGTATCGCAACGGTGGTGCTGGAGGCGCGTCAGCCGGGCTGGGGCGCGTCGGGCCGAAATGCCGGCCACGTACTGCCCCTGCTGAAGGATCTGGAGGTATTTGAGGCGTTCCCCGACCGGGGCCGGGCTTTTTTCGAGCTGTTCAGCGCGCATCATACGATTCCCTTCGATATTGCCGAGCGCTACGGTATCCAGTGCGATGCCGAGCGCAGCGGCTACCTCAATGCCATGACCTCGCAGCGCGCGTTTGACAAATTTGCACGGGCCGCGGCCGTCTCCGCGGACCGCCTGGGCCAGAGCGTACGACACCTGGACGCCGCGGTCATGCGGGAGTTGACCGGCTCTGACTACTACCCCTATGGGGTGCTGTATGAATCGGGCGGGCGGATCAACCCCTATCTGTTTACCGGCGGGATGGTCGAGACGGCGCGGGGCAAGGGTGCTCGCGTGTTCGGCGACACAGTTGCGACGACCCTGTCACCAGACGGTAAAGGGTGGCGGGTGCGGGTGGCGAACGGTGCCAGTGTGCGCTGTAAACGGGTGGTATTTTGCACCAATGCCTATGCCACCGCTATCGTCCCCGCGTTTCAGCACGGCTGTTATCCACTCACCGCCTACGCGCTGTCCAGCGAGCCATTGCCAGCTGCGATAGCAAAAACCGTGATGCCCAGTCGGGCGACCCTGGCGCAGGTGCCGATCGATCTCAACCCGTTTATAGTCGACGGTCACGACCGCATCATCACGGCCTCGATACCCAGTCGCACCCGCCCGGCCGATGCCATGTGGCATTTTCAGCAGCACCTGGACTGGATCCACCGCACCTGGCCGCAAACCCGGGATGCGCCGATCGCACTGCAGGCCTACTGGACGGGGCGGGTGGCGATGCGCGAAGCGGACTTCCCGGGGATGTACGAGCTGTCGCCGGGCGTCTACGGCCTGATGCATTTCAACGCCTGGGGCAATGTCCTGGCGCCCCTGATGGGTATGGCGCTGGCGCAGGCCATAGCCAGCGATCGCCCCGACCGGCTGCCCTTTCCGATAGTGCAGCCGGATCGCATCGCGCATCCCGGCAAGCAGGAACTGCTGATTCGCAGTATCATGATTCCGGCCGCCCGTATGGCGCAGAGCCTGGGTATCATCTGATCTGTAACTGAGGTCAGTCGAAAAAAAAGGCGACCCGGCTATGGGGTCGCCTTGTCTGTACATGGCTCCAGTGGTCAGTCCGGGCCAGAAGGGTTTGCCAAAGCCGCTGTTACAGCTTGAGTTGCAGAGTTACCCAGGCCTTGTCGGTGTCGGCATAGCGCAGGCGGTTGTCGGTATCAAACGCGGCGTATTTGGCCTGGACCGAGAACTGCTTGTTGATGGGCCAGGTGGCGACGAGGTCCAGTTCGGTGCCGAAATCGGCGTTGGAATCCTCGGCCTGGAAGTCGTGGTACACGGCCTGCAGATTCACCGGCCCGGCACTGCCGCCGATGCTTAGATAAGTGTCTTCGATACCGTCACCCGGTGTCGCCAGAAACATATCGGCCCAGCCCTGGAACTTGTGCAGCGTGGCCAGCGGCGTACTGAAACCCACGCCGTCGCCAGTACCGAGCACCTCGTAGCCGACCGTGACGTTCACCGCCTGGAAAGTGGCGCCCAGCTCTACCAGATAGTACTGGGCGTCGTAATCGAGCTGGCTGTCACCGGCATCGGACTGGTCGGCCCAGGACAGGGCCACGCTGAACCAGTCAAACTTGCCCTGGTACTCCACCCCGTAAGTGTCGCTGGAGTTGTTGACCGTCTTGCCGGCGGCGTAGCCGTTCTGGCTGTCGAAATCGAGCAGGTAGCCAAAGGCGCTGATGGTGTGGTCGGGGGTAATCTTGTAGTCGGCGCGCAGGAAATAGTTATCACCTTCCAGATCCGAGGGATTGGCGCCGTCGTCGGGGCCGAAGATGCGGTTGACATTGTAGACGTAGCTGGCGTCCACGGTCAGAATTTCTATCGGGCTCCAGTGTGCGCGGAAACCGTCGTAGGTCTGCTCGTTCTGGCGCCAGCCGACACCGCCGATAAAACGCTGGCTGCCGTGCAGGATGCGCTGGCGCCCGTAGGTGCCGTCGAAACCGGTACCGGTGTACTTGAGCCACGCCTGGTTGACATCGGTGCCCTCCGGATCTGCAACGACGGGGTATTCGCCCTTGCCGTTTTCAGTGGAGTTGTAGTCGTCCACCCCGATGCTGGAGACGTCGTCGACTTCCAGCAGCGCGGTAAAGCCGTTGAGCGGCGCGGTTTCCAGGGTCAGGCGCGAGCGCAGCGTGGATGCGTCGGCGTCGTCGTCGAAGCCGTCCTGGTCGACGTTTTCGTAGCGATAGCGGAAATCCACTGATGCCTTGCCCTCGGTGACTGCGCGGGACAGTTGATCGCCCCAGGAGTCCTGGGCCTGCGCGGCGCCCGCCGCACACAGCAGTAAAGGCAGGATGGAACAGGTACTTGCAAGGTGTTTCATTTCACTTCTCCCCAATGCGCCCTCGCGGCGCTGCTTGCTACAGTGTGGCGCCTTACCAGTCCAGCGTGAGTTTTAACGCTGCGCTGCGTTCGGCGCCGTACAGGTTTTCAGTTGATGCAATATATTGCTTGTCGGTCAGATTCTGCAGTTCCAGGCTGAGCCGGTACTGGCTGTCTTGGCCCATGTCCAGGCCGGCGGCGACATTCAGCGTGACCCAGCCGTCCTTGTCGGCCAGCACGTCGCGCACCGTGCCCGGCTCCTCCAGCTCCGAGGACGACTCGCCGCGCAGGTAGACATCGGCCCACAGCGCCGGCAGCGACGGCAGGGCACCCTGCCAGCGCACACCGGTGCGCCCGCTCAGGTCGGGAATGCCGGTATCGCGGGTGCTGAAATCCGCGTAGTCGTTGCGCCGCTGCATCCAGGTCAGGTTGGCGTAGGGCTCCAGCCCCCAGGGTGCGCCGCGCAGGCCCAGGAACAGTTCCAGCCCATAGGCCCGCGACTGCCCGATATTCACGTAGATGCGATCGCGCGTCCCGGGGCAGTTGTCCGCCGCCAGGCAGGCGCGATGGTCGATGTAGTTGTCGGACCGGGTGTAAAAAGCCGTGGCATCCAGGGTCAGGCCCCGGTACAGCATGCGCCAGCCCAGTTCGTAGTTGATCGAGGTTTCCGGTTCCAGGTTGGCATCGGGGTTGACGAAACTGGAGCCGGCGTAGGCGCCGGTCGCCAGCTGGCCCAGCGAGGGGTAGACGTAACCCTGGGCAATGTTGGCACGCAGGCGCGCGTTGTCACTGTAGGACCAGACCAGCCCCAGTGCGCCGATCAATTCGTCGTCCTCACCCAGGCTGCCGGGGGACAGGCTGTCGCGGTCGCTGTACTGCAGATCGGCCTTTACCCGGTACTGGCGCAGGCCGGCGGTGACGACGAGGCGATCACTGAGCGCCCACTGATCCTGCGCAAACCAGGCCCAGGTCTCGATGCTGGCCTCGTCGCGGATCATGTCTTCACCGCTGGTGAAAGGCGGCGCCCAGGCGAGGGTAGCCACATGGCGGTTCTGATCGACATCGTCCTCGCCGTACTGCAGGCCGAGAATCACCTGGTGGTCGCCCATGGGCTGCAGGTCGAGTTGCGCCAGCGCGCCGTCGGTAGCCAACCGGGTATCGCTGTTGATATCGCGGCGGTACCACACGGTTTCAGTGAGGGTGTAAAACTCCCGCTCGCTGTCCTGGTGGTAGGCGTTGGCTGCGAAGCTGTCGACCCAGTCGCTGTCTATGTCCCAGTGGTAAAACACGCCGTGTTTCGTGCGGTCCCGGCGCGGTGTTTCCAGGTAAAAACCGGTCAGCGGGAAGGTGGTCTTGAGTTCGTCCTCCACGTAAATCTGGCTGCTCGAGGCGTAATCTTCGTAAATGTACTCCAGGCGGTGATCGCCGAGGTTGCGTCCCGCGAAGACGTAGAGGCTGTCGTTGTCAAAAGACGTGTTGTCCATGGTGCCGGCGGGGGTGGAGCGGTCGTCGTGGTCGCTGTCCGCCGCCGCCAGGCGGTACTCGAAGCCATCGATAGTGCCAAATACGCTGGCAAAGGCGTTGTGGCCCCCGGTGGCGCTGTCGTAGCCGGCCGATGCCGTGGCCTGTAGCGGCTCGGTGCCACCCTTGCGGGTGAAGAAGTTGACCACGCCGCTCAGGGCCCGCGAGCCGTACAGCACCGCCCCGGAGCCGCGAATGACCTCGATGCGCTCCACCATGGCCGGGTTCAGCGTCAGCGGTGTGCCCACTTCGTGGTGGTCCGTCACTTCCTGACTGTTGACCAGGATCGCGGTGCGCCGTGACTCCTCACCGCGCAGCCGCACCCGGGCCAGGCCGGGCTGGCCGGCATCGGTGACCTGTACGCCGGGTATATCGCGCATCAGGTCCGCCAGGTTCGGCACGGTAGCGCGGTCCAGGTCGGCTTCATTGATGACGCTCAGAGAGGCGGGACTGTCGAAAACGCGCTGTGCCGTGCGGTTGGCAGTCACCACGATTTCTTCCAGGGGGCTGTCCACGAAGACGCTGCCGGAATGTGCCGCAGCCGCTGCTAGCACAGCGTAAACGGCGACAGGCAGCGTATACCTGCAGGTATGTTTCGTCTCCAAAGTAACTCTCCCCTATGCAATAAGCAGTATAACGACGGGAGTTTGTGTTGCGTTGATCTGACGCATAAAAACCCCGGTGGCTTATGTAAATAATGAACAAAAAAGTGGGTGTTCAGTGAAAATCCCGCGATCTCAGCCGCAGGCTGCGCAGCTCGTCGCTGTAATCATACAGGGCCCCGGCAATGATATGAATCACGCCGTCGCGGGTCTCCACAATACCGTTCACCAGCAGCAGTTGCGCGCCCATCAGGGCGCGGCGAAATTGTTGCTGGGTGCGCTGCCATACCACGATATTGCTGTTGCCGGTCTCGTCCTCCAGGGTGAGAAACAGAACGCCCGAGGCACTGCCCGGGCGCTGACGGCAGGTGACCAGCCCGGCGATGCGCACAAAGCGCTTGTCGCCCAGCGCGGCCAGGTCCGCGTGGCGCTTGCAGCGGTTGAAGGGCGCACGATCGCGCAGCAGGCTCATGGGGTGGGCGCGCAGGGTGAGCCCGGTGGCGCGATAGTCCGCCAGTACCTCTTCGGCGATGGTCGGTGCCGGGAGCTGTACTGCATCGCCCGCAGAACTGCCTTCGCGATGGGGTGCATCGCACAGCAGGGGGCGGGGTGGCTCCAGTGCCATGATCTGCCACTGTGCCTGGTGGCGGTGGCCGCTCAGCGCGGCCAGGGCATCGGCATCGGCCAGCGCCTCCATGTCGCGCTTGTCCAGGGCGCACCGGCGGCGCAGGTCGCCGATGTGCCGAAACGGGCCGCGCTGTCTGGCCTCCACCAGACGCTGTGCGCCCTGCCTGCTCAGCCCCTTTACCAGACGCAGGCCCAGGCGGATACACTGCTGGAGTCGCACCTGCGGAGCACCGTCCAGCAACTGATGATCCCAGTCGCTGCAATTGGCATCGACCGGCAGTACGGTGACGCCGTGGCGGCGTGCGTCCTGCAGCAATTGCGAGGGGCTGTAAAAGCCCATCGGCTGGCTGTTGAGCAGGCCGACAAAAAAAGCGGCGCAGTGGTGGCATTTGAGCCAGGCGGACACATAGGCCAGCAGGGCAAAGCTGGCGGAGTGCGACTCCGGGAAGCCGTAGCCGCCAAAGCCCTTGATCTGCTCGAACAGGCGCCGCGCGAAATCTTCCTCATAGCCGCGCGCGATCATGCCGCTGACGAGTTTCTTCTCGAAAGTCAGCAGTTTGCTGTTCCTGCCCCAGTTGGTGATGGCACGGCGCAGCTGGTCGGCCTCGCCGCCGCTGAAGCCGGCGGCGACCATGGCCAGGCGGATCACCTGCTCCTGGAAGATGGGTACGCCCAGAGTGCGTTCCAGTACCGCCTCGATGGCGTCGCTGGGGTAGGTGACGTCCTCCAGGCCCTGTCTGCGCCGCAGGTAGGGGTGCACCATGTCGCCCTGGATCGGGCCGGGGCGCACGATGGCAATCTGGATGACCAGGTCGTAGAAACACGCCGGCTTGAGCCGGGGCAGCATGGACATCTGGGCCCGCGATTCAATCTGGAACACCCCGATGGTATCGGCGGCCTGCAGCATGCGGTAGGTGGCCCGATCCTCTTTCGGGATGTCGCCCACGGCCTGGATCGATGGCCGATAGCGGTGCACCAGTTGCAGGCTCTTGCGGATAGCCGAGAGCATCCCCAGGGCCAGCACGTCCACCTTCAGCAGGCCCATGGCCTCGATGTCTTCCTTGTCCCACTGGATCACCGTGCGCTCCGCCATACTGGCGTTTTCCACCGGTACCAGGGTGGAGATGGGGCTGCGGGTAATGACGAAGCCGCCCACGTGCTGCGACAGGTGGCGCGGAAAGCCGCGGATCTCCTGTACCAGCCGGTAAAACAGCCGGGCCTGTCGGCTGTGCTGCGCCACCCCCTGCTCCTCGAAGCGCCTGGCCAGGTCCGCGCTGCGGTCCCACCAGGCCAGCGATTTGGCCAGGTCATCGACGAACACTGGGTCCAGCCCCAGCGCCCTGCCTACATCGCGCACCGCGCTGCGCGAGCGGTAGGTGATCAGCGTGGCGGCCAGCGCCGCGCGCCTGCGCGTGTACTTGCGGTAGATGTACTGGATGACCTCCTCGCGGCGCTCGTGCTCGAAGTCCACGTCGATATCCGGTGGCTCGTCGCGCTCTTTCGAGATAAAACGCTCGAACAGCAGAGAGATCTGCTGTGGCGAAACTTCCGTGATGAACAGGCAGTAGCACACCACCGAGTTGGCGGCGGAGCCCCGGCCCTGGCACAGGATGTGTCGCTCGCGCGCAAAGCGCACGATGTCGTATACGGTGAGGAAATAGTATTCGTAGTGCAGTTCCCCGATCAGCGTCAGCTCAGCGTCGATGCGCTGCTGAATATCCGGTGGAACCCCGCCGGGCCAGCGCCGGGCGCTGCCTTCAGCCACCAGGTGTTGTAGATAACTGTTGGCCGTGTAATTTTCCGGCACCACTTCCCGCGGGTACTCGTAGCGCAGCTCATCCAGGCTGAAATCGCACAACCTTGCAATGCGCAGGGATTCATCCAGCAGGGCGGGGGGGTACAGGCGCCGCAGGCATTCCAGGCGGCGCAGGTGCTGCTGGCTGTTGGCCAGGCGCCTGCTGCCCAGTTGCTCGACACTGGTGTTGTGGCGCAGGGCGGTAAAGACATCGTGCAGCGGCTTGCGCTGCGCACAGTGCATCTGCACATCGCCACAGGCCACCATGGGAATTTGCAGCTTTGCGGCCATGTCGCGCAGCGCGAGATGGCGCCGCACTTCATCGTTGCCGAGCCGGTGGGTGACGCCCAGCCAGACCCGATCCCGGCACAGGCGCTGCAGTTGCCGGCCCCAGGCGCGGTTGCACTCACCGTCATCCCGCGGCAGCCAGATCAGCAGACAGCGCTTGAGATGGAAGATGACATCGCGCAGCGCGGCCCGGTACTCGCCCTTGGGACTGCGCCGCCGCGCCAGGCTGATCAGGCCCGACAGCTCGCTGTAGGCCGCCCGCGAGGGAGCCAACGCCACCAGCCGGAGCCCTTCGAGCAGCGTGAATTCGCTGCCCACCAGCAGCTTGATGCCGTGCTCCTTCGCCGCCACATGGGCCTTGACGATACCCGCCAGGGAGCACTCGTCAGTGATGGCCAGGGCGGCATAACCCAGCTTCGCCGCCCGCTCCACCAGTTCGTGGGGGTGGGAGGCGCCGCGCAGGAAGCTGTAGCAACTGATGCAATGGAGTTCGGCGTAGTTTGGCATACTGTATAATTATACAGTATAGTTGAGGCTGTAAAATACGCAGCCCGATTTAACATTAATCGTCTATCGGGCTGATGACCCCCATCGCCCCACGATTGAGCACATGGGTGTAAATTTCAGTTGTGGTGACGTCTTCATGCCCCAGCAGCTTCTGGATAGTGCGGATATCGTAGCCCTTCTGGAGCAGGCGGGTGGCAAAACTATGCCGGAATGTGTGTGTTTTAACCGGTTTGTGGATGGCAGTTTTTGCGACAGCCGTTTTGATGTGTTTGCGCAAGGCCGTGTTGTGCAAATGGTGGCGGCGAATAATGCCAGAGCGTGGGTCGGGCCCGAGGCGGGTGGAAGGAAACAGGAATTGCCATATGGGACTGCGGGCGGCGTTGGGGTATTTCCGTTCGAGGGCATGGGGCATGTACACTTCACCGTGGCCGTCGGCGAGATCTTGTTGGTGTAGCGCAAGCGTTTTCTGGATTTGCACCCGGAGGCGATCGCTGACTGAGGAGGGCAGCAAGGTTACCCGATCTTTGTCGCCTTTGCCTTGTCGAACAGTAATTGTATTGAGTGAAAAATCGATGTCTTTGATGCGCAGGGTCAAGCACTCCTGTAATCGCAGGCCGCTACCGTAAAGCAATTCCACCATCAGCCGGGGAGTGCCTGACATATGGCCGATGATATCTTTGGCCTCCTCGTGTGTGAGTACTGTTGGCAGCCGTCGAGTAGGC
>JAGRIH010000017.1:76610-77071 GCA_020443345.1 Halioglobus sp.
CAGTGGGAAAAGCATAACCGCGAGCTCGCATATCAGCACGTACCTGGTCCATAAACCGGGTAGATCCCACCGGAATGGGGGTGCGCACATCGTCCATGATAAAAACCTCCGGTTGTCTAAGTGAAAGCTGGCACAGGCCAGCCACCAACGTCAATTCAGTAACCGTTTTTCATTGGAAATAGGCAATTGTGTGATGAAGAAAGAATTGTAAGCGCTTGAAAACATGGGCTATGCTAACCCCAATAAATTTAAACAAAGGGCCAACTCCCACAGGCGCACACTGATATAAGACGTGTGCTCAAGAGAACCAGTACTCAATAAAGCGGTGAAAGTGTTGATTTATGACAATTTGTGTAAACAGCAGTATGCTGCCGTGAGCAAGACAAGCGCGATTTCTATTTCTGACTTTTTCAAACGAAGTAGCTGTTAAGAGGTGCCTGAATCCGTAAGTTTATATGCGA
>JAGRIH010000018.1 GCA_020443345.1 Halioglobus sp.
ATCGCCGACCTCCACGCCGAGGTCGCCGCGCGCCACCATGACCCCGGCGGAGGCGTCCACTATGCCATTGAGGATGTCCTCATCGGCGACCACTTCGGCGCGCTCGATCTTGGCGATAATGGCCGGTTCCAGCCGGTGGTGCGCCAGCAGGTCGCGGGTCTGGTGGATGTCCTGTGCACTGGAGACGAAGGAGACCGCCACGAAGTCCGGCTCGACCTCGGCCAGGGAGCTGATATCGGTGAGGTCCTTGGTGGTCAGGGCCGGTGCGGCCAGGCCGCCCCCCAGCCGGTTGATACCCTTGCGCGACCCCAGCACCCCGCCGACCAGTACCGTGCAATCCACGGCACGGGTATCGACGTCGTCCACCCGCAGGCGGATCCGGCCGTCGTCGAGCAGCAGGATGTCGCCGCGCGCCACGCTGCTGCACAGTGCCGCGTAGTCCAGGCCCACACCGCGCAGGTCGCCCTCGTCCTCCGCCAGTTCGAGATCCAGCCGGAACGGATCGCCGCCGGCCAGTTGTACCGAGCCGTTGCGAAACGATCTGATGCGGATTTTCGGCCCCTGCAGGTCCGCCAGGATGCCCACGTAACTGCCGTTGATATCTGCCTGTTTGCGAATGCGGCGGGCCACCTGTGCGTGGTGTCCGGCGGTGCCGTGGCTGAAATTGAGGCGGAACACATTGACCCCGGCGCCGATGAGCCTGGCGATCATATCGTCGGCCTCGCTGGCCGGACCGATGGTGGCGACAATCTTGGTTCGTCTGTTCACCCGGAGAGACACGTCAGTTTCCGTAGCGGCTGGAGCTGGCATTATGCCGGATATTCGCCGCTCAGCGGTAGCGCGCGGCCCGGCCAGGCCAGGTGCGGTCTAGCTCCGCGTCCCGCGCGGCGCAGCGCGTCGGCACAGGTAGTCGCGAGTGAGGTCGGGGAAATCCGTGAACAGGCCATCCACTGCGGCCTGGCCCACGAGAATGTCGAGCAGCTCGTCGAAACTGGCGATGCCCGGCGGCAGGGCATCGCGGCGCAGCGTGTAGGGGTGCACTAGCAGGGAGCGCTCGTGCGCCAGTCGTACCAGGTCGCTGATACGGGCCTGTCCCGCGGCGTCCCGGCCCAGGTAGATCTGCATGATCCACGGGCCGATACCGTCGGCATAGCGGGCGATTTCGTCCAGTCCGCCGGGGCTGCGCAACTGGTCAAAGTCAGCCGCGGTATCCTCCCCCCAGCTGTTGTCTGCCAGCAGTTGTATCAGCGGCAGCGCGACCCGCAGTTCGCCGCGCAGGCGCCGCAGGGTCGCGTCGTCGAAGCACTGCAGGAATACCTGATCCCGGCGCTGGTCGTAGCCTGTCTCGCGCAGTACGTCCAGCACCGCCACGGCGCTATCCGCTCCTTCGCGCAGGTGCCAGTTGGGCGATTTCAACTCGATGTAAAGGCCCGTGCTGCAGCCGCGGGAGCGATCCAGGCCGTTTAGCAGCTCGATTTCTTCGGCCAGCGTGGGGACACCGAATAAGGCGCTTTGCACCGGGAACCGTTCGGGAAAAACCGCCTCCTGTGTGCCGCTTTCACCCGCTGCGCTGCGCTCGTGCACGCGCAGTTGGCGAATTTCCTCCAGGCTGAAGTCGATGGCATAGAACCTGCCGTCTGCGCGGGCGCGCCCGGGGAAGCGCTGTGCCACGTCGGTGGTCTGCTCCAGGTGGATATCGTGCAGCACCAGGGGCACGCCGTCCGCACTGAGCACCACGTCCTGCTCGATAAAATCCGCCCCCATGACATGCGCCACCGCCTTGGCGGCGAGGGTGTGTTCCGGCAGGTAGCCGCTGGCCCCGCGGTGGGCGATAACGAGGGGCTGTGAGCCCGTGCGGCTGACCACGTGCCGGCGGGCCGGCTAGCGCTTGGTCTGGGCTTTTATGGTTTTCTCGGTGGTGCTGCCGTAGGGGGGCAGCATACCGCTGAGCTTGGCCACATTGACCCGGGTCTGGCTGTAAATGGACTTGGCGTGACTGAAACGCCGGAAGCCCTCGATGCCATGATACGAGCCCATACCGCTGGGCCCCACGCCGCCAAACGGCAGGTCTTCCTGCATCACGTGCATCAGCACATCGTTGATGCACATGCCCCCCGAAGTGGTGCGGCTTTCCACGGCTTCCTGCTCCGCCGCATCCGTGCCGAAGTAGTAAACTCCCAGGGGGCGCGGCCGGGCGTTGATGTAATCGATCGTCTCCTCGATGTCGCGGTAGGTGCGGATGGGCAGCAGCGGGCCAAAGATCTCCTCTTCCAGCACCTTGGCATCTTCCGGCGGTTCGACCAGCAAGGTGGGTGGAATCTTGTGGGTGCCGTCCTGCCGGCTGAAGTCCTCATTGGCCGGGTTGATAGCGATGGTCTGTACCCCGCGCTCCTCGGCGTCGGCCAGATAGCCCCTCAGGCGCTGGTAGTGCCGCTCGTTGATCACCGAGGTGTACTGCTCGTTGTCCAGCAGCTTCGGGTACATGGCCGCCACGGCTGTCTGCGCCGCGGCGATGACATCGTGCAATTGCTCCTCCGCTACCATCAGGTAGTCGGGCGCGAGGCAGATCTGGCCGGCATTCAGGGTTTTGCCCAGCATAATGCGCTCGAGGCTCTGTTCGAGGTCTGCGCTGCGGGAAATAATGACGGGGGACTTGCCGCCCAACTCCAGCGTCACCGGCACCAGGTTGCGCGCCGCCGCCGCCATGATGTGCCGGGCGACGGAGGTGGCGCCGGTAAACAGCAGGTGATCAAAGGCCAGGGCGGAAAACGCCTGGCCGACTTCCGGCCCGCCGGTAAAGACGCTCGCCTCCTGTGATGTATACGCGTCTTTGATCATGTCGCCGATCACCTCGGAGGTGGCCGGCGTGAACTCGGACGGCTTGACCATCACGCGGTTGCCCGCAGCCAGCACTCCGGCCATGGGCTGGAACACCATCGAGATGGGGAAGTTCCACGGCGCGATAATGCCCACGACGCCCAGCGGCTGGTACTCGATGCGCGAGCGCCCGCCCATCAGGTTCAGCGGGAACAGGGTGGGTCGCTTCTCCGCCTGCATCCACCGGCGCAGGTGCTTCGCGCTGTGCTTCAGGGTGTTGATCGAACCGACCACGTCGGTCAGCAGACTGACCTGCCGCGGGCGGCAGCCGAAATCACTGTGCAGCGCCTGGCAAATCCGGTCCTGATACCTGATCAGGGCGTCGATGCTGCGCTCAATGCGGTCGATGCGCGTCGCCGCGGTAACCGGGCCTTCGCGCATGAAATCCCGCCGCTGAGCCTCCAGCGTCGTCTGCATCTGTGTGTCGATATCCGCTGGTGTAACTGCCTGTTCCGGTGCGTTCATATCCCGGGCTCTCCTGTATGTGTCGACAGCGCTGTGCCAATGCGCCAGTATAAACGCGCGGCTGCTTAAAAACTAACCGCCACCGCCGGTCCCCGCGCTCACCGGGGTATACCTCGCACAGTAGCGCTGCACCCCGCCGCCGCCAGCGCGGCTATGCTCAGTGCCAGAAACAGCAAGGGCAGCGCGGGAATAGCGCGGGGCGCCCCGGCCTCGACGGGCGCGGACAGTACGCTCACCGTGCGCCGCACCTCGGCGGCGTTGCCCAGGCTGTCCACTGCGCTGTAGGTCAGGGTGTAGTCGCCGGCGGCGGCGGTGTCCACGCTGCCGCTGACGGTGACGGGCACCGGCCCGTCGCGCGCGTCGGTGGCGCTGGCGCCGGGGTCGGTGAAATGCGCACCGCGCGTCAGGGTAAGGGGGTTATCGCCGTACAGCGTAATCGCGGGGGGCTGGTCATCGACGAGCAGTAAGGCGTCGGCGGCGGGGCTCGTGGTCAGCGTGCTGGTCAGGTCGCCGGGCCGGTTGATGTACAGGCCGCCGCCGGCGGCGACCACGTCGACCGTCACCGTGCACACCGACCCGGCCGGCACCGTGCCGCCGCTCAGGGACAGCGCGGCGCTACCGGCGGCGGCGCTGAGGGTGGCGCCGCTGCAGGTGACAGCGCTATTGGGCGGGTCGGCCAGAGCCAGGCCGGCGGGCAGCGTGTTGTCGAAGGCCAGTTCGGTGTGGCGGATGGTGCTGGCGCGGTTGTCGATGGTGAACTGCAGCGCGCTGCGGGTCACGACGCCGTCGACGCTGATGGCCGCAGGGCTGAAGCGCTGGCTGAAGACCGGCGGCGTGGCGCTGGCCAGCACCTGGCTCACCGAGGCGCAGTCGTCTCCCCCGTTGGCACGAATCAGGATCCCTCGGCCCACGTCGGGTGCGGTGGTGCGGCCGGCCGGTGGCGGGTCGGCAGGCGGGCCCGGCCCCACCGCGGCGTCGTCATAGCTGTCCAGCAGGGGAATGACCGCCACGCAATCCGTCAACTGGTTGTTGAAGTCGATCGTTACGTCATTCCCGACGCTGCGCAGTTGTTCCAGGCCGTGCAGGCTTTCCAGAACCCGGTTGCTGGACACGATCAGCCGGATGCCCACTGCAGTGAGCCCCGCCAGCGCCCCGATATCGCTCAGGTTGCGATTGCTGGTCAGTCGCAGATTGCCGCCGACACTGGAGAGCGCTTCGAGTCCGTCGAGGCTGCCGAGGCTGTCGTTGCTGTGCAGCGACAGACCGCCGGTCACAGTTTGCAGGCCGGCCAGTCCTCCCAGGTCAGTCAGCACGGCATTGCCGATGATGCTCAGGAAGCCGCGTATTTCAGTCAGTTGGGCCAGGCCGTCGATATTGGTCAAGGCCGGGTTGTCGACGATTTCCACGAAGCCCGGGCCCTTGTTGGCGAGGGCGCCCAGGGCATCCACATTGGTCAGTAAATCGTTGCGCAGTATCGACAGCGAGCGGTCCAGGGTCGTGAGGCCGGTCAGCCCGCTGATATCGGCGAGCAGGGGGTTGTCTCCCAGCCAAAAGTTTCCGCTAATTCCGCGCAGTGCCGACAGGCTGTCCAGGTTCTCGATATCGGGGCCGCTGATGGTGAGGGTGCCGCGCACCCGGTCGCAGCCGCCGGGAAACGCATCTACCTCGGCCTGGCTGCTCAGTGTGATGTTCCAGGGGGAACAATCCGCGCCGTGTGCCTGCGGCAGCAGCGCCAGCAGGAACGTGGCGAACACCAGTCGTACAAGGTATGTCATCGTCGTTTTTTTTCTGTGTGGTGTATTGCGGCCGGTGAAGAGCACAGCGACAGCGCGGTGAGATTCCCGTTTGGCTATCGACCCTGTGTCGACGCCAGTGTATCCGATCAGCCGCCCTGTGCAAAATACCAGCGGTGAGTGCTCACCTACTGCGTACCGCCCGTGTCCGGCCGCGATACTGCATTCAAGCACTACCTGCGGGGCGGAAATTCGGGGGCGGTGATACCGTGGCAGTGGCGGGAAAAGCACACTGGCCAACAGCGAGCGGCCAGGTGCGCTCTTGCGTGACCGGCCGGTGCCTGCGGTGCCGGCAGCGTTTCCCACTGCCCTTCGACTGTCCCTTCGACTTGGCAAGCGCGCGGGGAGATGCTACTAATAAAAAATGGCCCCGCAATCCACCAGCGCTGACACTCGCACGCCCTCTCCGCCCTACGGCTACTCGCGGGAGTGCCGCCATAGCCGGGAGGAGCAGGTGCACATCGTGGCGCAGTACCACGCGCACAAGATCCGCCCCAGCCGGATCGCCTACCGGGTGGGTATCGATATCGCCTTTATCGAGGAGCTGATTGCCGGTGAGGTGGAGGTCGAGCGCTTCCCGCGGCTGGTGGCACACTACCGGCGGCAGCGCTACCAGCAGCGCCTGCGCGACTCGCGTGGCCGCACCGGCGTCGCGCGCTACGAACTGCAACAGAAGATCGAGCGCGAGTTCAACCAGGAGGTTGGGCTCTAGCTTTTCATACACACTTCGCGGAAACCCGCGGCCATAAACGGAATCATGCGGTCGTAGGCCGCCTGCAGATCGGACGACAGACATTTGCCTTGCGACAGCGTGTCGATCCGCCCGGTCTGGGCCAGGGTCAGGGTCAGCGCCCCGGACAGGTTGTGGTAGCACCAGAACAGATCCCGGTCCGCCGCACCGGGCAGCGCCTGGCGCAGGGCGTCGATAAACTCCAGCACCAGTTCGTCAAACAGCCTGGACATCATGCGCTGTCCCCAGTAGGGCGAATTGTTGATGTAAGCCACCAGCGCCAGGTAGTGTTGCCAGCCGGCGTCGCCGGTCTCCTGGGCCAGTTCCAGGGGCCGCAGGAAGGCCTCGATGATTTGTTCCACACTGGGGCCGCCCTCGCCGGCGTTGGCCTGGCAGGCGCGCAGGGCGCTCCGGCGCGCCTCGTTGAGGTGGGCTGCGCGGCGCTCGAACACGGCACTGAACAGCGCCAGTTTCCTGCCGAAATGGTAGTTGGCCAGCGCCACGTCCACGCCGGCGGTTGTTGCGATCTGGCGCAGGGTGACGCCATCGTAGCCGTGCAGGGCAAACAGTTTCTCGGCGGCATCGAGAATTTTCTCGCTCTTGGGGCTGGCTGGTTTTTCGCTCATGCGTTCCCTCTTTTTTTTCACAAATGGAAGATACCACGGTTGTTAATTCAACACATGTTGAATATTCTTGTCGCTGCTACCAGCGACAGACAGAGGCGCCGGCACATGACTCCCCAGTTTTTCACGTACCTGCTGATAGCGCTCTACGCCGCGCTGGTCTACGCCCTGTCGTGGGTCGGCATGCGGCGCACCGGCAGCGCGGCCGGTTTCGCCATCGGCAACAAGGACATGAGCCCGTATCTGGTGGGCATCACCCTGGCCGCCTCCATCTCGTCCACCGCCACCTTTGTGATCCCCGGGCTTTGTCTACGCCCACGGCCTGTCGGCCTACCTGCACTACGGCGTGGCCGGCTCGCTGGGGATACTCGCGGCGTTTCTGGTGCTCACCCGCGGCTTCCTGCGCCTGGGTGAAAGCAATCGCGCGCTGACCATTCCCCAGTGGATCTTCTATCGCTACAACCACCGCGGCTTCAGCCTGTTTTTTGCCTTTCTCAACCTGCTGTCGGTCACCTTCGTGGTGTTGATCCTGGTGGGCTGCAGCCTGCTGCTGACCGGCCTGTTCCCGCTGGACCAGAAAAGCGCCCTGATCGCAGTGCTGGTCTTTGTCTTTTCCTACGTGTTGATGGGCGGCACCTACGCGCACGCCTACACCAATGCGCTGCAGGGCATCATGATGCTGCTGGTGACGCTGCTGCTGTTTGTCGAGGGCTTCAAGTACTTCGGCGGTGACATACTCGCATCGCTGCGCAGTGTCGGCAGCGATTACGCGGCGGCCTCCCTGGTACCGGTGCTGTTCGGGGTGCTGGTACGGCGCCCTGTCCCGCTGTGGGTGGTGGCGGTCCCCGCCGCTCTGGGACTGGCGACGCACCTGGCCTTGAACCTGCTCGGCGGCATGGAAAATCCCGCTGTGTCGGCGACCTGGGCGATTGGGGGGGCGTTGGCCTGTGGTGTGCTGGGCTTGTTTATTACCCGACCGGTCGCGGACGGAGGCGGTGCAAAAAAAGTTGCACCGCTGCGCCTTGACAATTCAACGAACGTTGAATAATCTGGGTGAGACTCAACAAGTGTTGAATCAACGCCGGCCGGTCTCCGGCCGGCACACTCGATAACAGCACGCCTTGCAAGAGGGAGCCACCATGACATCACCTACCGCCCGCACAACTATTGTCGCTGCGCTTGCACTGGCCTCATCTGTGAATGCACCCGGTGCGCTCGCCCAGGGAAAAGAGCCGGGCCTGACCCTGGAAGAAGTGGTGGTCACCGCGCGGCGGCGTACCGAGAACCTGCAGGACGTGCCCATTGCTGTCACCGCCTTCACTGGCGACGCGCTGACCCTGCGCGGCTCGTCCGATATTTCTGATCTCGCCCAGGTCGTCCCCAGTGTGACCCTGGAGCCGTCGCGCGCCACCAGTTCCACGCTGACTGCTTTTATTCGCGGCGTTGGCCAGCAGGACCCGCTGGCGGGTTACGAGCAGGGCGTCGGCCTCTATCTGGATGACGTCTATCTGGCGCGGCCGCAGGGTTCGCTGCTGGATATCTACGATGTCGAGCGCATCGAAGTACTGCGCGGCCCGCAGGGCACGCTGTACGGACGCAACACCGTCGGCGGCGCGATCAAGTACGTCACCCGCCGTCTGCGCGAAGAGCCCGAGGCGCGCATCCGCGCGTCCTACGGTTCCTATGACCAAATCGATCTGGTGGGCAGCGCCTCCACACCGCTGAGTTCGACGTTCCGGGTGGGAGGCACGGTGGCATCGCTGACACGCGACGGTTACGGCGAGAACAAGACGACCGGCGACGACCAGTACGATAAGGATATCTTTGCCTACCGCCTCAGTGCCGAATTCCTGCCCAGCGAGAACTGGCTGGTGCGCCTGGCCTATGACAATACGCAGGACGACACCAACGCCGTCGCCGGCTACCGTCCCTTCCCCGGGGCGGTGAGCGGCGAGCCGGTCCTGGGTGATCTGCGGGACTCTCTCGGCGGCGCGGCGCAGGCCCCCTCGACCGCCGGCATCAACGGCCGCAACGAGCTGGAGACCGAGGGCACCATGCTGTCTATCGAGTGGCACGCCAGCGACAGTGTCACACTGCGCTCGATCACAGCGTATCGGGAGGATTACACGGAGTCGGTGATCGATTTCGACAGCCTCAAGGTGATCGATTTCGACGCACCGGTCATCTATAAAAACGACCAGACCAGCCAGGAGTTCCAGTTGCACTACAGCGCCGACCAGTGGGTGGTCGTGGCCGGAGCCTATTACCTGGACGCCTCCGCCGCCAACGATTTCGACGTGGTGCTGGGCCAGTTGGGGCCGGTCACGGCCTATACCGGGGGTTCCGTCGATACCGAGGCCTGGTCGGTGTTTGCGGATGTCACCTACAACCTCTCCGAGCGCCTGGCGCTGTCGTTGGGCGGCCGCTACACTGACGACGAGCGTTCCGTCGACGTCTTTCGGGGCACCTACCTGGGCGTGGGCTCGCCGTTTTTCGGTAACGACGCCGCGCTGTTGCTTGCGGTGACCAGCGACTATCGCGCCAGCAAGAGCTGGACCGACTTCTCGCCGCGCGTCAATCTGAGCTACCTGTTGCGCGATGACACCACGCTTTACGGCGGTTACAGTCAGGGCTGGAAGGCCGGCATGTTCGATCCGCGCGGCGCCAATCTGCTGACGCCGGCAGTGGAAGAGGGCGTGGACCCCGAAACCCTGGATTCCTACGAAATTGGACTGAAAACTGTCTGGTGGGACGGCCGGGCACTGACTAATATCGCTGTCTTCTACAGCGAGTACGACGATATGCAGATCCCGGGCTCGGTGGGAATCGACAGCGACGGAGACGGTGTGAACGACGATTTTATCGGCACCCTGACCAATGCCGGGCAAGCGACCATTGCCGGTATCGAGGTCGAGGGCAACTACCTGCTCACTGAAAAGTTCAGCGCCCAACTGGCGCTCAGTCTGCTCGACACGGAAATCGACGAGTGGCTGGTCGACGACGTGGATGTGTCCAGTCAGCGCCAGATCCAGAATACCCCGGAAGAAATGGCCTATCTCGGCCTCACCTACAGGACAGGGTTTCTGGCCGGCACGCTGACCCTGAACGGCAACTGGTCCTACAGGGGCAAGACCTACCAGTTCGAGGTCGCCGCACCACTTCTGGACCAGGACAGCTATGATCTGTTCAACGCCAGCGTGGTGTGGGAGAGCGGCGATGAGCACTGGCTGCTGGGTGTGCACGGCAAGAACCTGACGGACGAAGACGTGAAAACCTCGGGCTACTGCTTTGGTTTCGAGGGCTGCCCGTCGGTGCTCGGCCTGGAGAACAACACCTCGATTTTCTACGCTGCTCCGCTCACCCTTACCGGTACGCTCGAATACCGGTTCTGAGTGCGGTGGGCGGAGGTTGCCGGATGAGCAGGAGTAGCACGAGCGGCGGCGGGCGGGGGTCAGCGGTCAACGAACTGGCCGCACCGGCGCCGCTGCTGCCGGAAATACTCGCACTGCACGGCCGGTGGCAGCCGGGTAAAGAGGCGGTGGTGGATGGCGGGCGACGGGTTTGCTGGCCGGAATTCTGTGCCGCCAGCCACCGTTTCGCCCACGGGCTGATTGCCCGGGGCATTACCCGTGGCGACCGGGTCGCCGTGGTCATGTCCAACGGCTTTCCCATGGTCCAGGCGCTGTTCGGCATTATGGCTGCCGGTGCGGTTTCCGTGCCCATCAATCTCTCTGTTGCCGATGACAGCCTGCTGGCCATGTTGCGCGACGCCGATGTCGCCGCGGTGGTGGTCACCGCAGACCAGCAGGCGCGGTTGGAACGCGTGTCGGCATCCCTGCCCGGAGAAATGCGCTTGCTGATAACCGCGGGGGACGCTGCACAGCCCTGGATCGATATTGATGCGCTGTGTCACTCCCAGCCGGATGGCCTGCCCGAGCGGAACCTGGCCGACGATGCGCTGATCAATATCATCTACAGTTCGGGCACGACCGGTCTGCCCAAGGGTATCGCACACACCCACCGCGGGCGACGCGACTGGGCCTATGACCTGGCCATCGCGCTGCGTTATGACGGCGCCGCGCGCACGCTGCTCACCATCGGCCTGTACTCCAATATCTCCTGGGTGGCCATGTTGTCTACGCTGTTGTGCGGCGGTACCCTCGTCATACATCCGCGCTTCGATGCGCGGGAGTTTCTGGCGACCACCCGGCGGGAGAGGATTACCCATACGGCGATGGTGCCCATGCAATTCCAGCGGGTGATCGAGTCTCTGCGCGAGCAGCCCTGCGACGTGAGCAGCATGCGCGCGATGATGAGCTGCGGGTCGCCCCTGCACGAAGACCTGAAGCGCGAACTGTTCGAGCGGTTCCCCTGCGGCATTATCGAGCTGTACGGCTTGACCGAGGGTATCATTACCACGCTGCAGCCTGAGGACGCGGAGGGTCGCTGGAGCTCTGTGGGGCGTCCGCTGCTGGGCACGGATCTGTGCATTCTGGGGGAGGACGATCGAGTGCTGCCGCGCGGCGCCAGTGGCGAGATCGCGTCGCGGGGGCGCATCGCCATGCCCGGCTACTGGCGGCGCGAAGACGCGACCCGCGAAGCGACCTATGTCGACGAGCAGGGCCGCTGCTGGCTGCGCTCGGGCGATATCGGTTATGTGGACGAACAGGGTTTTCTCTATATTGTCGACCGCAAGAAGGACATGATCCTGTCCGGTGGCCAAAATATCTATCCCCAGGATATCGAGGCGGTGCTGGTGCGACACGAGGCCGTGGATGACGTGGCAGTCATCGGCCTGCCCAGCGTGCGCTGGGGGGAGACGCCCGTGGGGCTGGTGGTAGCGAAACCGGGAGTCACCACGGAAACCTCCAAGCTGCTGCAGTGGGCCAACGCGCGGCTCGGCAGGCAGCAGCGCCTGGCCGATATCATCTTGCTGGAGCAATTACCGCGCAACCCCAACGGCAAGATACTCAAGCGGGAGCTGCGCAAGTTATACGGGGAGCGCGAGTATGACTGAATTCAGCGACATCTGGTACCACAGTGCCGACAACCTGCGGCTGTACGCCCGCGATTACGCCTGTCGCGATAACGCGGTTAAAAATCCGCACACCGTGCTGTGTATGCACGGCCTGACGCGCAATTCCGCGGATTTTGCCGGCCTGGCAGCGCACCTGTGCCAGCGCTACCGTCTTCTGGTGGTCGATCAGCGCGGCCGCGGCCGCTCGGACTACGACCCGGTGAGCGCCAATTACACCGTCCTCACCTATGTGCAGGACATGTTCACGCTGCTCGATCAACTGGGGCTGGAGCGGATCATTACCGTGGGGACCTCGATGGGCGGCCTGATGTCCTTTCTGATGGCCGCCATGCAGTCCGCACGCATCCGGGCGATGGTGATCAACGACGTGGGGCCGGAACTGGACCCGCGCGGCCTGGCGCGCATCGTGGCCTATGTCGGCAAGTTGCCGCCCGTGGCCGACTGGGACCAGGCCGTGGCCCAGTGCCGCGAAGTCAACGCCGGCGTCTTTCCCGATTTCAGTGATCGGCAGTGGCTGGACTTTGCCCGGGGCATTTATGTCGAGCGGGACGGAGTGCCGGTGCTGGCCCACGATCCGGCAATCGCCGAGCCCATGGGCGATGACGGCGCCAGTGCGGTGCCGCCGGATTTGTGGCCGGTGTTCAGGGGCATCGCCGAGATTCCCATGCTGGTGGTGCGCGGTGAGGCATCGGACATTCTGTCGCGCGCCTGCGTCGAACGGATGCGTGCGATCAAACCCGATCTGCAGAGTGTCACCGTGCCGCGTCGCGGACACGCGCCCCTGTTGACTGAGCCCGCTGCACTGCAGGCCATCGATACCTTCCTGGACCAGTTCTGAGCGGACGGCCCCGGTCGCGGCCAACTGCACGGCGTTTGCCTGTATAATCCCTCACTCGCCCGCCGCGGGCGTCTCCCATCATGCAAGGTAACGACATGTCCCTCGCCGACACGGTAACCAGTTTCGCCCAACTGGACCTGCCGCCCGCCCTGCAGCGAGCGCTGGTTGAAGTGGGCTACGAGACCCCTTCGGCCATCCAGTCGCGGATTATTCCCCACATGCTCGATGGTGTCGACGTGCTGGGCCAGGCCCAGACCGGCACCGGCAAGACGGCCGCGTTTGCGCTGCCCATCCTGGCGCGCCTGGACCTGAAACCGGGTTTGCCGCAGGTGCTGGTGCTGGCGCCGACCCGGGAGCTGGCGATCCAGGTGGCGGAGGCCTTCCAGAAATACGCCAGGTACCTGCCCGACTTTCATGTGCTGCCCATTTACGGCGGTTCGGATTACCGCGGGCAGTTGCGCCAGCTGCGGCGCGGCGTACATGTGGTGGTCGGCACACCGGGCCGGGTCATGGATCACATGCGCCGCGGCTCGCTGGATCTGTCCGCGCTGCAGACCCTGGTGCTGGATGAGGCCGACGAGATGCTGCGCATGGGCTTTATCGACGACGTGCAGTGGATTCTGGAGCAGACACCACAGGGGCGCCAGATCGCTCTGTTTTCCGCCACCATGCCCGATGCGATTCGCCGTATCGCCAGGCGCCACCTGCGCGAGCCGCGAGAGGTATCCGTCGAAGTCAACACGGTGGTCAACACGGCGATACGCCAGCGCGTGTGGATGATGGCGGGGGTACACAAGCTGGACGCGCTCACCCGCATCCTGGAAGTGGAAGATTTCGACGCCATGATCATTTTCGTGCGCACGCGGCTGGCCACGGTGGAACTGGCGGACAAACTGGCGGCGCGCGGTTATTCCGCGGCGGCGCTGAACGGCGACATCCCCCAGACGCAGCGCGAAAAGACCATCGGCAATCTCAAAAGCGGCAAGCTGGACATCCTGGTGGCCACCGATGTCGCGGCGCGCGGCCTGGACGTGGCGCGCATCAGTCACGTGATCAACTACGACATTCCCTACGACGTCGAGGCCTACGTGCACCGCATCGGTCGCACCGGCCGCGCCGGGCGCGAGGGCGACACCATCCTGTTTGCCGCGAATCGCGAGCGGCGGCTGTTGCGGGCCATCGAGAAAACCACCGGCCAGCCGATCGAGAAGATGCAACTGCCCACTGCCGAGGAGGTCACCGACAAACGTATCGGCCAGTTCAAGCAGCGCATCACCGCGACCCTCGACACCGCCGATTTGGCTGCCTGCCGGGAACTGGTCGAGCAGTACCAGCGCGAGTACGGTGTACCGGTGATAGAGATCGCCGCGGCGCTGGCCTGCCTGGCGCAGGGCGCCAGGTCCGTGGGGGCGGTGCGTGAGAAACCGCCCGGGAAAGAGCCCGGTAAACCGGCCGCTGCTGATGTGTCGGAGCGTCCGGCACGGGACCCGGCACACAAGACCACACACAGGAGCGGGCGAAAAGCCGCGCGTCAACCGCAGCCGGACGAGTCACTGACCCGCAACGAGCGCAGCAAACCCGATCCCGGCATGGAGCGCTTTCGTATCGAGGTCGGGCGCGAGCACGGCGTGAAACCCGGCAACATCGTCGGTGCCATCGCCAACGAGGCAGAGCTGGACAGCCAGTATATCGGGCGCATCGCTATCCATGACGACTACAGTACCGTGGATCTGCCCGAGGGTATGCCCGCGGAGGTATTCAGGCATCTGCAATCGGTCTGGGTCAGCGGCCGGAAGCTGCGGATCGCCAGGCTGCACGAACCGCAAGCGCACCCCGAGGCGGTAGAGCGCGGCTCCGCCGGCAAGCCGGCCGCTGCGCGCCGCGCCGGCAAGACCTCCCGTTCGCGGGGGAAATGACCTTGTCGGCACGGCCGCTGCCGGACTGTCCGCCGCGCGCAACCCGGCAGCCGCTCGGGCGGGCCCGTCCCCTGTACCGGAACGGCCGCTGATGGCGATCCTGTTCGGCGTCATTCTGCTGGATCTGATCGGCTTTGGCATCGTGATTCCCATTTTGCCCTTCCTGGCCCCGCAACTGGGCGGCGACAAAATGGACGTGGCGCTGATTATCGTCACCTACGCCGTCTGTGCGGGCCTGTGCGGACCCTACTGGGGGCGGCTGTCGGATCGCCTGGGGCGCAAGCCCGTCATCATGATGTGCCTGGCGGGCGCGGCGCTATCCTACCTCATGCTCGGGCAGGCCTCCCAGTTGTGGATGGTCTACGCTGCGCGCGGCTTTGCCGGGTTGATGGCGGGCAACTTCGGTGTGGCCTCAGCCATGATGGCGGATCTGGCACCGCCGGAAAAACGCGCTCGTGCCATGGGGCTGATCGGCGCGGCCTTCGGCCTGGGTCTGGTGCTGGGTCCCCTGCTGGGCGGTGTGCTGTCCGGGGAGAGCGCCAGCCTGACCTGGCCCTGTCTGGTGGCGGGGGTGATGTCGGTGCTGGCGGTGCTGGCCGCCGCCGTGTTCCTGCCCGAGTCCCTGTCACCGGAAAAACGCGCGGCCCATCGCGCACAACAAAAGAGCGGTCAGCACGGCTCGCTCTACAGCATGCTCCGGCAGACCGGCAACCGCCTGCTGGTGCTGCAGTATGTCGTGCACAATTGCTGCGTGAGCTGCGCCACCTACCTGATTCCACTGTGGCTGGGCGATGTGTTGGGCTGGCATGCCCGGGAGGTGGGCATCGTGTTTGGTGTTCAGGGCGGTCTCATGGTGATACTGCAGGGCGGCCTGCTGGGGCCGGCGGTGCGCGTACTGGGCGAGCTGCGTCTGCTGCGCATCGCAATCAGCGTGTTTTTGCTGGGCCTGCTGGTGGCGGTGTCCGCCAGCACCGAGTCGCCGATGCTGGCGGCGATCTTCCTCGCCATGTCCGGGGCCACACTGTGCATGCCGCTGCTCAACAGCATGACCTCCCACCGCACCCCCCTCGCCATGCGCGGCCGCATGCTCGGCACCACCGGGGCCGCCTCGTCCTGGGGGCGGGTGGTCGGCCCCCTGCTGGGCGGCGCCAACCTGGCGCTGTTTGGCTATGCCGGGGCATGGCTGGGCTGCGTGTTGATCGCCGCACTGTATCTGGCCTGGGCCCTGCGCACCGGCAGCCCCGCGCCGCTGCCGGCGGCGTCCGAAGGTTAGCCGGCCGAGCTGGCCGCTGCCGGCGGCGTCAGTCGCCGAGTTTCTCTTCCCCCGAGCGGTTGAGCAGGCCCAGCAGTTTAAGGATTCCCGCCGAGCCGGCCGCGGCGGTGCCGAGATAGGCTATCCAAATTTCTACCATGTCGCGCTGGGTAAAGCTGAGGAACAGTAGCAGGGGTATGAGGGCAGTGAGCATCGCGCCGCGCAGTTTGCGCCAGCTCAAGCCGTCGGCTTCCAGCGCCCGGACTCGGGCAGCCGGTATTTTTGTCTGCACGAATAACGCGAAGCTCCTATTCATGATGCGCAGCACCGGATCCCGTTGCAGCAGGCCGCGCCGCAACAGGTGCCGCACCGCATCGGTCTGTCTGGGATTGGCGAAGCGCTCCTGGGCCATCTGGTGCAGCAGCAGTTGTTCGTCGGTGTGCAAATCGCGCCACAGACGCTCGTACAACGGCGTCGCCAGCGTCAGGATCCGGTCCACCACGGAGCGACAGGTGGAGCAGTCGCGGCACCACTGCGCCATGCTCTGCGCTGCGATGTCCAGGCCTGTTTCCCTGAGATAGGCCACCTCTCGCGCCACCCATTGCCGTGTGGGGGGGTCGCGCAATGCGGATTCAGCCAGGCGCGCTGCCGCTCCGGCGCTGCGCCCGCCAGCGGGCGACGCCTCCTCCTCGATTTCGCCGAAGAACAGCTTGCGGGTGCTGAACGAGGCCAGCGCGGAGAGCAGCCACAGTCCCGCGGGCACACCCAGCAGCCAGCCCCACCCGCCCAGCACCGGCTCCAGCAGCGCCGGTTCGCCGGTGATGTACACGCTGTCCTCACTGCACTCGCCGGTACTGTCGCCGCGATAGCCAAGGGCTACCCCGATCTCGCCCGCCTGCCAGACCCAGTGACCGGGGCTGACTGCCTCGCGAGCGTCTGCGCTCGGGTGGCGCGGATGCGCGATGTAGCGCGCGTAGGTGGTTGTTTCGTTGTACACCGGCGCATACCGGGAAAGCAGCCGGCGGCTGCCTTTCAACAGGCCGGTTGCGGACCTGTCCAGCACGGCTGCCTGGGTCGAGCGTGTCACCTCGAGACGTTGCTGCAGCACCACAGCCTGCGGATAAATGGAAGTCTGGCGCGCTCTTTGATGGAAGCTGCCGGCGTCGAGGGCGACTGCCATCAGGTCCCGTCGGCCGGTCCCCGCCGGGACGGGAATCTGGCGATCCTCGCTCGCCCACGCACAGTCCCGCCAGTGCAGCGCCCGGTGCACATAGGCTTGCTCCAGCTGCATCCAGCGCACCGATTCCTCCTGCCATGCAAACTTGAAAAAACCGTAGGCGGGTAATGCGCCAGCCAACAGCCACACCAGTACGGAACAGGCGATATGGGGGCTCAGGCGATCCCGTAGGCGCCTGAACCAGCGGGCGGGCAGCAACCAGCGCAATACCGCTCTGAGGCGTTGGGGAAAGCGCCCGCTCGCCGCCAGCAAGACCAGGGCGGCAAAGGCCAACGCGGCGTTCAGCGTGCCGTCCCAGCGCAGCAGTCTGGCCGCCACCTCGTCCGAGGTGTACATGCCGATAACCAGCGACAGCGCGAGCAGCGCGGATGCCAGGGGCCAGCAGTACCTGCTGGTGGCGAGTCCGAACAGTTTTCCCGTATTTTCCTGCAGCCTGTCGGCCTTCGCCGTGGCGCTGGCAACGGTTAGTACCGCCGGTAGCGGCAGCAGCGCGCTGGCCAGCAACAACAGCCAGCCTTGCAGCAGACTCAGGGTGACCAGGAAGACGGCCAGTTGCAGCGCCAGGACTTGCAAGGTCGATAGATACAGGCCGCGGAATGCGTCCTGCGGTCGCGGCCACACCCAGTGGGGCGGATTGCGGCCGCGCACCAGCAGATAGACCAGGGTGAACAACAGGAAAAACAGCCAGTACAGGCCGATATAGTACAGCGCCGTCACGATGGTCTCGATGTGCAGGGTGCGCAGCACTTCGTCGTCGACAAAGGTCACCACGAACCACGGCAGATTTTTTACCGGGGTCACGTAGAGCTGGTGCGGTCGGGTCTGGTACTGAGCATAGATTCTGGCGCTGGCATCCGCCGCCACCACCGCGCGCAGACGGGCGGCGATGCCAGGGTCCTGGAACAGGTTGTCGTAGACGGAGCGGCGCGAATCGGAGTGCACCATGACCCTGCCTTCGCTATCGATAACGGCAAAGCCGACACCGGGGGCCAGCACCGGGTGCTGCAGGTTTTCCAGGTTGCCGATCAGGGCGACCGCAAAGCGCCGGTTTTCGGGTGGCTGGCAATCGCGCCAGGCCGCCGGTGTCGCCGTGCCGGGCGCGGGGAACAACGCCCCGGTATCGTGTTGCAGCCGGGATTGGCTGGAGACAGCGGCAAAGAACTCACCGGTGGTGATGGACGCAGACGTGTCGGCAAACAGCCGCACCGCGCCGGATTCGGGCAGGTGTGTCGTCCACAGTTGCCCGGTTCTGACCCGCTGGAAATACGCCCTTTCCGCCAGGGGTACGGCGGGGGTGTTCTGCAACCGCGGTGTCGCCTTGATGAACTGCTGGCCGTCGCAGGGCCGCATCCAGAAAATCGAGCTCAGCGCGGGATAGATTGCCGGCGGCGGGAACGTGCGTCCCAGCGCCGAGGCGGGTGCCGCGGCGCCGCTGCGCTGCGCGAGTGGCAGCAGCAGCTCGGTGATGCTCACCGAAGCCCGCGGCGCGCGCCGAGCCAGCTCGAATACGGTCGCTGTCGGCGCGTCGGCGACGAGGGTGTCGTACGCGCGCAGTTGCCGGTACATGGCATCGATCTCGCGCTGCAGGCGCTCGCTCACTGCGGCGGCGGTCTGTTGCAGTCGACCATAGGATAGTTGCCGCAGTTTAAGGTGGGTACCGATATCGACGATCGCCACCGTCACCAGCATGGTCAGTGCCAGCGTGGCGAGCAGCAGCAGGTAGAAATCGGAAAACTTGACCCGTTCGTGGCGCGACAGGCTGGCAAATTTCAGAATCGGCCAACTGACGATACCCAGAGTCAGCAACACCAGCAAGGTCACTGAAACGTAGGGCGCCACCGTCAGCGCCTGGCGGAAAGCCTGCCGGCTGTCCACCAGGCCGCACAGTTGCCAGTTGCCCAGCGCCGCATCGTCGGCGTCCGGCGCCCCCGCCCGGGCGGTGACGGCGACGCCGCCGCGGCCGGGCCAGAATGGCTGGCACACCAGATCGAAGCGGCGGCCGGCAATGGTGGGCTGGTAAATCACGGTGGCGCTGGCCAGTTCCTGCAGCATTTTCGGCGCCTGGTCGGCGCCCGCCGGCAGCGCGAGCCCCTTGAGGCGCAGGACGTTCACCGGGGCGGGAACGGCCGTTACCCCCGTTCCGGGTGGCTGCATCACCGAGGGTTTTTGCGGGATGATCTGCGGACCCACCAGACGGCCCTGGGTGTCGATGATCATGACGCGATCAAAGGCTTGGCCGAAAGGGATCTGCTGCATCAGCCGGTCCAGGCGCACCGTAACGACGATTTCCTGCTCGTCCGACAACCGCTCTGCAAGCGGCGCCACGGATGCGCCGGCGACTCGCACGTCTCCATCTGCGGCGCCACTGCCCGATGCCGCTGCGGGAGGCTTCGCGGCGGCCGCCGCTGTCGATAACGGCCGGCTCCAGGTGGAATGCAGTTGCAGGCCCTGGGCTGCCACCCGCCACGCCGGAGGCGTCGCCGTGTAGCCGGCGTAGTGCTTCAGATCGTTGCAGTTTTCCGGCTTGCTCAAGTCCAGCAGGGGCTGGCGCAGGAAAAACGCGCAGGGGTCGTCCCAGCGGTCGGTGTCCGCAGTGGTGGCGGACAGAAAACCAAAGTTCCGGCCCGCATTTGCGAGCACCGCGGTGATGGACTGTGCGGCGTAGTCCAGCCGTTGCAGGTTGTGGCTGCGTATCTGGTCGAGCTGGCCCACGACATAGAAGATGTACAGGCCCGCTGGCGCCAGTAGCAGCAGCACAAACACCGCAGCGGCACGCAGACCGGCGCGGCGGCGCGCTGTAGCACCCGGCGGTGGGTCTTCAGGCGCGGAGCCGGACATGCGCTGTCCTCTTCTGTCAGTGCACAGTTGATTCCTTACACTACACTAGTATAGGCAGGCGTTTTGGCAAACCCGCTCGCGCAGCGCAAGGTTGGGATATGCGGTTGCCAGCGCTGCGACCGTGGGGCCACATGAAGACAATCGAACGGGGAGCATCGGGGACATGGACAGGACACAGATTGACGCGCAACTGCTGGCCGACTGCCACTACCTGGGCGCATTGCCGCAGTCACAGGTGTTGCTGCAGCGCAATGCCGCGCTACCGTGGTTTATCCTGGTACCCGACACCCGGCTCAATGACGTGCTGGACCTGCCCGATGAGCATAGTCACGCAGTGATCGCGGAATGTGCCGCGATTTCCGGCTTCATCAAGCGGGCGCTGGGGTTCCAGAAGGTGAACTTCGCGGGGCTTGGCAATGTGGTGGCGCAGATGCACCTGCATATCATCGGTCGACACAGCGCCGACCCCTGCTGGCCACAACCGGTGTGGGGCAACCTGCCCGCTGGGGAGACTTACACCTTGGCGCAGCTCCGGGAGTGGCAGCAAGCGCTGGTGAAGATAGCGGGTCTGGAGCCATCCGCGCTGTAACCGCGCGACAACGGCGCGCTGTGGCGGTCAGCCTCGACCCTGCACCGCCGTTACTGCGCGGCGTCGGGCAGCGGCCGCAGCGCCTGCTCCAGGGCTTTTCTCAGGTTGCCCCCGAATTTGGCGGGGTCCACCCGCTGGTTGGCGTTTTCCACGATTTTGGTGATGATCACCTGCCACACCTGATCGTTGCTGGACTGGTCGTGAAACTGCAGGGCCAGGTTGCTGGTCTCTTTCATGCCGCCCAGCGCGATGGCGTTGTCCACCACGGCCTGGTCCACCCGGCGATTGGGCACCGCAGTGGGGTAGGGGGTGATGTTGGTGCTCTCCTGGCTCATTTCACCCATGCGCATACCCATGGCATAGCGGTAGGTCACATTGAACTGGGCCCGCTGCGGATCCAGTATGTAGCCTTTTTCCCGCAGCGCGGCGTCGACCTCGGTGCGTACGATGGGGTCCAGTAAATAGATCGGATCGGATGAGCGCGTGGTATTGACCAGTGGCTGGTTGAGCCAGGTGTAGTAGCGATAGTGGCCCGCGGCAAAGCGGTCGGTGTCGGTCGGGGTGGTTTCGACGTTGCTGCAGGCCGCCGTGCCCAGGGTCAGTAGCAGTGCCGCCAGGGGGAGTAGAATGCGCATGTTATGCCTCACATATTGCCGCTTGCCTGTTGACAAGCATAGCCCATTGACCGCCTGTCGCCGTATGCGGCGTGATCTGCCGGGCCCGGATCGGGAGCTACTGACGCACGGAACTGCGGTAGGCGCGCGGTGACATACCCACGGTGCGGCGAAACAGGCGGGAAAAATACAGCGGGTCGTCGTAGCCCAGCGCCGCCGCCACCCGCTTGACGCTCAGTGCGGTGGCGTCCAGCAGATGGCAGGCGTACTCCATTTTCATGTTCAAAAAATGTTTGATGGGCGAATAGCCGGTCAGCGCCTTGTACTTGGCGCTGAAGTGATACTTCGACAGCGCGGCGCGCGAAGCCAGTGCGTCCAGGTCCAGCGTCTGATTGATGTGTTCGCGCATGAAGCGCTGTATTGCCTCCAGGTCGAAGCTCTGCTGCTGACGGGCCCGTGCGTTGCGCAGCTCCAGTCCGATTTGTGCCAGCAACTGACGCAACTGGTTGGCGGCCATGATGAAGGCGCTGGTCCTGTAGCCGGTGCGACGCACCGCCATCAGCTCCTGAAAGCGGGCCACCAGCAGCGGTGACATGCCGATACGGCTGCGTGGGCTGGCGTCCGCGCGGTAGCCCAGGTGCTGGTTGAACGCGGCGCTGGCCCCACCTGCAAAATGCACCCAGTAAATGGTCCAGGGATCCGCGAAAGCCGCTTCGTAGCGATGTGCCAGCCCTTCGGGCAGCAGGAGCATGTCGCCGGGATCCACGGCGCCCGCCCAGTTGCCGGTACTGGCGCCGCCGCAGCCCTCGACACAATAAATCAACAGGTTGTCATCGTGGCGCTCACGCTGCATGCGGTGTCCCGCGGCGCGCGGATAAAAACCCATGGCCACCGGGTAGCACTCCCGGGTCAGGGGGTGCTGTGCCAGTTTTTGGCGCATAAACAGCGGAGTAACGAAGCGTATGCCCTGGTCCGGCAGGGGCCATTTTGACGGTGCGCTCATGACGAAAGCCCTGTGGCTGGAAGCGGATGCGGCGCCGACACCCTGACTCCCAGTGCCGGGTGGTTACAGCGCCGGACCGCAATATTGTCCATGATATGCACAATTTTGCCAATGTGCACGCAGCCCTGGGCAGTGCTACCTTGATAGCTAGTGCAGACAGGGCATACAGGGTGAAGGCCATGACACAGCAGGTACCACTGTTCATCGACGGTGAATTCATCAGCAGCGGCAGCGCCGACAAGCTGCCGGTGACCAACCCCGCCAATCAGCAACTGCTGGCCGAAGTGCCGCTGGCCACCGCCGCCGAGGTGGACCGCGCGGTGGCCAGCGCAGTGGGTGCCTTCCACCGTTGGAAAGAGGTGTCGGTCAGCGAGCGCGCGCGCCTGATGATGCGCTACTGCCAGTTGTTGAAGGACCGCCACGACGAGCTCGGCGAGCTGCTCGCCCAGGACACGGGCAAAACCTTCGAAGATGCCAAGGGTGATGTGTGGCGCGGCATCGAGGTGGTGGAACAGGCCGCCAATGTGCCCTCCGGTATGATGGGTGAAACGCTGGAGAACGTCGCCGGTGGCGTCGATACCTACAGCTACGTGCAGCCGCTGGGCGTAGTGGCGGGCATCACGCCGTTTAACTTTCCCGCCATGATTCCGCTGTGGATGTTCCCGCTGGCCATCGCCTGTGGCAATACCTTCGTGCTGAAGCCCTCGGAGCAGGACCCGCTGACACCGGTGCGGCTGGTGGAGTTGTTCGTCGAGGCCGGCGCACCCGCGGGAGTGCTCAACATGGTGCACGGCGGCGCCTCACAGGTGGACCAGTTGCTCAATCATCCGGACATTCGCGCAGTGTCGTTCGTCGGCTCCTCGCGGGTCGGCGAGCATATCTACCGCACCGGTACCGCTGCCGGCAAGCGGGTGCAGTGCATGATGGGCGCCAAGAACCACATGGTGGTGATGCCCGATGCAAACCGCGACGCCACCCTGAACGCACTGGTCGGCGCCTCCGTCGGTGCTGCCGGACAGCGCTGCATGGCCATATCGGTGGCGGTGCTGGTCGGCGCCGCCAACGACTGGATAGAAGAACTGGCCGGACGCATGGCCGCGGTCCGCCCCGGTGCCTGGGACGACGCCGGCGCCGCCTACGGGCCGATCATCTCGAAGCAGGCGCGCCAGCGCGTGCTGGCGCTGATCGAGCAGGGCAAGAAAGAGGGTGCGACCTGCCTGCTCGACGGTTCCGGAGCTACCGTCGAGAGCCTGCCGGACGGCAACTGGGTGGGCCCGACCCTGTTTGCCGGCGTGACACCGGAAATGGCCATCTATCGCGAGGAGATTTTCGGGCCGGTGCTGTGCTGCATGCGCGCGGATACGCTGGAGGACGCCATCGATTTGATCAATCGCCTCAATCTGGGTAACGGCACCTCGATTTTTACCGAATCCGGCGGCGCCGCGCGCAAGTTTCAGCACGAGGTACAGGTCGGGCAGGTGGGTATCAATATTCCCATTCCGGTGCCGCTGCCGATGTTCTCCTTCACCGGCTGGCGCGGCTCGTTTCGCGGCGACCTGCACGCCTACGGCAAACAGGCGGTGCGCTTTTACACGGAGACCAAGACCATCACCGCGCGCTGGACCCAAACAAAGGCCAACGCCGGGCAGCCGAACATGAGCATCAATTTGCGTTAGGTGTTCGATCCCGTTCAATGCCGCGGAGCAGCGCATGGACTTTTCTCTCAGCGATGACCAGACTGCCTTTGTCGAGAGCGCCCGGGCGTTTGCCGCGGGCGCCCTGGCGCCGCATGCAGCGCACTGGGACGCAGCGGCTGTCTTTCCCGTGGACGCCCTGCGCCGGGCCGGCGAGCTGGGCTTTATGGGCATGTACACACCCGAGTCAGCCGGCGGGCTGGGCATGGGGCGGCTGGATGCCAGCCTGATCGTCGAGGAACTGGCCAGAGGCTGTACCGCCACCGCGGCATTCATCACCATCCACAATATGGCGACCAGCATGATCGGCCGCTATTGCAGCGCCGCGGTCGTCGCACAGTGGTGCCCGGACCTGGTCGCCGGCCGGACCCTCGCCTCCTACTGCCTGACCGAGCCGGGCGCCGGCTCGGACGCCGCTTCGCTGCGCACCACGGCGCGGCGCGACGGCGATGATTATGTACTCGACGGCAGCAAGGTATTCATTTCCGGGGCGGGCGCCACCGATGTGCTGGTGGTGATGCTGCGTACCGGGGATGCGGGCCCCAAAGGGATCTCCGCGCTGCTGGTGCCGGCGGACGCGCAGGGCATCACCTACGGCAAAAAGGAAGACAAGATGGGCTGGAACGCCCAGCCGACCCGCACGGTGACCTTCGATGGCGTGCGCGTGCCCGCGGGCAACCGCCTGGGCGAGGAGGGGCAGGGCTTTGCCATCGCCATGGAGGGGCTGGACGGCGGGCGCATCAATATCGCCACCTGCAGCGTGGGCACGGCGCAGCAGGCGCTGGAGGAGGCCGTGGCCTATGTGCGCGAGCGGCGGCAGTTCGATACTGCGATCGCCGACTTTCAGGCCACCCAGTTTAAACTGGCCGACATGCTCACCCAGTTGGTGGCGGCGCGGCAGATGGTGCGCCTGGCGGCCAGCAAGCTGGATGACCGCGACCCGCAGGCATCGGTCTACTGCGCGATGGCCAAGCGCTTCGCCACCGATGCGGGCTTCGAGGTGTGCAACGACGCCCTGCAGCTGTTCGGGGGCTATGGCTATATCCGGGAATACCCGATGGAGCGCCACGTGCGCGACACCCGGGTACACCAGATACTGGAAGGCACGAATGAAATCATGCGGGTGATTATCGCCCGCCGCATGGCAATGGACGGTGCACTGGAGGCAATCAAGTGACTATGAGTACAGCGCAGAAACTGCAGGTCGAAAGGCGCGGCCACACCGCGCTGATAACCATCGACAACCCGGGCGCCAATACCTGGGACACCGAGAGCTTGCCGGCGCTCAAAGACCTGGTGCAGAAACTCAATGGCGACAAAGACGTCTACGCCCTGGTGATCACCGGTGCCGGTGAAAAGTTTTTTTCCGCGGGGGCGGACCTGAAACTGTTTGCCGACGGCGACCCGGAGACTGCGCGCCGCATGGCGCAGTATTTCGGTGAGGCCTTCGAAGCCCTGGCGGACTTTCGCGGCGTATCCATCGCGGCCATCAACGGCTTTGCCATGGGCGGCGGTCTGGAAGCGGCGCTGGCCTGTGATTTACGGGTCGCCGAGGAACAGGCGCAACTGGCCCTGCCGGAAGCCGGGGTGGGGCTGCTGCCCTGCGCCGGGGGCACCCAGCGGCTGTCGTGGCTGGTCGGCGAGGGCTGGGCCAAGCGCATGATTCTCTGCGGCGAGCGCGTCGACGCCGCCACCGCCCGGCGCATCGGCCTGGTGGAGGAGGTGGTGGGTGCCGGCGAGTCGGTGGCGCGCGCGCTGGCTCTGGCCGAGCAGGCCGCCCGGCAGAGCCCGACATCGGTCGCCTTCTGCAAGCGCCTGATCCACACTGGCCGCGACACGGTTGTCGGGCGCGGCCTGGAGAGCGAGCGCGAGTTGTTTGTCGAGCTGTTCTCCACCCGCGACCAGCGCGAGGGCGTCAATGCCTTTCTGGAAAAGCGCCAGCCGCAGTGGCACAACGCCTGAGGCAATGCGATGAGTAATGAAGCACCCGTGCTGTTTGAGGAACTGCCCGCCACGTCCGGCAAGCTGGGCCGTATTACCCTCAATGTGCCGGCCACCCTCAATTCCCTGACCCTGGAAATGGTGGACCTGCTCCAGGGCGCGCTGGACGCCTGGCGCGCGGATGACAACATCGCCGCCATTTTCATTGACGCCGCCGGGGACAGGGCGTTTTGCGCCGGCGGCGATGTGCAGGCCCTCTACCGCAGCGCGCTCGCCACCCCGGGCGGCCCCTGCGCGTACGCGGAGACCTTTTTTGCGCGTGAATACCGCATGAACTACACCCTGCACACCTATCCCAAGCCATTGATCTGCTGGGGCCACGGCATCGTCATGGGCGGCGGTCTGGGAGTGATGGCCGGCTGCGGCCATCGCGTGGTCACCGAGAAAACCCGCATCGCCATGCCGGAAGTGACCATTGGCCTGTTTCCCGATGTGGGCGGGAGCTGGTTCCTGAATCACATGCCCGGCGAGGTGGGCCTGTTCCTGGCCCTGACCGGTGCATCGATCAACGCGGTGGATGCTATCTACACGGGGATTGCCGATCGCTTCATTGCCGCCGAGCACAAGGATGAGGTGCTGGATTCATTGTTGCACCAGCCGTGGGAAGGGCGGCCGCAGCCCGATCGGGCCCGGGTCCGCCAGGTCCTGCGGCAATGTGCCGAGCTCAGTGGCGCGCAGCGCCCGGATGCACAGGTGGAGCCGCATCTGGGCTTCGTCAACCGCTTGTGCGACGGCGCTGATATTCACCAGGTCATCGACAACATCGTGTCACTGGCCGCGGACGATCCCTGGCTGGTCAAAGCCGGCGAGGGCCTGGCCCACGGCTCGCCGCTGGCGGCGCTGTGGATTCACCGGCAACTGGTGCGCACGCGCCACGCCTCACTCAGGGAAGTGTTTCAGGCGGAGCTGGTGCTGGCGACGAATATCGTGCGCCATCCCGAATTTTCCGAGGGGGTGCGCGCCCTGTTGATCGACAAGGACCGCCGGCCATCCTGGCAGTATCGAAGCTCGCGCGAAGTGCCCGCAGCGGTGCTGGATGCCTTTTTCGAGGCGCCCTGGGAACGCAATCCCCTGGCGGATCTGTAGCGGTACAACACGGAGGAACTGGCGATGGCCAAGGTGGCATTTATCGGCCTGGGCAACATGGGTGGCCCGATGGCCCTGAACCTGGTGCGGACCGGACACGAGGTCGCGGTCTTCGATCTGTCGGCTGCGGCCTGTGAGTCGCTGCGGCAGGGCGGTGCCGCAGTGGCCGGCTCGGCGGTCGAGGCGGCCGCCGCGGTCGATTACGTGGTGACGATGCTGCCGGCCGGCAAACACGTGGCCGCGACCTACCTGGGCGAAGACGGCCTGCTGGCGCATCTGGACAGCGCCACTACGGCGCTCGATTGCAGTACCATCGACGCCGCCACCGCGCGCCGCGTGGGTGAGGCGGCTGCGGCCCGGGGCATCGGTTTCATGGATGCCCCGGTATCGGGCGGGGTCGCCGCCGCCGCGGCCGGTACTCTGGCCTTTATGTGCGGCGGCAGCGAGGCGATCTTCGAGCGCGCCCGCCTGATCCTCACGGATATGGGCGCCAATATCTTTCACGCCGGCCCGGCCGGTGCCGGTCAGGTGGCCAAGGGCTGCAACAACATGCTGCTGGCCATACACATGATCGGCACCTGCGAGGCGCTGGAGATGGGCGTCCGCAACGGCCTCGACCCGGCGGTGCTGTCACAGATCATGCTGGCCAGTTCGGGGCGCAACTGGTCGCTGGAAGTCTACAACCCCTACCCCGGAGTGATGGAAAAAGCGCCGGCCAGCAACGACTACAAGCCGGGCTTCATGGTCGATCTGATGGTCAAGGACCTGGGTCTGGCGCTGGATATTGCCCGCCACAGCGGCTGCGACAATCCCATGGGTCACCTGGCCCAGACCCTGTACAGCGAGCACCAGGCTGCGGGCAATGGGCAGCTGGATTTTTCCAGTATCCTGCGCAGGTTGCAAAGGACAGAGGACAGAGGGTAAACAAGCCGAGACGGCTGTGCGGCGGCCGCTCTCGCGGGGCGGGTGTCACGTTGACTGGTTTGCCTTGCTCGCGGGTTCGATGCGCGGCAGCAGACCGCGCAACAGTGCGGTGTCCCGGCTCTGTCCCAGCCACACCAGCGCCGGCACCAGGGTCGGCACGATCAGGGTGCTGAGCTGGAACAGGACGGCGATGGCGTCCGCCGGCGGCACGAACACGTCGGGCTGCTGCAGGAAGGTCGCGCCCAGATTGACCACCAGTTCCTTGAGGCACACGCACAGCAGGCCCAACACGATAAACGGGTAGATCAGCACCAGCCCCCACAGGTAATCCGCCAGGTAGTCGCGCCGCGGCGTGGCGAAATGCAGCGCGGTGTAAAACGCAATAGCGTAGGATAAAATGCGGGTGTCGATCTTGAAGCCCAGGCTGCCAGCGGCCGCCTGCGGTGTGACCAGTCGCCCCTGCAGCTCGCCGAATTGCGTCATCAGCAGGGCATCGGCGCCCTGCACGTAAACGCCCTCCACCACGTCGGGAAACCAGCTTTTAAGCAGCATATTCACCAGCCCGGTGGCCGGCATCGCCAGAGTGGCGCTGGCCATCGTCCACAGCGCAAAACAGGGCACCAGCAGCACGAACACGAACAGCAGGAACTGGCGCATCGGGCGCTGCTCAGCCACGGGCGGTCCGGGTCGAGGGCTGGCGCGTGAGATAGCGCAGATACACGATAAAAACGATCAGCACGTCCAGCATGATCAGGCTCGGCCACAGGTACAGGTGCACCCAGGAGAAGAATTGCATATTCCAGTCACCCAGGTAAAACAGGCTGATGATGCGCGCGACATTCATCACCTGTACGGCGATGAAACCCAGGGCGATAGCCAGCAGGCGCGCGCGCCATGGCGCCGGAAAGGCCACCACGGCGGCGATCAGCACAATGATCGCCTCGACGCCGTTGCAGCCGGCCTCGATGGAGACCGCAAAACCACTGTCACTGAAGCGCAGCACTTTCCCCGCGGCGATGACGGAGCTGTCAAATGGCGCGATCAGTGCGGCGCTCAGTTGCGCCAGCAGTTCGGTGAAGGGCACGATTACATGCTCCTGCACCGGGTTCAGCATCTCCAGGGTGAACAGGGCGATGAGCAGCGCGGTAAAAACCGTCAGAAATCGTCCCACCGGCGCGCTTCCTCGTGGTTGTTTTCAACGTCGATATTAGCATTTTAAGCGCCGGTTTCAGCGCCCGGCCTGGAGGGCGCGCTCCGGCATTTGCTAGTCGCCCCCGCTGGGGTCCGACACCAAGCGCAAATCGATACCGGTCAGCCGGTCGTAGTCATAGGCGCTCAGCCTGAAGAACAGCGGGTATTCGCTGCTGTGGATGAAGTGCCTGTCCCCCAGTCGATACAGCTCCAGCGTGACCTCGCCGCCCAGTCCTGCTACCTGCAGCACCAGGTCGGCCTGCGCCTGCGACAGGTCGCGCTGGGTATCTGCGCCGGCCACGCCGTCCACCTGCAGCGAGCGCAGGGCGCTGGTCAGGGCCAGCACTTCCCGCGCATCGACCGGCGTGCCGCGCCCGGACAGCCAGTCGCCGTCGCGCAGTTGCACGCTGCTGTAGCCGTCTGCCGTGATGCGCAGCGGGGTGCGCACCTGCAGCAGGCGGGGGTCGAGCCAGGCTCCCGGGCTGCCCGGGGCGTCGAATGCATTGAATTCGATGCTGTAGATTTCCTCGCGGCCGGCGCTGCGCGCATGCACCTTGCGAAAACCCGGCGACGTGCCCAGGTAGATCTCGCCGCACGGTGCGCCGCCGCAAGTCAGCGCTATGCGGCGCTGGTAGAGGTAGTCGGCGACCTGAAAGCGCTGGCGCGCCGCGCCGGACTGCGCCACCGGCCAGCCGCTGATCCTGCCGGTCAGCACCGCCAGCAGTTTGCCGACCTGGTCCGGGTCCGCCGGCAGGCCGTCCAGGTCGGGCAGTAGCCAGTGCTCACCCGCGCGCTGCAGTACCGCCTCGTTGTCGTGTTCGTCGCCGATGCGGATCTCGTCGATTGCCGCCGCCTCTACTGGCGCCAGCGCAGCCGCGGGCGCCTGCCGTTGCGGGTCGGATGCCGGCCAGTAGAGCGCGGCAAGCAGGCCGCACTGCAGCAGCAACAGCAGTAACAGGCCGCCAGTGACAGTGCGGCTCACAGCTTGAGTTCCCGGGCGTAGCGCCGGCGCCGCGCCCTCTGTAACAACCACTGCAGCAGGGCCAGCGCCGCCAGCCACAACAGTGCCAGGGCGTAGTTGAAATACTCGATGAGCGCCTGGGCCCGCTGCGCCATCGGCGGCAGCGTCCGGTTGAAATGCGCGCGCGAGCGGATCTCCAGTAGTTGTTCATCCCGCAGCGCCCAGTCCAGTGTGTTCATAAACAGCTCGATCGGTCCCAGGTACTGCGTGCCGGTGGCCACTGCCGTGGCGTTGAGTATCTGGTCGTCCATGAAGTCGTTGGAGGCGTACAGCACGATACGGGCCGACTCGGGAGAGCGCGACAGCGCGCTGCCGGGCGCCGCGTTGCGCTCTGCCGCGCTCGAGTCGCTGTCGGCGCCGTTTTGCGGGGGCGGTTTTTCCGCAAAAAACGCATCGAAACGCCCCTGCACCGCCACCCCCAGGACCCGCGGCTGCAGCGCACCGCTGTCGTCGGGGGCCGCCTGTGCGGCAGTTGTCGCAGCCTGTGTGTCTGCATTCGGGGCGCTGAGCTGTGCTGTTTGCCCGGCGCCGTCCGGCGGGAACGATGGCTCTGCGTCCGCGTCCTGTGCGGCGGCTGTCGCGGGGCGAAAGCTGCTCAGGCCATCGTCGCCCAGGCTGGGCATGGTGTCCATGCTGTCGCTCAGCCAGCTGTCGGGGGAACTGGTCAATAGCTGGTCAATACGCCGTCCCCGGGCGCGTTCCACCTCGACCGGTGAGGCCCAGGCTATGGTCAGTTGCGGCAGATTTGCGGTGACCGGGTGATCGGGCGCCAGCCCCGGCGGGCGCAGGTCGATGAAGTAGGGGTAGTCGATCATGCGCACGTCGCGAAATTCATAGCCCTCCGACTGCCGCGTCACCGGGGCGGGAAACGCCGCGTTGCGCTCATCCAGCACCAGGGTCTGGCCGATCTGCAGGCCGTGGTGGGCCAGCCAGCCCTGCAGGCCGCTGTCCCAGTCCAGCATGCGCAGTCGCCCGTCGCTGATCTCGGCAGTGTAGGGCGATGTCGCCAGGATCACGGTACCGCCGCGCATGAGGAACTGGTCGATGGCAAAGACGGCTTGTTCACCCAGTTGCCGCGGGGCCACCACCGCCAGGATATCCGCCTCGGGACTGACGCTGCCATCGGAGAGATCTTCCAGGCGGATGCTGTAGTCCCGGCCGATGGCCTGCTCCAGCAGCTCGAAGGTGGGTCCGCCCAGGTTGAACCTGGCCAGCTGGGCGCTGCCCCGCGGCAGCGCCAGGGCCACCGTGCGGGTAAAGCCGCTGGCAAAGCGTTTCAGGCCCGCCTCCAGGGTCGCGGCAAAATCCGCCGGCTCAAAGCCATCGGTGGGCAGTTGTACCACCTGCTGCGAATCGGCCAGGGTCAGGTAAAAGTAAAACCCGCGCTCGTCCCCCGGGGTCGCGCGCAGGGGCCGGAAGCCCCACTCCTGTTCGATCTGGCGGGCCACGCTGCCAGCGCCCGCCTCGGGCTCGATAAAGCGCACGCTGAATTTGTCCGGCGCCTCCGCCGCCCGGCTTTGCAGCGTTGCCTGAATGGCCTCTTTATAGTCGCGCAGTGGTTCCGGCAGCGAGGCATCCGCCGAGATGTAGCCGATAAACTCCAGCGGTTCATCGATACCGTCAAACAGCCTGCCGCCGGCGCGGTAGCTGTACAGCACGTCCTTGATGGCGCGGGTGATGTCGTACTCGGGGTTGCGCAGCATTACTTCCGCCCCCGCATTGGCCGCCGTGCGCACCTCGATCAGATCGGCGAAGCCCAGCGCTTCGTGCTCGCCGCCATAGGTCACCAGAATATTGAAATAGGAGTTGACCAGGGCCGCCTGATAGCGGTCGGCGACCTGGAACGGAGTGGCGGTGATATCGTAGCGCTCGTTTGCCTCGCGCTCCAGCGCCGGGTCGCCGGCCGGATCGACGAACTCCACGCGCACCCTGCCGCCGCCGGCCACTTCGTACTCGCGCAGCAGGTCGCGCAGCTGCGGCACCAGTGGCGCCAGCAGGGGGTGGGTCTTGGCGCTGAAATAGCCGCGAATCACCAGCGGTTCCTGCAGGTGTTGCAGCAAATCCCGGGTGGGCGCGGAGATCGAGTAGAGCCTGCCCTGGGTCATATCGAGGCGCAAGCCGTTGATGCGGGCCAGCCACACATTGGCCAGCACCAGGTTGGCCAGCAACAGCACCACGGCGGCGCGCCAGGTGCGATGCCGCGCCGTCCCCACGGATCTGGCCCAGCGCTCCTTTTCCAGCACATAGACATTGAGTGCCAGGAAGGCCACGGTGAGGCTCAGGTAATACCACAAGTCGCGGGCGTCGAGCACCCCGCGCGTAATGCTCTCAAAGCGTGCGCCGCTGCCCAACTGGCGCAGTGCATGGGCCACGCTGTCATCGAAGAAGCCGGTGAGGCTGGGGCTGCCCAGCAGGTAGAGACCGCCGCACAGGGCCACCGTGCCGATCAGGCTGACGATGGGGTTGTCGGTGCGAGCCGAGATGAACAGTCCCGCGCTGAGATAGGTGGCGCCGAGCAGGGTGCTGGCCAGATAAGCGGCTGCGACCGGTCCCCAGTCGAGATCGGCGATAAGCGCCACGGTGACCGGCAGCGGCAAAGTGCTGGCCAGCGCCAGCAGCAGCAGGGCAAAGCAGGCGTAAAACTTGCCCAGTACGAAACGCCACAGCGCCACGGGCTGGGTCTGGACGTGCTCCAGGGTACCGCTGCGGCGCTCTTCGCTCCACATGCGCATGGTCAGAGCGGCGCACAGGAAGATCAGCAGGATCGGCAGCCACTGGAACAGCGGGCGGATATCGGCGATATTGCGGGCAAAAAACGCCTCCACCCAGAAAAAAACAAACAGCGTGACGGCGGCAAAGGAGGCCAGGAACAGCCAGGCCACAGGGGAGGCAAAAAACAGCCGGGCCTCCTTCTGGGCCACCCGGCGCACGGCGGAGTCAGTGGCCACCGGCGGTCACCTCCCGGAACACGCTGTCCAGATCTCTCACCACCGGCTGCAACTGGTAGAGGCGCGCGCCGCAGCGCAGTACACACTGGGCGATCGCGTCCGCGGCGGCGTCCGTATCGGCACCTTCGCGCAGCCGCAGGGTGAACACCGCGCGCTGCCTGGCGGGGGCTTGCTCCACCGCTGCCACCTGCGGCACCCGGCGCAGGTGGGGCAGCAGGTTCTCCGCCCCCGCAGCGGTGTGCAGGCACAGGGTCTGCGTGTGATGCAGTGCGTGCAGGGACTCATCCAGCGCCAGTCGGCCGTGGCGCAGCACCAGTACGCGGTCACAGATGGCGTCCACCTCCTGCATGATGTGCGTGGACAGGATGATGGTGGCGCGCCGCGACAACTGCACAATCAGTTCCCGCATATGCTCGGTCTGGTTGGGGTCGAGCCCGTTGGTGGGCTCATCGAGGATCAGCAGGCCGGGCCTGCCGAGCGTGGCCTGGGCGACGCCCACGCGCTGCCGGTAGCCGCGCGACAGGGTGCCGATACGGTCCAGCGCCCGGCCGGCCAGATCGGTGGCGGCCAGGGCTTCGCGCACCGCCTGGCTGCGCTCGCGGGCCCCGATACCCTTGAGCGTCGCGGCGTAATCCAGGTAGTCGGCCACGATCATCTCCGGGTAGATCGGCAGATTTTCCGGCAGGTAGCCCAGTTGCTGCTGGACCGAGTGGGCGTGGCGGGCCAGGTCCAGACCGCCGATGGTGATGCTGCCGGCGGAGGGCTCCAGATAGCCGCTGAGCATGCGCATGACAGTCGTTTTGCCGGCGCCGTTGTGGCCCAGCAGGCCGACAATTGCATGGTCGTCGATGCAAAACGATACATCCTCGACAGCGGTGGTACTGCCGTAGTGGCGGGTGAGGGATTGCACGTCAATCATAGAGCCGGATCACTACTGGTGTCGTGTCAGGAATAAGTTGTGCATCGCGGTCAGCGGCGATAGTTAAACGGAGAATAGCAGCTTGACGATGAAGGCAGCGAGCACCGCGTTCAGTACCAGGCGAATCAACCGCTCACCCCGGCTGACGGCAAAGTGCGCCCCCAGGTAACCGCCGACGGCGTTGCCCAGCGCCAGCACCAGGCCCACCGCCCACAACAGTTCGACGCGGCTGGCAAACACCGCCAGTGCCACCAGGGTATAGCAGCCGATGATAAACACCTTGTGCATATTGGTGCGCACCAGGTCCAGGCCCATCGCGCGGTTCAGGATAGGCATGAAGATAAAGCCTACCCCGAGCTGGATGAAGCCGCCCCAGAACCCGGCTCCCACCATCAGCAGGTGCCCGGTAATGAGCTGTCCGCGACTCGGGCGGTAATCCCGGGGCCGCTCGGCGGCGCCGCGATCGAAGTGCATCACCAGCATGACGCCGACCATAATGGCCGCCAGCGCGCGATTGAACCAGACGCCCTCCAGGTGCGTGCCGACCAGCGCGCCCACCGCCGCCCCCGGCGCTGCACAGGCCGCCAGACTGAGGCTGAGCCTGAACTCACCGAAGCCGCGCCGCGCAAATGCCACGATGGCTGCCAGGTTCTGTGCCAGTATCGCGATGCGGTTGGTGCCGTTGGCGACGGGCCCGGGCAGGCCCATGAACACCATGACCGGCACGGTGACGAGCGAACCGCCGCCGGCCATGACATTGACGAAGCCGCCGATGACGCCGACGCCGGCCAGCACGGCCGCCTGCCACAGTTCGAGCGGCACGCTCAGTCCTCGCTCCAGGGCTCGCGCATGGTCACCAGTTCCTCGGCGGCGGTAGGGTGAATGCCGATGGTGCTGTCAAAGATGGCCTTGGTCGCCCCCGCGCGCAGGGCGATGGCGATGCCCTGCATGATCTCGCCGGCATCGGGACCAACCATGTGCACCCCGACCACCCGGTCGCTGTGGGCGTCGACCACGAGTTTCATGAAGGTCTGTTCATCGCGTCCGCTGATGGTGTGCACCATGGGTTTGAACGTGGATTTAAACAGTCGAATACGGCCAAACTTTGCGCGAGCCTGGTCCTCGGTAAAACCCACCGTGCCGATATTGGGCTGGCAGAACACGGTGGTGGGCACAAATTCGTAATCCACGTGTTGCTCGCTGCCGCCAAACTGGCAGCGTGCGAAGGCCATGCCCTCGGCCAGCGCCAGGGGGGTGAGCTCCATGCCGCCGGTCACGTCACCCAGGGCGAAAATACTGTCCTGGCTGGTGCGGAAATCCCGGTCGACCCGGATCATGCCGGATTCAGTGAGCGCTATATCGACATGCTCCAGGCCCAGTCCCTGCAGGTTCGCCCCGCGGCCGGTGGCATACAGGATGGTGTCGGCCTCTATGCAGGAGCCGTCGGTGAGCTGTGCGCGCAGTCCGGTGCGGCCGCGTTCGATGGCTGCCACGTTTACCTCGAACCGCAGGTCCACACCGGTCTTGGCGATCTCCCGGGCGGCGTGTGCGCGAATGTCGGGATCGAAGCCGCGCAGAAACAGCGGGCCGCGGTAAAGCTGTGTGACTTGCGCACCCAGACCGTTGAAAATCCCGGCGAACTCCACCGCGATATAGCCGCCCCCGACGATCAGCAGCCGTTTCGGGAACGTCTGCAGGTCGAAAATCTCGTTGGAGCTGATGGCGTGCTCGCTGCCGGGCACGTTGGGAATATGCGGCCAGGCACCGGTGGCCAGCAGGATTTTTGCCGCACTGTAGCAGGTGTCGCCGACGTTCACGGTGTGGGGGTCGACCAAGCTGGCGCGCGCATCGTAGACCGTGACTTTGGCAGTGTCCAGGAGGTTGCGGTAGATGGCGTTCAGCCGTGCAATCTCTTTCTTTTTGTTGTCGCGCAGCGTTGCCCAATCGAACGCTGGAGCCGGCACCTGCCAGCCAAAATTGCGCGCATCGGTAAACGCTCTGCTGTACTGTGATGCGTAGACGTAGAGCTTCTTGGGCACACAGCCCACGTTGACACAGGTGCCGCCCATGTAGCGGTCTTCCGCCACCGCGACGCGGGCGCCCAATCCCGCCGCCGTGCGCGCCGCGCGCACGCCGCCCGAGCCGGCGCCGATAACGAACAGGTCGTAGTCTGTCAAGGGGATCTCCTGTCTGGCCTGGTGGCAGTACGGGCAGATTCTAGCAGTCCTTGCGCCTGCTCTGCATCAGATGCGCGGCGGGGGACGGGCCCCGAGTTTGAGCACGGCAGGGCTTTTCTATATGATGCGCGCCTCAATAACCGAACCCGGACCACGGGCAATCAAACGAGGTGAAGAAAAATGATGCTGTTGAGACGCTTCCCGCCACAACCCGCACTCGCACTACTGGCCTGCCTGGCAGCGGCGGCGCCGGCACCGGCAGCCGACGCGCCGCCGCCAGACGAGGTGGTGCTGCAAAACGGCTCCAAGATTCTGGGTACCATCACCGCTTCCAGAGACGGCAAACTCAAGATCGAAACAGATTTTGCCGGTACCCTGACGATTTCACTGGACCAGGTACAGTCCATGCGCACCGCTGAGCCGGTGGTGATCAAGCTGGCCGACGACCAGGTGATCTCGGGCCAGCCGCTGCAGGTGGAGGATGACAAGCTGGTGCTCTCCAGCCCGGCGGAGCCGGCCCGAACCTATGCCGTGGACGAACTGCTAGTGGTCAACCCGGAGCCCTGGGAACTGGGTATCGGCCACAAGTGGACGGGCCTGGTGTCCTTTGCCATGACCATGCAGCGCGGCAACACCGACACCGACGAGCTGGACTACAAGCTGGAGACCGTCTGGCGTAGTCAGAAGGACCGCTACACCCTGCGCCTCAACGGTGAACTGGACGAAGCCGACGGCCAGAAGAACGCCGACAACTGGATGGCCCAGGGCAAGTACGACTACTTCGTCAGCGACCGGACCTACTACGGTTTCAGTGCATTGGCCGAGCACGACAAGTTCACCGACCTGGATCTGCGCTATGTGCTGGGCCCATACATAGGCCGCCAGTTCTACGACGACCCGGTGTTTACCCTGGCCGGGGAACTCGGTCTGTCCTACGTCGACGAAGACTACATAGTGGCCGAGGACGACCACTATGTAGCCGCCACCTGGGAGTTCCGTGCCAGCAGCAACTACCTGGGCGGGGACTCGCGCCTGTATGTGGAAAACAACGGCCTGTGGGATCTGGAAGAGACCTCCGACTACATCGTGAACACCATCTTCGGCCTGTCGTTCCCGCTGTTGTGGAGCCTGGAGGCCGCCGCCGAAATCCTGCTCGAATACGACGCCGGCGCGGTTGCGGGCGTGGACAAGCTGGACGAAACCTACAGCTTCCGTATCGGCTACACCTGGTAATCCAGTGCCGGCCGCAGCCCGCCCCTGCGGCCGGCGCGCTCAGCGCGCACCCCTGATCAGGCCGCGAAACCAGTCGAGCAGGGTTTCCTGCTTGTAGTCGGTGAATTCGCCGGCGTCCATGAACAGGCCGTGGTCGCCGCACACCTCATACCAGATATGCGGCTGTCCGGGGTCGGATGCCTTTGCCATGTCCCGGCCGCAGCGCGGGCAGGCGATGTCGTCGACGGTATCCCACTTCCGGCCCTCCCGGGCGTCACCTGCATCCAGCGCGTCACCCATCCATTTCACCTTCAGGCGGGCGGCCTCGTCGTCGTCGAACCACAGGCCCCCGCAATTGGCGCAGCGGTCTATGACCACATCGCCGTAGGTGACCTCCCGCATGCCGTGCCCGCACTTCGGACACTCCATGCTGTGTTTACCCGGGTTGTAATCCATAGGGCCTCCGCATTTGCCCGGCGCACTGTTGTCGTGCGGCCGCTTACCGGCGCCATCTGAGTATAGCCGGCCGGCGCTACCCGCGCCGGCGGCTGTGGTGGCCATTATCCGCAGCCTGCAGCCACGGGGGACTGCGCCGGCTGTATCGCGGCATCTACCTCAACACCAGCTCGCTTCGGCGCCCGGGTGTTTGAGCAACTCCTCGATATTGGCACTCAGAATCCGGTAGCCGACGTTGCCGAACAGCACCTGGCGCCCCTCGTTGAGCACCCAGGTGGGGCTGCCCTTGAGACCCAGTTGCGCGGCGCTGCGCAGGTCGCCGCTCAGCGCCGCCATGGCGCGGCCGTCGCGCAGGGCCTTGAGCACCTCGGTGACATCGATGTGTTCCGCGTCCGCCAGGTCCAGCAGCAGGCTGGTGTTGCCCACATCCTCCAGTTCGCAGAAGAAGGCGCGGCGGATGCGCAGGGCCATGTGCGCGGCCTCCTCGGCCCCCGCCGCAATTGCCACCGCCTTGAGCAGCACGTGCGCCGGCATGGAGGAGTGCGGCCGCGTGGTGCACCACACATCGGGGTGCACGGTCACCTCGGCGTAGGGCGCAGCACACTGGATCACGTGTGCGCCGAAGGTGCGGTAGCCTTCCTGTTCTCCCCACTGCGCGGGGATCTTCTGGCGGCAGTCGCCGAAAATATCCACGTAGCGGTGATGCACGGTGACGGCATCGCGCCACTGGCGGTGCAGCTCGTCCAGGCGCGGCTGGGCGACCCAGGCCCATATGCACAGGACATCGGAATAGTAGTCGATCGTAATGGGTGAAGCGTGTTTCGGCACTGCGCTACTCCTGCTCGATGCCGGCTTTTTGCCGGGCCGCCTGGCGTCGCACCCCCTGCGCCGCCGACATCCGGTAGGCGAGGTAGTATTTGTAGATATTTGCCACGTACTGCACTGTCTCGCGACCGATCTCCTGCGCGGCTATCAGTTCGACGTTATCAAACCACACATTTGGATCGTAGCCCTGTTGGGCCGCCTTGCGGCGCAAGTTGATCATGCGTGCGGGACCGGCATTATAGGCGGCCAGCGCCAGCAGAGTACGATTGAGAGTATCGATGTCGGGGTCGGAAAAATAGCGATCTCGCAGGTAATCGACGTACTTAACGCCGGCGTGAATGTTGGCGTCCACTTCATCGATGTTGTGTATCCCCACTTTCGGATCCGCCGCGGTCGACGGCAGCAACTGCATCACGCCGATCGCGCCGGCATCGCTGCGCGCGCTCTGGTCCAGGCGCGACTCCTGGTAGCCCTGGGCGGCAGCCAGCAGGTACTCTATGCCGTATTGTTCGCCATACTTCCTGAAAATCTCCTCGAGCTGCGCAAAGCGACCGTAGTGTTCGGCCTCCAGGGCGTTGGCCGACCAGTCGAAGTCCCTGATGTAGCGGTTGATCAGGATGTTGCCGATGAGGGTGCCCTGTCGGATGCCGGCCAGAAACTCGTTCAGCGCTTCGCGTAGCAGGGGGCTGTCCCGGCGAAACGCCCAACCGATCCGCCCGCCCGAGCGGAACACGATATCTTTGCGCACCACCAGTTCGTTGAACACACCATCCCACAACTGCAGCTTGTAATCGTCGACAATGGCCCAGGGCAACAGACCGCCATTGACCATTTCGATCAGGTCGTCGTCTTCCAGCACCTCGGTAACCGGCACCACCTCGATGGGCGCCTTGCCCGCCCTGAGCAGGCGCTCGTTCGAGGCCGCGACGCTCTGGCGGTAGCTGCTGGACTCGCGCACGAATACCTCGCGACCCGACAGATCCTCCAGGCCGGACAGGGCCGGCGCGGAGGGACCGGTAACCAGTATCTCAGAAAGGGCTTTGGTCACGGGGATGCTGAAATCGATTGCATCCCGCCGTTGCCCGGTGATGGTCAGGCCGGCGTCGATGATATCGCCGCGCCCCTCCAGCAGTGCCGGAATCAGCTGGTTGCGCGCCACCGGAATGATGACTACGTGCACCTTGACGTTATCGCGTTCATAGCGTCGGTTGATGAATTTCTGCAGGCGGTCAGCGGACTCCTTTACCAGGCCCTTCTCCTGGCCATCGTCCAGGTAGTAGCGCCCGAGACCATACACCGTGAGTACGCGGATCATGCGCGCCTGTACCATCGCATCCAGATCACCGAGCCGCCGGGTCTTGAGTGCCGCGGGCGTGAACATCGCAGTTTCATCGGGAGCCGGCGCCACACGTTCGGCGACGCCATCGGCGGGCGTCGCGGCCAGTGGCCGGCCGGCCTGTGCCGCCTCGGTAGCGGGCGAGTCGGCCTGCGGAGCGTCATCGCCACAGGCGAGAATTGCCAGTACCAGCGGCAGGTGGATCAGTTTCATGATGCGCATCATTTATGACAGAACTCCGAGCCTGGTCCGCGAGCCGGTGGCGGCGACAAGCCCTGCAATGCAACAACCGGCGGTGGTTTGTCGCCCTGCGGCTGTGTTTTCCATCCCGATGGGCTCGCTGGCCGGGTCACCGGGACGGTCTTTACATCTGTAGCACGATCTTACCCATATGCACACCGCTGTGCATGTAGTCGTGGGCATCCGCCACATCCTCCAGGGCGAAAACCCGGTCGATGACCGGTACTATGGCGCCGCTTTCGAAAAATGGATATATATGCGCCAGAATTTCCTCGACCATCACGGCTTTCTGGGCAAAGGTCTGGGCGCGCAGCGTGGAGCCGGTGATGGTCAGGCGTTTTAGCAGTAGCGGCACGAAGTTGACCTCGGCGGTGGACCCGCGGGCGAAGGCGATATAGGCGATGCGCCCTTCCGGGGCGGCAATGTTGATGTTTTTCTGGATAAAATCCCCGCCCGCCATGTCCAGGATTACGTCGATCCGCTCCTTCAGGCCCAGTTCGGTGAGTACGGCCTCGAAATCCTCGGTTCGGTAGTTGATCGCCCGGATGGCCCCCAGTGTCTCCAGCGCACGGCATTTCTCCTCGCTGCCGGCGGTGGTGTAGACATCGTGGCCGGTGGCGCGGCACATGGCGATGGCCAGTGTGCCGATGCCGCTGGCGCCGCCGTGAATGAACACGGTCTCTCCCGCGCGCAGGGCACAGCGCTGGAACACGTTGTGCCATACCGTGAGCAGGGCTTCGGGCAGTGCCGCGGCCTGTACCATGGACAGCCCGGCCGGTACCGGCAGGCTCTGTCCGGCCGGCGCGAGGGCGTAGTCCGCATAGCCCCCGCCGTGGGTGAGGGCGCAGACCCTGTCGCCCTCGCGCCAGGTATCGACATCGGGGCCCACCGCCTGCACCACCCCGGCCACTTCCAGCCCCAGGACCGGCGAGGCATCCGGAGGGGGTGGGTACAGGCCCTTGCGCTGCAACAAGTCTGCGCGGTTGATGCCCGCGGCATGTACGCGAATCAGCAACTCGCCCGGACCCGGCGCCGGCAGGGGCTCGCGCTGGATGCTCAGACTTTTATCGTCACTGGCGACCGCCACATAGCGGCGCTGGTCTGCTGAATGCTGCATGGCGTCTCCGGTTCCTGCTGTGATTCCTGTGCGTTTTTGACCCAGTATATCGGGGAGCAAAGCCCCCGGTCACCTCGCAACTGGCGGCGGTACAGGGGCGGGGCGGGCGCAACGCGATGGCGCTGGAGCGCCGCGCGCTGGGATTTTTGTTAGTATGCCGCTCACAGGCGCGATGCACCAGGCGTGCCCATTTCCCGGAGGGTGAGATATGCCACTGTTTTTGCGAAAACTACAACACGCCGTGGTCGTGCGCATGATGAAGCTGTTTGCCGGCATGGCGCCCTCCACCCAGCACCGGGTTTTTCTCGGCAGCGGCAGCTCGCGCCATCTTTGCGAGCACATCGTGCGCTCGGGTGTCACCAAACTGCTGGTTGTCACCGACAAACCGCTGCGCGAGCTGGGCGTGGTGGATCAAGCCTGCGCCGCGCTGCTGGAGTCGCCGGTGGATGTCGCCTACTACGACGGTGTGCTGCCCGACCCCACCTTTGACCAGGTGGCCGCCGGCGCGGCGCTGGCGCGCTCCCACGGTGCGCAAGCGGTTCTGGCCATTGGCGGCGGCTCGTCCATCGATGCGGCGAAGATCATCTCCGCGTCGGCCACCAGCGACCAGTCGCCCACCGATTGGGTCGGCTTTGGCAAGGTCAAGCACCCGGTATTGAAATTGTACGCGCTGCCCACCACGTCCGGCACCGGCTCCGAGGCCACTATGGGCGCGGTGATCTCCGATTCCAGCACCCACGAAAAGCACATTATCTCCGGCAATTCGCTGTTGCCGCTGGTGGCGGCGCTTGACGGCGACCTGATGCTGGGCCTGCCCCCGCACATCACAGCCGCCACCGGCATGGATGCGCTGACCCACGGTATCGAAGCCTATATCGGGGTGTGGGAGCGGGGCACGCGGCGCGAGGATGCCCGCATTGCGGTGCAGCTGGTGTTTGCAAACCTGGCGCCGGCCTACCACGAGGGCGGCAACATGCAGGCGCGGGACAGCATGGCCATGGCCGCGTACTATGCGGGCCTCGCCATCAACCAGGTCAATGTGGGCAGCGTGCACGCCATCGCCCACCAGCTCGGCGGTAAATACGGCATCCCGCACGGACTGGCCAACGCCCTGGTCCTGCCCCACGTGCTGGATTTCTGCCACGACGAGGCGCAGCAGTCCCTGGCGGAACTGGCGCTGGCGATTGGAGTGGGTAGCGCAGGTGAAGACCCCAGCCAGCTCGCCCACCGTTTCATCAAGGCGGTGCGGGATCTGCGCACAGAAGTGGGTATTCCCGATCACTCCGACAAGCTGCAGCGCGAGGATTTTGAGCAGATTACGGCAATGGCGCTGGCCGAGGGAACGCAGTACCCGGTGCCGCGGCTGCTGGAGCGCGACAGCGTGCTGGCGATACTGGACAAAATCGCGGGCTGAGTCCGGGCCCGACCTGCCTGACCAAGGGGGACAGCGGCTATACCTTCGCCTGCGCCACCGACCGGCGCCGGTACCGAACAACCCGCAGCATCGGCACTATCTCCCACTACGAGAGCGACGGCTATGTGCCAGCGCAGTGCCAACTTCCTCTGACGCGGCCTCGCCGCGCTAAAGTGCCGATACACCGCCATCCACCGCGACAGCCTGGCCCGTCATATAGGTATTGGTCGGGTGGATGATCAGCAGCATAGCGCTGACGATTTCCTCCGGCGTTCCCAGGCGCTTCATGGGTGAGCCCTGGGACAGAAAGTCCTGCATGCCGCCGAGATCGCTATCGGTTACCAGCGGTGTGGGGCTGTAATACGGGCACACGGCATTGATGCGAATGTTCTTTCTCGCAAACTCCGCCGCCGCCGTTTTGGTCAGGCCCACCACGGCGTGCTTTGCCGCGCAGTAGGCCGTCAGTTTCGGTGCGCCGCCGATACCCGCCATGGAGGCCACGTTGAGAATGCAGCCCTCGCCCTGTGGCAGCATGGCCTGTAGCTGGTGCTTCATGCCGAAAAAGACGCCCTTGGCGTTGACCGCGAAGTTCAGGTCCATGTCCGCTTCGGTGGTATCGATGAGGCTCTTCATGGGCGAGGAGATGCCGGCGTTATTGATGGCGATATCCAGCCTGCCGAAGTCGCTGACGGCGGCCCGGACCAGGCCCTGTACCTGGGTTTCGTCGGTCACATCACAGCTGCGCACGATGACGTCGCCAGTCAGGTCTTCCTGCAGACGTTGCAGGCCCTGCGCATTGCTATCGCCCAGTACCAGCCTGGCGCCGGCCGCCGATAGTTTCTCGGCCAGTAATTTGCCGAAACCACTGGCGGCACCGGTGATTAGAACGACCGTGTTGTGGAACCCCTGCATAGCTGCCTCTCCTCGATGCAAGCCCGGCGGCTTGTCATGCGCCACCAACAAACGACCCGTTGGTGGCTATTCTGCCATTTCGAGCCGGCCGCTACCCGGCGCCCGGGACTGGAGCCTTGATTGGGCCGCCAGATGGGGCAGTTTCCCTTGGCTGCTATCTGGCGCTAAATCAGTTGCTGCAGTGTAGCCCCGGATCATTGCATTGTGGTCGTCGCTGGGAAAGGATACAGAATATACGCGCCCGACATGCAGGTCAGTTTATGGTAACAGCCTATATTTCGCACCCCGACTGCCGCCTGCACCATATGGGGCGCCATCATCCGGAGCAGCCCGCGCGACTGGCGGCCATCGACGATCGATTGATTGCCAGCGGCCTGGACGCGGTGTTGCAGCACCACCGTGCGGAGCCGGTTGCGCGCAGCGCACTTGTAGCGGCGCACGAGGCCGCCTATGTGAACGAGATCTTTGCACGTGCGCCGCGAGACGGCGTCCTGTGGTTCGATGGTGAGACGGCCATGAATGAACACAGCCTGCGCGCCGCACTGCTGGCGGCGGGCGCCCTGGTGATGGGCGTGGATCTGGCGCTCGCCGGTGAGGCCGCGCGGGTTTTCTGCGCTGTGCGACCGCCCGGCCACCACGCCGGGCGCGACAGGGCCATGGGTTTTTGCTTTTTCAATAACGTAGCCGTGGGCGCCTACCACGCCATTAACGCCCATGGGCTCAGCCGTGTGGCCATTGTGGACTTTGACGTACACCACGGCAACGGCACCGAGGATATCGTGGCGGGCGACGAGCGCGTGCTGTTCTGCTCGACTTTTCAGCACCCGTTTTATCCCCACTCTGGCGCCGGGTCCACGGCGTCGAACGTCGTCAAGGTGCCCCTGCCGCAGGGCGCCGATGGGGCGCTGTTTCGACAGGCGGTGCGAGAACACTGGCTGCCGCGGCTGGCGGCCTTCGCGCCCCAGTTGATCCTGGTGTCCGCCGGCTTCGATGCGCACCGGGCCGACCCCATGGCAGGTTTGAACCTGGTCGAAGCCGACTATGCCTGGGTGACGCGCCAGCTATGCCGGCAGTCGGAATGCAGCGCCCGGGGACGTATCGTGTCAACGCTGGAGGGAGGCTACGACCTGCACGCACTGGCGCGCAGCGTGGAAGCCCATCTCAAGGCATTTCTCGGTGATTGAAGGCGGTTGTGTGGTCAGGCCATCGGCTTCGGCTGCTGCGTTGAGGCACACGACATCCGGCTTCGCCTTGCAGCCGCTGTAGCGGCGCAAAATGCAACAGGACACACGAGTTTGCGGGCTTGACGAAGGTCAGTGGCGGGCCAGCGGGCGCTCGGCTCCTGGTGCAGCCGGCGGCATCGGGTAGAATCGCGGGTGGCGCTGCTACGGGGTCATGCCCACACCATAACCCACCAGAAAACCCCGCACGCCCCGGCGCAGGTTCTGCAGGTGATAGCCGCCCTCCTGAATGATGACTGAAGGCCGGCGCAGGGAGCCGATGGACCGACCGATCGCGCGCATGCCGTCCGCGCTCACGTAAAAAGCGCCGGTGGGATCGCCACGCATGATGTCCACTCCGAGGGAGATCACCAGATAGTCCGGTGCAAACTTTCTGATCACTTTCAGAGCCTTATCCAGTGCCGTGAAATAGGCGGCATCGTCAACCCCGGGCCGCAGCGGAAAATTGACATTGAATCCCGTGCCCTCGCCTTCCCCGCGCTCGTCCTCAAAACCGGCATAGAAGGGGTAGGAGAATTCGGGATGACCGTGGATGGATACGGTCAGTACATCCTTGCGGCTGTAGAAAATATCCTGCGTACCGTTGCCGTGATGGTGGTCCACATCGAGCACCGCCACCCGTCCCTTGCGCGACAGTGCATTGGCAGCCAGGGCCGCGTTATTGAAATAACAGAAGCCGCCAAAGACCTTGCGCTCGGCATGGTGTCCCGGGGGGCGTCCCGCCACATAGGTCATTTCAGACTTGCCCGCCCCCACCAGCTTTGCCGCGGTCAGCGCCGCATTCGCGGAGCGGGTGGCGGCGGCAAAGACATTGCTGGTAATCGGGGTTGATGTGTCGATACAAAAATAGCCAGCGCGCATGGGCCAGTTGTGCGGCAGGCGGTCGGCGTAGCGGATAGGGAATATTTCAGGGTAGACAATCTGCCCTGCGGGTACCTTGTCCCGGCTTTCTCTGAGGAAGGTGACCATGCGCTTGTCGTGTATTTCCAAGATGGGCTTGAGCCCGAAGTCCTGGACCTCGTGACGTACGATTGGCAGATCATCCAGGGCCTTGGCGATGGCGGCCACCCGGGCCGGACGCTCGTAATAGCCTTTGAAAGGAGAGTGGCTGATGTCGTTGGCGGTGCCTGTCTCGACAAGGTCTATCGAATGCCTGAGCTTTGGCAGTGGACCCGGTGACGGCGCGGGATAGCGTGGTGGCCGGATGCGTACCGGGTCATCCCTTACGGAGGCCAGCAGTGTTTTCAGCGGCTCTTGTTCCGGTTGGAGACCGCATTTGGCCAGCAAAATGCGCGCTATGACGCTTTTCAACTTGGACCGCGACAACTCTGCCGTCTGTCCCATACCATCATGCATCAGGCAGTTGGGGTCGCCCAGATTGGCCGGGGTGACCACGTGCTCGTACTGTGTGCCCAGAATGGGCCGGGCCCCCAGCCGCTCATAGAAAGCCATCCGCTTCTTGTTGTCCGGCAGCAGTGCGGGGTCGACATTGGGGCCGGGCTCGTCGGGCAGGGAATCGAAGAACAGGCGCCGCGCCCCGCGCTTTTTCAGGTCCGTGCGCATGGCTTCGTAGAGTGCCGCACCGATACCCCGGGAGGAGCGGTCTGGGTCGCTGGCAATGTAGTCGAGATAGGCGACCTTCAGATCGCTGAAATAAAAAGATGCCGTGAATCCCAGAATCTCTTCCCGCGCACCGGTGGCCGCCAGCAGGATGCACTCCGCTCCCGGCGGGTGTTCACCCCGTGCAAAAGCTTCTATCTTGTCCAGATAGGGCGCGTTGAACGCAAACGCCTTGTTAAAGACTGTCTTGAGTCCCTCGAGGTGGCGCTCGTACTGGGCATCCATGCCCGCCATGACCCGCACTATTTTCAACATGTACTGTACTGCCTCTGCAACCGGGTGCAATGATGAATCACCCGACAGCCGCTGTGATCTGCTATATTTGCGCCCATCGACACAAACCCTTATAGCATGAAGCGAAACATGGAAAAACAGACTTTTGAACCCAATGAAACGGCCGTGCCGGAGGGCACCACCTATCAGCTCTTTCCAACGCCGGTAAAGCTCTTCGAGCTGGAGGAGGCGCAGATGAACGCCGAGCTGGCCGCCTTCTTCAACAACCACGAGCACTTCAGCAGAAGCGATCAGGCGCAAATGTCAGACGTCACCACCCTGATGGAACATGCGCCGCAGGTGCCGGCGCTTTATCGGTTAGAGGGCCTGTTCCTGGGCGGTTTGAAGCGCTACTGCCGCGAGATCGGCTGGCAGGGGGAGTTCGACCTGGCGATGCAGATGTTTCCCAACGTGGCACCGCAAGGGCACTATGTGCCCTCCCACAACCACGTGTCGCATATCTCGGCGGTGTACTATGTGCACACCCGTCCCTCCGACCGGCCCTTACTGGTCAGCGACGAGTCGGTGCAGGACTACTGGCGCCCGGACGAGGGCGCACTGATACTGCATGATCCGCGCTTCAACGCCTCGTTGCAGGGGGGCTGGCAGTACCATGCGAAGGTCTTTCCGCGCCCGGGATTGATGCTGTTCTTTCCGTCTTTTCTCTGGCACGAGGTTACACCGCACGGCGCACCGGAGCCGCGTCTGTCAGTAGCGGCTAACTTCAGCCTGGCCTATCGCGATATTCCCGCTTATGAGCGACACAAGTTGTTCTCGTGCTGAGGCGCGACAGCAGTTTCCCCCGGGTATTTTTCGCCTGAATGCTGTAGAGTTCGGTATGTGAAGATGCTCCTCGCCGTGGTGGTGGCTCTCGTGCTGGTGCTGGGAATCTGGCTGTTGTTCGTGCGACCGGCCGAGCGCGCCACGCAACGGCGCAAACTGGAGCGGATTCAGCGCAAGATCGAAGTACTGGAGGCGAGAGAAAACGGGCGTGACAAGGACAGTGCGCAGGCTCGAGACAGTGAATCACGATAACCATACCGCTGCGTGTCCAGCGACTATAATGAATCGGGAAACAACAACGGAGTATGAGTTATGGACATTCTCAAAATCGGTGTACGAGTGCTTTCCGAAAAGCTCGGTCTGCAGGTTGACAGCGACACCATCGCGGATGCACTGTCGAATCTGCTCGGCGACGGTCAGGGCAATCTCGACTTTGCCGGTCTGGCCAGTCGCATGGCCGGCAGCGGACAGCTCGGCAGCATCCTTGATTCCTGGCTGGGCGATGGCACCAATACGGCAATTTCCGCCGAATCGATCAAGGAGTTACTGGGCTCGGAGCGGGTCGCAGCCTTTGCCAGCCGCGTTGGCACCGATACCGACAGCGCCGCCGACGGCCTCTCCGAGGCGCTGCCGCAAATGATGGACAAGGCCAGTAGTGGCGGCAGTCTGCTGGAATCGGTGGGTGGTGTCGGCGGCCTGTTTAACGCCGCGAAGTCTCTCCTGCGCTAGCGCGCAAAGGCACCGCCCAGGCCCGCCGTGGTGACACAGCGGCTGAATGGCAAGGTGGCAGGCGAGAATATTCAACTGGCCGCTCAGTGGGTGAATGCTCTCAGAGCAACCATTCAATCGGCAGTACCACGAGCACCGCCAGAGCCGCTCGCTTGTCCAGTGTGGCGTCCGGTTCGCTGTCGTGGCGTATTTGCCTGTCCCTCTGCCGTTCATTCCAGTACAGCTTATCGTGCCGATCCAGTCGCACCTCGTGAGCGATCAAGGGTCTGCGTCAGTATGCCGACTGTAAAGTCTCGCTCAGCCATGGCGCTAAATGTGTCGACGCCGGCACGGGTCGGTACGAATGCGTTGCCGTTCGCGTCGGTTCACGCGGTTTACCGAAGGGGGAGTACAGATGAGTGATCAGGAATCGGTAACCGCTATCGTCACCCGGCGCATCGTGCCCGGCCGGAAATCCGAGTACGCGGACTGGGTACACCAGGTGGGAGAGGTCGCCAGCACGTTCCCGGGGCACCAGGGGGTCACCTATAAAGTCAAGGGCGAGAGGGGCGAATGCCATGTGGTGTTTCGCTTCGACACGATCGAACACCTGCGGGACTGGGAGGAGTCCGACGAGCGCCGGCACTGGCTGGCAAAGATTGAGCACCTGGTGGAGGGTGAGGAGCGCATCAAGCGCCTGACCGGACTGGAGTTTTTATTTGCCGGCCAGCTCCACCCCAAGGCGCACAAAATGGCGCTGGTGCTGATCGTCGTCATCTATACCATGCTGACGATATTGAGCCCCCTGGTCGCGTTGCTGTTCAGCGTCCTGCCCGGCGTGCCGGAGTGGCTGGTTATGCTGTTTCGGGTTTCTCTCCTGGTAGCGCTGATGACCTATTTCATCATGCCCGCAGTCACCCGGTTGCTGATGCCGTGGTTGACGCGCTAACTGCGCTTCAAAACCCTCGGGTCGCGCCGGGAATCGACTGCAGCAGCTGCCGCGTATAGGCCTGCTGCGGCCGCTCGAACAACTCGTCCCCGCTGCCGCGTTCCACCACCTCGCCCCGGTACAATACCAGGATGCGGTCGGCCAGGTGGCGCACCACCGCCAGATCGTGGGACACAAACAGCATGGTAAGGCCGTATTCCCGGCCCAGGGCCTGCAGCAGCTCGAGAATCTGCGCCTGGATAGTCACATCCAGGGCCGAGACCGGCTCGTCGGCGACGATAAACTCCGGCCGGGTGGCCAGGGCGCGGCCGATAGCGATGCGCTGGCGCTGGCCGCCGGAGAATTCGTGGGGATACTTGCGCACGAAGGCGCGGGCCAGGCCCACGTCGTCCATCAGTCGCAGCACTCCCTGGGCGACATGCTTGCGACTGTGGATACCGTGCAGCAGCAGAGGCTCGGCCAGCGTGTCGTAGACCGTCATGCGCGGGTTGAGCGAGGCGAAAGGGTCCTGAAAAATCATCTGCATGCGCCGGCGCATCCGCTTCAACTCTCTGCCGCGCAGGGCGGTGAGGTCGATGCCGTCGAAGTCGATCTTTCCAGAGGTGACCGGCACCAGACGTAGGATGGAGCGGCCAATGGTGGACTTGCCGCTGCCGGATTCGCCCACCAACCCCAGCACTTCGCCGCGCTGGATATCGAAGCTGACATCGTCGACGGCCTTGACCGGTGCCGCGCCACGGCCCGGTGCAAACCAGGTGCACAGGTTGCGCACCCGGATCAGCGGCTCGGCGGGCTCTGTCCGCGGCGCCTTGCTGCCGGAGGGAATCGCCGCCAGCAACTTTTTGGTATAGGGGTGTCGGGCGCACTGGAAGATCTCCTCGCCCTCGCCGCGCTCCACCACCCGGCCGCGTTGCATCACCACGATGGTGTCGGCGATGTCAGCCACCACCGCCAGGTCGTGGCTGATGAAGATGACGCCGATATTGCGCCTGCGCTGCAGCTCGGCGATCAGCTTGAGGATCTGCGCCTGTATGGTCACGTCCAGGGCGGTGGTGGGCTCGTCGGCAATCAGCAACCTGGGCTCGTTGATCAGCGCCATGGCGATCATCACCCGCTGGCGCATGCCGCCGGAAAACTGGTGCGGGAAGTTGTCGATGGTGGCCGCCGGGTCGCGGATGCCGACCTCTGCCAGCAATTCCAGGGCGCGCGCGCGAGCGGCCTGTCTCGATACCCTGTGGTGGTAGCGCAGCGGCTCCATCAGCTGTCTGCCGATACTCATGTAGGGGTTGAGACAGGTCATCGGATCTTGGAAGATCATGGCGATATCCCGCCCGCGGATGCGCCGCAGTGCCGTCTCCTTCATCTGCAGCAGGTCGCGGCCCTCGAACAGGGCGCGGCCGCCGTCGATGCGCCCCGGAGGGCGCGGCACCAGCCCCAGCAGGCTGTAGCAGGCCACCGACTTGCCGGAGCCGGACTCGCCGATGATGGCGGTTATCCGGCCTGTCTCCACAGTAAAACTGACGCCGTCGACCGCAGTGTTGATGCCGTTGCGGGTGACGAAGCTGACCGCCAGATCTTCTACTTGCAGCAGCGCCATATCAGTCCCGCGCGCCGCGTACGTCCAGCGCATCGCGCAGGCCGTCGCCGAGAAAGTTCAGACAGAACAGGGTCAGAGTCAGCGCCAGGCCGGGGAATACCAGCAGCCAGGGATACTCTTCCATGGTCTCGGCGCCGTAGGAAATCAGCAGGCCCCAGGAGGTCTGGGGCGGCTGCACTCCGAGCCCCAGAAAACTGAGAAAGGCCTCCAGCAGCATCACGCTGGGTATGGTCAGTGTGGTGTAGACGATAATCGGCCCCAGCGCATTGGGTACCAGGTGGCGGCGAATCAGCGTCGCCGGGGAAAGGCCCAGGGAGATTGCCGCTTCGACGAATTCCTGCTGACGCAGTGACTGTATCTGGCCGCGCATGATGCGCGCCATGGTGAGCCACTCCACTGCGCCGATGGCCAGAAACAGCAGCAGCAGATTGCGCCCGAACACCACGGTGAGCAGCACGATGAAAATCATGAAGGGCAGGGCGTAGAGAATGTCCACCAGGCGCATCATCACGGCGTCCACCCGGCCGCCCGCGTAACCGGCGATCGCCCCCCAGGTCACGCCGATCAGCAGCGCCACCGCGGTGGCCACGAAGCCCACGGCCAGGGAAATGCGCCCGCCGTAGAGGATCTGGGTGAGCAGGTCGCGGCCGAAAATATCGGTGCCCAGCCAGTGCTGCGCGGAGGGCGGGCTGGCACCCAATTCCAGGTTCTGCGCCTGGTAGCTGTAGGGGGCGATCCAGGGGGTGAGCAGCGCAATGACGACAAACAGCGACAGGACGGCGAAACCGATCAGCGCCAGCTTGTTGCGCCGCAGGCGCAGCCAGGCGTCGGCCCACAGGGACGTGCCGCGCTCCGCCCGGGCGATCTCGGCAAGGGTTTCGGTGCTCACACGCCGGCTCCCATCACCTCAGTGCCTGCCGTACTGGGCGCGCAGGCGCGGGTTCATCCAGGCGGCGAGAATGTCCGACAGCAGGTTGAACAGCACGATGAGTACCGACAGGAACACAGTGGTGCCCAGGATCATGGTGTAGTCGCGGTTGAACGCGGCCTGCACGTAAAAGCGGCCCAGGCCGGGAATCTGGAAGATGGTCTCCACCACGAAGGAGCCCGCCAGCAGACCGGCAAAGGCGGGGCCGAGGAAGGCGACCACCGGCAGCAGTCCGCCGCGCAGGCCGTGCTTGAGCACCACCTGCCACTGGGGCAGGCCCTTGGCGCGGGCCGTGCGGATGTAGTCCTGGTGCAGCACCTCCAGCATGCCGGCCCGGCCCAGACGGGCGATGTAAGCGGCATAGGCGGCGCCCAGGGTGATGGAGGGCAGCACTTTGTCGCCGGAGATATCGCCCCAGCCGGACACCGGCAGCCAGTCCAGGTGGATGCCGAACACCAGTACCAGCAGCGGCCCCAGCAGGAAGGAGGGCATGCAGATGCCGATCATCGCCGCGGACATGGGGAGATAGTCCTGCGCCGTATGGGGTTTCAGGGCGGCGATGATCCCCGCCCCGCCGCCGACCACCAGCGCCACCAGCAGGGCGTACAGGCCCAGCTCCGCCGTCACTGGAAAGCCAGCGGCGATCAGCTCATTGACGCTGCGCCCCGAGTATTTGAAGGAGGGCCCCAGGTCGCCCCGGGCGAGATCGCCCAGGTAGGACAGGTACTGCCGGTGCAGCGGCAGGTCGAGCCGGTACTGGGCCTCCAGTGCCGCCCTGACCTCGCGAGTCACGGGTTTCTCGCTGTCGAAAGGGCCGCCGGGTGCGATGCGCACCAGAAAGAATGTCGCGGTAATCACCACCAGGATAACCGGAATGGCCTGCAACAGGCGCAGGGTGATGAAGCGCCACACGCTCAGCCGCCCCCGCCGTCGGCCTGCCACTGCCGATCCAGCCACACGTATTTCAGGTTCAGTGAATCCATCAGGTTGGAGGGCATGCCGCGCACACTGGGATGGATCAGGTGTTTGCTGGTGTAGGTGTAGATCGGGATGATCGGCATCTGCTGCATCAGGCGGGTTTCCGCCGCGTGGAAGATGGCAAAGCGCTCCCGGCGCGTCGCCGCCCGGGGAGCCTGTTCCAGGATCAGCTCATCGTAGCGCGGATCGGCAAAGCCGGTGTTGTTGTTGCCGCCGCCGGTGAGGAACAGGTCCAGAAAGTTGTTCGGGTCCACATAGTCGCCGATCCAGCCGCGGCGGGCGACCTGGAAGTGCATCTGGGTGACGGAGTCCAGGTACACCTTCCACTCCTGGTTGGCCAGGCTCACCTCGATGTCGAGAGTGTCCTGCCACATCTGCTGCAGGGCCACGGCGATCTTGCGGTGGTCCTCGCTGGTGTTGTAGGTCAGCTCCAGCCCCGGCCAGCCCGCCCCGCCGGGATAACCCGCCTGCGCCAGCAGTTCCCGGGCGCGCTGCGCATCGTGGCCGAACAGTTTTGGCGGGTAGTAGCCCAGGGTGTCGGGCGGGGTGATGCTGTAAGCCGAGACAACGGTGCCCATGAGTACGGTGTCGTTGAGTTTGTCGCGGTCCACCGCCAGCGACAGCGCCCGGCGCACGCGCACGTCGTCCAGCGGCGGCCGGGTGGTGTTGAGCAGAAAGTAATAGGTTCCCAGGTAGGGCGCCTGGACGTAGGGGCTGTCGGGCATCTGCCGGTAGACGGGAATCTTGTCCAGCGGCACGCTCTGGGTGTAGTGCAACTGCCCCACCCGGAACATGCGCTCCTCGCTCACCACGTTTTCCGTGGGGTAGTACACCACGCCGTTGAGCCGCACCCGGTCCCGGTCCCAGTACGTGGCGCTTTTTTCCACCACGATGCGCCGGTTGAGCAGCCACTCCTTGAGCCGGAACGCGCCGTTGCTCACCATGTTCTCGACCCGGGTCCAGCGCGTGAAGCGATTCGTGGCGCCACCGAACTTCTCCACCGTGGGACGGTGCACGGCGAAGGTGCTGTAGTGATCCATCAACTGCAGGAAGTAGGGCGTGCGTTCGGTTAGCGTCACCTGCAACGTCAGATCGTCCAGCGCCTTCACGCCCACCTCGGCAAAATCCGTAATGTCGCCGCTGGCGAAGGCCCGGGCATTTTTCACCGGGAACAGCATGTAGTTGTACTCGGCGCCCATGGCCGGGCTCAGCAGGCGCTGCCAGGACCACACATAGTCATGGGCGCTCATGGCGTCGCCGTTGGACCACCGCGCCCGCGGGTTGATATGAAAGGTGATGACGCGCCCGTCGTCACTGATATCCCAGCTGCGCGCCACGCCGGGTTCCGGTTCCAGGGTGTAGGGGTTCTTGACTGCCAGGCCCTCGAACAGGGCGCGGACAATGTGGTTCTCGGGAATGCCGGTGACCACGTGCGGGTCCAGGCCCTGGGGCTCTGAACCGTTGCCGTAGTGCAGAATCCCGTCGCGGTTACCGCTCACCACATTCGACTCGCCAGTGCCGCAGGCGCTCAGCAGTAAGGCGATGGCGACAGCAGGGAGTGCTGAGAACAGGGCTGAAGGCATAGGCTGGCGGTTGTCTGGAAGGTGCCTGGCGGTCTCTCGCGAAGGGCCAACTGTAAAGCAAGCGGCACGCTTTGTCATAAAAACCGGGCCGCCGGGCACTCGCTACGCGGCCCCCTCGGGACGATGCGCGAGGGTGGTGGGCGCTCAGTTCAGGGTTTTGCGCAAACCCCGGGTGGCGATCACCGGCAACGCTACAATAGGACGCGCGGAGCCGCAGGGTGCCCGACGGCGGGGCCTCTAGGCGGCGGACTTGTCGCGCTCGCCGACCGTTGGCCCAGTGTACAGGGCGCGCGGGCGGATCAGGCGGCTGTCCTGGCGAAACTCCAGGAAGTGGGCGATATAGCCGTAGACGCGGGACATGGCGAACATTGCGGTAAAGTACTGCGTGGGTATGCCCAGGCTGTGGAATACCGCGCCCTTGTAGAATTCCACGTTGGCCCAGATCTCCTTGCCCTGGGCTGCAAATTCGCGCTGGCAGGCCTCCTCCACGGCCACCAGAGTGGCCAGCAGGTTCCTGCTCTCGTCGTCCTGGCACAACTCCATCGCCATCGGCTTGAGTAGCCTGGCGCGCGGGTCCACCGTGCGGTATTCGCGGTGCCCCATGCCCATGATCTTGACCTTGTTGGCCAGGCAATCCCTGACATAGTCCCCGGCCCGGTCCGGGCTGCCGATGGCCATGGCCATTTCCAGCGCAGCCTGGTCGGCGCCGCCGTGCAGTTTGCCGAACAGGGTGCCGATAGAGGCGGCGATACAGGACTGGATCGGCGCCAGGGTGCTGGCGCAGACCCGCCCGGCGAAGGTCCCGCAGTTAAAGCTGTGCTCCATCTGCAGAATCTGGGCTGCATCGAGCATGCGCACCTGTTCGGGAGTGGGGGCGGTGCCGTGGAACATGGTCAGAAAGTTCTCGTGGAACAGGCGCCCGGGCACCGGTGCCAGGATCACCTTGCTCTGGGCCAGGCGGTGGTGGGCGGCGATCAGGGCCGCGATCTTGGCGGCCAGGAACAGTCCCTGCTCGGCCTCCAGGCCGATGTCCAGGGTCTCTTCCTCCGGCAGCGCCAGCAGTGGCACCAGGCCCTGCAGCAGCAGCATCGGGTGCAGGTCGCGGGACACGTGCTGCAGCAGGTCCACTTCTGTGTAGGACAGGCGCATATGGCGACACATGAACGCCCGCAGGGGGCTTTTTTGCTGCTCGTCGGGCCAGTCGCCGAAGATCACCATCCACGCCACGTTCAGGAACGGCGTGCCGATCAGGTCGTTGATATCGATACCGCGGTAGCTCAGGCGGCCCTCGTCGCCGCGCACATCGGAAATGGCGGTTTCGCCGACGATGACACCGGCCAGGTCGGCCGAATACAGGGTTTCTTCGGACATGATCGAGCACTCTTTTCTGGTAATTTTTCACAGTATACGAAGCGCGAAAAAATTAGTAGAGTTAATTTTACTTATCTCTCTATTAGAAAAACTGATATGCGCTTTGAAAACAGTGAGTTACGCGCGTTTCGTGCAGTGATTGAAGAGGGCGGTTTCAAGCGCGCGGCGCAGGCGCTGCACATCAGCCAGTCGGCGGTCAGCCAGGCGGTGGCCGGGCTGGAAACCAAGCTGGGATCGTCCCTGGTGCAACGTGGCAAGGAGCTGCGCCTGACCGACGTCGGCAAGCGCCTGTTCGAACACGCGGTGGATGTGTTGCGCGACGAGCAGCGCACCCTGGAGGACATCGCCCAGCTCAAGCAGGGCAATACGCAGACCCTGAGCCTCGCCCTGAGCGCATCCATCAACCGTTTTTATGCACCGATGTTAATAAGCACTTACTATCAAGAAAATCCCCACACCCGCATGAAGGTGGCGGAGATGCCGGCACGCAGCATCATATCCGAGGTGCTCTCCGGCGGCGTCGAACTGGGCTTTGGCCCTTTCCAGAAAGATATGGCTGCTTTTGCCACCGTGCCCCTGTACAGCGATTCCCGCCACCTGGTAGTGAGCCCGCGGCACCCGCGCTACGCGCAAATGCTGTGCGGCGATGAGGGGGCGTTGAAGCTGACCCCGCTGATTGCCTCGGCGCTGGACAACCCCGACATGCGCCCCTCGATCGCGCGCCTGCGCGATCAGTTCAGCACCGTGTGGGAGGTGAGCAGCCTGTCCCTGCGCATTCACATGGTGGCGCAGGGCATGGGCGTGACCTTTATCGACCGCAAGCTGCTGCAGGAGCACCCCTCGTGTGCCGACTTCAGCATCATGGACGATGTGTCCTTCGGCCGTATCGACAAGCAGGTCGGTTTGTATTACCGCGCGGGGCGCAGTCTCAGTGCCGGGGCGGCCAGTTTCACAGCCCTGTGCCGGCGTGTCTGGGCGCTGTAGACTGGAGGGCGCCCGCCGCCCGGGATCACAGCAGACGGGGATCACATCAGACAGACAACAGGACACCGCGCACCATGGCAGTGACGCTTCGCAGCAGCAACCTGGACCGGCTCACCGCAGAGGACTTCGATGTACTGATCGTGGGCGGCGGCATCAACGGCGCGGTGGCCGCCGCGTCGCTGGCCGGTCGCGGCGTGCGTGTGGCGCTGATCGAGGGCGGTGATTTCGCCTCCGGCGTCAGCTCCAGCTCGTCCAACCTGGCCTGGGGCGGCATCAAGTACCTGGAGAGCCACGAGTACCTGCTGGTCAACAAACTGTGCCAGTCGCGCAATCGCCTGATGCGGGCCTACCCCTCCACCGTGAAGGAAATCCGCTTTTTCACCACGATCGCGCGCGGCTTCCGCTTCTGGCCCATTGTTGTCTATCTCGGCAGCGTGGTCTACTGGCTCATGGGCCGCTGTGCCACGCAGGCGCCGCGCTATGTCAGCGCCCGCATGCTCGAGGCCAGCGAGCCGGTGATCGATACCAGCGATGCCGCCGGCGGGCTGGAGTATTCCGATTGCTACCTGTACGACAACGATGCGCGTTTCGTCTTCAACTTTATCCGCAAGAGCCTCGACCACGGTTGCATCGCCGTCAACTATGTCCAGTCCACCGGTGCCCGACACACCGGGCAGGGCTGGGTCACCCAGGCGCGCGATGTGATCAGCGGCGAGCGCCTGAGCATCCGCTCGCGGGTGTTGGTCAATGCCTGCGGCCCGCACGTGGACAGTCACAATCGTCTCACCGGGCAGCACACGCACTATCGCCACGTGTTTTCCAAGGGGGTGCACCTGGTGGTGGACAAGGTCACCGACAACCGGCGGGTGTTGACCTTCTTTGCCAGCGACGGCCGGCTGTTCTTCCTGATCCCCATGGGCCCGCGCACCTGTATCGGCACGACCGATACCCAGGTGGATACGCCCGAGGTCGCGGTCAGCGATGCCGACCGCGATTTCATCCTGGCCAACGCCAACGCACTGCTGGATCTGGACCCACCCCTGACCCGCGCCAGTATCATCGCCGAGCGCGTGGGCGTGCGGCCGCTGGCCATTCGCGGCGGGGAGGGGGCCGGTAAAGAAGAAATTGCCGACTGGGTGGAGTTGTCGCGCCGCCACGTGATCGAAGTGGATGAAGCGCGAAGCCACCTGAGTATCTTCGGCGGCAAGCTGACCGACTGCCTCAACGTGGGCGATGAGGTGGCGCAGTGGGTGCGGCAACTGGGCGTGGCGATACCGCAATACAGCAACACCTGGTACGGGGAGCCGGGCGCTGCAGTGCGCGAGGAATTCATGCTGCAGGCGCGGCTGATGCAGCTGGATGCGCTCACCGACCCGAGTTCGTCCGAACCCCTGTCCCAGCGTTTCTGGCGCCGCTACGACCAGAGCGCCTTCGGCCTGCTGGAGTGTATCCGCCAGGACCCGGGCAGCGCGCAGCTGCTGATAGAGAACGCCGAGTACACCCGCTGTGAAATGGAGCTGGCGGCGCAGCGCGAAATGATCGTGCGGCTGGAGGATTTCATGCGCCGGCGCTCCAAGATCGAACTGGTGGTGCGGCGCGAGGATATCGCCGCCGCCCCGGGCCTGCGGGAGGTCTGCGACATCCTGTTCGGGGAGGCTGCCGAGCTGCGGTGGCGTGAATACGTGGATGGTGCGACGCCGGCGCCCGGGCGGTCGACAGATGCCGCGCTCGCCGATGACTGCAGCGCGGAACCGGTCACCAGCACGTAACCGCAATGCGCAGCGGCCGCAAAAATTTCGGCGTACCGGCAATCAACCACCGACATTGCCCTCCACCGCGTCCAGGAAAGCATACATATCCACCACCTTTTCCTTAGACGGATCGGTGGTCTTGCCTTGCAGGTCGCCGGTAATGATGCCCTGGTCCACGGTGTCGATCAGCGCCCGCTTCAAATTGCGGGCGTAGTCGTCCAGCGCCGGGTTATCTTCCCGCTCGGCGAGGGTCTGCAGGGCGTTGGCCAGGGCGTAGATCAGCGCGGAGGAGTTGAACTGCGCCTCCTGGCCGTCGCTGGCCAGGTACTTCAGGTAGAGGTCGTGGGCGGTGCCGTGGGGCGCCTCGAACAGCATGGTGCCGTCCTTGCTCTCGATGATGGAACTGGCGGTAGCCAGGCTGCCGCCGAGGGCCGCGGAAATATCCGAAAAGATATCGCCGTCCAGGTTCTGTGCCGGGTACAGGGCGTTGCGCGGTGGGTCGGTGATCATCTTTATCAGCTGGCTGGAAGGGCGCATGATCATGAAGGATGGCGGCCGGGTGCCGGATTTCGCCAGAGCGCGGCGCGTATCGGTAATGGCGATGCTGAATACCTCGTCGTACTCCATGTACTCGCGCTTCAGGCCGAAATACACTTCCTTGTCTTTTTGCGAAGCGTCGCGAAAGACCTGCGCGACCCAGTCTGTAATGGCCTGCAGATCGTTCGACATCAGCAGGACGGGGTCGTTTTTCTTCACGGTGCGCGCGTGTTTTTCATCCCCGTCGACGATCACCTTGAGAATGCCGTCCTCGGGCATCGGCATATTGAAGCTGCCGTACTGGTCACCGCCGCCGGCGCTCATGCGCGACAGCGAGACGTGGTACTTGCGGTCGGGAATGCCGTATGTCCTGAGGGCGCCCACCAGTTTGAACAGTTTCCTGCCGGTGGTATTGTCGGGCACCCCCCACAGGGCCCGCTCGGGCGGATTGGCCACCATGCGCGCCGCCTGGGCGTCGATCAGCTCGTAGTGATAGGACAATCCCGCCTGTTGGAACCGCGCCGCGTAATCGGCGTGGTAGATGGCCTCGATGCTGGCGCGCATCACCCCGTCATAGCCGGGGATGACCGTGTCTTTCAGGCCGAGGTAGGCATCGCGCTGTTCATCGAGCGCGCGCTGGAAAAACCGGTGTGCCCAGGCTTGGATCGCGTCGCTATCGTTGGTAGCCAGCAGCCAGGGATCGCCCTTGCTGATGGTGCGCCGGTGCAGTTCCTGCGGATCGCCGCTGCCGCCCACGAACACCAGCTTGAGCACCCCGGTGGATCTGGACAGGGCATTGGCGCTGTGTTTGATGCCGCCGCCCTCCATGGTCATCACTTCGATATCGCGGCCAATCCACTGGGGAGGCCGGGTGCGCAGGTTGCGAAACTGAATGTCCTCGCGGGTGATGTTGCCTCCGATCCCCTTGCGAATGGCGCCATTGGGTGACTTGGTGGCCAGTTTGTCCAGCTCGGCTTCCCGGATAGCGGGGTGTTTGGCCAGCATTTCATCCAGTTGCTGGCGGTTGAGGGTCATGCCGGCATTCTTGATACCCACGCCGTACTGCTTCAGCGCTGCGATCGCATCGCGCACCGCCTGGCCGTTGGTGGTCAGGCGGTGCTCTGCGCTGAGGTCGATCTCCACCAGCTCGATAGCCAGGCGTGCGGCCACGAACTGCTCGAGAATGCGCGCAAAGGCGATCTGCGCCATTTCATCGCCGTGCAGCACCACCAGTGGCCTGGCCACCTGTATTTTGTCGGTCACTTGAGCATCTCCGCCAGTGTCGTTATTTTGCCGCCCGCGTACACCCCGTGGACGGCCGGACGCCGTCGATCGGTGCCCTCTCGTCAACTGCGGTGCGCGTCCGTAGCCATGATTCTCGCACTACACAGCCAGCTTTGGTATCAACCCACACCATAGTGCGCGGCGGTCAGGTCCAGCGCCCGGGTCAGTTTCTCTACCAGCATGTCGATCTCTGCCGTGGTGCAAATGAGCGGTGGTGCCATGATTACGGCGTCCCCGGTCTGGCGCACCATCAGGCCGCTGCTGTTGGCGGCGTCGCGGCAGTACATGGCGCCGGCCGCGGCGGGCGCCAGGCGTTCGCGCGAGCCCTTGTCGCGCACCAGTTCCACTGCCGCGAACATGCCCAGGCCGCGCACTTCGCCCACGATGGGGTGATCGGTCAGTTCGCGCAGGCGCGACTGCAAATGCGGAGCGATCGTTTGCGCCGCCCGCTCGATGATGTGGCTCTCGCGCAGGATGCGCAGCGTCGCCAGTCCGGCGGCGCAGGCGGCGGGGTGGCCGGAGTAGGTCAGGCCGTGGGCAAACTCGCCGCCGTGGGCGAGCAGCACATCCGCGATTCTGTCGCCCACCATGACGCCGCCCAGGGGGATGTAGCCGTTGCTGACGCCCTTGGCGAAGGTCAACAGGTCCGGTTGCAGCGCGTAGGTCTGGCAGCCGAACCAGTTGCCGGTGCGGCCGAAGCCGCAGATCACCTCATCCATGATCAGCAGGATATCGCGTTCAGCGCAGATACGCCCGATCTCCGGCCAGTAACTGTCGGGGGGGATGATCACGCCGCCAGCGCCCTGCACCGGTTCGGCGATGAAGGCCGCCACCCGCTCTTCGCCCAGCTCCTCAATTTTGGCCTCCAGCTCGCGCGCCACGCGCAGGCCGAAGGCCGCGGGAGAGTCCCCGCCCGCCTCGGCAAACCAGTGGGGCTGGTTGATGTGGTGCACGTAGTCCAGCCCGTGGATCTGGCGGTGCATGGCGCTCATGCCGCCCAGCGAGGCCGCCGCTATGGTGGAGCCGTGATAGGCGTTGTGGCGGCTGATGATGTGTTTTTTTTCCGGCGTGCCCAGCAGTTCGTAGTAGCGCTGCACCAGGCGCAGATTGGTGTCGTTGGCCTCGGAGCCGGAGTTGGTGAAAAAAACATGGTTGAACTGGGGCGGTGTCACGTCCACCAGCACCCGGGCGAGTTCCACCGCCGGCTGGTTGGCGCAGCGAAAAAAATTGTTGTAGTAGGGCAGCTCCTGCAGTTGCCGGTAAATGGCCTCGACAATGCGGTGCTGGCTGTAGCCCAGGTTGCAGCACCACAGCCCCGACATGCCATCGAGCATCCGCCTGCCGTCGCTGTCGTAGATATAAATGTGCTCGGCGCGCGACACGATGCGCCCGCCGCGCTGGCTGTAGTCGCACAGGTCGGTAAACGGGTGCAGATGGTGGGCCTGGTCCAGCATCTGCAGGCGGCCGGTGTCGGTGTTGTCGTGCATCAGTCGATTTCTCCATACTGCTAAGTCGGGGTCGCACCCGGCTGGCCCGGGCCGCGCGATGGTGTGGCCGATTCAGCCGCAGCGGTGTTTAATAGGGCGGCAACAGTGTGGTAACAGTTTGGCACAGCCAGCGCTACAGGGAAGTACCCCGACCCGCGGTGCTGTGCCCCCTGTACAATGTATAGGAACCCTGGTCATGGCCGACGACGACACGAGTTTTCAGGTGTTTCTGGAACAGCACCCGGATATCGAGATTTTCGAGATGCTTTTGCCGGATGTCTGTGGGGGACTGCGCGGCAAGTGGGTGCCGCGCGACAAGGTGCACAAACTGCGGGCCGGGCAGCTCAAGCTGCCACTGAGCTCGCTGGCCTTTGACGTGTGGGGCCGCGACGGTGACACATGGGTCTTCCAGGGCGGCGACGGCGATGGCTTCTGTGAGCCGGATACCCGCACCCTGGTGCCGGTGCCGTGGCAGCAGCGTGCCACCGCGCAGGTGGTGGTCTCCATGCGAGCGGTCGACGGGATGCCCTGCGCCTATGATCCGCGGCATATTTTGCGCGGTCTGATGGCGCGGTTCGCGGCGCGCGGCCTGACGCCGGTGGTGGCCAGCGAAATGGAATTCTACCTGTTGCGTGATGAACGGGATACGCTCGGCCGGCCGGTGCACACCCAGACAGACCGGGTGGGTGGGGTGCTGGCCAGCGGTCAGACCTACTGTATCGACGTCATGGAAGACATGGCTGAGCTGATGCACGGGATTCGCGACGCCTGCAGGCTCCAGGGGCTGCTTATCGATACGCTGATCAAGGAATCCGCGCCCTCCCAGTACGAGATCAATCTCTGTCACAGCGCCGACGCGCTGGTCGCCGCCGATCAGGCCATGATGCTGCAGCGCGCTATCAAGGGGGTGGCGCGCCAGCACGGGCTGCGCGCGACCTTCATGGCCAAACCCTTTCGCGAGTTGGCGGGCAGTGGCATGCACGTGCACTGCAGCGTGCTGAACGCGCGGGGCGCCAATGCCTTCGACGACGGCAGCGCTCGCGGCAATGAACTGCTGCGCCAGGCGGTGGCCGGATGCCTGGCCACGCTGCCCGAGTGTATGCTGCTGTTTTCTCCAAGCCTGAACAGTTACCGGCGTTTCCAGGGTGGCAACCACGCACCGCTCACGGCCAGTTGGGGCTATGAAAATCGCACGGTGGCTGTGCGCATTCCCGCGGACGCACCGGCGGCGATGCGCATCGAGCACCGGGTGGCTGGCGCGGATGCCAACCCTTACCTGGCGATAGCGGCGGTGCTGGCCGGTGTGCTCCACGGTATTGACAATGCGCTGCAACCACCGCCGCCCCTGACCGGCAATGCCTACGACCAACTGAGCGCGGACCTGCCGCGCTACTGGCCCCAGGCGCTGTCCTGCTTTGCAGGTTCCGCTTTTGTGCGCGACAATTTCAGCGCTGACTTCCAGCGTGTCTATACCAACCTCAAGCAGCAGGAGCTCAATGAGTTTGACCGCCAGGTCACGCCCATGGAATACGATGCCTGTTTATGAGAGATGCCACGATGACTGACCACCGTTTGCCGCTAGACGATCCGTCGATATTCGCCAATGTTTTTGGTTTCATGGGTCTGCCATTGAGCCGTCAACTGGACGACGAGCGCAATGGCGCCGTGATCATGGGCGTCCCCTATGATTTGGGTACCAGCGGCCGCTCGGGGGCGCGGTTCGGGCCGCTGGCGATGCGCCGCGCCAGCGCCAACCTGGCCTGGGAGGTGCAGCGCTGGCCCTGGAATTTCAAATTGTCCGAGCGGCTGGCGGCGATCGACTATGGCGATGTCCAGTTCCTGTTCGGCGACAGCGAGGATATGCTGGCGCGGGTGGCGGAGCAGGCGGGGCGTATCGCGGCGGCCGGCAAGACACTGATCACGCTCGGTGGCGACCATTTCGTGAGTCTGCCGCTGCTGCGCGCCCATGCCGGGGTCTACGGCAAGCTGGCCCTGATCCATTTCGATGCGCACACCGACACCTACAACGATGAGGAAAAATACAACCACGGCTGCATGTTTTACCGCGCGCCGCGAGACGGCCTGATCGATCCGGCGCACTCCATTCAGGTGGGGATTCGCACGGAGTACGACGCTCCCACGCACGAGTTTGCGGTGCTCGATGCCCAGCGGGTCAACGACCAGTCCGCGGCGGCGACGGTGGCGGCCATCAGGAGCCGGGTGGGCTCGCAGCCGGCCTACCTGAGCTTCGACATCGACTGCCTGGACCCGGCCTGTGCCCCGGGCACGGGCACCCCGGTGGTCGGCGGGCTCAGCACATCCCGGGCGCTGCAGATCCTGCAGGGCATTGCCGACCTCGACATCGTGGGTTTCGATGTGATGGAGGTCGCGCCCGCCTACGATCACGCCGATATCACCGCGCTGGCCGGCGCCACGCTGGCGCTACAGTTTCTGTATATGCGCGCCAGCCGGTTGGGGTCGGCTTGCGCTTCACCCCCCTGACGGCAGCCCCGCTGATGGCAGCCCCGCAGTCACCCAATCCAGAAAAGCCTGGTTGGCCAGGGAGATGCGGCGCCCGCGGCGCCTGGCCAGCGACATACTGACCACGGTGCGCGGCGACAGGGGCACCCCGGTCAGCCCGTGCTCCTCCCTGGCCATGACGTCGAGGCCCACGGTGGTGCCCATGCCCTGCTTCACCATGCGGATCAGCAGGGGCAAAAAGTTGCTCTGCATGCGGTAGTCGGGCGCAATGTCGCGCTCGCGGCACAACTGGTCCAGTCTGCTGCGAATGAAATAGCCGCTCTCGTAGACCACCATGGGTGAACGGTGCAAATCGCGTACATCGATGGCGCGCCGCCCGGCCCAGGGATGCGCCGCGCTCATGCACAACACCATATCCTGCGAGGTCAGCGGCACCATGTGCAGTCCGGGGTGGGTGTCGGGGTCACGGCTGGTCGTCACGCCGATCTCGATCTCGTCATCCAGCAGCATCTGCTCCACCTGCGCGGTGCCCGCCTGGATCACGGAAGCCTGCAGGCCGGGGTGCTGTCCGAGAAAACCGCTCAGCAGATGCGGCAAGTAGTAGGTGGCCAGCATGGCGGGACAGGCAATGCGCAGCTTGCGTATTCCTGCGAAGCTGAACA
>JAGRIH010000019.1 GCA_020443345.1 Halioglobus sp.
CGCATATAAACTTACGGATTCAGGGGTTCGTCACGAGGTGAGTGGGAAATCGAGGATAGTTTTTCGCGTATTTGAGGCGCATAGTGGTGCCTATGTAACGAAAATACGCGGAAAAATAGACCGATTTCCCGCCGCCGCAGTAGAATCATCCTGAGTCCGACAGACTCCTAGGCATCTGGGTACTCCTGTCTGGTGAGGATGATAGGGTGCGCGCTGGATCAGCTCATGGATAGGACGCGGTTAGCCGTGCGTTTACTCTACAACACGATAACCTAGTAATCGTACAGCACAGTAAACTAATCATAGAACACACCAGAGAACCGTCAGGCGGAGATTAACGCGCTTATTCTCCGCATAAATAGCGGAGATTTATATTGACTCTGCTGAGAATACGGGCCACATTATCCGCATAGCGTGCGGAGTTTATAATGTATATCTGGGAACAAAAGGACTGGCCGAACCTCACCTGGGACAACGACACCCTGGCCCGTCCGCTCGCGAAGGTTTCCAGGGAACAGGGCCGCCTGCTCGGCAAGATGGAAGGGCTCGGCTTCGAACTCAGGGGCGAAGCGCATCTTCATACCCTGACCGAGGACGTGGTCAAGACCAGCGAGATCGAAGGCGAGACTCTGGAACGCGATCAGGTCCGCTCCTCCATCGCCCGCCGTCTTGGCATGGATGTCGGCGGCCTCGTCTCCGCAGACCGTGACGTTGAAGGCGTCGTCGAGATGATGCTCGATGCCACGGGAGGCTATGCCCGACCCCTTACCGAAGATCGCCTGATCGGCTGGCATGCCGCCCTCTTCCCGACAGGAAGAAGCGGCATGCATAAAATCCTCGTCGGCCAGTGGCGTGATGATAGTAGCGGAGCGATGCAGGTCGTCTCCGGCCCTCTCGGCAAACAAAAAGTCCACTACGAAGCCCCGCCCGCAGACAGGCTGCCGGAAGAAACCGCCAGATTCCTAAACTGGTTCGAAAGCCCCGGTGACCTCGATCCCCTGCTGATCGCGGGCATGGCGCATCTTTGGTTCGTGACGCTACATCCATTCGATGACGGCAATGGCCGGATCGCCCGGGCCATCGCCGATATGGCGCTCGCGCGCGCCGAGGGCGCGGCGCAGCGCTTTTACAGCATGTCCGCGCAAATCCGGTTAGAGCGCAATGATTACTACGACATGCTGGAACGCATACAAAAGGGCGGACTCGATATCACGCCATGGCAGATGTGGTTCCTGAACTGCCTCGGCAGAGCCGTTGACGGCGCGCAGGAGACACTGGCAGCCGTCATGGACAAGGCCCGCTTCTGGGAGCAGTTCGCTAAAGAGCCGCTCAACGAACGCCAGATCAAAGTCCTCAACAGACTCATGGATGGTTTTGAGGGCAAGCTCACCACCTCAAAATGGGCAAAGTTGGCAAAATGCTCTCAGGACACCGCCTACCGCGACATCCTCGATCTGATCGAGCGCGGCGCGCTGCAAAAGGACCCTGGCGGCGGGCGCAGTACCAGCTATTCCATCCGCGCAAAAAAATCAGAATAAAACCGCCGATTTATGCACTACAGCAGCCCTTCGCCGTACTCTATCCGCTCGACAAACAGCGCAATACCGAACTCGGCCGGCGCACGCTCGCGCCGGTGAACGATACTGCGCCTGTTGACGCTATGCCTGCCTACCGGGTACTGACCAACATGGCCGCCAATTTTTTGCAATCGAAAGGGAAACCGGGTGGCTCAGCTCTTCAACGGCACCGATAAATTATGGAAAGAATGCTGTACTACCCGCAGTTCCGCGCGATCATTCCTGACTAGGGTCTAGCTCTTCGAATCACCGGTAGATATCCACAAAGTTAAGACTGCGGGCAGTTCACATGACTCGATTGAGAACGTCGCCTAATAGCCGACATTCTCAGCCTCGTCTATCTCGGCCAGTGGTGGCGGCGGCGTTTCGTCGAGGTGACGCCAGCCGACCGCCAGCCCCTCCGGGAGTTCCATGCCGATGCCGATATCAACTATTTTGTCGCCATCGAACCATTCCAGTTCGAAACAGGACGCTTCGCTCTTTTTAATGTGCAGGCCAAGGGTGGCGATCTGGGCGCCGCCGGCATCAAAATACTCGATCTTATACTCCCCGGCGTAGCCCTGCTCAGGGCCGCCGGTGGCGCGGCCGCTACCAGTAGTCTTTTTGCCAAACCAGCGCTGACACCAGGTGGCGTCCAGCGTGCCGGGCTGTTTTCCTGGCTTGTACAATACGAAGCCAACATTCGTTGCAGAAGTTGCTGTCATGGAGAACCTCCGAATGCCTTAAAACAATTACTGCTTCAGCACGTCTTCGAGTTTGCGAACGTGCGTCTGCGTCAGGCACGACGCGACCACCCCCACACCCCCCAAATTGGTCAGGCGCAGCACCCCGGTCTGTTCGACCTATTCATGATAGGCCTCAGGCCGGGTAGTTTCCAGCGCAACCCATATTCGGTTATGGTGACTGTCTTGTTATTCGCGTCCACTTTTTTCCGGAACGTAAAAAAGTGGAGCTTGCAGTTCGGAATGGTGTGCACAGGCGTGCGCTAAGGAACCTCGAGACGATAGAAAACCCGCAGGTGCTGGAGTGCTTTGAAAACACGGCGCAACTTCAGCAGTGACCCCTGATTGCGTCCGGGACGCAAACCATTTGCAGCGCTCACTCCCTGGGCAGCATTGACAACTTGTATAGTAAGGACACAAATTGTGCCAGAACTGGACCTTGCGGTGGCCACCTATCTCGACCGCGTATATGTGGGTAAACTGCTCGGCTCCTCGATGGATGTCGCACAGATCGAGCGCATCCACGTCTTGCGCGGCCCGCAGGGTACGTTGTACGGGCGCAACGCGACCGGCGGTGCCGTCAATTTCATCGGTAAAAAACCCACCGGAGAATCACCTGCGACTACTGAGCGGCGCGCCTGTCGATGAAAGTCAGCCTGGCCGCATCTGCCGCGCTGCTGTCCCTGTCTTTATGCGCGGGCGCATCTTCCGGCGTATTCGAAACCGGGCAGGGCGGGGCGTTTGCGCAGGCGGTCGAGGCGACCCGCGAGACCCTGTTGCGCGACTCCTATGCGCGTCTCGGTGAGCGCGAAAAGCGCCTTACCCGCGATGTTGTCGCCGGCCTGGTGGATGGCGCCTGGCAGTTGTCCCACGCCGCTCGCTACCTTGGCGCGCCGGCATTTTCCTCCAACCGGGAGATTATCGGCCGGCCGGGCCTGTACAACCCCGACAACATCTATCGCTCGGCCCTGCTCGACCCGCAGGGTGAATACCGGATCAGCGGCGTGCGCGGCACCCATACCCAGTTGACCTTTCAGTTTGTGGACGCCTATCCGCTGCTGGATCTCAATCGCGACCTGCTGGTCATCGATCTCGAGCACCACGGCGTGGCGCCAGGTGATGCTTTCGAGTTTCACGTGGGCGGTGAGCGCCGCCCGGGCCTGTGGTGGCCGATGCCTGCGGGGGCCAGGGCGGTGCTCACCCGGCAGACGTTCAATGACTGGAGCGCGCGCCCGTCCCGGCTCGCTATCGAGCGCCTCGACAGGCACTGGCCCCAGGTGGTGGAAGGGGACCGCCTGGCGCTGGCGGCGCGCTATCTGCGGAAGATGACCGTGCTCTGGGTGCAAGGCTATTTGCAAGATTTGCAAAAGCTGCCGCCCAACAGTCTCTCGCCCCTGCAGGCCAGTGCGGAGAAGGATGGGGGACTGCGCGGGCAGCAGAGTCTGGTGGGGCGCTACCAACTGCAGCCGGGCGAGGCGCTGGTGATCAGCGCGCGCGCCAGTGACGCCGGCTACCAGTCGATACAACTGGGCAATTACTGGTTCGTCACCCCGAATCCGGTGGATCATCAGGTCAGCCTCAATGCCAGCCAGGCCCATGTCGATGCCGACGGCCTGATTCGCTACGTCATCAGCCTGGACGACCCGGGCGTGGCGAACTGGCTGGACCCGGCCGGCAACCGGCAGGGGTATATCTTTATCCGCTGGCAGGGTCTTCGCACGCCCCTGACGGCGGCCGACCAGCCAACGATACAGCTGGTGCCCCGGGATGAACTGATGCGGCATCTGCCTGAAGACACGCGCAAGTGCAACCGGCAGCAGCGCACCCGGCAGTTGCATGATCGAGCACAATTGCCGGGGTGGCAGTCCTATTGAATTGTAAGGGCTGCATGGCGAACCATGCATCCTGCAAGGGGGTCGCCCCGGCGGTGCATGCCGCACGAACGATTAAGCCTATCGGGACCAGATGCTATGACCTTGGTATCACGCACGCGACACGTGGCCAGATGCCGCACTGACGGAGTGCTGTGGCGAGGCTCGTGTGCAGTCGTTGCACTCGTTTGGGCCGCGGCTTGCGCCCAGTCGGGACCAGGTAGTGAAATACGCGACGCAGTGCGACTGTCATCTAGCGAGATAAGCCGTGTTTTCGCGAACGTTCGCGATGAGGCCGAAGTGCAGGATTCTCCGGGCGGCCGTGCGGTAAACCACTGGTTTGCCGACGGCACCTTTACCAGCGAGTGGTCGAACGCCGACCGCGCCGGCAGAGTTAGCGGCACCTGGCGGGTTGCAGCCGACCGGCGTTGTGTGACGATTGTTACCGGGCTGCCGGGGCGTGCCAACGAGGAGACATGCAGCCCCATCTACCGCCGCGGTTCGCGCTATATTTCCGTGAATGCCCAGGGCGGCATCCACGGCATTCACACCCTGTCGCCCATCGGTGCTGACGAGCGCTGAGAAACCTGCGCCGCCGGATAGTTCCTGCGTGTGCACTGCCTGCTCGCGCGCCGGGAGCAGGCAGGTCGCCGCTGTGGCTGGTGAGCGGCGGCCGGTCGCTGTGCCGCACGTGCGATGGATTTCTCCCCGGCGATGTGCTTGACTATCGCACTCTTTTTCCAGCCGCTTGATACACTGAACGCTCCCTGTGACACTGTTATCGTCCACTAAACAGCCATTCTCCGCGGCGCGCTGGCTGGCGCTGCTGGCCCTGCTGTGCGCGGTGAGCCTGCAGGCGGCAGAGGCGGCGCACCAGCACGGGACGGGCGAGCCCACCGCGCACTGCCTGCTGTGCAAGAGCGCCGGCAATGCCGTGGCTGTTGCCGTGGCGCCGGGTTTGCCGTCGGTAGTCGCGGCGGCCCGCGCCACTGTTGCATGCACGCGCGCCAGTACATCGCACGCGCATTTTTCCCCGCGCCTGACCCGGGGGCCACCGACACTCCTGAACTAGCACTTTTTTTACCTTCCCCTCAGGAGCGGACAATGAAACGAATGATGCCTCTCGCGCTGGCTGTGGCCGGCGCGCACGCGGCGGCGCAGGCGCCGCCCATGGAACATGTGCTGGTCTCTGTGCCGCTGCACAAACAAGTTGCCGAGACGGCGTTGCCAGTGACGGTGTTCAGCGGCGACACGCTGCGCCGCGCAGCGGCGGCCACCATCGGCGACACCCTCGCCGCCACCCCGGGGCTGGCGAACGCCTCCTTTGGTCCCGGGGTCGGGCAGCCGGTCGTCCGCGGCCAGCAGGGCCCCCGGGTGAGCGTGCTGCAAAACGGCACCGCCAGTGCCGATGCCTCCGGCCTGAGTGCGGACCACGCGGTCTCGGTGGAGCCGCTGCTGGCGGACAGCATCGAGGTGCTGCGCGGACCGGCCACGCTGTTGTACGGCGGCGGCGCTATCGGCGGCGTGGTGAACGTGATCGATAACCGTATTCCCGCTGCGGCGGAACCGGGACTGCGCGGCGGCGCAGAGTACCGGTATGACGGTGCGGCGGACACGGATAACCTCGTGTTCCGGGTCGAGGGCGGCAACGGGCGTACCGCCCTGTACGTCGATGGCCTGTACCGGGACTGGAGCGATCTCGAGGTTGCGGATGGAGCGGTGGGGGATGCGATAGATCACGGGGAGCAGCCCGGCGGTCATCGCGATTACCTGGACAACACCGACGGGCGCACCCGCAGCTTCACGTTCGGTGGCAGCTACCACTTCGAGCGGGGTTTTGTCGGTCTGGCGGTGAACCGCCTGGGCAACGCGTACGGGATTCCCGCCGGCGTGCATGAACACCACGAGCGGGAAGGGCACGACGCAGACGAAGCGGCCGGTGGTATTCGCCTGGATGTCGAGCAGACCCGCTACGACGGCGCACTGCACCTGCATCGGCCGCTGCCCGGTATCGAGGTGCTGCGCGCCTTCCTCACACGCACCGACTACGCACACCGTGAAATCGAGAGCGACGGCGCGGTGGGTACCCGCTACAGCAACGACACCTGGGAGGCGCGTGCCGAACTGGTGCATCTGCCCGTGGGGAACTTGCACGGCGTGTTTGGCCTGCAACTCAAATCTTCCGAGTTCGCCGCGCTGGGGGAGGAGGCGTTTATTCCAGTGACCGACAGCGCCGGGGCGGGCCTGTTCCTGCTGGAGGACTACCACCGCGGCGACTGGACCTTCGAGGCCGGATTGCGCCTGGATCGGGATACCCGCGACCCCGATGCAGCGCTGGCCGACAAGCGCAGTTTTAGTTCGTTCAGCCTGTCCGGCTCGGCACTGTGGGATGTCGTGGATGACTGGCAGCTGGGCCTGGCCTTGTCGCGCGCCGAGCGCGCCCCGGCCATTGAAGAGCTGTATTCCAATGCGGCGCTCAGCGCGCCGGCCGACTGGCTGGTGCACGCCGCGACGGACGCAATTGAACTGGGAAATCCGCAACTGGATACCGAAGTGTCCCGCAACATCGACCTGACGCTGCGCTGGGACAGCGGCGCGCACCGCTTACACGTCACCGCGTTTTACAACGACTTCAGCGACTATATCGGCCTGATGAACACCGGGATCGAGCTGGAGCACACCCCGGTGATGGCCTATACCCAGGGCGATGCCGAGTTCTACGGCGTGGAGTTTGACAGCGAATTTACCCTGGCGGCGCCGGTCGGTGGCCAGCTCCTGCTCAAGGTGTTTGGCGATAGCGTGCGCGGCACGCTGGACACCGGCGCCGACGCGCCGCGCCTGCCGCCCCTGCGCGTGGGCGCGCGCCTGGCCTGGGAGGGCGAACGCCTGTCCCTGTGGGCGCGCGTCGTGGACGCGGCCGAGCAGGACCGCCCCGGCGTCAACGAAGCCGACACGCCAGGCTACACCCGCTGGGATCTGGGTGCGGACTACCGTTGGCCGATGGGGGAGCGCGAGGTGGAGTTGTTTGCTGCCGTGACTAACCTCGGCGATGCAGACATCCGGCTGAGCACCTCGTTTTTGCGCGATATCGCACCGGAGGCGGGGCGCTCGCTGGAACTGGGGCTGCGTTGTGTATTTTAAGACTCTGTATCACTTGATCTGCATCAAACGCCTGCCGTGCAATTTGCGATCAAATACCCGGTCTTTGTGGACCGCCTTCGCCGGTCCTTTCTGCTATGCAAGCAACGCGGGTCGCTATGGAACTTGTCTGTCCGGCAGGAAACGCTGCCATGTTGCGCGCCGCCGTCGATGCCGGGGCCGACGCCGTCTATATCGGCCTGAAAGACGCCACCAACGCGCGCCATTTTGCCGGCCTGAATTTCAACGACCGCCAGGCCCGGCAGAGTATCGCCTACGCCCGTGACCGCAAGGTCAAGGTGTTTATGGCGATCAACACCTACGCCCAGCCGGACACCATGCACCGCTGGCACCGTGCGGTGGACCTGTCGCAGGAACTGGGCGTGGACGCGGTGATCGCCGCAGATATCGGAGTGCTCGCCTACGCCGCCAATAAATACCCGCAGCTCAACCTGCACCTGTCGGTACAGGGCTCGGCCACCAGCGTCAAGGCGCTGGAGTTCTACGCCAACGAGTTTGGCGTCAGGCGCGCGGTGTTGCCGCGGGTGCTGTCCCTGCCCCAGGTCAAGCAGCTGGCCGCCAACAGCCCCATCGACCTGGAAGTGTTCGGCTTTGGCAGCCTGTGCATCATGGCCGAGGGCCGCTGTTTCCTGTCGTCCTATGTCACCGGGGAGTCGCCCAACACCTTTGGCGCCTGTTCACCGGCCAGTGCGGTGCGCTGGGAGGAGACCGACAGCGGGCGGGAGTCCTACCTCAACGGGGTGTTGATCGACCGCTTTGCCGCAGATGAAAAGGCGGGTTACCCCACCCTGTGCAAAGGGCGTTTTCGCGCCAACGGCGAGCAGTTTCACGTGCTGGAGGAGCCCACCAGCCTCAACACGTTGCAGCTCATTCCCGAACTGGACAAGGCGGGCATCGTCGCAGTAAAAATCGAGGGCCGCCAGCGCAGCCCGGCCTATGTGTCGCGGGTGGTGAAGGTGTGGCGCGAGGCACTGCAGGATTACCGGCGCACGCAGTCGGCTTTCACCGTGAAGCGCGACTGGATGGACGCGCTGGGCAGCGTGTCCGAGGGGGCGCAGACCACCCTGGGGGCGTATTCCAAGCCCTGGCAGTAAGGCGGGCACAGTGAGGACAGCGCAATGAAGCTATCGGCAGGACCCGTACTCTACTACTGGAGCGAGCACAAATTGCGAGAGTTTTACCAGCAGATGGCAAATCTGCCGGTGGACATCGTCTACCTGGGGGAAACCGTGTGCCCCAAGCGCCGCGAGATTCTGCCCGAGCAGTGGGTGGAGCTGGGGCGGCAACTGGCGGCCAGCGGCAAGGAAGTAGTGCTTTCCACGCTGACGCTGCTGGAGTGCCGCGCCGACCTGGCGCAGGTCAAAAAGATGGTCGACAACGGCGAGTTCCTGGTGGAGGCCAACGACATGGCCGGGGTGCAGCTACTGATCGACCACAAGCTGCCCATCATCACCGGCCCCGCGGTGAACATCTATAACCACGAGACGCTGCAGCTGCTGCACTGCAAGGGCCTGGTGCGCTGGGTCATGCCGGTGGAGCTGGGCCGTGACAGCCTGGCCAGTATCGTGCGCCGTGCCGATCTGGGCGATGCGGTGCAAACCGAGGTGTTCGCCAGCGGCAGGATTCCCCTGGCGTACTCGGCGCGCTGCTACACGGCGCGGGCCTACAATCTGCCCAAGGACAACTGCCAGTTGAAGTGCCTTGAGCATCCCGGTGGTATGGTGATGGAAAACCAGCAGGACCAAGAGCTGTTTGTCCTCAACGGTATCCAGACCATGTCGGGTTATGAGTACAATCTGATTCACGAGCTGGACACCATGCGCCGCATCGGTGTGGACGTGGTGCGGATCAGCCCCGAGCCCGAGGGCTTTGCGCAGCGTGTCGAGGCGCTGCGCCGGGCTCTCGACGGCGAGCCCCCCGCAGCACAGGCGCTGCTGGCCAGCGACCAGTGCGACGGCTACTGGTTTGGCCGCCCGGGGATGGAGCGTTGCCATGCACAGCAGGAGGTGTCGGCATGTTAGCCGCATTACCCGCCCACCTGCAGTTGCTGTCGCGCGTCAAGCCGCTGGCCCTGCGCGGCGCCGCCCTGGTGCCTTTCACCGTGCAGCGCTATGTCACCGAGAGCTTGCTCAATCCGCTGCTGGCCGAGGCCATTGCCGACGGCGACCTCGACCTGCTGCGCGAGCGGGTACTGGGTCTGTCGATTACGGAAACGGGGCATACCTGGTATTTCACCCTCATCGGGGACGCCCTGCAGCTGGTACAGCAGCGCGAGCCGGCGGATGTCACCATCAGCGGCAGCTTCGAGGCCTTTCTGCTGATCTCCAACCAGTTGGAGGACCCCGACACCCTGTTTTTCCAGCGCGAGCTGGATATCGAGGGCGACACCGAGCTGGGCCTGACCATCAAGAATTGCCTGCACAACGTCGATACCGCGACCCTGCCGCCCCCCGTGCGACGACTGCTGGAAATTGCCGGCGACCTGGCGCAGAAGATCTACCAGACCAATGCGCAGATTCGGGCAGAGAGCCGGGCCAGCTAGGCCGTTCCCCCAATCACGGCAAAGAACTCCACGATGAACACCGCCAGACCAGAAATCCTCGCCCCGGCGGGCTCCCACGAAGCCTTGAGCGCCGCGCTCAAGGCGGGCTGCGACGCGGTCTACTTCGGTGTGGAACAGTTGAACATGCGCGCCCGCTCCTCGACCAACTTTTCCACCGAGGACCTGGCTGCAATTGTGGAAAGATGCAATGCGCACGGTGTCAAATCCTACCTGACCATCAACACCGTACTGTACGACCACGACCTCGCCCTGATGCACCGTATCGTCGATAGCGCCGCGCACTGCGGTGTCAGTGCAATTATCGCCTCCGATCACGCGGTGATGGCCTCCGCCAGAAAAGCCGGCGTGCCGATCCACGTGTCCACCCAGGCCAATATCAGCAACATCGACACGGTGGCATTTTACGCGGCCTTTGCCGATGCCATGGTGCTGTCCCGGGAGCTGAGCCTGCGGCAGGTCGAGAGTATCGTAAAGGAGATTACCCGGCGCGATATCCGCGGACCGTCCGGCGAGCGGGTTAAAATCGAGATCTTCGCCCACGGCGCCCTGTGCATGGCGGTATCCGGCAAATGCTATCTGAGCCTGCACTCGCACAACGCCTCCGCCAACCGCGGCGCCTGTATCCAGAACTGCCGCAAGCCCTACATCGTCACCGATAAGGAAGAGGGCGTGGAACTTCAGATCGACAACGAGTACATCATGAGCGCCAAAGACCTGTGCACCATCGGCTTTCTGGACAAGGTGGTTGGCGCCGGTGTGGCGATCCTGAAGATAGAGGGCCGCGGCCGCGCGGCGGACTATGTGTACACAACCACGAGCTGTTATCGCGAGGCGGTGGACGCCATTGCCCGGGACAACTACGACCGCGACAAGATCGAGCAGTGGACGCAGCGGCTCGCCACCGTTTTCAACCGCGGCTTCTGGGACGGCTACTACCTGGGGCGTCGGTTGGGTGAGTGGAACGATGCGCAGGGCTCAAAAGCCACCGAGAGGAAAATACGCGTGGGGCGCGGCGTGAACTATTTCAGGGATATCGGCGTGGCGGAATTCGTGCTGGAGAGCAACCGCCTGACCCTGGGGGACAAACTGCTGATTACCGGGCCGACCACCGGCGTCGTCACCACGCAAGTCACGGAACTGCGGGTGGACGGAAAAAGCGTGGACGCGGTGGCCAAGGGCAGCCGCTTTTCACTGCCCGTGCCGGAGACGGTGCGGCCTTCCGACACTCTGTTCAAGGTACAGCCGGTCAGACAACAGTCCGACGGACAGCCGCAAACCTGATGCTGCGCATCAGTTTTGCCCGGCACAAGTGTATTGGCTGCAATGCCTGTGTGGAGGCGGCACCGGAGCGCTGGCGCGTATCGGGCGGGGACGGGCGGTGCACCCTGATCGAAGGTCGGGAGCAGGACGGCGTGTTCCAGGCGCTGGTCTGCGCCGATGAGTACGCGCAAAACGCCGCGGCCGCCGCCAACTGCCCGGCGAAAATCATCCGGCTACAGCTACTGTAGCAGGGCTGACTCAGATAGGATAAACAGGCTGGGATGACGCTACCGCGGCAGCGGGAAAGCGGTTTGTTTTGCGCGTATTTTCCTTACATAGACATCACAGTGCGGCGCAACTACGCGAAAAGCTCTCCTTGATTTTCTGTCTCGCCGCGTGACGAACCTCTAACTTCGACAACCTCCTCGCGGGGTAATGTCAGCGAGTCGCTGCTACCGGCGCGGGGTCACAGCGGCCACACCACAAGCAACAAGGGAATGCTGAGCGTGACGACGAGCATCTCCAGCGGCAGCCCCAAACGCCAGAAGTCACTGAAGTTGAATCCTCCCGGGCCGAGAATCAGCGTGTTGTTCTGGTGCCCGATCGGTGTCAGGAAAGCGCAGGACGCACCGATCGCCACCGCCATGAGAAAAGAATCCGGGTCCACGCCAAGCGCTGAGGCTGTGCCCAGGGCGATCGGGCACATCACCGCAGCAGTGGCGGCATTGTTCATCAGATCTGACAGGAACATTGTCACCACGAGAATGAGAGTCAGCACCGCGATCGCATTGCCCTGGGCCAGGGCCGTGAGCAGGAAGGTCGCGACGAGATCCGCGGTGCCCGTCTCCGACATCGCCTCCGCCACCGGAATCAATGCTGCGAGCAACACGATGACCGGCCAGTCGATCGCAGTGTAGACATTGCGCGGGGGAACCGTGTTGAGCGCCATGGAGGCGAGCACTCCCAGCGCAAAGGAGATAGCCGCAGGCAGCAGGCCGAAAGCGGCCCCGGCAACGGCCCCTGCCATGACCAGCCCGGCAATCCACGCTTTGCGCTTGTCCGGGATACGCAGTTCGCGCTCGGCAAGCGGTACGCAGCCGGTGTCCGAGGCGAATTCGGCTATGGCATCCGTCGGACCCTGCATCAACAGCAGATCCCCGGGCCGCAGCGCCATATTGCGCAGCCGCTTGCGCGCGTTGGCGCCCGCCCGCGATACGGCCAGGAGATGGAGGTTGTAGCGCGTCGCGAGCTCCACATCTGCGGCGGAGCGGCCGACGAGGGACGATACAGGCAGAACAGCGAGTTCGCTGAGAACAACCTGTTCCCGACTGCGATTTTTGTCACCGAAAGCACTGTCACTGACGGAATTTTCGCCTGCGGTCTTTGGCGCGGTGAGAGTTGCCGCGACAGGGGCAGGATCCTCCACTGCACCAGCGATGTCGCCGGCTGCATCGTCGGTTTCGCTGCCGCTCTCCGCAGTCGCTTCCAACTCGAGGCCAAATCTGGATAACAGGTCCCCCAGGGCCTCGATATCCGCCGTGATGACCAGGATATCACCGGCGAGTAGCTGCCGGCTCGGCAGGGGTGCGACCAGTCGCACGCCATTACGCACCAGGCCGATAATCTGGGCACCATCGTCGTCGAGCGCGGCCTCCAGTTCTCGCAGGGTCATGCCGACTGCCTTGCCGTCCTCGCCAATACGCGCTTCGGTCAGATACGCCCCGGTTTGGAAATCCTGCGCCGCATTTTGGTCCCGCGCGGGCACCAGTATTCGACCCAGCAACACAACGAACAGTGTGCCTGCCACGGCGACCGTCAGGCCGACTGGAGTGAAATCGAACATACCGAAACTGCTGCCCCCGGATTCAGCGCGAAATCCTGAGACGATCAGGTTGGGCGGAGTGCCGATCATCGTGGTCATCCCGCCGAGAATAGTGCCGAAGGCGAGCGGCATCAGGACTTTCCCCGGTGGCAGATCGTGTTGCCGCGCGATCTGGATAGCGACTGGCATCAACAGCGCCATGGCGCCCACGTTGTTCATGAAGCCCGACAGCACCGCGCCGAGCACAACAATAGCTGCGAGGCTGGCCAGCGGGCCGGCATCACCCGGAAGCGCGACACGGGCGAGGGCATCGACGGCGCCGGAGGACTGCAGGCCGCGGCTGAGCACGAGTACGCAGGCGACTGTAATCACCGCCGGATGGCCGAAGCCGTTGAAAGCGACAGACGGATCGATAAGTCCTGCAACAACGCAGGCGAGCAGCGATCCCAGGGCGACCATGTCGTGACGCCAGCGACCCCAGAGAAACATGCCGAGGGTCGCCAACAGGATGGCGATGATGAGAAATTGCTCTGTGGTCATGGCAGGCCGCATGTTTGGATGGCTGTGCGATGCGTGCGGTCCGGCCGAAAATGACCCAGGCCAGCAGCGTACATGGCCTTTCTATGCATCAGTATTTGCCAACAAGCGCGTCGTTCATTTTGTACCATTCGCAGTTACCCGGTTTGTTCGCGACAGGGCGCGGTTCGCGTGGATTATCGGTGGCCTTTCCAGGAATCGCAGCGCAGTTGCGCAGGGACCGGGTGGTTTCCTGCTGTCGGCTTTTCCTTTATTTGTTTATTTTACACTTGACGCAGACTGGTAAGAGTACTTTTTACCGCTCACCAGATGAGAGGATTAGCTATGAACAACGCTCCACTGGGCATTGGCTGTCCCCTGCCGCGATGCGGGAAGTCTCGAGGGCGGTGGCGCCTGGCCGGGTTGTCAGTTTTTTTTACATTGCTTGGTTCGCGATGGTCGCTGCCATACGCAAGCCGTTGAAATGCATAACAAGTTATTTTCTGGTGCAAATTTTGCTGCACAGGAAAATTCGCGACTCAAACGAAAAAGATGCGCAACGCACCTGCACCGTGAGTCGGCCGGCGCCAGAGGGCGATGGCATGGCTCGCGACCTGCAGATGGCGCCAGATCCAGAGGGGGAATATGGCCATGCGTTATATCAAGCAACTGACAGCAGTTACCGTCCTGGCCGCCTGTTGTGCGGTGCCCGCCACAGCACACGCGACCGCTATCGTGGCCACATTTGATGTCGATGCGCAAGGATGGACCGCGAACCCCGGCGAGGGATCATTGGCCTATGTCGCCAGTGGCGGCAACCCGGGCGGGCATGTTCAAATCACGGATATCGGTGTCGGCTTCAACAACGGGTTTGCTTCAGGCGCCTTTGTCGGGCCTGCGTTCTTGGGCGATTTGAGCGCTTTCGACGGCGGCACGATGTCGCTGGATATGGCGACGTTTGCAGGGGGCGGTGGCACGTTCGCGTCCTTTGGGAGGGTGCTGCTGACGGGCAGCGGCAACACCGTCACTTTCGATGTGGCGACAGCCGCGCCGGCCGGTGGCTGGCAGACTTTCAGCGCTTCGTTCGATGCGGCGAGCTGGGGTGTATCGCAGACCGACTGGCTGGCAGTTCTGTCAAACGTGGCCAGTATAGGCATCGCAACCGACGCGTTTGACGGCGGCGACACTATCGGGATCGACAATTTTCAATTGCGGATTGATGCCAATGCCGTCCCCGCGCCCGCTACGCTCGCGCTGCTTGCCCTCGGCCTTATTGCTGTCGGCTATCGAAGGCGGCGCCGGTAGATCGGGACGGCGTAAGACGCTGCCAGCCGCATCAGGGGCGTTTGGACACGAGCGGGCGCATCAGTTGTGCGTTGGATGAAGCACCCGGCGGCGGCTCCCGGGGCCGCAGCGGCGGCTGCGCGTCGGGGTGCCCGGGGTGGGTATGCGGCCGGTGGTGCGGGCGCCCGGGCCATCTGATGGGGTAGATGGGGTAATAGTAGGGGTACGTGCGGGGCGTGTAAATCGTGTAGGTTGGCGCCGGTTCGGGGACTGAGCGTTCCGCCTCGGCCCGGCGCGTGCGCAGCTCGGCGCGGTGCTGTTCCCGCTCGCGACGGTCGGCGGCCATGCGCTCGGTGGTGGCGCGCATGGCCTCCAGTCGCCGCGCGCTCTCCTCGGGCGCCAGGGGCGGCGCGGTGTCGATGTGTATGGTCTCGGCGGCCGTGGCATCCGCCGGCGGCTTATCCGAAAAACTCACCGCGCCACTGTCGTCGGTGGTCTTGTACACGGTGGCCGCCAGTCCCGGCGCACACCAGCCCAGCAGCACAGCCGCCAGTAGCGTGGGAAGTGTTGATGGCCGGGCATCCATGGTCACAGTATAGGCCAGTAGCGGCACGGTGTGCATCGGATCGACGACCTTGGTGCAGCGGCGCTGGCGGGGTGCTGCCGCTCATCGATGCAGCGGCAATCCGGCGCGCGCCGTGTTGGCCGCACTAGCGCGATACCAGCGGCCGCGCCATTTTGGCCAGGAGGCGGCGCAGTTCGCGGCGCTCGGCGCTGTCCAGGGGGGCGGTCAGGCGCGCAATGCACTGCTCCGCGGCCGCTTCCATTCGCGGGCGCAGGCCGCGTCCCCGGGCAGTCAGGAACACGCGCGTCGCGCGCCGGTCCGCCGGGTCGGGTTCGCGGCGCACATAACCGCTGTGTTCCAGGCGCGACAGGGCGCGGGTGGCGGCGGCCTTGTCCACCCCGATGACATCTGCCAGTTCCTGCTGCCGGCGTCCGTCGCGCACGTACAGGCCGTACAGGTACAGGTAGCGCCCGGGACCCAGTTGCAGCGGTGCGAGTTCGCGCTCCAGTTCCTTGAGCATCTGGCGATTCAACAGCGCCAGATACCGCGCCTCGTGGTCGGCGATATCGGTCATGCGGCCGCGCCGGGCGTGAACGCGCGCGCCGGCAGCAGCCAGGCGCACAGGGTCAGCGGCAGCACCAGGGCGATACACAGGTAAAACACATCGTCGAAGGCCAGGGTGCGCGCCTGCAGGCTGACCGCCCTTTCGAGGGCGGCCAGGGCAGACTGGGCATCCGGCAGTCGCTGTGACAGCAGGTCCAGAGTCTGCTGGAACTGGGGCGTATCCGGCCCGAGTATCTCGGCCAGTCGTTCGCGGTGGTAGATCGAGCGCTGGTCCCACACGGTGACGGCCAGGGCGGTGCCCAGGCTGGAGGCCAGCATGCGTACGAAGTTGAATATGCCGGTCGCCGAAGCCATCTTCTCCTGCGGCAGGCCCACCAGGGCCAGCATCATCAGCGGCATCCAGGCCAGCGGCAGCACCAGCCCCATAAACAGGCGGCTGCCGGCGACATAGCCCGCGGTCGTGTCGGGGTTGGACAGCGCGTGCAGGTAGAGGGCCGCGGCGAACAGGCAGGTCCCCAGGCTGATGGTGACGCGGGCGTCCCAGAACTGCAGGCGCTGCCCCACCAGCGGCATGAGAAATATCGGCCCCAGACCGAAGGGCGCCATGACCAGGCCGGACCAGGTCGCGGTATAGCCCATCACCGTCTGCAGCCAGATCGGATATGTCACCGTCGCCAGCACCATCACGCTATACACGATGGCGAGCCCGAAGGTGCCGGTGACGAAATTGCGGTGCCCGAACAGCGACAGGTCCACCACCGGATGCGGCTCGTACCACTCCCAGGCCAGGAAGAAACCGAAGCACAGCACGGACGCGCCCAGCAGTACGCATATCTCGGTGGACGCCAGCCAGTCCAGTTCGACGCCCCGGTCCAGTACCAGCTGGAAACTGATTACGCCGACCACCAGCAGCAGCAATCCCACCAGATCCACCGGTTCGCGCTGCGCGGCTGTTTCATAGGAGCGCAGCAGTGTCCAGCAGGCCACTGCGCACACCACGCCGACCGGAACGTTGATCAGAAAAATCCAGTGCCAGCCAAAGCGATCGGTAATCACGCCGCCCAGCAGCGGGCCCAGCACCGGCGCCACGGAGCTGGTGATGCTCCAGATCGCCAGCGCCAGGCCGTGGCGCTGCGGCGGGTAGATGCGCAGCAGCAGCGATTGGGACAGGGGCAGCAGCAGCCCGCCGGAGCAGCCCTGCAGCGCCCGAAACAGCAGCAGTTCGTTAAAACTGGTGGCGATGGCGCACAGCCAGGAGGTGAGCGAAAACAGCGCGATGGCCGCACAGAAGGTGCGCACCTCGCCAAAGCGCCGCGTTATCCAGCCCGACAGCGGCAGTACCACCGCCAGGCAGATACTGTAGGAGGTGATGATCCAGCTCCCCTGGGAGGGCGTGGCGGCCAGGTTACCGGCGATGGTCGGCAGGGCGACGATGGCGATGGTGGTGTCCAGGATATTCATGAAACTGGCCAGTGCCACGGCAATGGTGGCCAGCACCAGGCGTGCTCCGCGCAGGCTGTCTCCGGCGCTGCCGCGCTGCATCAGGGCGCGCCTGTATTCGAGGCGTCGGCAATGATCCGGGCGATCAGCTCCTCCACGCCGTCGTCCTGGTAGCCGTAGACATCGACATCCGCCACCGGCGCTGCGGCAGCCGCCGGCAGCAGGGCCGGGCCGCCGCGCTGGTGGGTGTCCACGCGCACCTGCAGCGAAGCGCCGAAGGGCAGGGGGTGGTTCCGGTCGAAGCCCTGCTCCAGCGCGATGCGAACCGGTACGCGCTGCACGATCTTGATCCAGTTGCCGGTGGCGTTCTGCGGCGGCAGCAGGGAAAAAATTGCGCCGGTTCCCGTGCCGACACTGTCTACCCGCCCGCGCAGTTCGAGGTCGCCGCCGTACAGATCGCTGCTGATCTGCACTGCCTGTCCGGGCCTGATATGACGCAGTTGAGTCTCTTTGAAGTTCGCCTCGATCCACCCGCGCTCGCGCTCGGCGATGCTGAACAGCGGTGTACCCGGCTCGACCTGCTGTCCCGCCTGCACGCGCCGGCGCGCGATTTCGCCGTCCACCGGGGACACGACGCGGGTTTTTTTCCAGTCCCGGTAGGCACTGCGCAGGCGCGCCGCCGCAGTCATTACCGCGGGGTGTGCAGCCAGTTCCTGCTGCCCGGCACGCACCTGCGCCCTGGCCAGCGCCAGGCGCGCGGCGTCCAGCGCCACCCGCACTTCCCGGGCGCGCGTGCGCGCCGTATCCAGCTCCTCTTTGGAGACCATATTGCGCGGAAACAGGCGCTGCCGGCGCGCGTATTCCGCGGCGGCCAGCTCCAGCGTGACCGCCTTGAGGCGCTGTTCCGCCTGCAGGCGCTCCACTTCGGCGCGCAGGCTGAGCACGTCCTGTACCGCCAGCGCCAGTTCGTTCTCGCGCAACTCCAGCAGCGCCAGTTCATCGCCATCGTCCAGGCGCAACAAGTCCTGGCCGCGCCGCACCGGCTGGTTCTGTTCCGGGGCGATCCACACCACCGTGCCGCCGATCTGCGCGCTGACTTCCACCAGGTTGCCGGTGAGGTAGGCGTTGTCGGTGCTCTCGTACCACTGGCCCACACGCAGGTACCACACCGCCGCGGCGGCGCCGGCCAGGATCACCGCCAGCAGCATGCACGCAATGATCCAGCGGCGTCGGGTTGCACCGGATGCTTCATTCATGGTGTGTTCATGGGTAACGGGCCCTGTCAGGGGGTGTCATTTGCAACAGCTCATCCAGATGGTAGAAGCAATAAGTTGACTGGTCAATCAAGTGGCGGCAGTAATCACGGGCCAGTGCGGCGGTGGCTCGAACAGCTCGCGGCGGGCGCCCGGCACCCTCAGGCAGGATCCATCAAGGGGGATAAGCCCGAAAAAATTTAACAAGTGTCGCATACCCGACAGTTGCCGCCGCTGCAAAGCTCTACGCTTGCCCTGCATCGCGCTGGCATGGCGGCCAGGTTTACGGATACCGATCAGACAGAGAGGAAAGGGCATGTTGAGTGCTGAGACCCGGGCAGAGATTGCCGACAAAATCGTTCGTTGTTTCAAGGACAAGAGCCAGATTCCACTGCTGCATACCGCCTACCCCGAGATGGAAATCGAGGACAGCTATCGCATTCAGGAACAGGTGATCGGCGCCTTCCTCGCCGAAGGACGCCGGATCAAAGGCTACAAGATCGGACTGACATCGAAAGCCATGCAGGAGATGGCCGGCTCCACCGAGCCGGATTACAGTGCGATGCTCGATGACATGTTCATTGCCGAGGGCGCCGAACTGGCCCGGGCCGACTGGGCGGACCCCATCGTGGAGATCGAACTGGCGTTTGTGATGAAAGCGCCGCTGCAGGGGCCCGGCATCAACGTTGCCGATGTCATCCGCGCGACGGATTTCGTGCTCCCGTGCATTGAACTGGTGGATTTTCGTGTGGCGCGCGCACCGGGCATGGACGTTCGCGATACCATTGCCGACCTGGCCGCCGTCGGCGGCGTGGTGCTGGGGGGCAACCCGGTCAGCCTGCGGGACGTCGATGTGCGCACCATCCAGGGCAGCCTTATCATCAATGGCGAGACCCGGGAAACAGGGCTGGCGTCGGCCGTACTCGGCAATCCCCTCACCGCCGTGGCCTGGCTGGCCAACAAGCTCGCCGACTTCGGGGTCAGCTTCAAGCCGGGGGACGTTATTTTGTCCGGTTCCTTTATCCGGGCACTACCGGTGGCGGCCGGGGATGACATTGTCGCGCGTTTCGACAGCGGCTTTGGCGATGTGGCGCTTGCGTTTGTCTAATTGGGGGGACTGACTCGTGAAAAATCTGGCTCTACAACACTGGCGGGACAAGCAAAAATCCCTCGGCATCTGGTCCAATCTGCCCGACATCCACGTGGCGGAGACCCTGTCGCGCATGGGCGCCGACTGGCTGTGCTTCGACCTGCAGCACGGCCTGATGGACTACGGCGATTTGACGCGGCTGTTGCCCGCGATTACGGGGGTGGCCGTTACCCCGCTGGTCAGGGTCGCGGCCAACCAGCCGGACCAGATCGGCAAGGCGCTCGATGCCGGCGCCCAGGGCGTGATCGTGCCAATGGTCAATACCGCCGAGGATGCGCGCCGGGCCGTGGCGGCCTGTTACTACCCGCCCGCGGGGCAGCGCTCCTGTGGCCCGATGCGGCACGCCATGCTGGAGGGGCTGTCCTACCTGGCCACGGCCAATGCAGAGATTGCCTGCCTGTTGATGATCGAGACGCAGGAGGGCCTGCACAACCTGGACGCCATCGCCGCGGTCGAGGGCGTGACCGGGTTGTTCGTGGGGCCCATGGACCTCACCTACGGCCTCGGTTTGCCGCCGGGGGACTTTGAACATGAACGCTTCACTGCGGCGGTGAACGCGGTGCAGGCCGCGTGTCAGCGCAATGGCCTCGCCTGTGGCATGTTCGGCTACGACGCGGCGATGGCCAACCGCGCCCTGGCGGGGGGCTTTGATTTTGCATCCGCCGGCACCGACATCAGTTTTCTGCGCCAGGGTGCAGCCCAGGCACTGGCGACTGCTCGCGGCGAGGCGCAGGCCGGCGCCGCGCGCGGCGGCTATTAGGCGGGCACTTGAGGGGGAGGATGTAAAGATGCCACAGGAAAAACCAGTGATCTTGTTGTCGCGGCAACTGCCGGAGATGTTCACCGCGGCCCTCGGCCAGTTGGGGGAGGTGAGAGTGGCCGGCGCGCATCCGCAAGATGCCGTACTGGCGGGCGCCAGGGTGTATCTGGCGGCCGGTGTCGACCCGGTCCCGGCGGATTTGATTCAACGGTTCCCGGCCAGTCTGGGTTTGATCGCCAACATCGGGACCGGTCTCGACAATATCGATCTGGAAGCCGCAGCGGCGCGGGGTATAGCGGTCAGCAATACACCCGTGGTGACTGAAGATACGGCGGATCTGACCATGGCGCTGCTGCTTGCCACATGCCGCAAACTCAGTAGCTGCGAGCGGGCGCTGCGCGCGGGCGACTGGGCGGGCGGCGCTGCCCGGCTGGGCACCAGGGTGCACGGCAAGACCCTGGGTATTGTGGGCCTCGGCGCCATCGGGCAGGCAGTGGCACGCCGGGCCGCGGCCTTTGACATGACGGTCCTGTATCACGGCCCGCATCGAAAACCGGAGGTCGAGGCGGCCCTGCACGTCGACTATCGCAGCACGCTGCGCGAGTTGCTTGGCGAAGCGGATATCGTCAGCCTCAACTGTCCCCTCACCGAGGCCAGCTACCGCCTGCTGAATGCCGCCACACTGGCCCAGATGAAGAAGGGCGCGATACTGATCAATACGGGTCGTGGTCCGCTGATCGATGAGGACGCCCTGGTGGCGGCGCTCGACAGTGGCCACCTCGGCGGTGCGGGGCTCGACGTCTTTGAATTCGAACCGCGGGTAACCCCCGAACTGCTGGAACTCGACAACGTGACCGTGCTGCCCCATATCGGTAGTGCCACGCTCGAATGCCGCACCGACATGGCCGGAAGGGCCTTTGCCAACATTCAGCAATTCCTGGCACAGGGCACGGCTGTGGACAACTGTATCTGACCAGGGCCGACAAGTTGAAAGGACGACGACCATGACCGACCGCAAACGCAGCGCCATCATCTCCTCCAGCGCCAGCCCCCTGATGAACATGTTTCGCCAGGGGCTCATGCACGGCGCGGGATACAGCACGGAGCGCATTCGCCAGCGCCCGTTGATCGCCATCGCCAATTCCCACACCGAGTTGACCACCGGCCATTCACACCTGGGCCTGCTGGCCCGGCGCGTCAGGGACGGCATTATCGCCGCCGGCGGTGAAGCGGCGGAATTCAATGTGCCGGCGCCCTGCGATGGCGTGGCGATGGCCCACGATGGGATGCGCTTCGTGCTCGCCCAGCGCGACTTGATCGCCGACACGGTGGAGACGCACGTGCGCTCGCAGCCCTACGATGGCGTCGTGTTTATCGCCAGTTGCGACAAGATCAACCCGGGCATGATGATGGCGATGGCGCGCCTCGACCTGCCCTCCATCTACCTGTCGGGCGGGCCCGGTCAAATGGACATCCGCAACGCGCCCGGCAAGACGGTGTCGATAGACCACGGCGATTACACCGGCGATGCGGAAAAACTCAACAGGAGCTTTACCTGCTCCACCTGCGGCGCCTGTGAGATCATGGGTACGGCCAACACTTTCCAGTGCCTGGCCGAAGTGTTGGGCATTTGTGTGCCGGGCACGGCCAACATCCCGGGCTGGCACGCCGACAAACTGGAAGCGGCCCGCGTCACCGGTGAGCGCGTGGTGGAGATGGTCCGGGAGGGGCTCAACGCGCGGCAGCTGCTGACCGCGGCCGCCTTTGACAACGCGGTGAAAACCGCGATGGCCATCGGCGGATCGACCAACACGCTGCTGCACCTGCCAGCTATTGCCGACAGTGCGGGTGTGACACTGCCCATCAGCCGGTTTGCCGAGGCCGGCGACGTTCCGACGCTGCTGGCGGTCAGCCCCAACGGCCCCTGGGGCCTACAGGACGTGTGGGCGGCAGGCGGTATGCCCGCGGTCTTGAAACAGCTACAGTCGCTGCTCGATACCAGTACCACGACCGCTATGGGCGTGCCGCTTCGCGAGGTGATCGACGCCGCGCTCGTCGTTGATCCCGAAGTGATTCCCCCCCTGGAAAAGGCCTTCCGGCCCACCGCGGGTATTGCGATTCTGCACGGCAACCTGGCGCCGGACAGCTGTGTCATCAAGGCCGCCGGGGTGCACGAATCGATGATGGTTTGCAGTGGCCCCGCGCGCTGCTTTGATTCAGAGGAGGAAGCGCTGCACGCCATCAACGACGACGTGGTGCAGCAGGGCGAAGTGATCGTGCTGCGCTACCAGGGGCCGAAAGGTGGCCCGGGTATGCCCGAGATGCTCGGCGCGACGGTGGCGCTCAAGGCCAAGGGACTGAACCGGGCCGCACTGGTGACTGACGGCCGGTTTTCCGGAGCCACCTCCGGGCCCTGCGTCGGTCATATCTGCCCGGAGGCGGCGGACGGCGGCTTGATTGCGCTGGTACAGGACGGCGACGTGATTGAAATTGACATACCCGCGCGCCGCATCAATCTGGCGGTCCCGCAGGACGAATTGCAACGCCGACGCGAACACTGGCAGCCCGTGGAGAAAGCGGTGCCGGCGGGGTATATGCACCGCTACCGCAGGCATGTGAGGCCCGCCTGCGAAGGCGCCGTACTGGACTGAACCGCGCCGCCGGGCTCCTTGTCCAGGCACGGGTGTCGGCCTTCGGTCGTTGCGATCACTCGTCGTTTTGGTAGCTGGGCGTTACCTGTTCGAGACCGATTGCCGTCTCGTATTTCTTGCCGAGTTCATCGAGGTCCTTGAAGAAGATTTTACCGTAGCGCAGCTCGATATCGCCCTCGCGTTCCAGCAGCTTTAATTCCTTGCTGACGCTCTGGCGCGAAGCGCCGAGCATGTTGCTCAGTTCTTCGTGGGAAATCTCGATGAGAGACTCGTGGTCGTCGCTGATGCGCCCGTGACTGTAGGCCAGCCGACGCAGCACGCGAGCCAGTCGGACGTGCAGCTTAAGACTGATCGATTCCTCGTTCAGCGCATAGAGAAAGCGCACCCGGCGGCACAACATCAGATTCAACTGGCGATAAATCTCCGGGTACCTGTCGCACAGTCGATCAAAATTCTGCTTGCTGATGACGCTCAGTCGTGAATCTTTGGAGGCGATGGCATGGCTGACACGCGGCAGTCCGTCGATGATGCCCATTTCACCAAAGCAGTCTCCCGGGCGGAATTCCCCCATGATGATCTCCGCACCGTGCAAGGAGTAGTTGCACAGCTTGATCCCGCCCTCCAGGAGGCGGAACAGCTCCAGCGGCGGATCGTCCTTGCGGTACGCCGCTTCGCCCCTGGCCAGCTTGCGCACGGTGCCCAGACGCTCGTATTCCCGCTGAACAGGGTCGGGCAGCTCGCTGATGAAATCGTGCAGATGCGGGATGGCTCTCATGCAGACTAGATACCACATATCGCGATCGCTTGACAATTGCGCCGCCGCTGGTGCTTCTCGCCGGCGCCGCGCCAGCCCTTGCGGGCCGGCGAAGCTGTGCACCGCGAGAACTGGCGGTTGCTGAGAATGTCGGCTTAACGACAGTCTGGCGGCCCGGTTGCGCGAATAATGTCGAATCTGTGCTGCGCGCGGCGTGTCGAGGTTCAGAACCGTCCGGCCTGGCGAGTGCTTGCCGCAGTGAAAAAAATGGTCGCGCTGAATACAACGGTGCCGTGCAGCAATCGACTGGATCGCCTGTGATGACGTGTAACGACAAGCGATTGCAGCTATCTGCCAGGGCAGCAACTAATCGACGACAGCAGTGAGATAACGATGATGACGCTCAAACAAGTAGCCCTCGGCGACAAATACACCCTGGATTCCGGCAAGCTCTACATGACGGGCAACCAGGCGCTGGTGCGCCTGCCTCTGCTGCAGAAACAGCGCGACGTGGCGGCCGGCCGGCATACCGCCGGCTATATCTCGGGGTACCGGGGGTCCCCTATCGGCACCTATGACCTGGAACTGGAGCGGGCACGGGATCTGCTGGCGGACCATGACATCGTCTTCCAGAGCGGCGTGAACGAGGACCTCGCCGCCACCGCTGTGTGGGGTACCCAGCAGATTGAAAGCGAGGCGCAGAAGAAATACGACGGGGTGTTTTCCATTTGGTACGGCAAGGGGCCGGGCGTGTTTCGTTCCGGCGACGCCATCAAGCACGGGAGTTTCTACGGCGCATCGGCCCAGGGCGGTGTGCTGCTGATCCCCGGCGATGACCACACGGCAAAGTCCTCCACCATCGCCCACTTCTCTGACCCGGAGATGATCGCCCACGGCTCCCCCATTCTCTATCCCGCCACCATCCAGGAAGTCATTGATTACGGCCTCATCGGATGGGCCATGTCGCGCTACAGCGGTGCCTGGGTGACGCTCAAGGTGGTCAACGAAACGGTTGAGGGTACCGCGACGGTCGAGCTGGACCTGAGTCGCAGCCAGACTTGCGACCCCGAGCATCTCGAGGTTCCTGCCGAGGCCCACTTCGTGCCGCCCACCGGGGGATTGGGGCCGGCGCAGAGGGCGGAGCGCATGGCATACAGCGGCAGGATACCCCTGGTGAAGGCCTTTGCGCGCCGCAATCGCCTGGATCGCTGCACTATCGAGGCGCCGCAGCGAAAACTGGGTATCGTCGCCAGCGGCAAGGTGCACCAGGACGTGCTGCGGGCGCTGCAACTGCTGGGTATCAGTGAGGACAGGGCGCAGGCGATGGGGCTGAGTCTGTACAAGGTGGCGATGCCCTGGCCCCTCGAGGATGTGAGCTTCAGCGAGTTCGCTCGAGGCCACGATGAGATCCTGGTGATCGAGGAAAAGCTGCCCCTGATGGAACAACAGATCACCCAACTGCTGTTCAACTGGCCGCAGGGCAATCGCCCGCGCGTTATCGGCAAACTGGATGAACAGGGCAATCCGCTGCAACACACGCACGGCGCGGTCGACCCGGGGTATTTGATGACCGTCATCGGCAGCCGCCTGAGCGCCAATGCCATGGTAGACCAGGACATTGCCGCGGCGATCGAGCGCAACCAGGCGCGGCTCAAGGGCGGTTGTGGCGCGGTGGTCGCCGAGGTGGTGCGCCTGCCCTATTTTTGTTCCGGCTGCCCGCACAATCGCTCCACCAAGCTGCCGGAGGGCTCCAGCGCCATGGGTGGTATCGGCTGTCACGCGATGGCCGGGTTCATGAACCGCAACACCAGCTTCCCCACGCAGATGGGTGGCGAGGGCCACAACTGGGTCGGACTGTCGCACTTCGTCGACACGCCGCACCGCTTCCAGAACCTGGGCGATGGCACCTATACCCATTCCGGCCTCCATGCGATTCACGCCGCGGTCGCCCAGGGCGCGAACATCACCTACAAGATTCTATACAACGATGCAGTGGCGATGACCGGTGGGCAGGTGGCCGAGGGTGGACTCACGCCGCAACAGATCAGCGCCCAGGTAGTGGCCCTGGGTGCGAAGCGAGTCGTGGTGACCACCGATGAGCCGCACAAGTATCGCGGACAACCCGCTTTCGGTGAGGGGGTGACGGTGCATCATCGGGACGAGCTGGATGCACTGCAGCGGGAGTTGCGCGAGATCCGGGGCGTGACGGTACTGATCAACGACCAGACCTGCGCCGCGGAAAAACGTCGGCGCCGCAAACGCGGACAGTTCCCCGACCCGGATAAGCGGTACTTCATCAATGAACTGGTATGCGAGGCCTGCGGGGACTGCTCGGTGCAGTCCAATTGCGTCAGCTTGCAGGCCAGAAAAACCGAGTTCGGCAACAAGCGCTACGTGGATCAGTCCTCCTGTAACAAGGACTATAGCTGTGTGGAAGGCTTTTGTCCCTCGTTTGTCACGGTGCGCGGGGGGAGGCTGCGCAAGGCCGAGACCGCCAACCTGAGTGAACGCCTGTTCGAGGGGCTGCCCACACCTGCGACGCCGCAGTTTGAGCACTCCTACGCGATTTTGGTCAACGGCATCGGCGGCACCGGGGTGGTGACCATCGGTGCCGTGCTGGGCATGGCGGCGCACCTGGAAGATAAGTCGATCTCCATCTACGATATGACGGGGTTTGCACAGAAGGGCGGCGCGGTGCAGAGCCACCTGCGCATCGGACGCAAGCAGGACGACATCACGACCATCGCCATCGGTGCCGGTGACGCCGATCTGATTCTGGGCTGTGACCTGGTGGTCACCGCCGGCGAGCACTCCATGCGCGCCATCGAGCGCGGGCGCACCAGGGCCGTGGTCAACAGCGATGCGGTAGCGACCGGCGCGCTGCAGTTGATGCGGGATTTCGAGGTGCCCGCTTCGACCATGACCCAAGGTATAAAAAAAGCCCTGGGCGACGATGTGGCCATGGTGGACGCCAGCGCGATTGCCACGGCGCTTACCGGCAACAGCATCGCTTCGAACATGTTTGTGGTGGGTTACGCCTTCCAGCAGGGCTGGTTGCCACTGTCGGAAGAGGCGGTGATGAAAGCCATCGAAATCAATGGCGTGTCAGTGAATTTCAATCAGAACGCGTTCCAGCTCGGGCGGGTAGCGGCGCACGATATGGGTCGTCTGGAGCCGCTGATCGCCGACTACATGCAGTCGGCGGCACCCGAGGTGGCGGCTGCGCCGGAAGACGCCTTGCAGCGCCGCGTGGACTATCTGACGCAGTACCAGAACGCGGCCTGGGCCGCGCAGTACCGGTCACTGGTCGATGACGTGGCGCGAGTCGAGGGCGCCGAGGTCCCGGGCCGGACTGATCTGTCAGATGCGGTGATGCGCAACTACTTCAAGCTGATGGCCTACAAGGATGAGTACGAGGTGGCGCGCCTGTACAGCAACGGGGAATTTCGCAGGAAACTGGAGAGTCAGTTTGAAGGCGACTACACGATTGCCTTCAATCTGGCACCGCCGCTGATTACCCGCCGCGACCCCAAAACCGGCAGACTTAAAAAGCGCGAGTTCGGCGCCTATATGATGAAAGGCTTCGAACTGCTGGCCAGGTGCAAGGGGTTGCGCGGTACCGCTTTCGATCCCTTCGGATACAGCGACGAGCGCAAAATGGAGCGGCAGTTGATTGAAGACTACCGCCAGACTGTCACTGACCTGCTGGCACAACTGAACGGGGAAAATTATGCGCTGGCGGTGCAGTTGGCCGCAGTGCCGGCGGAAATCCGCGGCTACGGCCACGTCAAGGACCAGGCCGTGATCGAGGCCGAGGCGGAAAAAGCGCGGCTGTTGCAGGCTTTCCGGAATGCCGGCTCGGTGCTTGTCTCGGACCAGGCAGTGTGCCACCAGGAGGTCGGCTAACTTCGAGGTACTGGCCAGTGCTGCGCCGACACCAGAACCGCCGGTTCACGGGAGGATTTGGGCGGCCCCTGGAAAGTTCCGTGGAGTCGCGCCAGACGTTTGACGGCGCTGCTCGACAGGTGCAAGCTCAGCACAATTGTCACTTTTGGGACATTCAATTTGCACGTCGGCCGCTATAGTTTGCGGCCGGCAGTAGAAGGAGCAACACCGCGCCGCGACCCTGCGCAGGGATGTGCCGCTACAAACCACCGATGTAACGCAAATAACAGGAACCCGCTATGAAAAATGCATCACGTAATTCACTCACCGCCATTGCCCTGGGTCTTGCCCTGGCCAACCAGGCCAGCGCCCAAAAGCTGGAAGAGGTGGTGGTAACCGCCACCAAGCGCGCCGAGTCTCTGCAGGATGTACCCATTTCCATGATCGCCATGAGCGGTGACTCGATCAAGGATATGGGCGTCACGCGCGGAGAGGAATTCGCCGCGGATATGCCAGCGATCACCATTGCACAGAACCCGGTCGGAAACTTTGTCTTTATCCGTGGAGTAGGTACCCCGGGCGCCAACCAGGGGGTCGAGCAGTCTGTGTCGATATTCCACGATGGTATCTATATGGGGCGCAGCCAATTGTCCCGCGCGCCGTTTATGGATCTCGAGCGGGTCGAGGTGCTGCGCGGCCCCCAGAGTGTGCTGTTTGGCAAAAACACCATCGGCGGGGCCATTAATGTGATCAGTGCCAAACCAACCGCGGAACTGGAGGGTATGATCAGCGGGCTCTATGGCTGGGAATATGGCGAAAAGGAAATTACCGGTGTGTTGTCGGGGCCGATTACCGATACCCTTTCTGGCCGCGTTGCCTACCGAGGCTACGAACTGGACGGGTATATCGAGAATGTGCTGATTAGCGGCGATGCGCCGGAGCGCGATGACCAGACCTTGCGACTGCAGTTGGCCTGGGACGCCACGGACAATTTGCAGATCCATGCCAAGTGGGAGCAAAGTGACTTCGAGCAGAAGCAGCAAACTACCCAGCTCGCCATTTTTGATCCCATCGGTAGTGGGGTTGGCTTTAATGCCCTCAACTCGGCGCTGGTTGCAGTGGGCAGCGGCAGTGACAAACCGGAGAAATACGACGACGAGCGGGCCGTGCTCAACGACGGCGGCGCGACGCTGGGGCAGGTATTGCCCGAGTACGCCGGCCTGCCGGGCTTTCCCGGCCTGGACGAGAGCAGCGACAACGCGATGGAAGTTGGAACCCTGACCTTTGATTGGGCTATTGGCGATCATACCCTGACCGCCATATCCGGCTACGCCCACTACGATTACCGCGATATCTGTGACTGTGACTTCGCCGCTATACCTCTGATCCAGGTAGATGCACGGGAGGATTACGATCAGTTCAGTCAGGAAATTCGCCTGACCTCCCCCGGCGGTGAAACCATCGACTACATTCTGGGCATGTACTACCACGAGAGCGACCTGGAGTTTCGCTCCATCGAGGGCTTCGGTACTTCACTGGCGTCGTCGCTACTGGGTGCGCCCGCTGCTCTCACGCCCAACCTGACCCGCGACTACACCATGAACCAGGATCAGGACATGTGGGCGGTGTTTGGTCAGCTGACTTACAGTTTTACGGATGCAACCCGCGTGAATGTCGGCCTGCGCTATTTTGAGGAGAGCAAGGAGGTCGATCACGTTCTCGACAAACGATTCAGTGCCGGCTGGGACTACAGCGCGGCCGCCGGTCTGCCCGCCGGCTCGGTCACCTATGGCGATAGCGCGCAGGAATATGACCGCTTCCTGGCAGATTTTTCGGGTACCCCGCTGGTGGCTATTTCCGAAGGTATCTACGCCGGTCTGCTGGGAACGTTCGAGCACGATATCCGGGATCGCGAGCGCGATGAGCAGGATTGGACGGGTAGCGTCACTCTTGAACATGACTTCAACGAAGACACCATGCTGTTCGCGACCGTTGCAACAGGCACCAAGGGCGGCGGCTTCGACGGACGCTTCCTGAAAACCAACGACAATCCCTTCTTTGAATATGACGAGGAGAAGGCGACCAGTTATGAACTGGGGGTAAAAACCTACCTGATGGATGGCCTGATGTCGCTGAACGCCACGGCGTTCTACGCCACGGTGGACGATTTCCAGGTCAGCATCTTCGACGGTGCGACAGCTTTCTTCGTACAGAACGCCGCCAAGGTCGAGACCCAGGGCGTTGAAATAGATGTCAAATGGGCGGCCACCGAGAACCTCACTATCGGCTTTGCCGGCAGCTACCTCGATGCGGTATACGATGAATTCGAAAACGCGCCCTGCTGGACCCTCAGTGGCAGCCAGCCGGTTGACCGCGGTAACTGTGTCGGTCGCGGCACCCCCACCGCACACCGCGATGCGTCGGGCGAGCAGATCAACTTTGCACCGGAGACGGCGTTCAATCTGAATTTCGACTACCGGCATCCGGTCGGCGATACCCTGGAGGCACGCGCGGTGTTAAACATCAACTATTCTGACGGCTACGCGACGGCGGGTGACCTCGACGAGGATTATGCCTGGCAGGACAGTTTTACCAAGTACGACGTGCGCCTGAGCCTGGGCGGTATCGACGGTATGTGGGATGTCGCCCTGATCGGTAAAAACCTGTCTGACGAATACACCAGCGGTAACAACAATGATGAGCCGCTGGTGCCCGGTAATGGTTTTGCCTCCACGGACCGGCTGCGCTCCTATGCGGTGCAGGCCACGTATCGGTTCTGAGCAGCACGAGCAGGGAGAGGACGGCTATGCGCACAGCGGCGATCGAGTATTCCCCACTGGAGCCCTTCGCGAAGCCGGCGAAACCCGGGCAGCGGCCGCCCCGGGTTTTTGGTGCGCCCTCACGGTACGTGCAGGGCGCCGGTGTGGTCGATGACGCCGGCCACTATCTCTCGCGCCTCGGGTTCAGGCGCAGCGCTGTCCTGGCGTCCCCCCGCAGCTTCGGTGCGGAAGCGGACCGGGTCGTGGCAAGCATGGGCCGCGCCGGCCTGAGTGTCGAGCCGCTCAGCTTTGGCGGTGAATGTTCTCTGCAGGCGATAGAGGGCCACGCCAGAACGCTCCAGTGTGCCGCGAAACCGGTCGATGGAGTTGTGGCGGTGGGCGGCGGCAAAGTGGTCGATGCCGGCCGGGCCCTGGCGCACCGGCTGGGTGTTCCCGTGGCGGTCATCCCCTCCCTGGCATCCAACGATGCACCGTGTGCCGCCGTTTCCGTCATCTATACACCTGAAGGTGCCACGGCCGATGCCGAGATCTACGACGAAAACCCGGTACTGGTGCTCGTGGATACCGCCATTATCGCCGCGGCGGACCGGCGCTATCTCGTTGCGGGCATGGGCGATGCGATGGCGACCTGGTATGAGGCCCGCGCCACGGCAGCCACGCCAGGTGGGGTCAGTGTCTTCGGCGGCCGGCCGACACTGGCGGCCACTGCCCTGGCGCAACTGTGCGCCGCGACGCTATATCGCGACGGGGCCGACGCGCTCGACGCTCTGGGCCGGGCGGAAATCAGCGATGCGCTGGAAAACGTGGTGGAGGCCAACACCCTCCTGAGCGGGCTCGGTTACGAGAGCGGAGGTATAGCGGCGGCCCACGCCGTGGCACAGGGCTTCACGCTGATCGAGCGTGTACACAATAACTGTCTGCACGGTGAAATGGTGGCGATGGGGGTGCTGGCACAACTGTTGCTCGAAGGTGACCTTGCCGAGGCGGAGAAGGCCGCTGGGTTTTTTGCGGCGGTGGGACTTCCCGTGCGCCTGGCGAATATAGGGATCGATCCCGACAATGGACAGGAACTGGGTGTAGTCGTGGCGGGGGCGATGGCGTTCCCCTTCCTGTGCAATATGCCCGACCCCGTTACGCCCGAGCGTTTGCTCGCAGCGATTCTGGCGGCGGACGAACTCGGCGCGCGGATCGTCTGAGCGAACTGCGACAGACACCGTTTGCCGGTGCTGTAGCGCCGCCGTCCGGGCGGGTCAGCCGAACAGGCCAACCAGTACGATCATCAGCAACGTTACCCCGGCCGGGATGACCACGGTGATAATGCCGACATCGCGGTAGGCCTCCCTGTGAGTCAGGCCGGTGATGGTCAGCATGGCGACAATCGCGCCACAGTGCGGCAGCGAGTCGAAACCTCCGCTGGCCATGGTCGCCAGGCGGTGCAGTACCTGCGGTTCGATACCCATGGCGAGGTAGGCCGGTGCCATCGTCTGCATAAATATCTGCAAGCCCCCGGAAGCCGAGCCGGTAATCGCCGCAACCAGGCTGACCGATGCAAACATGGAAAACAGGGGCGGCAGAGCGGATTCCAGCATCATACCGGTGAACTGGGAGAAGCCCTCGGTATGGGTGACCACCCCGCCAAAACCAATCACGGCGGCTGTGTTAATGAGGGGCATGATGGAATCCTGGGTGCCGTCCCCCGCCACTTGCAGAACTTTCCCACGAAGGCTGCCAAACAACAGCGCGGCCAGCAAAGAGCCGCCCACCAGGGCGATGCTCGGCCAGACGATGGGCTGGGAATCGGCGAAATGCAACAGCCCGGCCAGTGCGCTGTCCCCGGACTGGACGCTCTGCGGCAATACCAGCATTAACAGCCGGGGCAGGATGATGGTCAGCAGCACCGCCGCCAGGGGCAGGCAGGCGCTGACCCAGCCGGGGTAATCGCGCGCGTCAACGCTGGATATCCGGTCGTTGAGTCCGGGCCGGAAGTGCTCTGCGCGCGACGCCGCCAGCAGACGCTGACGCTCCAGGTACCACATGCCAATGGCGAACATCAACACAGCGCCGACCAGACCGATCCAGAAGCCCGCGAACAGGTCCGTACCGAGCGCCACGGCGGCGATGACATTGTGGATGGAAGGCGTGCCGGGCAGCGCAGTGAGGGTGAAAGTGCCCGAGCCCAGCGCCAGCGCGGCGCAAAACAGACGCTTGGGTATATCCGCTTCCTGTAGCAGCTTCAGGCCCAGTGGATAGATGGCGAATATCACCACAAATACGACCACGCCGCCATAGGTGAGCAAGGTACAGGCCAGTACCGTAATCCAGAGAGCCCGGTGCGCCCCCAGATGTTTGATCAGCACCATGGCGATACTGGCCGCTGCGTGGCTTTCGCCCATGATGCGACCAAATACGGCCCCGGCGGCAAACAGCAGGAAGAACTTGCCAGCGAAGGTGAACGCGCCCAGGGGACCAAAGGAATAATAGTCCGTGATCCCCGTGGCTAGCGGCAGACCATTGGTGACAATGACCAGAAGCGAGCACAGCAGAGAGGCCAGAACGATGTTCACCCCCCGAAGTGCCAGACCAATCAGCAGAGCGACGCTGCCCAGAAGACCGATGTATTGCATTGCCTGTTATTCCTTGTTTGCCAGCGCGCGATCGCCAGACAGGAATTCAGCATAGAGCGGCGGCGACTTGTCAACTGTCGGTTTTATGACAGTTCGGCAGATATCGCGTCTGCGGCGTTTTCAAGCGCGCCGCCGCACTGCGAGATCGGCAAAAAAACAGGTTCTCGGCGCCAGCAGGCGGGGTGGTCGTCGGCGTTCGGCAGTCGCTGGCATCCCCGCCTGTCAGCGCGGCGGGATGTTCAACTGCTCTCGAACGGCAATGTATCGGTATTGCGATCGGCTAGTGTGCCAGAACGGCCCTCGGGGTTCCCCCGGGGCCGGTTACTTAGTGTCCGTTTACCGCGGCCCCAGCAGTCCATCGCGCAACTGGGCGGCCTTTTGCTTGATGGTGGCGACGTTGTCCGGCCCGGTGCGCAGCAGTTGTTTTTGCAGCGCGGTGAGTTGCTCCAGTTTCGGGTCGCGGAACTGGTACACGGCTTCCACCTTCCTGACGGCGATGGGCTCGTTGATTTCCGGCGTGGCCAGGATGCGATCGAGGGTTCTGATCAGGGCGTTGTCAAAGTCGCCCGCCGTATAGCCGAGATCGGCATAGGCCTGTTCCAGCAGCGGCCGGAAGCGGTGGAAGCTGGCTACCAGTTGCTGTGTGTCCAGCGCGGCAATGGCCCGTGCGTAGTCGTCGTAGCGGCGGTAGCTGGCCGGGTCGATAAACAGGCCATCGGGCCTTTCCACCGTGCTGAACGGTGCCTGTGGTGGGGACAGTGGCAGTATCTTGCGCAGCACCTTGCCGCGGCTGAAACCATCGATCAGGCTGACACCGCGCTCGACCAGGTTGTCCTGTTCCAGCGACGCTGCCAGTGCCCCTGCGGCGCCGGCTTCTGCGAGCGTCTCGCGCAGTACCGGGTCGCTATCCTCCAGCGTCAGGGGCGGTTCCGCGGGCGCCTGCGGCGGCGCCGCGAGCTCGGGTGTCGGTGCCGGTTCGGGAATATCCGGCGCGGGGGGCAGGGGCGGCTCCGGCGCCACGGCGGCCACGGGAGCCGGTGGCTCATCTACCGGCGGTGGCGCCTGCGGCTCCTCGCCCGACTGGTACATAAACAGGCCGACGGCAATCACCACCACGGCGGCGACGAGCAGCCAGGTGGGACGGCCGCCGCGCGGCGGCGTTTCGGACAAACGGTCTTCAGCTCGTGGTTGCATGGGTTCCCCTGTCAGTTACTATTTTTTCCTGAGTATAGACTATCCTCCGGCCGCCGGGTTCACAGCTTGACTGCCGGCCAGCCGGCGCAGCACGTAATGTAAAATCCCGCCGTGTTCATAGTAGCTGAACTCGTTGGGCGTATCGATGCGGATCGCCGCGTTAAATACGCGCTGCGCGTCATCGCGCCGGGCGGTGACCTCCACCACTGACTGGCCGGCCTCGATGGCGGGAATGGAAAATGTCTCGCGGCCGGTCAGCCCCAGACTGGCGGCGTCCTCTCCGTCGCAGTATTGCAGTGGCAGAATGCCCATGCCGATCAGGTTGGAGCGGTGGATGCGCTCGTAGCTCTGGGCAATGACTGCGCGCACCCCCAGCAGTGCCGGTCCTTTCGCCGCCCAGTCGCGGGACGAGCCGGTGCCGTATTCGCGGCCCGCCAGCACGATCAGCGCGATGCCGGCCTCGCGGTAGGCCTGGGCCGCATCGAAGATCGACATCTGCTCACCGTTGATAAAACAGGTGGTCCAACTGCCCTCGGTGCCCGGGGCGAGTTCGTTGCGCAGCCGCACGTTGGCGAACGTACCGCGCATCATCACCTCGTGGTTGCCGCGGCGCGAACCGTAGGAGTTGAAATCCGACTGCTCGACACCGGCAGCGCGCAGGTAGTGCGCCGCGGGGCTGTCCGGCGCAATGGCGCCCGCGGGGGAGATGTGGTCGGTGGTGACGCTGTCCCCGACTTTTACCAGGCAGCGCGCGTCGCTGATGGCCGTTATCGGCGGCGCTTGCGCCGGCATGTTATCGAAGAACGTGGGTTTGCGCACGTAGGTGGAGTCGGGCCAGCCAAACAGCTCGCCGCCTTCCACCGGCAGCTCATTCCAGGTTTTGTTGCCGGTGTACACGTCCGCGTAGCGCGCGCGGAACATGTCGGCGCTGACGTTCTGCGCCACCAGCTCGTTGATCTCGGCGCTGCTCGGCCAGATGTCCGCCAGCAGCACCGGCTGGCCGTCGGCACCGGTGCCCACGCCCTCGCGGTACAGGTCGATATCCATGTTGCCGGCCAGCGCATAGGCCACCACCAGCGGCGGCGAGGCGAGGTAGTTTGCCCGCACGTCCTGGTGAATACGCCCTTCAAAGTTGCGGTTGCCCGACAGCACCGAAGTCACCAGCAGGTCGCCGCTGTGGATGGCTCGGCTGATATCCTCCGGCAGCGGCCCCGAATTGCCGATGCAGGTAGTGCAGCCGTAACCCACCAGGTAAAAACCGAGCGCTTCCAGGTCCGCCAGCAGACCGGTTTTTTCCAGGTATTCGGTAACCACCTTGGAGCCCGGCGCCAGGCTGGTTTTTACCCAGGGGCGGGTGTGCAGTCCCAGTTTTCGCGCCTTGCGCGCCACCAGTCCGGCGGCGATCAACACGGCGGGGTTGGAGGTATTGGTGCAACTGGTGATGGCGGCGATGACCACCGCGCCGTGCTGCAACTGGAAGCTCTGGCCGTCGCGGGTCACAGTGACGCCGTGCTCGGCCACCGCGGTGTCCTGTGCCGGGCCGCCCTCTGCCGCCATATCCGCTTCCGGTTCGCTGGCTGCGTGCAGCTCCAGAAACTCCCGCAGTGTGCTGTGAAATGCGGATTTGCTGTCGGTGAGCGGGATGCGGTCCTGGGGCCGCCGCGGGCCGGCCAGCGAGGGCACCACTTGGCCGAGGTCCAGTTCCAGGGTGGTGCTGTAGCGCGCCGGCTGGCTGTGTGCGTCGTGCCACATACCCATGGCCTTCATGTAGGCCTCGATCAGGGCCAGTTGCTGTTCGTCGCGACCGGTCAGGCGCAGGTAGTCGATGGTCACGCTGTCCACGGGAAATATACCGCAGGTCGCCCCGTACTCCGGGGCCATGTTGGCGATGGTGGCGCGATCCGTTACCGACAGGCTGGCCGTGCCCTCGCCGAAGAACTCGACGAACTTGCCCACCACCTTCTCGCGCCGCAGCATCTCGGTGACGGCGAGCACCAGGTCGGTGGCGGTGGTGCCGGCAGGCAGGCGGCCGCGCAACTCCACGCCGACCACGTCGGGGGTGAGGAAGTACACCGGCTGGCCGAGCATCGCCGCCTCGGCCTCGATGCCGCCCACGCCCCAGCCCACCACGCCGACGCCGTTGATCATGGTGGTGTGCGAGTCGGTGCCCACCAGCGTATCCGGGAAGCACAGGCCGTCGCGGGCGCGCACGCCGCGGAAGAGGTATTCCAGGTTGACCTGATGCACGATGCCGATGCCCGGCGGCACCACGCGGAAGGTGTCGAAGGCCTGCATGCCCCACTTCATGAGCTGGTAGCGCTCGCGGTTGCGCTCGAACTCGATCTCCATGTTGCGGCGCAGTGCGTCGGGTGTGCCGTAGTGGTCGACCTGCACCGAGTGGTCGATGACGAGGTCGACCGGCACCAGCGGCTCGATCAGCTTGGCCTCGCGGCCCTGCGCCACGGCCACGCTGCGCATCGCGGCGAGGTCGGCCAGCAGGGGCACGCCGGTGAAATCCTGCAGCACCACGCGCGCGACCACGAAGGGGATCTCGGCACTGCGCTCGGCCTCGGGCTGCCAGCTCGCAAGCTCACGCACGTGCTCGGCGGTCACCTTGTCACCGTCGCAGTGGCGCAGCACCGCCTCGAGCACGATGCGGATCGACACCGGCAGGCGCGAGATGCGACCCACGCCGGCCTCCTCCAGCGCGGGCAGCGAGTGATAGGAGAGGCGGCCGTCGGAGGAGGGCAGGGGGCGGAGCGTATCGAATGGGGTGGCGGACATCGCGGGTCTCCTGTTTGTGTTGGGGCCAATACACAGGATAGCCGGTGGACGGGGAAGTTCCTGCAGGAGCAGCCCGCCTGCCTTTGTAGGAGCGGCGGCAGCCGCGAATGGAGGGCAGCGTCGGCAGGCCCCCGAGCGTCGCCTTCGCGCCTGCCGGCGCTCCTACATGAACCACCACGCGTTCTGGGCCTCCTTTAGGCGCTGCGGCAGCGGCGAATCCGGCGGTCCGTAAAATGACGCTCGTCCCGGAAGCCACCACCGCGTTCGCGCCTGCCGGCGCTCCTGCATGAACCGCCACGCGTTCCGGACCTCCTGTAGGAACTGCGGCAGCTGCGAGTCCGGCGGCGCGGAGAATGACGTTCGTGCCGGAAGCCATCGCCGCTTTCGCGCCTGCCGGCGCTCCTGCATGAACCTCGCGCTCGCCGCCCCTGCAGGAGCGGCGGCAGCCCGGAATCGGGCCTTGCGGCAGGTGGCGCGCTCGGGGGGCGACCACCGTCTTCGCACCCGCCGGCGCTCCTGCGGTCACCACGAAACGCGGGAGGTGCCGGGTGCGCGGGGATATCCCCCGCGGCGTGACGAAGGCGTAGAATTGGCCGGCTCGAATGGCGGGCGACGAGCCTCGGTGCTGCACTGCACCGCAAGTCTTATAAAAGACATATAATCTCGCCCGATCCGGTGGGACCGACCCGTCCGGAGTCCCGATCACCGCCACCTAGTGAGGAAGTCGCCGTGCTTGAAGCCTACCGTGCCCATGTCGCCGAACGTGCCGCCCTCGGCATCCCGCCGCTGCCGCTCTCCAAGCAGCAGGCCGCCGAACTCGTCGAGCTGCTGAAGAACCCTCCCGCCGGCGAGGAAGCCTTCCTCGTCGAGCTGCTCACCTACCGCGTCCCCGCCGGCGTGGATGACGCCGCCAAGGTCAAGGCCGAGTT
>JAGRIH010000020.1 GCA_020443345.1 Halioglobus sp.
TGAACAGCTCCAGCGCCATCTTCTTGGGCAGCCCGCACTGGTGCAGGCGCAGCGTGGGGCCCACCACGATGACAGAACGCCCCGAATAATCCACGCGCTTACCCAGCAGGTTCTGGCGGAAACGCCCCTGCTTGCCCTTGATCATATCGGCCAGGGATTTCAGCGGGCGCTTGTTGGAACCGGTGATGGCCCGGCCGCGGCGCCCGTTGTCCAGCAGCGCATCCACGGACTCCTGCAGCATGCGCTTTTCGTTGCGCACGATGATATCGGGCGCGTTGAGGTCCAGCAGGCGCTTCAGGCGATTGTTGCGGTTGATCACCCGGCGATACAGATCGTTCAGGTCGGAGGTGGCGAAGCGGCCACCGTCCAGCGGCACCAGCGGACGCAGGTCCGGCGGCAGCACGGGCAGTGCGTTCAGCACCATCCACTCGGGCTTGTTGCCCGAGTTGGCGAAGGCTTCCATCAGCTTGAGGCGCTTGGAGAGCTTCTTGATCTTGGTTTCCGAGTTGGTGGCCGGAATCTCTTCGCGCAGCGCGGCAATCTCGCTGTCCAGGTCGAGCTGCATCATGAGGTCCTGCACCGCCTCGGCGCCCATCTTGGCCGAGAACTCGTCGCCAAACTCCTCCATGGCCTCGTAGTACTGTTCATCGGTCAGCAACTGCCCCTGCTCCAGCGTGGTCATACCCGGATCGGTCACCACGTAGGATTCAAAATACAGCACGCGCTCGATATCGCGCAGCGTCATATCCAGCAACAGGCCGATACGCGAGGGCAGGGATTTCAGGAACCAGATATGGGCCACCGGGCTGGCCAGCTCGATATGACCCATGCGCTCGCGGCGCACTTTCGCCAGGGCGACCTCCACCCCGCATTTTTCACAGATCACGCCGCGGTGCTTCAGGCGCTTGTATTTGCCGCACAGGCATTCGTAGTCCTTGACCGGGCCAAAAATCTTGGCGCAAAACAGGCCGTCCCGCTCGGGCTTGAAGGTGCGGTAGTTGATCGTTTCCGGCTTTTTCACTTCACCGAATGACCAGGAGCGAATCATCTCCGGCGATGACAGGCCGATCCGGATGGCATCGAATTCATCCGTCTGTCCCTGGGACTTCAACAGGTTAAGTAAGTCTTTCAAAACAATTCCTCCACGAGGTTGTCGCTACCGTGTTTGTCACTCGTTTTCCAGCTCGATATCAATAGCCAGAGAACGTATTTCCTTGACCAGCACATTGAAGGACTCGGGCATGCCCGGCTCCATTCGATGGTCGCCATCGACGATGTTCTTGTACATCTTGGTGCGACCGGCCACGTCGTCGGATTTGACCGTCAGCATCTCCTGCAGTGTGTAGGCGGCGCCGTAGGCTTCCAGCGCCCACACCTCCATCTCGCCGAAACGCTGTCCACCGAACTGTGCCTTGCCACCCAGCGGTTGCTGGGTCACCAGGCTGTAGGAACCGGTAGAGCGGGCATGCATCTTGTCATCGACCAGGTGATTCAGCTTGAGCATGTACATATAACCCACCGTGACCGGGCGGTCGAAGGCCTCGCCGGTGCGGCCGTCGTACAGTGTGAACTGCCCGCTTTCGGGCAGCTCCGCCAGCTTCAGCAGTTCCTTGATCGCCTCCTCGGCGGCGCCGTCGAACACCGGCGTCGCCATGGGTACGCCGCCGGCGAGATTCCTGGCCAGCGTCAACACTTCGTCGTCGCTGAATGACTTGATATCTTCGCGCAGGCCGGCGCCACTGTTGTAAATCTCTTCGAGAAACCTGCGGATCTCCGCGACTTTGCGCTGCTCCTTGACCATTGCGTCTATCTTGTCCCCCAGACCCTTGGCGGCCATGCCCAGGTGCGCCTCCAGAATCTGCCCCACGTTCATCCGCGAGGGGACACCCAGGGGATTGAGCACGATGTCCACCGGTTCGCCGTTGGCGTCGTAGGGCATGTCCTCGACCGGCATGATCACGGATATCACCCCCTTGTTGCCGTGACGGCCGGCCANNCGGCCATCTTGTCGCCCGGCTGAATGCGGCGCTTGATCGCCAGGTACACCTTGACGATTTTCAGTACGCCGGGAGCCAGGTCGTCGCCGCTTTGCAGCTTGCCTTTCTTGTTCTCGAAGCGCTCTTCCAGCAGGCGGGTTTGCTCCTCCAGCTGGCGCTGCGCAGAGGCCAGCGCCTCGTTGAGTTCGGCCTCCGGCAGCTTCAGTTTGAACCACTGCTCACGGTCGAGGTCGCTCAGCACCGCCGCGGTGAGTGTGGTGCCTCTGCCCAGGCCGCCGCCACTGACCGTCGTCTTGCCCTTGAGCAAATTGTGCAGGCGGGCAAAAGTGGCCTCCTCGAAAATGCGGAACTCCTCCTTGAGGTCCTTGCGATACTGATCGAGCTGGTGTTTTTCAATGTGCTGGGCGCGGGCATCCTTCTCCAGCCCGTCGCGGGTAAAAACCTGCACATCGATTACCGTGCCCTTGGTGCTGGACGGCACCCGCAGCGAGGTGTCTTTGACGTCCGACGCCTTCTCCCCGAAGATCGCGCGCAGCAGCTTCTCCTCGGGGGTCAACTGGGTTTCGCCCTTGGGGGTGACCTTGCCCACCAGAATGTCGCCGGCGTCCACCTCGGCGCCGATGTAGACGATTCCCGACTCGTCCAGCTTGGCTAGCGCGCTCTCCCCCACGTTGGGAATGTCGGCCGAAATTTCCTCGGAACCGAGCTTGGTATCGCGGGCGATACAGGTGAGCTCCTGGATATGGATGGTGGTGAAGCGGTCCTCCTTCACGACGCGCTCGGACACCAGGATTGAATCTTCAAAGTTATAGCCGTTCCAGGGCATGAACGCGATGCGCATGTTCTGGCCCAGGGCCAGCTCACCCATATCGATCGACGGGCCATCGGCGAGGATGTCGCCGCGCTCGATCGCGTCGCCCCGGCGCACGATGGGGCGCTGGTTGATACAGGTGTTCTGGTTGGAGCGGGTGTACTTGGTCAGGTTGTAGATATCAACCGGCGCCTCATCGACACCCACGTCCTGTTCATTGACCCGCACCACGATGCGGCTGGCATCGACCGAGTCGATAATGCCCGAGCGCCGGGCGACCACGCAGACACCGGAGTCGGCGGCGACGTAGCGCTCCATACCGGTACCCACCAGCGGCTTGTCGCTGACCAGTGTCGGCACTGCCTGGCGCTGCATGTTGGAGCCCATCAGTGCGCGGTTGGCGTCATCGTGCTCCAGGAAAGGAATGAGCGCCGCCGCCACGGATACCACCTGCTTGGGGGACACGTCCATATAGTCGACACGCTCGGGCGGCATGACGGTAAATTCATTCATATGCCGCACGGCGATGAGTTCGTCCACAAAACGCATCTTATCGTCCAGCGTGGCCGAGGCCTGGGCGATCACGTGCTCGGCCTCGTTGATCGCCGACAGGAACTCGATTTCGTCGGTCACCCGGCCGTCCACCACCTTGCGATAGGGGCTTTCCAGGAAACCGTACTCATTGGTGCGCGCGTAGGTGGCCAGCGAGTTGATCAGGCCGATATTCGGCCCCTCCGGTGTCTCGATCGGACACACCCGGCCGTAGTGGGTGGGATGCACGTCGCGCACCTCAAAGCCCGCGCGCTCGCGCGTCAGGCCGCCCGGCCCCAGAGCCGATACCCGGCGCTTGTGCGTGACCTCCGACAGGGGATTGTTCTGGTCCATGAACTGCGACAACTGGCTGGAACCGAAGAACTCCTTGACCGCTGCCGATACCGGCTTGGCATTGATCAGGTCCTGCGGCATCAGGCCCTCGCTCTCGGCCATCGACAGGCGCTCCTTGACCGCTCGCTCCACCCGCACCAGACCCACGCGGAACTGGTTCTCCGCCATCTCGCCAACGGAGCGCACGCGGCGGTTGCCCAGGTGGTCGATATCGTCGACCATGCCCTTGCCGTTGCGGATGTCGACCAGGGTGCGCAGGACATCGACGATATCCTCCCGGTCCAGCACACCGCTGCCCGTCACCTCTTCACGGCCCAGGCGGCGGTTGAACTTCATGCGGCCCACTGCGGAAAGGTCGTAGCGGTCCGCGGAAAAAAACAGGTTCTGGAACAGGTTCTCCGCGGACTCCTTGGTGGGCGGCTCACCCGGGCGCATCATGCGGTAAATCTCCACCAGCGCTTCGAGTTCATTGCGCGTGGTATCCAGGCGCAGCGTGTCGGAGATAAAGGGGCCGCAGTCCAGGTCATTGGTATACAGCGTCACCACCTCCTTGACGCCGGCTTCGTTCAGCTTCGCCAGAACCTCTTCGGTCAGTTCGGTGTTGCACTCGACCAGCACTTCCCCGGTCTTCTTGTCGACGACATTTTTGGCCAGGGAGCGGCCGTAGAGATAATCCGCCGGGATCTCCAACTCGGCAACCTCGGCCTTTTCCAGTTCGCGGATATGGCGCGCCGTAATGCGCCGCCCCGCTTCCACCACGACCTTCTTGCCGGCCTTGATATCAAAGGATGCCACGTCGCCGCGCAGGCGCTCGGGGATGAGCGTCATGGTGTAGTTGCCGCCCTTGGCGACGCGGAACGTATTCACGTCGTAGAACATGTCGAGGATTTGTTCGGCGTCGTAGCCCAGTGCGCGCAACAAAATAGTGGCCGGCAGCTTGCGCCGGCGATCGATGCGCACGAACACCATATCCTTGGGGTCGAATTCGAAATCCAGCCAGGAGCCGCGATAGGGAATCACGCGGGCGGAATACAGCAGCTTGCCGGACGAGTGCGTCTTGCCCTTGTCGTGATCGAAAAACACACCCGGGGAGCGGTGCAACTGGGACACGATGACACGTTCGGTGCCGTTGATAACGAAGGTACCGTTGTCGGTCATCAGGGGGATCTCCCCCATGTAGACTTCCTGCTCCTTGATGTCCTTGATGGTCTTGTTGGAGGAATCCTTGTCGTAGATGATCAGGCGCACCTTCACCCGCAGCGAGCAGGAGTAGGTCACACCGCGCAACTGGCACTCGTTGACATCGAACACCGGCGTGCCCAGGTTGTAGTCCACGTATTCCAGGGCGGCGTTGCCGCTGTAGCTGACGATGGGAAACACGGACTTGAAGGCGGCGTGCAAACCGTGGTCGCCGCGCTGCTCCAGGGGAGTACCCTGCTGGGTAAACTTCCGGTAGGAATCCAGTTGGATCGCAAGCAGGTAGGGAACTTCCATTACCTTCGGCAGTACGCCGAATCCCTTGCGAATGCGTTTTTTCTCAGTGTACGAGTATGCCATCAGTACTCCCCCGGCGTGATTAGCCTTCCGTCGTCCGAATCGGACAACCGCCCAGCTTCTTGCGAAGCCATGTCTTGCGAAGCGATATACGGGCGCTTGCGATACCCGCAATCAGCCCTGAAAATCGTGTTTCCTGGAAGCGGGAAAAGGCCGGCGGGCCCACAGCCCGCCAGCCTTGTCCCTGTCCGGCCGCGGCCGGAACAGCGCCGCTCTTACTTGAGCTCGGCAGTGCCGCCAGCCTCTTGCAACTGCTTCAGGATGTCTTCGGCCTCCGCCTTGGATGCGCCTTCCTTGATCGGGGAAGGCGCGCCGTCGACCAGCCCCTTGGCCTCTTTCAGGCCCAGGCCGGTGATCGCGCGGACAACCTTGATGACATTGACCTTTTTCTCGCCGGCACTGGTCAGTACGACGTCGAACTCGGTCTGCTCTTCGGCAGCCGCACCGGCATCACCCGCGGCAGCGGCGGGCGCAGCAGCTACCGCTGCGGCCGCAGTCACACCAAACTTTTCTTCCATTGCCTCGATGAGTTCAACGATTTCCATTACGCTCATATCGGCGATTGCATTCAAAATATCGTCTTTGGACAGAGCCATGACCCTTATCTCCTGTTTAGCTGATTGAATATCCACTGCAGCAGCTCACGCTGCCGCCTCTTTCTGATCGCGTACCGCTGCGAGGGTGCGAACCAGTTTTCCAGGTACTTCGTTCATTGTCTGTACCAGCTTGGTTACCGGCGCTTTCATTACACTCATCAGCAATGAGAGTGCCTGGTCGCGCGTGGGCAACTTAGCCAGAATATCCAACTGTTCCGCACCCAGCATCTGGCCGCTCACCGCCAGTGCCTTCACCTCGAACGCTTTGTTCTCTTTGGCGAATTCTTTAAAGAGTCGAGCCGCCGCGCCCGGATCTTCCATGGAAAATCCGAACAGTGACGGGCCGACCAGCGAGTCGTTGACACACTCGTAGTCGGTTCCCGTCAGCGCGCGCCTGGCCAGTGTGTTCCGCACTACACGGAGGGTTACGGCATTGTCGCGCGCGTCTTTGCGCAGGGCTGTCATCCCGTCCACGGTCACGCCACGTGCGTCGGCGATGACCAGGGACAGAGCACTGGTGGCAGTCTCGTTAACTTCAGCTACGATCGCTTTTTTGTCTTCGAGTCCAATTGCCACTGGAATTACTCCTGGATTGCTGTGTTGAGTACCGGCAAACCTATGCCGGCACCGCTGTCGTGTGGTGAACAAATCCACCATCTGCGCAGGTTTTGGTTGGCCGTGCAGGGCCAACCGCAATTAAGCCGCGTCCGACAAACCGCACCGGACCTGGCGCCTGCGGTCTTTGATGGTCCTGGGTTGCAAGCTAAACAGGCTTTTTCAGCCACAGCCTTCTCCAAAGACCTCAAAATGGACCGGGGCGGGCCGATAGGCCACTGCCGCCGGTCTACCGTGCTCTCCGCTCCATGGAGAGCGCTGAGGAAGCGCCCCTCGTGAGGGCGCCTCGATCAAACTTCTATAGACCCCTGGTCGATGGTCACGCCCGGCCCCATGGTGGTGCTCAGGGTGACCTTTTTCATGTAGACGCCCTTGGCGGCAGCCGGCTTGGCTTTTCTGAGATCGGCGAGCACTGCCGCGAGGTTGCCGCGGATGGCTTCCAGTTCAAAGCCGATCTTGCCGATACCGCCGTGAATGATGCCGTTCTTGTCCGTGCGATAGCGCATCTGCCCCGCCTTGGCATTGGTCACCGCGGTTTCCACATCCGGCGTCACCGTGCCGGTCTTGGGGTTGGGCATCAGACCGCGGGGGCCCAGCAACTGGCCCAGCTGACCGACCACACGCATCGCATCGGGCGATGCAATGACCACGTCGAAGTCCATCATGCCGCCCTTGATCTGCTCGGCGAGCTCTTCCATGCCGACATAGTCCGCGCCGGCGGCGCGCGCCTTGTCCGCCGCGTCGCCCTGGGTGAACACGGCCACGCGGACCGCACTGCCGGTGCCGTGGGGCAGGGTGGTAGCGCCGCGCACTGCCTGGTCGGATTTGCGCGCATCGATACCCAGGTTGACGGCTACTTCCACGGTTTCATTGAACTTGACCGTGGAGAACTCCTTCAGCAGGCTGACCGCCTCTTCCAGCGGATACGCCCGCGTGGCGTCGACTTTTTCCCGGAACGCGCGCACGCGCTTGGACAACCTGGCCATCAGTTCACCCCCTCTACTTCTATACCGGCGGAGCGCGCGCTACCCGCGATGGTGCGCACTGCCGCATCCATATCGGCCGCCGTCAGATCCGGCCACTTCTGGGTGGCCACGTCTTCCAACTGGGCGCGGCTGACCTTGCCGACCTTGTTGGTGTTGGGAGCTCCCGAACCCTTCTTGATTTTTGCCGCCTTGCGCAGCAGCACGGCAGCCGGCGGCGTCTTCTTGATAAAGGTGAACGAACGGTCGCTGTAAACCGTGATCACGACGGGAATCGGCAGTCCCGGCTCAAGGCCCTGGGTCTCGGCGTTAAACGCCTTGCAGAATTCCATGATATTGACGCCGTGCTGACCCAGCGCCGGACCGACCGGCGGGCTGGGATTGGCCTGGCCGGCCGCCACTTGCAGCTTGATATAAGCCTGTACTTTTTTCGCCATTGCTCTACTCCCGGGTGCAAACGCCCTTGCTATCGGCAATCTCGCCGCCGCTACGCGGGCTCCCCATTACACTTAAATAAAAATCAGGCCTTCTCGACCTGACCAAACTCCAGTTCCACCGGCGTGGATCGACCAAAAATCAGCACCGCCACGTTGAGGCGGTTTTTCTCGTAGTTGACCTCTTCCACCACGCCGTTGAAGTCGTTGAAAGGACCGTCGATCACGCGCACCATTTCGCCCGGCTCGAACAGGGTCTTGGGCCTGGGGGCCTCCACGCCATCCTCGACGCGCTGCAAGATGGCAGCCGCCTCGGCTTCGGTAATTGGTGCCGGCGCGTCGGCCTTGCCTCCGATGAAGCCCATCACCCGCGGAGTCTCCTTCACCAGGTGCCAGGTATCGTCTCCCAGTTCCATCTGTACCAGCACATAGCCGGGAAAAAACTTGCGCTCGCTGCGGCGCTTCTGCCCGCCGCGCATCTCCACCACTTCCTCTGTCGGGACCAGCACCTCACCAAAGCGGTCCTGCATATTGTGCAGTTCGATGCGCTCGCGCAGGGCAGCCGCAACTTTTTTCTCGTAGCCTGAATAGGCGTGAACGACATACCAACGCATTGCCATCGGCCAACCCTTTATTCCGTCATCTCGTCTGTTTAAGTGATCGCCAGTGACACCAGCCAGCCCAGGAAGGAATCCAGTCCCCACAGGATCAGCGCCACCAACAACACAAATGCCACCACGATCATGGTGGTTTGTACGGTTTCCTGTCGGGTGGGCCAAACCACCTTGCGGATTTCGGTTCGCGAGCCTTTCACCAGGGCCCAGAAAGCAGCGCCTTTGGCCGTCTGCAGCGCCACCATGCCGGCAACCGCGGCAATGACCACGATGCCCAGTACGCGATACAGCAGAGACTGGTCGGCAAAATAACTGTTGCCCACGACGGCAACTGCAACCAGGGCAAATACGACAACCCACTTGACCGAGTCGAACCGGCTCCCGGTTGTTTCCACACTCATTACATCAACCTTTCGCATGCCGGCACAGACCGACACAATTGCCCCTGCGTCCGACCTCGTTTACATCCCGCCATGAAATGGCAGGCCAGGAGGGAATCGAACCCCCAACCTGCGGTTTTGGAGACCGCTGCTCTGCCAATTGAGCTACTGGCCTAATTGCATCACCTGAAGGGGACAGTGGCAAAAAAGGGGACAGCATTGATTCTGTCCCCGGATAAATCACTCGATGATCTTGGACACCACACCCGCACCGACCGTGCGGCCGCCCTCGCGGATCGCAAAACGCA
>JAGRIH010000058.1 GCA_020443345.1 Halioglobus sp.
GTACTCATAAAGTTACGGAATCAGGCCTTATTGAAAATATTCGTCACTCCGATGATCTCCAGGATCAGCAAGACGACGAATACCGCACCGATCAGGGCCAGTATGCCTCCCGCGGGCAGGCTGTCCATCTGCTCGGACAATTGCGCCAGTTCTTCGTTGCTGAGTGCCGCGACCCGCAACCGGGCCTGTGCGGGGTCCACGCCCAGTTGTACCATCGCCTGGCTCACCTCGCTGCGCGCCAGCATGGTCTGAACCCGGGAAATGTGCTGCTGGCGCATTTCCATGGCCATGGCGTCCTGGGTGCTCACCATGCCCGCCTGCGCCACGGCGCTGGAAAATCCCGCGCAGAACACGGTTATCGATAAAAACAGTGCAAGGATACTCCTGTTTTTCATTACTTCATCTCCCGATTTTTCCAGTAGTGCGCCCGGCGCATGAGGTGTTCCTGCAGCAGCTCGGTCAATGCTGGTCGGTATTGACCCGCAGTCTGATCTGTAAGACCATCCCGCCCTTGCAAACTTCCCGGGTATTGTCGATTTCCCGCCCTGTTACGCTCTGACCATAACCCACTGCGAAGACATGTCAAGTGTTCTGCAAAGGCGGGTGCTGGAGCGAAAACCCGGTATCTAGGATAGTCCGGCCATGAACAAAAACGCCCTGTTGGGTCTGCTGTCCCTGGCGCCGTGCGCCGCATACGCGCAGCTGGATGCGCAGTTGGAAGAAGTGGAAGTCACCGGGCGCACCGTCAACCTGGTGGGCAGCGCCAGCTCCGCCTCGCAGGGACTGGTAGGCCGGGCAGTCGAGTCGCTACAGCCTGGCGGCGAACTGGAGTAACCGGCAGTGGCAGTTGTCCGCCTACGCGATCGCCTACGAGATGCAGCTGTGGTCAAACTTTACCTACTTTCTCGACGACGCGCTCGACGGCGACCAGTTCGAGCAACAAGATGAGCGCTGGATCTTCGGTGGGCGGCTGGATTATCGGCAGGCGTCTTCGCTGGCGGGTCTGTCGATGGTAAATCGCTACGGCACGGAACTGCGCTATGACGCCATCGACGAAGTGGGTCTGTACAGGACGCGGCAGCGCCGGCGCCTGGGCGCGGTGCGCAGCGACCAGGTCGATGAGTGGAGCGCGGGTTTTTACTGGGAAAACCAGCTGGGCTGGACTGATCGGCTGCGCACGGTGATCGGGTTGCGCTATGACTATTTCGATTTCGAGGTCGACGGCCTGGTCCAACGCAATATCCACGGCGTCGATCTCGGCGCCAACAGCGGCGCGGCCCACGCTGATAAAGTCGCGCTCAAAGGCAGCGTCATCTACACCTTCAGTCCCCAGTGGGAGGCCTATCTCGCCGCCGGACAGGGCCTGCACTCCAACGACGCGCGCGGCACCACGATCAGTGTCGATCCGGCTGATGGCAGCGCCGTGGACGCGGTGGACCCACTGGTGGACTCGCTGGGTTACGAGGTGGGTCTGCGCGGTTTCTGGCACGAGCGCCTCAACACCTCGGTGGCGCTGTGGGCGCTGCACCTGGACAGCGAGCTGTTGTTTGTCGGCGATGCCGGCAACACCGAGGCCAGTCGTGAATCCCGGCGGCGCGGCGTGGAACTGACGGCCTACTACCGGCTCAGCGATGAGTGGACAGTGGATTTCGAGTACGCCTGGACCGATGCCCGGTTCACCGACTCCGCACCGGAGGGCGACGAGATACCCGGCGCCGTCGAGGATGTCGTGCAGGCCGGGATCAGCGCCGATTTTGCCGGCGGCTGGTTTGGCGGCCTGCGGCTGCGCTACTTTGGCGAGCGTCCCCTGGTGGAGGACGACAGCGTGCGCTCCGGCGACAGCACCGTGGTCAATCTGCGCGCCGGTTATCGCGCCGCGCGCTGGACCCTGAAAATGGACGTCCTGAACCTGCTGGACAGCGATGACCACGATATCGACTACTACTACACTTCGCGCCTGCCCGGCGAGGCCGCTGGTGGCGTGGAGGACGTGCACTATCATGTGCTGGAACCGCGTACGGTGCGGGTGTCCGCCAGCTATCTGTTCTGATTTGCAGGGGGCCTCACGACTACCCCCCGGCGACTGCGCCGACAATCATGAAGGGCCTTTCACCGCGGGCGACGGACTCGGGTAGCGCCGCATCCGGTGGCTGGTGCGAGACGTCCGTGTTGTCGACAAAAAATCTGACCCGCGGCCGCCGCTGCTGACTGATGTGCTCGCGCACCGTGCCGCGCAGCATTGGATAACGGGACTCCAGTGCGTCCAGTACCGAGCGCTGAGTGATCGCACCGGTAACCTCCACGGTGACTTCCCGCCCGCAATTGGCCAGGATCTGCAGGTGGAAGGGCAGGACAATCCGGATCATGGCAATGTCTGCACCTCCACCGATAACACCGCCGGCAGGTCGCGCACGATAGCGCGCCAGTTGTCGCCGCCGTCGCTGGATGCGTAGACCTGGCCCCCGGTGGTGCCAAAATACACACCGCAGGGATGCGCGGTGTCTACCGCCATGGCGTCGCGCAGCACGTTGACGTAGCAGTGCTCCTGCGGCAGCCCCCGGGTCAGCGCCTGCCACTGCTGGCCACCGCTGCGGCTGCGATAGACGCGCAGTTTGCCTTCGGGCGGATAGTGCAGTGAGTCGCTGAGTATAGGGATGACGTAGATTGTCTCCGGCTCGTGGGCGTGTACGGCAATCGGGAAGCCGAAATCGCTCGGCAGGTTGCCGCTGACTTCGCGCCAGGAGTCGCCGCCGTCATCACTGCGCATGACGTCCCAGTGTTTCTGCATGAACAGGGTATCGGGATGGGAAGGGTGAATCGCGATGCGGTGGACACAGTGGCCGGTTTCGGCGGTGGGGTCCGGGATATGTTCTGAGCGCAGCCCGCGGTTGATCGGCTTCCAGCTCAGCCCGGCATCGTCTGAGCGGAAGGTGCCCGCGGCCGAGATGGCACAGTAGATACGCTGCTCGTTGGCCGGATCCAGTACGATGGTGTGCAGACACAGGCCCCCCGCACCGGGCATCCAGTCGGGCCCCGAGGCGTGACCGCGCAATGCCGCCAGCTCCTGCCAGGTTGCGGCGCCGTCGGTAGTCCTGAACAGCGCCGCGTCTTCCACGCCGGCAAAACAGGTGTCCGGGTCGTCCGGGGATGGCTCGAGATGCCAGACCCGGGCAAACTTCCAGGGGTGCTGTGTACCGTCGTACCACTGGTGGGTGGTCAGCGGACGACCCGTGTCGCGGGAGGTGTCGTAGGCGAACAGATTGCTTGCGCCGGTTGCCATACCCTGTCCGCCGTCCGGCCCGGCGGCGCCGGTGGAGCCCGGTTGTGCCCACGTCCTGCCGCCGTCATCCGATCGCTGGATAATCTGACCAAACCAACTCGATGTCTGTGAGGCGAAGATTCGATCCGGGTCTGCCGGAGAGCCCTTTATATGGTAGACTTCCCAGCCGGCGAACAGCGGTCCAGCTACGGACCATTTCTCGCGCCCGGCGTCGGAGGTGAGTATGAATCCGCCTTTGCGGGTGCCTACCAGGATACGGACGGCTGTCACGATTGCGCTCCCCCTGTTCCATTGCGGCACCGCATCAGGTGCCCACATACCTTGCGTAGATACTGCGCGCTACCGCCGCGTCACCGGTGCCCTTTACGATCGCCCGCCCGTTGGGAAACAGCGTGATCTCGTACTGTCCGCCGTTGTCCTGAATGCTCGCGCGGAGCACAAACTCGTTGGCGCTGACCGGCCCGTGCGCCCGCAGGCGTCTGCCGAGTGCCGGCAGATCGATATCGGTGTCGTGCTGCCTGTGGCGCAACTGCACCGCATCGCGGCCGCACAGCGAGGTGGCATTTGCGGCCGCCTTGCCGTCGAGGTAGGCAAAATCGCGCTGCTTGCAGCACGGGCAGTCCGCCTCGGCGTAGGCACGGTTGACATCGAGCTGCACGATTTCGTTCCACCACAGGTCGAATTCGAGCAGCGTCCTGTTGACCCGATCCAGGTTACCGGTGAGCACCTTGAGCGCTTCGGCGACCTGGTAGTTGGCCACGATGCCGACGGCGGCACTGATCACGCCCGCCGTGTCGCATGTGGGACTGGCGCCCGGCGCGGGCAGTTCCGGGAACAGGCAGCGCAGGCAGGGTGTGGCCAGGTTGCCGTCGGCATGGGTCTCCCAGGGGGTTTTCCCCGCGGTGTGCGGCAGCACGGAAAAGGCCATGCCGGTGGCGCCGATCGCCGCCCCGTAGAGATACGCCAGCCCCTGGCTCACCGCCAGGTCGTTGGCCAGGTAGCGGCCTTCAAAATTGTCGAGCCCATCGACGATGACATCCGCCCCCGCGGCGTAGCGCGCGATATTGGTGTGGTTGATATCGTCGACAACCGCGCTCACCCGCACCTGGGAATTGATCCGGCGCAGCCTGCGCTGCGCCGCCACTGCCTTGGGCACGGCCTGCTCCACATCGCGTTCGTCAAACAGCACCTGTCGCTGCAAATTGCTCAGTTCGATACAGTCCCGGTCGGCGATAATCAGGTGGCCGACCCCCGCACGGGCGAGCAGGTCGGCGGCCACGCTACCCAGAGCCCCGCACCCGAGCAGCAGCACACTCGAGTCGATCAGCCGTCGCTGGCCCGCTTTGCCGAAGCCCGGCAGCAACATCTGGCGGTGATAGCGCTGGAGATTCTCAGTCATGCGGGAAACCGCGCACGCCCCTCGGCGATGCTCTGCGTTGTCTTTACGCAGTATAGTCTCTGGTGCAGTAAAGCGTCGGCTGCGCTTGTGGCCGCGGCGGCCCTTGCCCTGAACCGTGGCGCACGCTGCCGCCGTTCAGCAACAGGCCCTCGCTTGTCCAGCCGACACCACGGTCGTACTGCCGAGGTCCGGAGAGAGTACTGCCCGGCACACATTTCCGCTATCATCGGCCGGCATGTGCAAGCGGCCCGATTACGGTGGAGATGGGTTTATGCCGCAGTCTGAACAGGGCGACACTGTCCGCCTCACCCGGTACAGCCACGGCGCGGGCTGCGGCTGCAAGATCGCGCCGCGCATTCTGGAGCAGATTCTCGCCGGCAGCGGCCCCCAGCACCGGGATCCGCACCTGTGGGTGGGCAACGCGTCCCGGGACGATGCCGCCGTCTACGCCATCGATGACACGCGGGGGGTGGTATCCACCACCGACTTTTTCATGCCGATCGTGGACGACCCCTTCGATTTCGGGCGCATTGCGGCGGCCAATGCCATCAGCGACATCTATGCCATGGGTGGGCGACCGCTGGTGGCCATCGCCATCCTGGGCTGGCCGGTCAACGTACTGGGGCCGGAAGTGGCCCGCGAGGTGGTTCGCGGCGGCCGCTCGATTTGCGATGAGGCGACTATTCCCCTGGCGGGAGGGCACTCCATCGACGCGCCGGAGCCCATCTTTGGACTCGCCGTGACCGGCCTGGTGGACAAGCCCTCACTCAAGCGCAACGACACCGCGACGACCGGCTGCCGGCTGTACCTGACCAAGCCCCTGGGTATCGGTATCTACACCACCGCCGAGAAGCAGGGCCTACTGCGCGCGCGCGATCGCGGTGTGGCGCGGGACCTGATGTGTGCGCTCAACAGCGCCGGACAGCGTTTCGCGCAGATCGAGGGCGTCAGGGCCATGACCGATGTCACCGGCTTCGGCCTGCTGGGTCACCTGGTGGAAATGGCCGACGGCAGCGGCGTGACGGTCCGGCTCGATCAGCGGGCCGTGCCCCGTCTGGATGGCGTCGACCACTACCTGGCAGCCGGATGCGTGCCCGGTGGCACGCAGCGCAACCACGACAGCTACGGCCACCGGATCAGTGGCCTCGATGACAACTCGCGGCAACTGCTGTGCGACCCCCAGACCAGCGGCGGCCTGCTGGTGGCCGTCGAGCCCGCGGCCCGGGACGAGTTCCTGCAGGTAGCCGCCGCACTCGACCTGCACCTCGCCCCCATCGGCGAGGTAATTCCCGCCACCGACCACGCCGTCGAGCTCTGCCTTTGAACCTATCTGTCCTCTGTCTTCTGTCCTCCGTCCTCTGAATTAGCCCCCCTCCACCAGCAACATGCGTTTGATGTGGCCGATGGCGCGCGCCGGATCGAGACCTTTGGGGCAGGTGTACGTGCAGTTCATGATCTGCCGGCACCGGAATACGCTGAAGGGGTCGTCCAGCTCGGCCAATCTTTCGGCGGTGGCGGTATCGCGGCTGTCGATCAGGAAACGGTAGGCCTGCAGCAGCCCCGCCGGGCCGACGTATTTTTCCGGGTTCCACCAGGAGGACGGGCACAGCGAGGTGCAGCACGCGCACAGGATGCACTCGTAGAGCCCGTCCAGTTTGGCGCGCTCCTCGGGCGATTGCAGGCGCTCGATGGCGGGGGCCGGCCGGTCGTTGAGCAGCCAGGGCTTGATGCGCTCGTACTGTTTGAAGAACAGGTCCATGTCCACCACCAGGTCGCGGATGACGGGAAAACCCGGCAGCGGGCGAATGCGCAGTACGCCGTCGGGGCTGGTGCCCTCGGAAAGCGGGGTGATACAGGCCAGGCGGTTTTTGCCGTTGATGTTCATGCCGTCGGAGCCGCACACGCCTTCGCGGCAGGAGCGGCGATAGGCGAGCGTCGGGTCCTGTTCCTTGATTCGCTCGAGCACGTCCAGCACCATCAGATCCCTGCCCTGCGTGTCCACCTGAAAGGTCCCGGTGGCGGGCAGTTGGTCTGACTCGGGGTGGTAGCGATAGATTTCCACAGTAAGCATGTCGATCTCCCGGGTGGTCGCGGTCCGCCACCGACACCCTTCACGCTGGTTCGCCTGTGTACGGGCTGGACAGAGCATAAAATGCATGTAAAATGAATCTTTTAGGGTGGCACTGCGGCGAGTTGCGATACACATGCCCGATGTTGCAATGCCGCGTTACCGGCATGAGTATAGCAGCCTGCCAGGCGGCAGCCACCACTGAGGAGTAATACCTCGATGCCTGCAGCGCCAGTCGGACCGTCGTGCGCCGAACCCCCGTACGACAAGAGTGAACCGGGTCGCGGCTATGTGGTGGTGATCTACGGCCTGTATATCGGCAGCATCTGTCCAGAAGCCGCCAGCGGCCTCTGGGCGTCGAACTACACAAGCAGCGATGAGCGTAATAGACTCTGGCCAGCGCCGCGCGGCGGTGTCGCGACTCCCGACCTGCTGTCGGCGCTGGACAGCCCCGGCTTGAGCCCAGGGCCGGTTGTCGTCAAGGATGCATGACGCGCACCGTGCATCGCCGGAGCGCCCCGTCGATTTTTTACCGCAGGAGATTTGCGTGCAAAACCTCAATGCCAGGCAGGTGACGACCACAATCCCCCCCTTGCTGCGATTGGCCTTCCGGCCCCTTTTTTTGGGGGGAACCCTGTTTTCCCTGATCGCGATGCTCTGGTGGACGGTTTTCTGGCTGCAGCCCTCCGCCTGGCAGCCCTACGGCGGGGCCATCTGGTGGCACGGCCATGAGATGCTGTTTGGTTTTGGCGGCGCCATCGTGGTGGGCTTCCTGCTGACTGCGGTGCAGGCCTGGACCGGAGTCCCCGGTCTGCGCGGGGGTCTGCTGGGAGTGCTGGCCGGCAGTTGGCTGCTGGGCCGCCTGCTGCTGGCCTTTGGCGCGGCGCTGCCCACGGGCCTGCCGGTCGCCGTGGATCTGTCCTTCCTGTTGTTTGCCGCCGCCGCGATGGCCTACCCGGTGGTGAAGGTCAGGCAGTGGCGCAACCTGATGTTCGTGCCCATGTTGTTCGCGCTGGCGCTGTTGAACGGGGCCAGTCACTGGGGCGTGTTGCGCGGGCGGCCCGATCTCGCGCTGCAGGCGCTGCACGGCGCCATTTTGCTGATCACGCTGTTTATCGTGGTCATCGGCGGCCGCGTAATTCCTTTTTTCACCGCCAACGCCACGGGTTGCCAGCGCCAGCCGCCCCGGCGCTGGCTGGAGATACTCAGCGGCGGCTCGGTGATCCTGCTGGTGGTGATTGCCTTCGCCGGTTTTTCGCGGATCCCCGCGGCGCTCATGGTGCCCCTGTGCGCCGGCGCCGCCGTGGTCAATGGCTGGCGCTTCCTGCGCTGGGGCTACCAGCACTGCTGGGGCGTGCCGCTGTTGTGGTCACTGCACCTGGCCTATGCCTTCATTCCGCTGGGCCTGCTGGCGCTGGCCCTGCACAGCGCCGGCCTGTTGCCCCATGTGAGTACCGCCCTGCACTGTTTTACCGTCGGTGCGATTGGCGGCATGATTCTGGCGATGATTTCCCGGGTCACGCTGGGCCACACCGGCCGGCCCCTGCGCCCGCCGCGGGCGATGACGGCCGCCTACATCCTGATTCTGGCCAGCGCTGTTGTGCGCGTGCTGGTGCCTGCCGTGTTGCCGGCCCTGTCGCAGTGGGGCATAGGGCTCGCCGGACTGCTGTGGCTGGCGGCCTACGGCATCTATTGTTATTACTACGGGCCCATGTTGCTCGCGCCCCGGATCGACGGCGGCCCGGGATAAGCGAGGTTTGCAGCCACCCGGCGGCAAAGGTGATCTGGATCAATTAATTGACTGTTTTAGTAGGGTATTATTGGGGTTCGAAGCCGGTATTTTTTACATAGGAGTAAGGTATGAGTGACAGTTGTTGTGGTGGATGCGGCGGCCAGGGGCACGAGCCCCGCAAAGAACAGCCAGCCGTGCAGGAGCACAAGCCCGAGCAGGGACAGAAACAGGAGCAGAAGCAGGACAAGTAATCCCGTCCTTTCCCGGGGCGCAGCGCCGCCCCGGGCGCTTGTATCACTCGCACTGCCCGGTGTAGTACCTCTTCTTCATCTTCTTTTGTTTCCTTCGCATTTCCCGATCGCAGCTGCCAGGTTCGCTGGTATGGTCTATGCTGCGTGGTACTACCGCCAGACAACTCGATGCCAGAAGGTGCGCCATGCCCCCACAGCAGAACTGGTCGCCGGCCCCGGAACTGGTCGTCGATCAGTGGTTTAATACCGACGAACCCCAGTCGCTCGGCACCCTGCGCGGCAGGGTCGTCGTAATTGAAGCCTTTCAGATGCTGTGTCCCGGGTGCGTGGCGCACGGGATTCCCCAGGCGCAGCGCATCGCACAGGCCTTTCCTACCGAATCGGTAGCGGTGCTGGGTCTGCACACGGTTTTCGAGCACCATGCGGCCATGACACCGGTGTCCCTGGAGGCCTTTTTGCACGAGTACCGGGTGACGTTCCCGGTGGCGGTGGACCGGCCCGATGGTGCCGGCATGCCCGCCACCATGCAGGCCTACCGCATGCAGGGCACACCCACCCTGATTCTGATCGACGCCCTGGGCCGTCTGCGCAAGCAGTGGTTCGGCGCCCCGGACGACATTACCGTGGGAGCGGAGATCATGCGGCTGGTCAGCGAGAACGCCGCTTCCCGCTAGCCGGCGATCATCGCTCCTATGGAAAAAGTATGCTGATTGTAAAACAACTGGCAGTGCTGCTTGTCGCCGTCCTGTCGGTCGGCGCCGCGAGCGCCGACTGGATCGAGAAAAGTAATGACAACGCCCTGCTGGTATTGCGCGGCCAGGGGGCGTTCGAGCCGGAGACTGCCTCGGCTGTCGGTCTGGAAGCGTTCGATGCCGAGGTCGTCGACCTGCGGGACGATTACGTGGCGCGCGAAAATGCCAGCGACCAGGCGCTGTTGGGCGAAATGCGCAGGCGCCTGCTGGCCGAGCGCGACCCCAGGGTGCGCCAGGATCTGGAAATCCTCATCCAGTCCCTGGGCGACGCCATCGAGACGCGGCGGATTTACCGCCAATACATGCTGCCTTATTTCAATCTGCACGGCCTGCTGTTTGGCAGCTTTGACGCCCTGCTCGACCCGCGCAACGACAGTGAGCGCTACCCGGCCGCGCTGCAGCGCCTGCGCAAGTACACGGGCAGCGAACCGGGCTACACCGCGATCGTCGAACTGGCCAGGGCGCGCTCGCGCGAGCGCTTTGCGGTAGACGGCCTGCAGGGGCCCTACCGCGGCGAGCTGGACAAAGACCTGTCCGATGCGCCGCGCTACCTGGCGGGCATCCGCGCCGCGTTCGAGCGCGCGGAACTCTCCGGCTGGGAGGAGGAGTTACCCGTGCTGGAGGCGCAGCTGGCGGACTACCTGGAGTGGCTGCGCCGGGAGATGCTGCCGCGGGCACGGCCCGACCACCGCCTGCCGGCCCCGGTGTACGCCGACAACCTCAAGAATTTCGGCGTGCGCGCCGCGCCGCGGGAACTGATCGAGCAGGCGCAGTACGCCTACCAGTCCATCCGCAGCGAGATGCAGGCGCTGGCGCGGCGTATTGCCGCGCAGCGCGGCTGGGACGACGACGGCCTGGTGACGGTGCTGCGCCGGCTCAAGCAGGAGCAGATTCCCCAGAACAAGCTGCTCGAGGTGTACCGGCAGCGGCTGCGCCAGATCGAGGAGATAATCCGCCGCGAAGATATCGTCAGCCTGCCGCAGCGGGACGCCGCGATCCGCCTGGCCACCGAGGCCGAAGCCGCCGCCAGCCCCGCGTCGTTCATGCGGCCGCCGCAGTTGATCGACAACACAGGGCAGTACGGCGAGTTCGTGCTGGTGCAGAGCAATCCCTCGCTGCCCGGCGATGCACTCATGGACGACTGGAGCCACGACGCCATTACCTGGGCGCTCACCGTGCACGAGACCCGCCCCGGCCACGAATTGCAGTTTGCCAGCATGGTGGAGAACGGCACTTCGCTGGCGCGGGCGCTGTTCGCCTTCAACAGCGCCAACGCCGAGGGCTGGGGCCTGTACGCCGAGGCCGTCATGCACCCCTATCTGCCGCTGGAGGCGCAGTTGTTCAGCCTCTACACCCGGCTGCTGCGCGCGGCGCGCATGTTCCTGGACCCGATGGTCAATACCGGACAACTGACCACACAGGCGACCGTGCAGTTCCTGACCGGGCAGCTGGCCATGTCACTGCCCATGGCCAGTTCCGAGGCCGAGCGCTACGCCTTTCGCCTGCCGGGCCAGGCCACCGCCTACTACTACGGCTACATGAACCTCATGCGCCTGCGTACCGAGGTGGAGCTCGCCCTGGGCGACTCCTTCGACCAGCGCGCATTTCACGACTTTATCCTGGCCCAGGGCCTGCTGCCCCCGGACCTGCTGCGCGAAGCCGTCCTGCAGGAGTTCACCAGGTGAGTGAGGCGTCGGCTCGTTCTTTCGACATCAGCGACGCGATGGTTGCTCGCGGCCACGGCTGCCGAGCGACCGATCTTTCTCAAACTTGACTCGGTAAGTCGCCGCAAGCGCGCGAATACGATGCGCGATCTGCCGTGCCGGGTAGCGAAGCGGCCAACTTTTTCGCCCCGGGCAATAGAGGATAGTCGACACTTATCTGTCAAAGAACGAGTCGAGGACGACTTTTGGAGTGGGTTTGCCATGCGACAACGCGACGCCATGAAGAAGCCGGACACCATATCCGATGCGGACTGGGAGCTCCTGCAAGACCAGACGTCCTCCTTGGCGCGCATCAAGCGCGACGCCAAAGCGGACGTTGCAGCATACCTGTCCAATCCCGAGGGCAGGTCGACAGGGTCGGGGCCGGACCCGACGGTGCCGACTGGTCTCCCCACGCTGTTGCTGACCGTCATCGGGCGCAAGTCCGGCGAGCGACGCACTACGCCGCTGGTCTTTTTACAGCACGGCGAGGATATGGTCGTGGTCGGGTCGCTGGCCGGCTACGACAGCCATCCGGCCTGGTACCTGAATATCCGGGACAACCCGCGGTGCTGGGTGCAACTGGACCGCAATAAAATGTCAGCCACGGCCCGCGAGGCCAGCGAGGCGGAGCGGGAGGCGCTGTGGCCGCAACTGACAGCGATGTTTCCCAACTGGGGCTTCTTCCAGAGCCAGACTGACCGGCCTTTCCCCATCGTCATTCTTTCACCGACCGGTTCCGCCTGATTTACAGAAAGCGACACCGGGACCACAGGCGGGCGAGCGACGGTACAGCCGAAAGCACCTGACGCAGGGCAGATACGATATTCTCAACGCCCGTCTGGCCTATAATGACATTCCGGTCGGCGACGGCACCCTGTCCATCGCGGCCTGGGTGCGCAATCTCACGGACGAGGAATACAAGATTGGCGGCTGGGAAATCGATGCCGGCGACCCGGCTTCCGGCGGCATTGGGCGCACGGCGATCAGCCAGTATGGCGAACCGCGCACCTACGGTGTCGATCTGCGCTATAACTTCGGTACGTTGAGGTAGGGTTGCGGGCGATGTTCAAACAACCGACGGCAGAGAGTACAAGCCAGTGACACCCGAAGAGCTTGCGGACCGGATGGCAATCCAGCAACTCGTGTGCAAGTACAGCCGGGCCATCGACCGGCGCGACTACGCCCTGCTGAAATCCCTGTACGCGGAAAATTCCATCGATGAACACGGCGGCATGTTTTCCGGCAGCGGGGCGCAGTATGTGGCTTGGGTCAGCGCACTGCTGGAGAACAGCGGCCATACCTCGCACCAGATTCTCAACCATCTGATTGAACTGGACGGGGACTACGCCGAGGGCGAGGTATACACCTGCAACGTCCATATCATGGAAAACGCGGAGGGCGAAGCGGTCAATGTCAGCACCGGCAGCCGCTACCTCGACAAGTACACAAAATCCGACTGCGGCTGGCAGTTTCTGCACCGCAAGACAGTGGCCGACTACACCCTGACCCTGCCCGTGCCGACGGACCCCCTGGCCATCAAACTTCGTCGGGGAGCGCCGGTTGCGGGGGTGAAACAGCGCGATCCCTCCTACGGTTTTTTCCGGCTGATCGTGCCTGCCGGGAAGGCGCAGCGTTAGTTGCCATCGGCTCAGCACGCGACAAGAGGACAGTTTATGCCGTTTCCAAAGACCAGGCCCATACCGCAGTCCCACCAGTTCATCCTGACCGACCGCCCGGTGGGCCATATCGCCACCGTGCGCGCCGACGGCCGCCTGTCGGTCAATCCCGTCAGCCTGATCTGGGACGGGGAGCACGTGCGGGTCAGTACGGTGAAAACGCGGATGAAATACAAAAACCTGGCGCGGGATCCCCGCGTGGCGATTTCCATCCCGCACCGCAACAACCCCAACGTTTACATCGAACTCAGGGGCATTGCTGAATTGTCGGATGATCCGGACCGCGCGTTTATCAATACCATCGCGCGCACCTATCTCGACCTGGACGAATACCCCTTTGACAATCCCGGGGATGAGCGGGCCATCATCACCATCCACGCCGAGCAGGTCTCCACCCCGCAGATGCCGCTGGTGGACGACGCCCCCTCCGCGCCCGATGCCGCCTATCAAACCTGATTGCGGGCGGTTGAACAGGTTCCCCCCCCGAGGCTGAAAAGGTGATTTATGCAGGACAGTGACGCGCTGCAACGACAAATACAAAACCTGAGCGACCGGCAGGCAATCTACGACTGCCTGGTGCGCTACTGCCGCGGGATGGACCGGCTCGACCGGGAACTGATCCTGTCCGCCTACCATCGCGATGCCATCGACGATCACGGTTTGTTCGTGGGCGGTCCCGGGGAGTTTGCCGATTTCTTTATCGGCTTCCACCGGGAACACCAGCACAGCACCAACCACATCATCAGTAATCACTACGTTGAACTCGAAGGCGATACGGCGCACTGCGAAACCTACTGGACCTACGCCGGGATGAACAAGGAGGGCGTCCGGCTGACGGTGATGGGCGGGCGCTACATCGATCGGATGGAGCGGCGCGACGGTCGCTGGGCCATAGCCAGGCGCAGATGCCTGACGGATTGGTCGGGTGAGCCGGATGCAAGCGGTTTGTCGCCCGAGGTGTTCGACATGCTGCAAAGCTCAGGGGTCAATGCGCGGGATAAAAGCGACAGTTCCTACCTGCGGCCGCTGAGCGTCGCGCGGCAGAGGATCGACAACCCGCCCCAGGCATCGCAGTAAAGGCAGGACACAGGCCGGCGGCGGCGCCCGCGGGCCCGGTGCATCAATCCGCCAGGTCCGGGATAAGCGGCGCAAACCGGTCTATCATCGGCATGATGTTGTCGGAGCGATAGCGCATATCCGCATCCACCCCGATCAGCACGCGCAGCACGCCGTGGTCGCGATAGCGCTGCAGTGTATCCAGGGAGGGTGTGGCCATCGTCTGTATGGTGACTGGCACATCTGCTGGGTCTCTCCCGGCCCTGGCGACCATCTCCCGAAAGCTGGCGATGGATTGCAGGACATTGCGCAGCCCGAGGTCCACCGGCATCCAGCCATCCGCCCACTGCGCTGCATGGTGCATCCCCAGCGGTCCCATGGCGCCGAAGACAATCGGGGGCCCCTTTGGCTGCAGGGGTCCTGGCAGGCACCACACGGGATCAAAATCGACGTAGTCACCGTGATATTCCACCTCGTCCCGGTTCCACAAGGCCCGGGTGGCCGCCACGGTTTCGCGCATCACACCAAAGCGCTTGTTCCAGGGATGGCGGCAGACATTCTCGAATTCCTCCTGGTTCCAGCCCACCCCGGCGCCGATGATGACGCGACCGCCCGCAAGGCGATCCAGTGTGGCGATGGTCTTGGCCTGGGAAAAGACGTCCCGCTCCAGCAGCAGTGCAACGCTGGTGCCCAGCTTGAGTGTGCTGCTGTTTGATGCGGCGGCCGCCAGGGATACATAGGGGTCCATCATGAATTTATAGTCGTCGGGCAACTCGCCCCCGGCCGGGTAGGGCGTCCTGCGCGAGACGGGTATATGGCTGTGTTCCCCGTACCACAGCGACTCAAATCCGCGCTCTTCCAATGCTCTGGCCAGGACGGCGGGCGGCGGGTCGCCGGGGGTATTCATGGCGCTGAAACCGAGGTGCATGTTTGTAATTCCCTTACTACGGGTGTTTGATAGATCAGAGGTAAAGCCACCAGAGATATGATTCGCTGGTGCAACCTGCCGTTCGCAGTTACTCAGTTACGGGTTGTGCCAGCCAGCGTCTGAGCCGGATAACAGCCGTAGCGCCGGTAGTACAGCTGGGCCCAGCGACCGGGGTTGCTGATGCCGTGGTCCCACATGACGCGGCTGACATTGGTGCGGCTGACATTGGTACGGCCGTCGGCGTGCAGTAGTGCCTGGTGCAGATGATGCAGGCGCCTGTTCCGGATAAAAGCCGTTGGCGTCAGGCCGAGATGTTTTTTGAAACCCAGCTGTAACGCACGTTCCGAAACTCCGCTGGCCCGGCACAGGTCGGCCAAGGTGAGAGAGTCTTTTATGTGGGCATCGATGTATTCGCAGCTGCGCCGTATATGCCCGGGCGCCGCCTTGTCCCCGGCGTCATTCAACCGTCCGGAATAGCTGTGCCGACCACAGCTGATGAGGGTGCAGGTTGCCAGGTCGAGATGGCTGTGCAGCAGATGGTCGCCCGGGAGATTCTCCTGCTGCGGTCTGTCGTAAAAGGCGCAGAGAAACCGCATGGTTTCCATCCACGCGCGGTTAAACGCTCCATTTGATTCCGGCAGCAGATCAAACACGACCGGCCCGCCGATATCCTGCTGCAACAGTTGGCTCAGCTTTTGTGCGATCAGTGCGCGGTCAATTTTCAAAACCAGGTGAGCGCAATCCTTCGCAAACTGTATTTTGGTGGGCAGGGAGGCGTCTATCACGACCACATCGCCAGGTTCTGCGGCAACTTTTTGGTGTCCATTCACCGTAGTACTCTGTCCGGTAAGGCTGGTCTGAACAATCAGGTGTTGCTCGTTGCAAACCGGCTCAATAGTGACCTCGGTGCCGAAGGATAAACAAGCAATTGACATGACACCCAGGTTAAGCCCGTTAAAGCGGGCATTGATCGGTCCGCCGGGATCAACTGTTTCGCCGTGATTCTGCCAGAAGAGCTGGCTGCCGACACTGACCACGTCACCCAAGTCACCGTCGCGCAGCAGCTCGTGTGTAGCAAGTGGCAAATGAGTCATAGTAGCTGGCACCAGTGGATGATAATGCAAGCATAGCCCACCTTGGGGGGGCTGTGAAATGCAACATAAAGCACCCTCGGAAGGTCTCGGGGGAGCGTATCTGCGGAATCCGTACAGTAATTGCGGTATCCGTATTACTGCGGATACCGGGAGGGATTTAGTATGCAGCAACGCACAGGAGGCAACTGCCTCCGGACGTCCCTCGTATGGAAAGCACGATCGGAGATCAACTTCAGAAACCAGACAAAAGGTGTACAAAAATGAGTACTTACGACAACGTTATTCTCGAAATCGCGGGCGATGTGGCCACTGCCACGCTCAACCGTCCAGAAAAGAAAAACTGCATGAGTCCGGCCCTGCACGCCGAGATGTGTGAGGTGCTGGCGGAAGTGGAGGCCGCCAGGGTCAAGGTGATGGTTTTGACGGGCGCCGGCAACGCCTTTTGCGGCGGCATGGATCTGGAGAAGTGTTTTTTTGACAACTGGGATGACCCGGAGAAGTTCGAGGAGGGCGTGGGCTACTCCTTCGTCTGGATGAAGCACCTGAAAAACTTCCCCGCAGTGACCATCGCCAAGGTCAATGGCTGGTGTTTCGGGGGAGGCATGGAGGTGGTCGGGTTGTGCGATATCGCTATCGTCGCCGAGGAATCCACCTGGGGCCTGTCGGAGGTAAACTTTGGTATCTTCCCTGGTGGCGGCACCACCTGGACGGTGGCAAACAACATGCCCTCGCGCAAGCAGGCGCTGTACTACTCGCTTACCGCAGATACTTTTAATGGCATCGAAGCTGTGAAACTGGGCTGGGCCTCGAAATCCGTGCCGCTGGCCGAGCTGGACGCGCACACCCAGAAGGTGGTCGACGGCCTGGTGCGCAAGGGCCGTATCGTATTGCAGAAAACCAAGCAGGTGTACGAGCGGATTTTCGACATGGATTTTGCCGAGGCCATCGACTACGAAATAGCCAAGTTGTTTGAGCTGTCGCGATTGACCGACGACGACTGGATTCGTACAGCGCTAAAATCCTTCAAGCAGCGTGAATACAAACCGGGTCTGCAGGATTACAAGCTGACGCGCGACGTATGAGCACGGTTGACTCGGGAGCAATGACCCATGTGTGAACGGGACCTGACGCTGCGCGACCTGCTGCATCGCGCCGCGCACAACTATCCCGACAACGAAGCAGTCGCCGACGGCGTATTCCGCTACACCTATGCCGGACTGCTGGACCGGGTGCAACGCATGGCGAAACTGCTGCACGAGCGGGGCGTGCGCAAGGGGGATCGGGTGGCGCTGTTGCTGCCGGCCTGCAGCGCGCACCTCATCGCGTTATTTGGCGCTATTGAACTCGGTGCAATTCCCTGTGCGCTGCATGTGCGCGAGTCCGAGTCCATCCTGGGTGCCATCCTGCAACGCCTGAGTGCGCGGGTGCTGGTTTGCGATGGGGCCTATGAGGAAACAGCCTACACACTGCAGGTGAACAGTGCCCTCCCAATCGGCCTGGTATTTTCGGTTTCCGGGATTACGCCGGAGACAGTACACACCGGGGGAAGTGAGTCGCTTATTCCGCAGTGCCTCGACAGCTTCGAACTGGATTTTGAACCGATGCCACTGACTGCAGATGATGTGGCGGTGATTGCACTGTCTTCCGGCACTACGGGTATACCCAAGGGAGTGATGCACACGCACCGTACTCTGGTGGCCAGCGCGCGTTGCGGTGCGCCCTATATGCTGGCCGACGAGCGCGCCTGCACCATCAATATTTTCAGCACGGCGTTTATCGGCTGGTACAACTGCACGCTGCCTTTCCTCTATGGCGCTTCTAAAATCATCTACCTGAGCCGGTGGGAGCCCTCCCGGTACCTGCAGACCATAGAGCAGGAGAGGGCCACCGTGTGTTTCCTGGTGCCCACCATGTGGCGCATGCTGTTGCGCGAGGAACCGTCAACGTACGACCTGTCCAGCCTGCGGCGTGTGGGCTATGCCGGCGAGCCCATGGATGGCGCAACCATGGCACGGATTCGCAAGGAGGTCTGTAACAGCGTTCTCAATACCTATGGCACCACCGAAACCGGCTCCTGGGGTGGTTGCACCGTGATGCTGCCCGGGGATTACGCGAACGACAACAAACTCGCCAGTGTGGGCAGGCCGGGGGAGGGTGTCGAAATCCGGGTGATTGTGCCGGGGAGCAGCACTGACGATGAAGTCGCCCGTGGCGAGGAGGGCGAGGTGATTTTCAGCGGCCCCTCCGTGGCCAGCCAGCTCTGGGAGCAGCCGCAACTGTCGCGCCGTATATTTGATGGCCGCTGGTGGCGCTCGGGGGACCTGGGATATCTGGACGAGGACGGCTATCTTTATCTCAGCGGGCGCATTGATGACATGATTATCAGTGGTGGTATCAATATTCTGCCGGGGACGGTGGAGGCGGTGCTGCTAGGCCACCGGGCCGTGAGTGAATGCGTGGTTATCGGCATTCCCGATGACCGCTATGGCCAGGCAATCACGGCCTTTGTGCTGTGCCAGGAGCCGGTAAGCGAGCAGGAGTTGGCCGAGCATGTCGCGCAGAGCTCTCTATCGGGCTATAAAAAGCCGCGCCGGTACGTGTTTGTGGATGAACTGCCCCGCGGCAACACCGGCAAGGTCAGCCGGAAACTGCTGCGCGACAAGGTGCTTGAGGGTGACAGGAAGTGATGATTAGGTTGCAGCCAATGTTACAGATCGATGCTGTGCTCGGGGACCCGCAGGCAACGCCGGGCGGGCCCATCGGCGAGCGCCGCTTGATACCGGTGTTGGGCGGGCAGTTCAGGGGTGAGCGACTGCGCGGCGAACTCTTATCGGGCGGTTCTGATTGTCAGGTCGTGCGCGCCGACGGCGTCACCGAACTCGATATACGGGTGGCCCTGGCCTGTGAAGACGGTACCGTGGTGTACATGAGAGGCTTTGGCTTGCGCCACGGACCGGCCGAGGTGATGCAGCAGATGGCGGCGGGTGCCGAGGTCGACCCGTCGCGTTACTATTTTCGCGAGGCGCTGGCGTTCGAGGCGCCTGCGGGATGCTATGACTGGCTGAACCGTGTGCTGGCGATCGGCAGTGGCCGGCGCACGCCGAACTCGGCGATTATTGACGTATTTGAAGTGTGCTGATCGCCATCTCTCACCGCTGGCTGAAACTTCCATCGAGAGAAAGTACGCTGTACCACTGGAGATTTGCTACTTATCCCCGGGTGTTTGTGGAGCGCTGCCGGGAGACGATCACTGCATGCCGGCACATGCTACATTAGAAACAAAAAAATTAGCAATATCTAATTAAATATGGTCTAATGCAGGCGGTTACCGACACACCCCACCCGGAGGTCGTATGAAATTCAGTGCCGTCGCCATGGCCGATCGAGCGAGCGACGCGGAGCGCTTTCTCAAACAACTGGCCAACAGTAAACGACTCATGGTGCTGTGTGCGCTGATCGACGGGGAGTGCTCGGTAGGGGAGTTGAACGCGCAGATACCGATTTCGCAATCGGCCCTGTCCCAGCACCTGGCGCGTCTGCGCGAGGCGGGTTTTGTCAGCACCCGACGCGAGGCGCAGACCATCTACTACCAGCTCGCAGATGCGCGGGTGAAAACCCTCATCCGCTGCCTGTACAACCTTTTCTGTCAGCCCTAGCCACAGGTAGCGGCCCCGTGCAGGTTTATCCCTCATGAAAACGCCGGGACCATTGGACCGGCTGGTCGAGCGCAGTCTGTCAGGCGGACTGCCGCTGGCGGTGCTGCTGGTGTCCCTGGTGCTGGGCGCCATCGCGCTCAACTTCACCGCGCGCGAGGAAGAGCCGCAGATTGTCGTGCCCATGGTGGATGTGCTGGTGGAAGCGCCCGGCCTGCCGGCCAGGCAGGTGGAGCGGCAGGTCACCACGCCCCTGGAAAAGCTGTTGGCGCAGATACCCGGGGTGGAAAACGTCTACTCGACCTCGCAGACCGGGCGGGCGGTGGTGACCCTGCGTTTTTACGTCGGCGAAGACCGCGAGGAATCGCTGCTCAATACTTACAACAAGCTGTACTCCAACCAGGACGGCATCCCCGGCGCGGTGACCAACTGGATGGTGAGCCCGGTAGAGGTGGATGACGTACCCATCGTCGTACTGGCTCTGTGGAGCAGTGCGCCGCAACGTATCAGCGATTTCGAGCTGCGGCGTCTGGCCGATGAAATGTCCACTTTCATACAGGCGATCGACGATACCAGTGAGGTCGCGGTGGTCGGCGGCAGGCCCCGCACGATTCGCATACTGCCCTGCCCGGAAAGTCTCGCGGCACGCGCCAGTACGCCGCTGGATATCGTCGGCGCGCTGCAGGTGTCCAACCTGCTGCAAAGCGCCGGGCGCTGGACGCTGGGCAATACCTCGCTGCTGCTGGAGAGCGGGGGCTTCATCCAGGACGCGGACACCCTGCGGCAAACCGTCGTCAACGTGGTCGACGGACAGCCGGTGTTCCTGCAGGACGTGGCGGAGATCATCGACGGGCCCGCGGAAGCGGACAGCTACGGCTGGATCGACTTTGCGCCGGGGCACGCGGCCTACGATGCGCAGAGTGGAACTTACCCCATGGTCGCCGTCAGCGTGGCCAAGCAGCGCGGCAGCAACGCAGTCGCCGTGGCGCGTGATATTCACCGGCTGGTCGACACCCTGGAGCGGGACGTGCTGCCGGCCGGTGTTCATGTGGAAGTACTGCGCGATTACGGCCAGACGGCCGATGAAAAAGTCAACAACCTGATGGCCAGCCTGGGCTTTGCCGTATTGACGGTGGTGGTGTTTATCGCGGTATTCCTCGGCTGGCGCCCCGCGCTGGTGGTGGGCATCGCGGTGCCCATCAGCTACGGCATCACCCTGGCCATGGACATGGCCTTTGGCTATACCATCAACCGGGTCACGCTGTTTGCGCTGATCCTGTCGCTGGGGCTGCTGGTGGACGACCCGATCACCGGTGTCGACAATATCGAGCGCTTCCTGAAAGAGCGCAGCGGCTCCATCGGGGAGCGGATCGTGGCGGCGATATCCGAGCTCAAGGTGCCGCTCGTCATGTCCACGGTGACCATTGTCCTGGCGTTCATCCCGCTGGCCTTTATCACCGGCATGATGGGGCCCTACATGGCGCCCATGGCATTTAATGTGCCGGTCAGCGTCGCCACCAGCACGCTGGTGGCCTTTATCGTCACGCCCTGGCTGTCCGGCAAGCTGCTGCGTCCGGCGGCGGCACCGGATGCGGCGCCAGCCAATACTCCGGGCAGCACTGGCCTGTACCGTGTCTACAGCCGGCTGGTCGGACCCCTGCTGGATGACCGCCGCAAAGCCTGGCTGGTATTGTGGGTAGTGCTGGGGTTGTTTGCGTTGGCGGCGCTGTTGCCGGTATTGCGCCTGGTGCCGCTCAAGTTGCTGCCCTTTGACAACAAGAACGAGATCCAGGTGCTCATCGATATGCCGGAATCGGCCACGCTGGAGCAAACCGCCGCGCTGGCCGCGACGGTGTCGCGCGAAACCCGGCAATTGCGCGAGGTACAGGCCGTTGCCAGTTTCGTGGGTATGCCGTCCCCGATAGATTTCAACGGCATGGTGAGGCACTACTACCAGCGCAGTATGCCCTACACCGCCGATCTGCGGGTGACGCTCATCGACAAGTCCCGGCGCGAGCACCAGTCGCACGCGGTGGTACTGCGGCTGCGCGAGCAGCTCCAGGCACTGAGCACAGACGGCGTGGTGATCCGGGTGGTGGAGGTGCCGCCCGGCCCGCCGGTGCTCAGTACCCTGGTGGCGGAAATCTACGGCTCGGAATTGACCGATTACGCGCGCCTGGAGCAGGCGGCGGCGACAGTCAGCGAGCGCCTGCAGCGCGAACCCTTCGTCGAGGAAGTCGACACCACGGTGGCGGCCGCGCACCAGCGCCTGCGCTTTGTGGTCGACAAGACGAAAGCGTCCCTCTCCGGTGTGGCGACACAGGATATCAACCAGCTCTTGTTGCTGGCCAACCAGGGGCTGCTTGCCGGGTTCATGCAGCTGGAGCGGGAGGCCGCGCCGCTGCCGCTGGAACTGCGCCTGCCCCCGCCGCAGCGCGCGTCTGTCGGAGACTTGCAGCGCCTGCAGATCAAGGGCCGCGCCGGTATCGTGCAACAGCGCAGCAGCAGCGGCCTGGAAGTGGCGCCGCAGCCGCTGGTGGCGCTGGGGGAGCTGGGCGAATTCCGCCTGCTGAGCGCCGACCGAACGATCCACCACAAGGACCTGCGCCCTGTGGTCTATGTGACGGCGGAGCTGTCGGGGCGCACCCCGGCGGAGGTGATCGCGGATGTCAGCGCCGATTTCGGCGCGCCTGCCGGCACCGCCAATGACTGGCGCCGGCGCACCTACCTCGACCCGGGGGCAGGGGACGGCTGGGAGCTGCCGGCGGACATCGAGCTGCGCTGGACCGGCGAGGGCGAGTGGAAGATTACCGTGGATGTCTTTCGGGACATGGGTCTGGCCTTCCTGTTTGCGCTGGTGGCTATCTTTTTTGTCCTGAAAATACAGACCAATTCCGTCAGCCTGTCGCTGATTATCATGTCCGCCATACCCCTGACCATTATCGGCATCATGCCGGGCTTCTGGCTGCTCAACCAGTTTGGCGAGCGGGAAATCGCCGGCGCGCCGGAGCCGATACTGTTCACCGCCACCGCGATGATCGGCATGATCGCGCTGGCCGGTATCGTGGTACGCAATTCGCTGATCCTGGTGGAGTTTATCGCGCAGGGGCGCAGTGGCGGTCTGCCGATCCGTGAGGCGCTGCTGCAGGCCGGAGCAGTGCGCACGCGCCCCATACTGTTGACCGCCGGCACCACTTTGCTGGGCAACCTGGTGATCATCATCGATCCGGTGTTCAGCGGCCTGGCGCTGGCCATTATTTTCGGCGTGCTGGCTTCGACTCTGTTTACCCTGCTGGTGGTGCCCATCGTGTACCTGTTGGTGTTTGCAGACCGCCAGCGCACTGAGGTTTGATATTATGCAGGTTGCGCCGCGCAAAATTATTCTGCCCGTACTGGCCCTTGTCGCCCTGTTGCTGCTGGTGGCCTGGATGTCCGGCGCTTTCACAAAAAAGATACCCGCGGGGAGCGACTCGGCACAGCTCCACGAGAGCACCGGCGCGATTGCGGTGCAGCGACGGATGCAGCCGCTATACGAGTTCGTGCCGGCCAGTATCGAGGCCCGGCAGGCCACCACCATTTCGTCGCGCATTCTGGCGCGGATCGAGAAAATTCACGTGCGTGCCGGCGACGAGGTGAGCGCCGGACAGGTACTGATCGAACTGGAACAAAGCGATCTGCAATCGCGGGTCGCCCAGGCCAGGGCCAGGGTCGAGTCGGCGCAGGCGCGTCTGAAGGAGGCCAGGCAGTCGCTCTCGCGTGCGGCCGACCTCGCCCGGCGCGGCCTGTTGGCGCAGTCTGACCTGGACCGGGCACGGGCCCAGCACGATGCCCTGGCGGCGGAACTGGCCAGCGCGCGGCAGGCGCTGCAAGAGGCGCAGGCGACGCTGGGATTCGCCGCGGTGCGAGCGCCCATCGACGGGCGTATCGTCGATCGCTTTGCCGAACCGGGGGATACCGCCCAGCCGGGGGTACAGTTGCTGTCCCTGTACAACCCGCTGTCGCTGCGGGTGGCGGCCCATGTGCGCGAGGAACTGGCGGTGCAACTCGCGCTCGACCAGCCCATCGAGGTGGTCGTTCCCGCCCTGGATCAGACACTGGCATCGGAGCTCGAAGAGCTGGTGCCCGCCGCGAATCCCGGATCGCGGAGCTTTCTGGTGAAGAGTCGCCTGCGGCAATTCGAGGGACTGCTGCCGGGTATGTACGCCCGGCTGCGCGTTCCGGCCGGCACCGGGTCGCTGCTGCTGGTGCCCCGTGACAGGGTGGCCAGCGTTGGTCAGCTCGACATCGCCTGGGTTGTCGACGACGGTGCTATCGAGCGCCGCTTCCTCCGCCTGGGCAAGCCGTACCCGGACGGTATGGTCGAGGTGATTTCCGGTTTGCGCGAGGGGGATCTGGTGCTGCCGGTGCCGCCGTAAACGGCAGCCGGTAGAATCTGGGGTTATACAGTCGCCGGCTCCAGCCGTTTTTCACTGTGCGCCCGGCGTTTTCAGTCTGCTGTCGCGGCAGGCTTCTTCGGGAAACTCGAACTCGATGGTGGTGTGCACGAAGTCTAACTCATCGAGCCGCTCGCCAATGGCGTCCTTCACGGCAATCTGTTGCGCCGTATCCAGACAGTCAGTCAGCCGCAAGTGAGCCGTGAGGACGTGATGTTCACCGTCCAGCGACCAGATATGCACATGGTGCGCCTCGTCGACGTGTTCGAGCGCCAGGAATTCGTCCACCACCCGCTGGTGCAGCGCCCTGTCCGGCGTGGCCTGCATCAACAGCGCGCCGGCCGCCACGATATTGCGCACCACGTTGACCAGGATAAACAGGGTAAAGGCAATCGACAGCAGCGGATCGAGAATGGGCCAGTCGAAAAACATCAGCGTCACCGAGACCACCAGCACCGCCACCCAGCCCAGCACGTCTTCCAGCAGGTGCAAGTTCAGCACCCGCTCGTTGAGGGTGTTGCCGTGGCTGAGCTTGTAGGCCGCGTAGCCGTTGACCGCGACTCCCAGTATAGCCAGCCAGAACATGCCGGCGGCGTCGGGGCGCTGCGGTTCCAGCAGGCGCGGGATCGCTTCACTGAGCACCCACAGCGAGCCCGCGATCAGGACAAAGCCGTTGGTCAGCGCGCCAAACAGCGAAAACCGGTGGTAGCCGTAGGTGAATACGCCGTCGGCGCCCTTGCTGCTCAGCTTGCTCAACAGCCAGGCCAGCCCGATGGAGAGGCTGTCGCCCAGGTCGTGCACGGCGTCCGCCATGATCGCTGTGCTGTTGGTCAGCAGGCCGCCGATAAACTCGATGACGGTAAAGGAGACGTTGAGGAAAAACGCCCAGCCGATCCGGCTCGACGCGGAGTGGGCGTGATTATGCATCTACGGTGTGATAGAGGCCTGCAATTTGTCCTCGTATTGCTGGTACAGGCGGTAGTTGTGCCGTATCGCGGCGCTGCCGTCTTTCTGTATCCAGGCGGTGCGCAGGGCATTCTTCACCCACTGGTGTTCCGCCCAGTTGCCGCCGCCTGACTTGACGACTTCGACCTCGGCAGTCTGCAGCCCCGCCATGTTTTGCGCGCCACTCACTATGTCGCCAAAGTCGCTGATCGACAGACCGCCTTCCTGGTCGGCCTTGTCGCCGATTGCCTTGAGGCGCGCGGTCTGCTGCTCGCGCAGTTCCCGGGTGCGATCCATCACCCGGATAAATTCCTCAATCTGATCTTGGCTAATTTTACCATCCGCGGGTGCCCGGTACTCGTCACTCTCGGCAGCTTCCAGCAACTGGCCCTGCCGGGCCATGCCGCCGAACAGGCCGGTGGATTCGAGCGGCGATTTAACCGCGTCATCGCGGTAGCGCTGGGAACCGGCGCCGGAGTGTCCTGTCAGTGCCGCCACGAGACTCGAAATCAGCAGCATGCACACAAAGCTGCTCAGCAGCGACACGATATAGTGCAGGACGCGCTTGTCGCCCGGCACTTCCAGGTAGATGGGAATAATGCGCCACAGCAGGACCAGCGCATAGATTCCCAGGCCAAAGGCCAGCAGGCCGCCAATCCACGGCAGCCAGGCAATGGCCTGGCCGAGGTAGCCGGGCACGAAGGCCAGCGTCATGGCGGCCAGTGACAGGGCAAAGCTCTTGCGGCCCCCGAATACGCCGGCGAAAAAGCTGACAATAAAGGCGACGACGCCGATGGCGACGGCGCCGCTGACGATACCCAGCAGTGACGATCCAAGCGTCGGCCGGAACTGACCGAACAGGGAGACCCCGCTGCCCAAAAAGCCCAGCAGATAGGCCGCGATGGTGGAGGCGACGATCAATGGCGCGGTGAGCAGTGCCGCGGTGTGCTGCCAGTCGCCGGCTTCGGGCAGATAGCCGCGCCAGGTGGGTTCGGGGTCGAGCAGGGCGCCTTTGGCCAGTGTCAGTGTTCGCTGTAAGTCCATCGTGTATCCCCTCGTTCGGCGGGTCGCCTTCCCGCGTGATTTATTGTTGTCAAAGAGGATAGATCAAACGGCACGCCATGCCCAATGAATTTGTGCACGGCGGGCCGCCGGTCAACACGCCGGGGCTGTCCGCCAGCGTCAGGGGCGCGGGGCAGCCTGGGCAGCGTCTGCAAATGGAATGCTGGCGGCGATGAAACCAATCCACGTGGGGGCGTCGATGAAACCCCGGCCCCAACTGTCCCATTCCCGCCCCAGCCCCTGAGCGCTGATTTGTTCCACGGACAGTCCCTTGTCGAGTCCGGATTTGACCAGCGCGGTGGTGGTTTGCAGCATGTGGTGGAAGCGCTCCAGATCGGCTCTGGTGGCCAGCGCCCCGTGGCCGGGCACCACGATGGTGGAGTCGTCGATACGCTTCAACACCGCTGCGACATTGGCGGTATAGGCGATGACGTTGCCGCCCGAACCGAGATCCACGAAGGGAAAGCTGTCCTTGAAGTAGTGGTCCCCCATGTGGACCACGTTATCCGCCGTAAAGAACACCACGCTGTCGCCGTCGGTGTGCCCGCTCGGGTAGTGCTGCACGTCCACCCGGTCGCCGTTGAAGCGCAGGGCCAGGGAGTCGGCGTAGGTCACCACCGGTAGCGCGGCCCGGGGGCTGGGTTCCAGCACGCGCTTGAAAAAGGCCATTTCCTGGCGCGTCGACAGGCGCTCGTAGACATTGGTCTGCGCGATAATCACCGATCCGCGCTCGCCCCAGTAGGCATTGGTGCCGGTGTGATCGAAGTGCCAGTGGGTATTGATGACGAAGCGCGGCAGGCCGACGGTGCCCGCGATCGACTTGAGTGCATCGTGATAGGCGGCGGCGTATTCGGTGTAATCATCGTCGACGAGCAGGATACCGTCGTCACCCACGGAGACCACTACGTTGCCGCCCTTGCCCTGCAACAGGTACAGGCTCCCCTGGATCGGCGTGGTGGTAACCGAGGGCTGAGCGGTCGCGGGTTGGGCCAGAGCGGCCAGCGGCGTGAGCAGGATGGCGATGGACAGGGTGAGACGCAGCAGATATTTCATAGTCAATTCACTCCACGCAGCACGCGTTCTGGAGCGCCCTGCCGCCCGATGATCGTGGCCGCTACCTCGACCGCGTGCAATGCCATCCCGCCCCCGGCGCCTGCGGTACTTTGCGCCGTATCCCGGGCGGTGCGCGCCGCAATGTCGCTGCAAGCCGTCTCGCAGCACATACGGGGACGGCGGCAGGGTAGCTCTAGTGGTCAGGTAATCAACCCAGCCGATGCAGGGCACAAACCTTGTTGCCGCAGGGGTCGCGCAAGTAGGCCAGATACAGCCTGCCATTGGCGCTCTCCCGCACACCGGGGGGCTCTTCGCAGGCGCTGCCCCCGTGGGCAAGCCCCGCCTCATACCAGGCATTGGCCGCTTCCGGACTCTCTGCGGCAAAGCCGATGGTGCTGCCGTTGCCGTGGCAGGCCGGTTCGCCGTTGATGGGTTTGGTGATGGCGAACACGCCGCCCGACGAAAAATAAAAACACCGGCCCTTGTCATCCATGGTGCCCGGTTGGTGCCCCAAGGCGCCGAGGGTCGCGTCGTAGAATTCCCTGGCCTGCTGCACGTCGTCGGCGCCGAGCATGATGTGACTGAACATGGGTACTCTCCCCTTGTGTTGGATAGTGTGTCGCGCTCGTTTGTCGCGCTAGATGGATTGGGGATAGTGTAGGCCACTGGCTGCACTTGGGCCAGCGGGAGTGTTACGATTGAATGGGACTTCGATCAACCACCGTGGGAGTTTGCGATGGCTGCACTGACGGAGCTGCCCTGGCAGCCGATCTACGACGAACTCGGTGTCGCTGTGCCACCGCTGGACGACCGCCCGCTGGGTTATTTCATCGAGGAGCACGCCGCGAACCGCCCCGACGCGGTTGCCCTGCAGTACCTCGATCGCGAGATCAGCTACCGGGAGCTCAACGAGTTGGCCAATCGCTGCGCCAACAGCCTGCTCTCCCTGGATGTCGGCAGGGGCGACGTGGTGGGCATACACCTGCCCAACGTGCCCCAGTATGTGGTCGCTCTGGTGGCCTGCTGCAAAATCGGTTGCGCGGGGTCGGGGGTGTCGCCGCTGCTGAGCCCGGGTGAGGTTGCCTATCAAATAGCCGATGCGGGTATCGGCGTGCTGTTGAGCCTGGACAACCTGGCCGTATCTGTGCTTACCCGTATCGAGGAGCAGCCGGCTTGCCTGCGCCATGTCATCGTCACCAGCGCGGCCGATCACCTCGCGCCGAGCCTGGGCGTTGATTGCGATATCTCAGGTGTACAAGTCCACCGCTATCTCGACCTGCTCGAGAGCGCATCGCCGCGGTATTTCCAGCGGGACACGGACCCCCACGACACCATGATGGTGCAGTATACCGGCGGCACTACCGGCTCGCCCAAGGGGGCGGAGCTCACCATCCGCAACCTGATGTACAACGGGCTTCAGACCTCGGCGTGCGCGCCCTGGACCACCTATGGCGAATTCGTCGCGACGGCGTTTCCCCTGTTTCACGCCGCCGGCCTGGCTTTCGTTCTGATCAGCCTGCGTTATGGCGGCAGGTTTTTCCTCATCCCGGACCCGCGTGACGTGGCGCACTTTTGCCGGCAGATGCAGCGGTACCCGCCGACACGACTCGCCGCGGTGCCGTCGCTTTACCAGCTATTGCTGGCCTGCCCGGAAATTGCCGACGTGGATTTCAGTCAGTTGCGGACCGCCACCTGCGGTGCGGCTCCCCTGGCGGCACAGGAGCGCAGGAAGATCGAGTCTGTGTTCGGCGCGAACAAACTGACCGATGTGTTCGGCATGACAGAGACCGGTCCGGTACATGTCAGCAACCCCCCGATGCGCGCCCGCGCCGCTGCCGTTGGCATTCCCGTGCCCGGCGCCGACATCCGGATCGTGGACGTGGAAACCGGCACGCGGGAGATGCCGCCGGGCGAGGCCGGAGAAATCATCAGCAGTGGTCCCCAGGTGATGAAGGGCTACCTCAACCTCCCCGCGGAATCCGCCAGGGCCCTGCGCCAGTGGCGCGGCAGAACCTGGATGTACACGGGCGATATCGGCTACATGGACGAGGAGGGCTATGTCTATGTCTGTGACCGCGCCAAGGATATGCTTGTCGTCGGCGGCTACAAGGTGTTTTCTGTGGAAGTGGAGGACAAACTGCAGGCGCTGGACTGCGTAGCCAGTTCGGCGGTGATCGGCACGGCAGACGCGGCGCGACCGGGTAACGACGTGGTGAACCTCTACGTGGAGCTGACGCCCGCGGCCGCGAAGCGCGACCCGGCCGGTGTGGAGAAAGAAATCCTCGCCTTCTGCAGGCAAAACATGGCGCCCTACAAGGTGCCCAAGGTCCTACGGTTTATCGAACAGATCCCGCTGACGTCCGTCGGCAAGATCGACAAGAAAGCGCTGCGCGCCCGGCTCGCGGATTGAGGGCACCGCCAGGGCGACTGCCCGGCGCGATCGCCCTCAGGCGGCAACGTCCTCCCCTGCCTCGCTGGGCTCCAGTTCTTCCAGCGTGGCCTCCAGCTCTTTTACCCTGTCCTGCAGTTTCGCGTTTTCGGCCCGGTATCTGGCCTGTGATTTTTGCAGCGCGTCGTTTGCCCGGATTTCCTCGGCCAGCTTCTTCTTGTTGGCATCCAGGTTTTTTTTCATTCTGGCCGGATCAAACTGTTTCAGCGCCTTGTTCTCCTCGCGCTCCGCCGCGAGGTCCTTTTGCAGGGTTTTTACCCTTTTCTTCAGTTCCGTCAGCTCGTCCTGCAGTTTCTCGGCGCGGTTGGTCAGCTCGCGGTTCAATTGTTCCGTGCGCTGGCTGACGGAGGCTTTGCCGGACAGTTCGGTGATGGTTTCCAGTTGCTTGTCGATGGTCGCCTGCCGCGCCTCAATAGCTGCCTGCTGCGCTTCCCTGTCCTTGATGTGGCTCTCAATCTGGGCCGACTTGGCGTCGAGCTGGGCCTGGTATTGCGCCCTGAGTTTGTCTTCGAGTTCAATCACTTTTTCCAGTTTGTTGATACTGAGCATTCAGTCCCTCCTGTGTCGTGTGGGTATGGATTGTGTGGCCGATGCAGGCGTTTATAAGCGTCTGATTTTGTAGCAAATGGTGGGCCCAGAAGGACTTGAACCTTCGACCTGCCGATTATGAGTCGGATGCTCTGACCAACTGAGCTATGGGCCCTACGTACCGCGGCTGCGACGCGAAGGCGGGATTATATCGGAACATCTGCTCGCGTGCCCAGTGCCTGCGGCCAGTTTGCCCTCCCCGTGGCGGTTCGCGATCCGCGCCCGGCTTCTGCGCGGCTGACCTACCAGGTGATTTCAATCTCGATGCTGGACTCGTCGCTGTCGATCTCGACCTCCACCTCGAGGGCGACACGGTCGGGCACATTGACGCGGATTTTCTTCCCCTCGCGCTGCAGGTCCAGCCCGTTGTGGCGCGCCAGTGAGTCGGCAATCTCATGCAATAATCTGGCGGCCTCTTCGCGCCGCAACCGGTGCTTTTCGGTGATCTCGAGCAGGTCCATGCGGTTTTTTCCTCGTCTGTGCTAGCGGCCCGTCGGCTCGTGTGACAATCAGCGGTGTAATTACCCTTGACCACCGGCTGGTCGTTACTCGTCCAGAAAGCTGCGCAGGTAGTCCGAGCGGGTTGGGTGGCGCAGTTTGCGCAGCGCCTTGGCTTCTATCTGGCGGATGCGCTCGCGGGTGACGTCGAACTGCTTGCCCACTTCCTCCAGCGTGTGGTCGGTGTTCATGTCGATGCCGAAACGCATGCGCAGCACCTTGGCCTCGCGCGCGGTGAGGCCGGCCAGGACTTCCTTGGTGGCTTCCTGCAGACCCTGTCCGGTGGCGGCATCCACGGGGGAGTGGATGGTATTGTCCTCGATAAAGTCGCCCAGGTGCGAATCTTCGTCGTCGCCGATGGGCGTCTCCATGGAGATGGGTTCCTTGGCGATCTTGAGTACCTTGCGCACCTTGTCCTCGGGCATGTCCATGCGCTCGCCGAGTTCTTCCGGGGTGGGTTCACGCCCCATCTCCTGCAGCATCTGGCGCGAAATGCGGTTGAGCTTGTTGATGGTCT